>WTCE01000018.1 GCA_013138735.1 Crocinitomix sp. | reverse complement strand
AAAGAAAAATGAAATTTATTGATGCTTTTTTTGGAGTCTAATTCCTCTAAAATATACAGCCTAATTTTTGTCCACTTGAAGATACTTAATTATAAACAGCCTAAATTTTGTCTATTATGCCAAAAATGACAATCAACGATTCAATAAAATTAATAGCGGGTAGCTTTGTGCTAATCTCTATTGTTCTGGGATATTATGTAAACAGTTACTTTTTCTTATTCACAGCTTTTGTAGCCATTAATCTCATCCAGTCGAGTTTGACAAAATGGTGCTTAATGAGTAAAATATTAAAAAAGATAGGCGTAAAAGAAGGTGGCGATAGTTGTTCAATCTAACCCTTGAAATGACTGGATATTACAATCATCTTCTATGCAAAACCCCACCAAGCTGTTAATACAGCTGTTGTTATTTTGATATTTATCGAACCTTGTGCGAACTTCCATTTCTTGCACATAGAGAAGATCTAGTCCTCAGAAATTGAGGATTTTTGTTTTTATCTATTTTGGTTGTGAGCGGACAATTTAATCGAAGTAAGCATACATCCTCTATATTAATTTTGAAAGCTTTAGAAATTTCATAGCGAGCCTAAAAAACGAGTTAATTTTCCTTTTTTGTCAGATTAGTTTGCGTGAGATTGGCTCTTGCTCCCACCATTTAATTTGGGGTTTATTGATCTCCTTTCAGCATGCATTTTATAAGTTTCACTAAATACTACTGGTTATTTACCCCATTTAATAGCTGCTATTAAATGACTTTTATCATATTTAATTACCTTAATCTTTCATACATTCAAACAAATTATAACTGCCTCAGATGAAGAGAATTGAAGATATTATGAATGCACCAGTAGTGTTCACTCAGCCGAAAATCAAAGTAGCAAATCTAAAGGATATGTTCACCCGAAAACGAATCAATGCTGTTCCAGTCATAGGAGATGACGGTGGAATATCAGGTATTGTTTCTTCAGCTGATTTAGTTTCATGTCATGACGAATCCATGCTAGTTGAAGAAATTATGTCTAAACGGGTACATATTGGAGTTAAACACAATAGCGTTAAGGATGCAGCTAATAAAATGGTGAAATTCGGTGTTCATCACCTAGTCATTATGGAGAATGCACAAGTGGTGGGGATGGTCAGCTCTATGGATATAATGCGCGCTTATGCTGAAGAGTAATTGTCTCATCAAGACCTTAACAGATATGCAATAGCAGCAATCTCTCAACTGACATTTTCAATTTAGCCAACCCCTGTAAAAACGGTTGTTTTGGTGAAGTTCATACATACTAAAAAGGAATAAGACTCACCCCTAAATCCAATGATTGGGTAAATGAAAGCGTATCTCAATGCCACCTCATTTTTATCCCTAAGAGAAACACTTAAATCATTAAGTGAAAAAATCACTATCTTGATTGACAGAACGAACCTAACCTAACTATGATTAACGTAACTGATTACGGAGCAGTAGCAAATTGGATAAATGATGCAAGCCCTGGCACAAATAATGAATCGGCATTTGAAGCAGCAATAGATGCAGCAAATGTAGTCGGTGATGAAATATATTTCCCTCCAGGTAATTATTGGCTGGATAAACCCATTTATAAAACAGACTTAAATAATCTACGCTTTTACGGTACTGGAGCCGTTATAATATGCAGAGGTTCAGATAGTGTACCCAATCAAAATGGTGCTGGAGGAGGATTCACTTTGGAGGGCGCATATTTAACAATTGACGGACTGACCTTTCAAGGTTGGGCTGAAGCTATTGGGGTACCAGGCCCTTATAATTATGGTCGACTTGTACAATTAACAGGGAATTATAATCGCGTTAAAAATTGCAATTTTCATGACGGTAATGGCGGAGCAGTTCAGCTTACAGGTAATTATAATATAATCTCTCACAATTTTTTTGAAAAATGCAATAATTATCCTGTAGCACATGCTGATTACGGAGCAATTCAAGTGGTTGGTAGTAGTGAGTACAACACCATTTCAGAAAATAAAATTGTTGATCAATTTTATTCTGGGGTCTGTGCTTATGGCAACGAGGTGCAATATCTTGACATTTTAAACAACTATATCCGATCTAATTCTTCTGACATTACCATTGATCACAGCATGGGACTCTACTTTTTGGAAGGTGCTAATCGAAATTTAAAAATTATTGGTAATACGATAGAAAAAGTAGATGCTGAGGGAATCGTCATTCAAAGTATAGAAAGCGCTCCAGCTGCAACGTGTATGATTTCGAATAATATCATCCGAGATTTTGATTATGTCGCCATCTCTTTAGAATGTGCGAATAATAATAGCGGAGCTACTTTCACCGACTTTACAATAACAGACAACTTGATCAAAAGCACTTCAGCAGCAGCGAAATATGCTTATCATATTTGGTTAGATCGTGTTGCGGACAGCCTTGTTGCCAATAATAAGTGCATTGGATATAACAAAATGGGGACTTCAATTGGAATGAACAATTCATGTCCAAGAAATCAGATATCTGACAACCAAATTAAAGAAATGGAAAATGGTATTTCATTTTACAGTCCAGATGGAACCTTAAAAGACAACCATATTTATAATTGTACAACAGGACTAACCTTGGCATATTGCTATGGGGCTAGCATTCTTGGAAACTTTATTAAAACCTGTGATACAGGCATAACATACGGTGTTAATTCATCTCCTTTACACATTGTTAATAATTCAATTGTTAATTGTACAAAGAACTACAGTGGAACGGTTGCTCCAGAAGTGTTAACCTTTAGTGGTGTTGCCGGAGATGGAGCTTATAGCAGTTTTGTAAATACAGGTTCACTCTCTTCTGGAAATGCCTCCGTTACTTTTTACAATGTTTTTGATGGCGATCGGTTTTTAGTCCTTCCTGCCAACCAAGCGGGTAATGGGCAAGGTTCTATGTATGTTTCATTAATAGATGTTACCAACAACATTGTTAAGGTGAAATCAACTGATGATTCAGATAGCCGCGATTTTATATTAATAAAGATGGTATCTGGAGGCTGAAGAAGCAGATCACTAACTAGCGTTGCTGTTAATTTGAATGGTAATTGAAGTACCTAAACCTACTTCGCTTTTAAGGTTTAACTCAGCATTGATTAAACGACAGCGTTCTTCCAAATTCATTAATCCTGATCCTTTGGCTTGCTGCGCAGTATCGAATCCAACGCCGTTATCTTGCACTTTCAAAGTTGTTTGATTTAGGTTGGAACGAATTTGCACTTTAACCTCGGTAGCCCTAGCATGATTGAGAATATTATTGAAAATTTCTTGAATCATTCGATAAACGAAAATTTGCTTTTCAAAAGCTAAATCTTCTTCATTAAATTCATGTTCAAAAAGAATTTTGAACTTGCCCATATTATGACAGCGCTTAAAATCGATCTCAGCCATTTTTATTAAACCAAAACGATTTAAATTCTCGCCCTTAAGGCTTAAAGAAAGGTCTTTGATGTCTGTGATCAAGTTTTTTAATAAGCCAATTGAATCGTTCAACAATAGCTCGTTTTCCGGCTCTTTTTCAATTTTTAAGATTGAAAGGTTTATTTTAACTAAGGCAGCAATTTGCCCTAAATTATCGTGGAGTTCTCGTGAGACGTTTCCGAGGGTTTGTTCTTTAATTTCAATTTCTGTTTTTAGTAGTGCTTGTTTGAAAGCGTCTCTTTCTTGCTGGAAGTTGCGTTGTTTTTTACGGTAAAGGATGATGAAATAGATGACGAAGACTATGATCATCCCCATTAGTAAGGTGGATGCTATGACTGGGATTAAAACATTTTCATCATTCATTCGTTTCATTTGAATTCAATACAATTGCTATAAAAAAGAAAATGTACATGGCAAAGTTGGCATATTTAATCAAAGCATAAGTCCAGTCTATATTCTCTGGTATATAGAGATAGTTGAAAAAAGCAAAAATGTTAAATGTGATTCCGTAAAACAAGAAATTTCCTGAATTCAGCCAAAAAGTGGCCTGAGTATAAATTGCTCGTTTATGGTTATTATTCAGGAGTTTAACATAAGTTAAAAATACGAAAATTACGATTTGAAAAGCGTTAATGATTAATCCATGGCTAGGGAATTCGAAAAAACCTTCCAAATAAATCAAGTTTAAAATCAATAAGGTTATGGCAATTACTGTCGTGCTAAAAACAATTTTCCGATCGCGTAGATTGTCTTTTAAAACCTGATCGTAAATTAACCCATTAAAAATCACACCGACATAACTAAAGACATGCATTCCAGGGAAATTCGTGCCAATTTTAGTTACTAAATATTTGTTGATCATTTCAGAAACAAGAACCGTAAAAATGAAGAAGGAAAGCAATTTGAATGGATTGTCAAGGCGTTTTATAAAAAGAATGCCGAATGCTGAAGTAATTGCAAGTATGATATAAAAAGTCGCGTGCAAAATATATTAGTTTTGGGGGTAAACTTTCTTCAATATAGTAATTTTAGAATAAGTAAAATTAAAGGTGAACTAGATAATGCTCACCTTTAATTTCACCAATCTCCCTAGTGAAAATATGTATAATAGTCAGTACAGTCATTTGGACAAGGACTAAAATATTCTCTAGCAATATTTTGGACTGTTCCGTTTATAACTTTCGCAAACGCAAAACTCAAATAAGGTTTAGAATTAAGAGTTCTTAGATGATCCGTGCTTCTAGTTATAGGCATGAGTAGAAACTCGTCTGAGCTATTTGCAGGTGTTACAGGATCTAGAAGACCTATGCTAGTTAAATCATCATGTTCAACAACATAAGCTCTAATTTGATCGAAGGTCACGTTGCGAAGAGTGTCGGAGAAATTTCTATTTATGTGATTATCATGATCAGTTCTAAGGTGAGCAGGCAGGATTACCTCACCTCTCCCCGCTTTTTTATTATCGTTTTCATTTTCACTAAAAGGATCTTGTATAATTAACTGATCAACACACGGGTCATGTGAGTCAATGATCATAGAATTCACATCTATTTGATTCGAGACTAATTTCCCCAAGACTAACCTTAAATGAGCGGCCGAAATGTCAAGAGCAAGCATTATGATGAGTTCATCATTCTGACCGACCCCCATTAAACTGATTAACTCATGTCGTTTATATTTATACCCTGAAATCATTACAGTATTTAAATCGAAATGACGATCTGAGCCATAATCATGATAATTGTGAATTAATGTTTTCGCTTCGTTTAAATCAATTGGTCTAGCCATAATAAAATAAGTTTTAAAGATTAATAATAACCCAAATCTAAAACCTAAACCACTAAAAACCAAATAACAAACTGATTTACAGGATAAAACCTGTACAACACTCAGGGAAACACTCCCCAACGAATAGGTTGAACAACCTACTGAACTATGAATGAATATCAGTCAATGGAACACTAACAACATTTCGGCAGGCTCAATGTAGCGCGCAGATTTCCCCGTCGGCAGAAGCCTTTCACCGACGGCCGTAACCTTTGGTGAAGGATCTTGGCAAAGACCTAAGCTGATGATCGCTGATTTTTCACACCCAACTCCATTGAAAACTCAATAAAACAGGAGAAAGCGATTTTTCTATAAAAACGAAATCAGTAAATAAAGGATCTACTCCTTAATCCCTTCCAAATCCATCAAGTAGGCATATTCTAGCGCCACTTCTTTATAGCGCTCAAATCTGCCTGAAGCGCCACCATGGCCAACTTCCATATTGCAACGCATCAACAATTTATTGTCATCCGTTTTAAGATCGCGCAATTTGGCAATCCATTTAGCTGGTTCCCAATATTGAACTTGGCTGTCCCAATATCCGGTTGTGATTAAGAGGTTAGGATAATCCTTCGCTTCTACATTATCATAGGGTGAATATGACTTGATATAATCATAATATTCTTTGACTTTTGGGTTTCCCCATTCGTCAAATTCACCAGTTGTTAAAGGAATGCTTTCGTCTAACATGGTATTGATAACGTCTACAAAAGGAACAGCAGCAATGATCCCATTCCACAATTCAGGTTCCATATTTGCAATCCCTCCCATCAACAGACCGCCCGCACTTCCGCCTTCGGCATATAAATGTTCTGAGGAAGTATAATTGTTTTCTACTAAATATTTACCGCAGTCAATAAAATCATAGAAGGTGTTTTTCTTTTTCAAGAGCTTGCCATCTTCGTACCATTGACGTCCCATTTCTTGTCCACCGCGCACATGTGCAATTGCAAAGGCAAAACCACGGTCTAATAAGCTTAAACGAACTGAACTAAAGCTGGCGTCCATTGAATAGCCATAAGAACCATAAGCATATAATAATAGTGGGGCGTTTCCATCTTTTTTGTACCCGTTTTTATAGACAATTGAAACTGGAATCTGTGTCCCATCTCGACCCTCAGCAAAAATTCGCTCTGAAGTATAATTGGCCGCGTCAAATTTACCGCCGAGGACTTCTTGTTGTTTCATTAATTCCTTAGTTTGATCAGACATATTATAATCGTAAACAGAGTTTGGCGTTGTTAGTGAGGTATAACTAAACCTTAGAATGTCTGTATCAAATTCAGGGTTTCCATATGTATTTGCTGAATAAGCCGGATCATTAAATTCTAGATAATGCTCCTCTCCACCTTCCCAATTCATGACTCTAATTTGAGTTAAGCCTGCTTTTCTTTCTGATACAACGAGTTGATTTTTGAATATATCAATCCCTTCTAACAAAACATCTGAGCGGTGGGGTATTACTTCTTCCCAATTCTCTTTACCTGTATTATTTACAGGCGTTTTCATCAGTCGGAAATTTTTTGCCTCTAAATTGGTCATGATATAAAAATCATCCTGATAATGATCAGCTCTATACTCCAAGTCACGCTCGCGTGGCTGAATAACTTGCCATTCTCCTGTTGGGTTATTGGCATCTAGAAAACGATATTCAGTAGATAGTGTTTGTGAAGAACCAATCATTAAATAAGCACGCGATTTTGTTTTATAAACATAGCAAGTGAAGGTTTCATCCTTTTCTTCAAAGACCAATTTATCTGAGTCTGAACTTGTTCCTAATGTATGACTAAAGATTTGATTTGCTCTTAGTGTTACGGGATCTTTTTTGGTATAAAAAATGGTTTTATTGTCATTTGCCCAGGTAATCCCTCCTGAAGTATTTTCAATTACATCTGATAATAAGTCACCAGTTTCTAAATTCTTTATATGGATGGTATATTGTCTTCTCGAAACTAAATCTGTACTATAGGCCAACAACTTATTATCTTCACTTACTGTTGCTCCGCCAATGGCAAAATAGCTTTGATCTTTACCCATCTCTGGACCATTTAGCATTATTTCCTCTGCACCAATAACACCCTCTTTAACGGATTTTCTGCACTGCAAAGCATAATCCTCTCCTTTCTCATATCGATTATAATAAGAATAGCCGTTTTTAGTAACAGGAACGGATTCATCATCTTGCTTAATTCTACCTACAATTTCGTCATACAACACCGTTTGTAAATCTTCGGTATGTTTCATCACCTCATCCAAATAAGTGTTTTCCGCAACCAAATAATCTAACACCTTTTGTGTGTTTACATCTGGCACATCTGCTTCTTTCTCTTCATCAGATAGTCGCATCCAAAAGTAATTGTCTTTTAAAGTATCACCATGCGTGATGATTAACTTTTCTATTTTATCTGCAATAGGTGGGGTGGGCATATTGTTGTTCATTTCTTCTGTTTCTGAATTTGATGCACATGCAAACATGAATGTGCATAGGGCGATTATTGGAATACTATTTTTCATACTGATAAACGCTTATAATTTATAGGGTTCTCTAAAATTAATGAATTAAGCTACTTGAAATCAATTCGCCGTGGAAAATTTAAATGACTCCTAACTTAATCTTCGTTCGGTTTTAGCTCTTGACCTTCTTACTCAGTCTTGATATTCGTTTTCAAATAATTACATACATCCTCAATTGAGTCGAAAAAACTATCTTCTTTGAGCGCTAGAAAATCGGGAAATAAAGTTTCACCTCTCACCCATGAATTAGGTGATTAAACAGAGAATCGCTATTTTCGGATTCTTTATAATTAAAAAAAAACATTTTTACAATTGTTGTTAACCCAACTAACATATGAGAAGACTTATTATTGAAGGAACCAAGAAAACACCAGCTATAGATTTTAATCAAGAAAATTTAGAATTAAAGATCAGCGGAAGATCGCTCCTTGAAGACACCAAGACCTTTTATCAACCTATTTTTGACTGGATTGAAGGAATCTACAAGCAAAGAGAAATTGGTTGGACATTGATCGTTAATCTCGAATATTTTAATACAGCATCTTCGAAAATGATTCTTAACCTCTTGATTCTATTAGGAGATATTCATTCTGACGGGGCGCATTTTATAAAGGTAATTTGGAATTATGATCCGGATGACGAAGATATGCAAGAAGCCGGTTTAGAATATTCTGACCTTGTTGACATTCCGTTTCAAATAGTTCCTTTAAAAAGATAAATTCGGTCTAATTAAGATCACTACTTGGGACAATGATAAGATAAAGGAAACAACACTTAATCTTCGTTCGATTGTAATGTGATGTCTTGATATTCTTTTTGCGTGTTCGTTTCAAGGTATTGAAGGGCATCCTCTATTGATAGAAAAAAGTTATCCTCTCCTATTTCACTGCGCAATTTTGTACGGCGCATTATATCTCTAACCGGTCCCCTAACACTAGACATTAAGAATCGAATGTTGTGTTTTTTATAATCCGCAACAAGATCAAGAATAGCATGCACGGCAGTGGAATCCATTCCATTAATTCCACTAGCATCTAATATAACTACTTTTAGGTTTTCTCTTTTTTCTTCTAATTTTTTCAATTTATCTTGAAAATATCGGGTATTGGCAAAAAATAACTGCGCGTCAAAACGGACAATTAAAATCTCATCTTCTGTATTGATATGCTCAAATCGTTCAACGTTCAAATACTTTCTACTTTTTTCATCTAAGCCCAACTCGGCTATATGCGGATAGGAAACCCGAATGAGAAGGGCTACAATTGAAATGCCTACCCCAACCATTATTCCTTCTTCTACACCAAGGACTAAAGTGGCAAGTGCAGTAATCATAAACATTGCAAAATCTCGTCGATCGGTTTTCCAAAGATGTTTGGCTTCTTTAAAATCAATTAAACCAAAAACCGCCACAATAATAATGGATGCTAAAATTGCGTTTGGCAAATAATAAAAATAGGGCGTTAAAAAAAGTAAGGTTAAAATAACGACAGTTGCACTTATGATTCCTGCCAAGTTCGTTTTAGCGCCTGATTGATCGTTTACAGCACTTCGCGCAAAACCACCCATGGTTGGAAAAGCTTGGAAAAAAGATCCTCCGATATTTGCAACTCCCAATGCAAGCAATTCTTGACTAGCATCAATTTCATAATTTTTATGCTTTTTTTGAATGGATTTGGCAACAGCGATTGATTCAGTAAAACCAATTAAAGCAATTGTTAGTGCAATCGGAATTAAACTTGTTACTGCATCATAACTCACCGTTGGCACTCCAAAAGAAGGTAAACCATCTGGCACTTCTCCAACAATTGAAACAGCATAAGGTGCTGCATCCAAACCAAGCAAGTAACCAATTCCCATCCCTAATAAAACCACTACTAGTGGGAAAGGGATTTTCTTACTTATTCTTTTTAAAATGATAATTGTTGCAATACCACCCAAACCAACAGCAAGCGTATATTTATTAATTTCCCCAAATTTCAAATAAATATTCTGCACTGTTTCATGCACCTTACCACGCGGAATACTGACGCCCAAAATATGCTTCATTTGACTGAATGCGATATAAATTGCAGCCGCCGATATAAACCCAGAAAGCACGGGATGCGATAGGAAATTAACAATAAAACCTACCTTAAACAAGCCCATTAACAGCTGGAAAACCCCAATCATTAGGGAGAGTAGAATTGCCATTCCTAAAAAGCTCTCAGAACCAATTTCGGCCAATGCACCAACACCACTTGCAATTAATAAGGAAACCACCGCAACCGGCCCAACAGCCAATTGTCTTGAGGTACCAAAAATGGCATATAAAATTAAAGGAACCGTTGAAGCATACAAACCATAAATAGGTTTTAAACCCGCTAACATAGCGTAAGCCATTCCTTGTGGAATAAGCATAACGCCTACCGTAATTCCAGCACTTAAATCACCTGAAAGATTCTTTTTTTTATAATTGGGTAGCCAATCTAAAATAGGAATAAATTTTTTCATTGAAGTATTTGTTGATTATTGCTGCATTCCAAATCTAACTTAATATCCTGAGAAATAAAAGTTCATTCAATAATTAGTCAAAAAATTTATTTCTAATATTGGCTGAGTGATTTTTGCTACCGCCATATAGCATATTAGAATGCCCTAACCCTGATATAGTTAATGTTCTGCAACAAGATTATTACAAGTTAATTCAATAGCAGTTAAACCAATTGTAAATATTTGAGTCTAAAAGGTTATATTTAGTCAATTCGCTACCTAAATCCGCTCATCTAATTTTAGATACGGTAGTAATACAAATTTATTAAACGTTTTTTTTACATTTACATCAAAAGCTCCTGCCTGTTTTATGTCTAAATTTAAAAATGCATCTCATTGTACTTTTCGAATATTAAGATGCTTTAGCGTTATTCTATTTACGCTTTTTTGGTTTAACACTGACGTTGTCGCTCAAAACACAGATTCAAGTCTAGTTTTTCAGAAGTTGGCAAAGGACGATATCATAGATTTCAAACCACAAAAACAGCAGAAAGTATATGCTGCGGGTCGAATCATGGAGGATCAAAAAAATATTCCTCGTGTGATTTACGTTATTACCAAAGAACAAATTGCGCTCGAAGGGTATTCGACTTTAGTCGATATTTTAAAAAACATTCCAGGATACAGGATTTCACAACCAGGAACCGCTCAATTAGGCGAAACCTTTACAAATAGGGGAATGTTGGGTAATGTTTATGCAAAAATATTGATCAACGGACTTCCTGTAAGTCCAAGTGGCGCGCCTGGCATGCCGATAGGCTCTCAATTACCAATCCAACAAGCCGAACGAATTGAAATTATCGTTGACCCTGCATCTACATTATACGGGTCAGATGCAATGGCAGGAGTAATTAATATTGTATTGCCGGATATTTCACGTCCTGTAGCCGTAAGTTCAAACGTTCGAATTGGATCAAATGGACTGACAGAGATTAATACATCCATAGGTGGCAAATTAGGGAAAAATAAAAATGTGTTTACCTATAACCTATACGGTACAAATAAATATGTGGCCGACTATACTATTGACCAGAGCCAATTTATTGTAGATTCAGCAGCGCAAAACTCGCCTTTTTATATAGGCGAGGCGGATGATCCGAGCAAACCCGAAATTCGCGCTATTCCGCATCAAAGTAGTTTAATTGGATTGAGAGCGACTTATCGCGGATTATCATTCAATGGAAATGTAATGTCTCGTCAAGATCATTCGGCTTTAGGCGCTCATCCCAACCGTATTAGTTATGCCAATCCTGGTTCCTATTTTGGTGAAAGTATCTACCACGGGGCATTACAATACAATAAAAACATTAATGATAATTGGGCGGTGATTGTAAACGCGACGGTAGTAGCCTATGAAATGGATGAAAATTCGTCTTATATTGGTGTCAATCATGATCTTTCGAACGGCATCAATTATATGTATGCCGAATCGGTGGATTTAAAACTTGAACCAATTGTAAGTTATAGTAAAAAGCGTATTACCTTGCTGGCAGGTGGGCTATTGTCAAATTCTTCGGGAATAAATTTTCAGAATTTTATGGCACGCCCCTATATTGAGGATAATCAATTTATGATCGATAGCATGGGAAACAAACTGGTTTCAAACTCTGTAGTAGAGGGAGATGCAATTGATTCTGTTTTCCGATTTGATGATTTTAATTTTAACGCACTTTCATTGTTTTCTCAATTATTTTACAAAGGAGATAAATTAAACATTTTAGCTGGGTTTAGATATGAAAGTCGATCAGATGTAAACGAAATATTAGAGTCCGACACAAATAATTTTAATACGGGAATTGACGCATTAAATACGAGTGTTACGGCTTTTAACCCAAGTATTGGAGTGTTATACTATATCACTGAAAAAATAACGGTGAACGGGTCCTATACGCATGCTTTCCAGACACCCGGACCCTATTATCAAAGCAATAATTATAGAAGTGATGCAATTCCTGGAGGAGGTGGAGTGCCGCCTTCAGCAACACCATTTCAGCGTTACACAATATTCCATAACCCCGAATATCTGACAACTATAAGTCTTGGGGCTAACTATTATTTTGAAAACAATTCAGGAAAAATTTCCGCTTCTTTCTTTCGAAATAATTTGGAGAATAGTCTTTTTACAGAAATTAAACAACAGGTTGACACCCTTCCTGCTCCTCCAAATGGATATAGTGTGGGATACTTTAACAGAAGCACTGAATCCACCCTTAATGGTTTTCAATTATCTTACGTTAAAGAATTCAGTAATTTCTTTTTTGATGCGCACGGCGCTTATTATATCGGCCATGAAGAAATTGAGGGAATTGAAGATACGTTAAGAATTAATTCTTATCGTTCTGTTCCAACTTATGAATTAAAATGTAATCTTAAAGCACGCATATTCAAAAAAAATGCGCTCGGCCTTAATTTTCAATTCTATGGTCCTTTTGTGAATAGTATCATTGTTGCCAAAGGTGCACTTGATCCGGAAACAACTGGTGCTTCTTCTAATCTTGATGTCTATTTTAATCGTGAATTTGGAAAAAACCTTACAGCAACTTTCAAAGTAAACAACTTACTAAACACCGTTAATAAAGGAATATTTACGAATTGGCTGGACGGATATGACTTCAATTATGTTCCACAGCTTCAACGTTGGTTTTTCATTCACCTTAACTATCATTTGAACTAATTAATGTTTCGGTTTTTAATCGCACATATTATTCTACTGTCAACTTGCTCGATATTCGGACAGGAAATTTATAGCATTGACCAAAAACAAATGAACAGTGTTTATGTAGATAGTATCTTAGCGCCAAATCATCTATCGGGAACAGAGAACCCGCTATACCAAGTAAACAAAGCCATTCATATTGCTGAAAGTATTACCTATACATCCGGCGTTCAAAAAGGATATCGGTATTTAATTGAATACTACAAAAAGCAGGAGGAT
Organism: Crocinitomix sp.; assembly: GCA_013138735.1. Lineage (GTDB taxonomy): Bacteria > Bacteroidota > Bacteroidia > Flavobacteriales_D > Crocinitomicaceae > Crocinitomix. The sequence continues at coordinate 64,741 of WTCE01000018.1, read as the reverse complement.
ACTCCCTTGGAATTAAGAAATCTCCTCCTTTATACGAACTATCTTGAAAAAATCAATGAAGTAGACGAGTTACGAAATCAGCTCTATAAAATTGGAAACATATACTATAGCTATGAGCTTAACGAGAAAGCTTTAGAGAATTATTTAAAATCAGATAGTCTTGTCGCGAAGGTTTCAGATACCGCTTTCGAAATTAAATTGGACAAACAAATTTGCTTAACCCAAATGCGCTTAAAAAACTACACTGAAGCGGATCAAAATTTATCCCAATTAAAGGCAAATGCGGAGCAATTGAATGATTGGAATTCGGAACTATGGGCTTTGCAGCAAAAAGGGCGCATTAAACATGTGCTTGGCAAATACGAAGCCGAATTAAAAATAAGCAAAGAAATTGTTGATTTCGCTGATAAAAAAGGACTTAAAGAAGAAAAAATAACGGCCATTAATAACTTAGCATACGTCTATCGCTATTTGAAGCAATATGATGACGCCATTGCTTATTTAGAGCCGCTTTTATCTAATCAGCAAACTGAAACGGACGCCTTCATCTATCAAAACATTGCTATCCTCTACCAAAACCAACAAGACTTGCCACACGCAAAAGAGAATTTTTTGAAGGCGCTTGAGATCCATAAGAAAAACAAAAACTACTATTACGAATCCTACTTATTAGACTTTATTGCTTTAATGAATTATCAGGAATCTGATTTTCATAACGCCTTAATCTATAATGAAAAATCAATCGACTTATCTAAAAAGCATGAAATTGGTGATGTCTATCAATCGGGGTATTATACTCGTGCATTAATTGACCAAGGCCTTTATGAATATGAAGACGCATTGACGCACATGAATCGGCACCTAGTGATCAAAGATTCATTGCAAACGATCAAAGATCGCAGTCAGTCTAAAATTGAACTCCAACAACTATTTTTAGATCGAACGGAAGAGGAAGTTCAATTGCATTTTGTCAGTCAGGAAATCAAAGATTTAGAAATTAAACGTTTAATGGCCGAACGAGATGCAGATGAAGAACGTTTGAAACGATTTGAATCTGACTCGCTATTAACGCATCAACAGTTTATTACCCAAGCGTTACAATTAAAGGAGATTAGGAATCAATTAGAATTACAAAAGCAAGCATTATCGCTAAAGGAAAGTGAAAATGAAGTGCGGATGTTGGCAGAGCAGAAGGAAAAGCAAGCGCTGGCCTTGCAATTGGAAAAAATAGAACGTCAGAAGCAAGAAAAGAACCTCTTGCTTGAAAAAAAGAATGGCGAAATTCTCAAACTTGAATTAAATGAAAGAGCAGCATTTACCAGAAATTTAATTTACTTTCTATTTGGCTTACTTTTAATTATTCTCTTAATCATCTTGTTTTATTTAAACTTGCGAAAACGAAAACGAGAAATTGATGCACAGCGAATTTTGATTGCCGCCGAAAGAGATAAAGCAGATAAATTACTATTGAACATCTTGCCAATTTCAGTAGCGGAAGAATTAAAGGAAAAAGGAAAGTCAATTCCAAGACATTACGACGTAATCAGCATTATTTTTACCGATTTTGCAGGCTTTACAAAAATTTCGGAAAAACTTTCACCCGTTCAGTTGGTAGAAAAATTAGATGAGATTTTTCTACAATTCGATTTAATTGTCGAGAAATATGGATTGAACCGGATTAAGACAATTGGTGATGCATATATGTGTGCGGCAGGACTCCCCGAAGAAGATCCAAAACATGCTGAAAATGCTGTAAGAGCGGCAATGGAAATGAGAGATTACGTGGATATATTCAATACCAAATTACCTGCAAAGGCACCGAAATGGAATATCCGTATAGGCATAAACACAGGGCCAGTTGTGGCTGGTGTTGTAGGAATTCGGAAATTTGCCTATGACATTTGGGGAGATGCCGTTAATGTTGCAGCGCGGATGGAGAGCAGTGGCGAAATAAGTAAAGTAAATATATCCGAATCTACTTATGAATTGGTGAAGAATAAAGTGAAAGCAAGTCACCGCGGAAAAATATATGCCAAAAATAAAGGAGAAATCGATATGTACTTTATCGACGAAATAAATTAATTTAGAAGTCTCATTAAACTATAACCATGGAACCTACAATTTTAGTACCTACGGATTTTTCAGACGCGGCTGCTACCGCATTAAGACATGCGATTCAAACGGCACTATTTTCTAAATCGAAATTAAATGTCATTCATTTTTGTGCAAGTAAAAAGGATATTCTTCCTGCCAAAAAAAAGCTGGACGAATGGATTAAATCTATTAATGATGAAGTCGCTATTAACGCGGTTATTCGTGTAGGTAGTTTTAAAGATATTGCCGTCATGTCAAAAGAGTCGGCAGCTGAATTAATATTTATGGGCACCCATGGTGCAACCGGAATGCAAAAAGTATTAGGATCTAATGCACTTAAATTAGTGACGAACAGCCAAATCCCTTATGTAATTGTCCAAAAAAATTCAAAAATTCCAGAAGATGGTGGTTTCAAAACCATACTGGCCACAGCTAGTCATAATCGCGAAAACAAACAAAAAATAAAAGCGGTTATCGCGATTGCGAAATATTTCAATTCCCACGTAATTTTATTGTACAAGGAAGAAAAAGATGAAAGCTTAAAAATTGATACTGCTACGAATTTAGTTTTCATGAAAAGACAGCTAGATCAGGAAGGAATCTCTTATTCTATTGAATTAAGTAAAGGTAAAAACTTCAATGAAGACACAATCAACACGGCTAAACAATATAATGTGGATTTAATCACCATTATGAATATGCAAATGAACACAATTCTAGGCACTGGCTTATTGGGGCCAAATTATGAGCAAGAATTACTGATGAATAAGGAAAATATTCCAGTCATGATTGTTAGCCCAACATTGAATAGTCGCTTAGGTAACGTAACTATGATGTAATCAAATCATTTTTAAACAAAAAGGCAACATCATAATTTGACGTTGCCTTTTTGTTTTATTTGAACTCTTTTTAAAATTAATTTACTGGCAGCCTAATTACCGCCTCTTACCTTTGCCTTTTAAAATTTTAAAGCGGGTCGTGTCTTTCAAAATCTCTGTGTCTTTTGTATTGAATTTCCGCAACTCTTCTACAATATTGGAGTTAATTTTTGCTTGCTCGGCAACTATTTCATAAGCAATTTCTTTCAAGCTTTCTTTTTCAGGTTGTGTCTTCTTTTTAAACTCATGATGAATGACTTTCAAAAATTCTTCCCGATTTCTGTCATTTACTTTTTCCCGAAATACCCCGTTAATTTTTGCCAATCTTTTCTTTTCGGGAATGTGTTCTAAATAGGTTGTTAAACATTCATAACCTTGTCGATTTTCATCCCAACCTTGCATCAAAGTTTGTTGCGCCTCTTCATCTTGCAACATTTTATGTCTATAAACTGCCGCCGCTTTAACATAGAAATGTCCTTTGTGATGTTCATCCACTTTTTTCTGGTAAAATTCGTTGGCTAAACCACGTTTATTTTGTCCAACATATAGGTCGCCAACTTTTTCGTGCTGACCCAATTCGGCATACAATTCAATGGCCTCTGTCATCATTTTGCCTTTTTCATAACATTCGGCTGCTTTCGCTTTGTTATTCTGAAACTTCAAATAAATTTCAGCGGCTTCATTATAAAATCCACCTTGCGCCATAGCGTCTCCAGCTAAACCATATTGTTTTAGCAATTTCATATAGACAAACGCGGCTTTTTCATATTCTTTTTTTGCCAAAAGTTCACGCGCAGTTTCATGATATTGATTTGATAAGCGGTGAAAACCATCTCCAATATCTACAGATCCGCCACCTGAACCACCAGCACCACCACCTGATCCCAGACCACCAAAAAGTCCTCCTAACATCCCTCCAAATAGCCCAAAACCATTCCTGCGTTTTGAAATATCAAACAGCCCCTCATTCGATCCTCGACTCGATCCATTTTGATCTAATGGCACAGCATATTTAAGGGCTTCGTCTGGATTGTTTTTTAACATGTCCAACAAACGATCAACTTGTGCCTTATTGCGTTCTTCTAAATCCTCCAAATCTTGTTGCATCCCATCAATTGACCCTTTTTTAGATCCAAAAGCACCTCTTAATTTACTCAAACCTTTTAGCAAGGCTGTTGGCGCTATTGTCTCATTTCCGTCTTTGTCTTTCTTTCGATTGAATAATTTATCGTAAAGTTTAAGCTTTACCTTTTCTTTTAAATTCAATGGTTTATCGGGCAGTTTTTCTGATTTTGGGACTACTTTTTCCTCCAGTTTCTTTAATGGATCTTCACCCTCCACCTTTCGTACTTCAAACCGATCAATTTTTGCTGGAATAAAAGTGCTTTCAGCAGGTTTGAAGGTATAAACAAATTGTTCTTTTGGAACGTTGAATAAAGCTATCAACTTAAAATCATCATTGAATTCTACCAATCCAAAATCAGGATGCAAGAGATGCATTTTTTCAGAAAAATGACGCTCATAATCACTTGCTAAAACACTTGGAATTAATTTGGATTTTTCTGGAATATACAAATTCGGAAACACGCGTTGACAGGCTTCATTTTTTCCTAAATCACCTGTTTCAATATTCGCATTAGTAATAACGAAGCATCCCCAAATGGAATTAGGCACATTACCTGGGATAGGATAAATAGTAACTTGATTCAATTGAAAATTGAGTGCCTGAATTTCAAGCAACCAATTCTTAGGATTGCTTCCTGTAATTAAAAATCCACCAATTGGATAAGCGCTATGTCTTGAAATGTTAAGCTTTAACTCCATGGTGTGTTTTTATGACATCAACAAATGCTTGAATATATGTCGTGTAAAATTTATACATGGGAATAATTTCGGGCTTTTCGGTAAAATTAGCCATTAGTGCTTTTTTATGTGCTTTGCCTTCGAATTCTGAAAGAGACTTCAGTATTTCATCCGCCTCTTCTGTACCCAACAAAAAGGGAATCCGTTTTGGCGGATCATCCACTAGTTCTTTGATTTCTTTCAATCCTAAAGCCGTACTTTCTCTTATTATTTTAACAATTTGTAGCTTACTTGGTCCTGCATCCTCCAAAACCACATCATATAGTGGTTGATTATAATAATAGGAATTTCCTGAAAACGAATCAAGCGTAGCTGCTCCCAGTGATGCATTCAGCGCAGTAGGGACATAAATTATTGGAATACTCTTATCACTACTTATTAATTCAATCATTCCTAGAAAAGTATTGCGAACAATACTTCCATCAGGAAAAATGAAAATTCCTTCTTCTGAACTTTCTGCCATTATCATCATGGGTGCATCCGCAAATACCTCCAATTTTAAATGCTCACCAAATGCTTTGTGCAATTGACTTGTATTACAGGTCAAATTGCCCTTTTCACTTATGCCAAGCTTCGTAATCCACTTTAGCATATTGTGCCGATTTGATTGTTTGGAATGATACTCCATCAGCTCTTTATATTCTTCGGATATCGTTTCAGAACGTATGGATAAGATTTTCTCCATTTCGCCAAACTGATCTATACTGAACTGCTTATCGCCGTGTAGATGATAAAATTTATCATTGATAAAGGAAAATTTATCTCTTGTTGCACCAAAGGATTTTCCCGTTTTTATAATGACTTCGTTCGTGTTTAAATTAACAATGGCAATTTTATTCGAAGTCATATTATAAAGCAACATCAAATACTCTCCGTTTGACAAACAACCTACTTTAAAATTAGGATCATAAAAAGGCAAATCTTTCATTATAAATTCCCAGCCTTTTTCGTGGTGTTTTACACTGGAGGATGACAATCTAAATAACGCTTTACTTTTTGTCAATAAAAAAACCATTCCATCAACCACCGCTACTGCTCTATCTCGCTCGATTGGGCGGAATAGAATCGGGTAAAAACTTTCATCTGCTTGCTCTTCCTTTTTTCTTTTCGGTTTTTTTGATCCTTGCTTCTGCCACAATTGCTCATACGGCAATTCAAGGTGTTGCAAATGCTTACTGCTTGTTTTTAATTTCTTATAAACATCAATATGTCCTTGGGCATCATTATAAATCCAATAACTAATATCCGCGCCTAAATCATGCATTGTTTTTAGCATGTTAGGATTATTTTTTGTTGTCCGTTCAGTCAATACAAAAACCTCCTGATTTTTGTTAGCCGGAAATATGTCGAAATAATTTTGCAAACCTTTAGAAGGCTCTAAGGAGGCGTCTACAATTTGCAAGGCTTTCATTATTCCTTCAACTGTATTGTATACTACCTTTTGAAATGTTTCTCCAACTACAAAAACATCACAATCAATTGTTGTTTTAGGATGTTTAGCAATTGCGAGCATTGTTGCAAAAGCAATTGTTTTGGCCGTACCCCAATTTTTTAGCGAAACATCAATTAAAATAACGCGGCGCATATCGTTCTCGGTTGGCGGCGATTCACGGTTGAGGTAAAGTGCTTCATTATTTGCAAGGCGCGAAAGAAAAATCAAATCATCATTTGCAAATTCTGAAATTAATAATTGCGGTAATTGCCCTTTATTGGTTAAGTCGGATACGCCGCCCATTGGCATCTGACTGGGCTGACTACTTTTCACCGGCAAGTTTAATCCCGACCATAAAACTTTTACCAATGCTCCCACTTTATGCGTGCCTGGATTCATGATTAATTCATCAATAAAATCTTTTGGACCCTCTTTGTCAATTTCTTCTAGGTTAAGGTTTTCTTCTAAATCTGGAAGCGTATTAATTTTGTCAATTATTGAGTTTACAGAATCAAATTCACGACTTAACAATGCAATGACTCTAAAATCTTTATCAAATGCAGATTGAGATAGTTTTGCAGGGTTGTAATTGTGCTGAAAACTATCAAAATCTGAGGAAATCCCTTGTGACTTCTTCAATGAAATGCTATTATGAGCATCTCGAAACAAAGCACGAATTACATATTTTTTTAAATCGCCTGTTTTATATTTTGCAGGCATGGTTTCCAACATTCGTAAAAAACCAAAAGCTTCGTCACTATATTTTTCAGTATTAATTTCAGGATCGTCTAATTGCCTTGTGATTTGAAAAATCTGGTCACTATTTTCCTTTCCCTGTGGATGTAAAACGGCTAATGCCAATAAAATAGATCCAAAAGGAGGTATTCCATCAGGATATAATTCAGTCAAGATCTCTCCCATTAATTGTCGGTAAACAATTGTACTCCCATCAGGAATTGCAATGACCTGAGCGCCATCTTCCCACTGCCAAAAATAGTTTTTATATAAGGACAGGTAATTATTCACTTTCCAACAAAATTTTATGTCCGTCTGCAGTTACAGATTTGCGAAATGAACTGATTGATAAGGATTGAAACGAAGCGATTGGAATTCTTGAAAATTGCCCTTGCTCATTCCATAAAATGTATTCTAATTTATCCTCATTAATCAAATTTTCAATTAAATCAGCGGCAATTGACAGTTCAAAATTCCAACCGGTTGGCAAAAACATTAAATGCGATTTCCAAAATACTTTACCATTAATTGGTAATAAAGGACTACCAATAATCAATGCTTTACTTTCATTAATTAGGCACCATTTCAAATTTGCTAATCTAACGGCTGGTGCGTTTTGAATAAAATCATTTAGGATGGATAAATCAGTTAAAATCGCCGCTGGATTTTGTTCTATTTCAGATTGGACGAATGCAATATCAATGGATTCATTTACTCCGAAATAGTTATGATTATAATCTACCAAACTTAATGGCGTAGCACGCACAATTGGAGTCCACAAAAATTGTGGTTCCTTTTTTTCTGGCAAACGACTGTTCAAGAAAAACAGTTTACCATTCTTCGCATAATACAGGGTCTTAAAAGGTATTTGCTTTACAATTGTGGAATGAATTTGATCATAGGTGAAATTCGTCACCCAAATTTCATCTGCTTCAATTGCCACTTTCAAATTTGCCCAAGCTCTTAATTCAGCCAAATCATTTTGAAACGCCTTTTCAACCCGTAAATAAAACTTTACACTGTCTGCAGCATCTTGTGCCATAACGTTTCTATTTCTGTTAACAAATGTTCTTTATGTGTTTCGTTTTTAATCCAACCGCAGCGCGTTTGAACGTAGCGCAGTTTATCTTTCACCACATTCTGTTCTTCAAAAGATAGGCTGCCATTGTCCCATTGACTGGTCAATAACTCTACTTCTTTTATCAGTTCCTCTGGATTTGGAATTTTATTAAACTTAGCCTGAGGATGCGCCAATTCAGCCTCATCTTTATCAATAATCGTATCGATTAATCCCGACAATATTTCAATTTGTTCTTCGGTATCCCAGATGTATTTGAGCACCCATAAATCGGATAATATCGCTTCGCTTCTCCCACAAATTAATGCGCTTGCGGCTAATAAATTTTGAATTTTAACCGCTCGTCTATCCGAAACATTAATCCCCGTATTTCGTAAACTATGCACCAAATTAACAAAGGGACCACGCACGGTTGACAAATCAACTTGTTTCGCTTCATTCTGCAATTGGATAATTTCAGTAGGATTGATTTTTGGCGGTTCAGTAGTTTCTAATTCTAATTTTCGACCCGCTAGTAAAACTTGTTCCAATAAATCTGGATTAACATAATCGCAACGGACGCGGATTAAAAATCGATCCAATAAGGCATCTAATGATTCATCTTCAGGTAAGACATTACTTGCACCAACAAACATTAGTGCAGGAATTTTTCTCGTTTCCTGACCTCTTCTAAAAATCTTTTCATTTAATGCCAATAAAAGACTATTTAAAATGGCACTATTGGCATTAAAAATCTCATCTAAAAAAATCATAGAAGCTTCTGGAAGCATGCCGCTGGTATTGGTCATTAATTTCCCTTCCTTGAGTTCTCGAATGTCAAAAGGACCAAAAATCTCATTCGGCTCTGTAAAGCGCGTCAATAAATACTCAAAGTTTTTTCCATCTACAATTGAATTTGACAATGCTCTTACAATTGCACTTTTTGCAGTACCCGGAGGGCCTAGTAAAAAGGCGTTTTCGCGTGCAATTAATGAAATCCCCAATAAATCTATTATTTCATCTTTCCCCACAAAAGTGGATTTGATAAAATTCAAAACAGCATTTAATTTTTCTATATTATCATTCATTTTTTTCATTCAATTTAAAGTCTGGCCAATACTCTTTTTGGTATATCCCCAAATTTCCGTGAATCGCTTGATTGAACAGGTCGAGTTCGGCTAATTTTATATTCCTCTTCAAAACGATTCGATTCAGATAAAGTTGTTTCAAACATTGATTTGCTGCTATAGCATCAAGGTTTAAATCATTTACCTCCTGCTGGTAATTGATGGCTGAATAATGCCATTTTTTCATAATCCCCTCCAAAACTTCAATCAATTGATCTTCCGGATCGATCATTTTCAATTCAATTAACATGTCCGGGACAAATCGCAAACAAAGATCAGTTGAAAGCATTGAACTCGCCGTAACAGGAATATGATCCGATTTAAATAATTCAGCCAAGGCTTCAATCTCATCTTTGCGATACAAAATTAATTGTGCCGTTAAATACACCACCTCTGCCGCCCAAATTGCAGCTAACGCATCAAATTCAGGTGCTTTATTCGGATAATTGAGTTCTTCCTTTGTGTAAGCCTCTTGCAAAAAATCAGTCGTCATTTTTTTTTCTTCGGCTGATATTTTTAGAATATTTTGATACAAAATAACCTCTTCACTTTCGCGTAGTGATTTTAGCATATTCAAAAAATAATTCTCTTGCATTTTAAGTCGTTATTGTTCTGGATTGTGCGTTTTAACCAAATCAAAAATAATACAAACTAACAGAGTTATACGATCCACAGACTGAAAATGTTAATTTAAATAGTGATTAATTATGAAATCCAATAGGGGTTATTTTAAGCAAAATCGATAATATTGAAAATATGGCCTCCCAATTATAACCAACTAAGAACCACTCTATGAAAAAATGCTTACCCTTTATTCTTGGAATAATAGCTTTTATATGCATAGGTCCATCAGCTAATGCGCAAACAGTTGAATTAAATTTTAACATTACTGACGCGCAAATTGTGAATTCAAAATTGAGTGGTTTTAATACAGGTCCAACATTTAATGAAATGTTTGAAGCCTCCAATAGCCCTGTCAGCATTGTTGATGCTTGCGCCATTTTGCCTCCCCCATTTGATACGTTTAATGATTTCAAGATTGTATCCTTTACCCCACAAGAAAACTTGGTTCAAAAAACTGCCGACATTAAACCGACTAGCATGCGTTTTCCAGGCGGGACAATTGCAAATTTTTATCACCTCTACGAGTATGAAGATGGGACTTATGATCCAGACGCTCCAATTTTTGCAGCTGGATGCGGCACACAAGATGTAGAAACCAGTGTTTTTGGTGGAGCAAATGTAATCCGTGAACAATTTTGTAAAAAAGACCCGCGTGTAATCTTAGATGATGCGGCTGCCAATCCAAATTACATTCGTGGTTTCGTGAATTATGTTTTGGCGGTTGAGGAAGAGGTTCATGCAACTGGCGACACGGATTACAAAATGGATGTGATTTATGTACCGAATGTATTCGCTCATTTTCAAACAAAATTTTTAGTAACCGTATTGAAAGAGGCGTATTTAGAACCTTCCGATCCAAGTGATCATTTAAACATTGCTGACCCAACAGCCATTTTTGAATTGTATTATAAAGAAGTTATTGACGCCTTGGATTATTTAATAGACAATGACATTAATGTGGTTGGAATTGAATTTGGGAATGAATTATTTTTTCCGTTCTATCAAACTTCGAATAGTAATGTAACACCTGAAACTTATATGGCTTTGAGTGATATTTATAGTAAACGAATTGCTGCCGAATATCCCGAAATGAAATTTGCCGTACTCTCTGAACCTTCAAATGCCACTTGGAATAACGCGGTTAAAGCTTATACTCCTGAATTTTATGATGCGGTAGCCCTCCATGATTATTATACCAACAACGCTTGTATTAGTGAGGGTGAACCTTGCCCAGACGGATGTCCAGATGATTACGTGACGGACCGAACTTGCCGTTTCGACTGTGGGAAATGTGCTTTAGGAGATTATACCCGACACGAATTAAAACCAGAATTTTCACACGCCTTAGACGGTTTTCCAACAGATACAAAGTTGTGGCTAACCGAATGGGGAATCATTTCTCCCGGCGTACATACAGGAAACAATTTGGACTATATGAACACCTTTTTGTACGCGAGTTTTATCCAAGAACATTTGATGCAACAAATAGAATTTAACGTTACGAACAATAATACAATTGAATTTTCAACCCATCACAGAATTGGTTATAAAAACAGATGGTCCGTTATTCAAACAAGATTAGGCGTAGACACTTCAGCAATCCAATCGAATTTTTATACCTACCAATTTTTCGAACCTCTTGCACAGGCATCTGAAGCCTATTCGTATCAAGGCATAGACATTCCGATTTTATTAGATAGCAATACGGTGACTGTAAATAGTTTTTTGATTCAAAATGACGCCGAAATCAATCCGCAAATATTGATTTATTATAGTAATAAAACGACGAATAGTTTACCGCTTGATGTCGCGGATTTCACCTCAACATTATTTGAAGGAAGTACCTATACAATTAATGAACTAGCAAGTAGTTCCTATTTGCAGGCAGCAGATTCTACTGGATTATATTCCAGTTTTGGCGAAACAAAGTTTAATGACACTTGGCATGATAATACTGAAAATCCATCATTGACAATTGTTGAAGAGCTGTCAGTTGACCTAAGCTCTTATGAAATCCCAGCTTTAAGCACTGGACTAATCACCATTGATTTAGAAAAGGTTATTGGAATAATGGGCAATTCAAACGAAGCAGGTTTCCAACTTTATCCAAATCCGGGGAACGGGGACATTCAACTGATAATACCTACAAATACGCAAGCAAAATCTATTCAAATTCGCTCAATTACAGGGGATTTAATCTATACCTTTTCTGGCATTGAAAAGTCTGACTATACCTTTAACACAAGCGAATTGGAAACTGGTATATATTTGGTGAAAATTATTCATGAACAAGGAGAGTCAACGCTAAAATTTATTAAACGATAAAGCGATAACACTTACAGAATCTATTTAACGGTTGAATTAAAAGATTAAATTCTTTGATGATTAAGGCCAAAAAAATCGAATTTTATAAGTTAATTCCTTATTTTTGTTTTAATGTAGATTAACCCGAATCCAATACGACTATTATTCAATTGTGTGTACGGTTTGAACTTTAAACATGTCTAAAAAAATTGCAATTCTGGGATTAGGATGGCTAGGGCTTCCACTTGCAAAGCATCTTTTTAAAAAGGGCTTCGAAATAACTGGTAGCACAACATCATCAGAAAAATTAATGCAATTACTTCAGTCGCAATTGGCTGTGAGGATTATCAAAATCACGAAGAACAATATTCAAGGTAATTGGAAAAATTTCATTCAAGACATTGACACCCTGATTATCAACATTCCACCTGGAAAAAAAGATAATCTTGCAGATAATTATGCATTACAAATGCAAGAAATTGTTGATCGGTGCGATTCTGATCTCAAAGTGATTTTTGTGAGCTCAACTTCGGTTTACGGTAATAACAATCAAATAGCAACAGAAGATTCAGCGACCAATCCAACTAAGGTCTCCGGTCAATTTGTATTGGATGCCGAAAAAGTAATTCAAACTCATTTTGGTAAAAACGCTACCATTGTCCGATTTGCAGGACTCTTTGGGCCTGATCGGCATCCGGGAAGATTTCTTAAGGCAAATACACCACTACCAAACCCGAATGGTAAAATTAATCTCATTCATTTAGAAGACTGTATCACCTTAATTGCTGCAATCATTGAAAAAGATGCCTACGGTGATGTTTTTAACGGTTCTTCAGATGAGCATCCAACTCGCGCAGCATTTTATACTGATGCTGCTTTTGCCTTGAGCATGGAAACTCCTGATTTTGATGCAACCGTTCCTGCGGTCGACAAAACTGTTTCAAACGAAAAATCAAAATTGGCTCTTGGAATGGTTTATAAATATGCTAATCCTGCCGCTTTTTTTGACGACTAAAAACACAGTTCTCAGTGTTAAGTGTTAAGCGATATTAAAACTTGTTTAATGCTAAAGTTTTAGTAGTCCATGCCGTATTCAAATGCTTCAACTCCAATCTCTGTTAAATAAGATTCCGCAATAGTTTCTACTTCACCTTCGTCAGAATCTCCATATTGATTAATTGAATTTGTTTTCATTTCAAGTGTCTTAGAAATGCTAGTTGAAATACGCGTTTCTCCCCAAGAAGGTGGATCTCCGCCTCCAGAAACTTCTGCCAAAAGCATGGTGTTCTGTACTTCATAATTATGCAGCAATGTTCCAAAAACTAACGAACCTGATGCATAAGGACATGCTTCATATGTGCTAAACGTAATACTCCACAGTAAGATCAATTTACTGGAGTCAATTTCAATGAGTCCTTCGACAAACGCTTCTGCGACTTGCATCATTCCAATGTCTAAATTGTTGACATAATCTTCATATTCTCCCTCAGATTTTAAGGAGTCTATCTTGCAAAAGACTTCGATATTATAGGTTGCATTTCCAGTTGGTGCATTCTCTAAAAGTCTAGCTCCCAAATACCGCCCATTTTCGAAACTCAATGATGTTTGAATTGACTTTTGTTCAAAATCAATTGCGTTCACAAAATTTGTGTCAACATTTATGGGCAATTGATATGTAGTGTCTGATTTATCCAAAATTGCCTGTAAATGATCATTAATTACAATTTTCTCCTCCACTAAGGGTTCAACAATTGCCGTATCTATAACTTCCTCAAGCGTTTGCACTTCATCTGTTAAAGGTTCTGTGTTCGTCTCTGAACCGCACGCTTGAACAAATGCGAGTAACACAAACGCGATAATGGGATAATATTTCATTGATTTCAGTTTTAATTCCATGCAATATAATAAACCTTCAAAAAGGGTGCAAACTTTGCTATGCTCGCATAATTTTAATAAATTAGGGTTCTCTTTAAAAAATAGATATGAAAAAAATATTACTTTTCGCTTCTTGCCTCATTTTTGCGGCAGTAGGAAATACCCAAACAACAGTTGTCTCAAGTTTCGATTTTGACGGAGCTGAACGTACCTATAAATTATATATTCCAGACATTTATGATGGAACGCAACCCGCTCCACTAGTATTTAACTTGCATGGATATGGCTCTAATAATTTGGAGCAAGAAGTATATGGTGATTTTAGACCAATTGCAGATACGGCAAATTTCATCATTGTCCACCCAATGGGATTAACGGATGATCTAGGCACCAATCATTGGAATACCTTTGGAACTTCAAGCGTTGATGATGTTGGATTTTTATCTGCATTGATTGATACAATTTACGCGAATTATAATATTGACGGAAACCGAATCTACAGCACAGGAATGAGTAATGGTGGATTCATGAGTTATAAATTAGCTTGTTTATTGAGCGGTAGAATTGCAGCAATAGCATCTGTAACAGGAGCTATGACTCCAGTTGAGTTTGACGCCTGCATTACTAACCACCCTATGCCAGTAATGGAAATTCATGGAACGGCTGATGGAACTGTACCCTATGAAGGAAATTTATTCTTTATGGCTACTGAGGACATTGTTAATCATTGGGTAGCCTTTAATGAATGTGATACTGAACCAATTGTAACAGAAATTCCTGACACTGATCCGGATGATGGTTGTACGGCAACACATTTTGTATACGAAAACGGATTATTAGGGAGTACTGTTGAATTCTATCGAATAAATGATGGAGAGCACACTTGGCCAGGATCGGCCTTTGGTGGAGTTGGCACAAATAACGACTTTAACGCATCTGAAGAAATTTGGCGTTTCTTTAGTCAATACACATTGAATTTTTTAACGAGTGGCATTGAGACAAACGTTGCACCTGTTGAATTCATGATGTATCCTAATCCATCTAATCAATCTGAAGTGACCTTGTCATTTAAGGATAATGCGGAGAAAAAGATTACGGTACATAATTCTTTAGGACAAGTTGTTTTGGAAACAACAGAGACTTTAACCACTGTTCAATTGGACATTGCGGATAAAGGAATTTTCTTTGTGACCATTAACCAAAATGGTGTATTGCATACTGAGAAATTAGTTCGCAATTAAGAGATACTTAGTGACTGGTCTATTTCCGACTAGATACCATTTACTTTTTTACCAACTTGCCTTTTAACACGGCATGATCTTCTAACAGATTCCAGCAGAAAAGTCCATTATTAAGATGGCTAGGAATTTCAATTGTTTGAGCAATTTCAATGGTTTGTTGCAGAATCAATTTGCCACTTAAATCATACAGCTCAAATTGGGCATTCTGAATTGGTTGATTAAAAACCAATTCATTGGTCGTTGCATTATAAAACCATTCCACATTTGGCTTAACATGACTAGAAATATCAGCTGTATAATCCGTTTTCAGATCGAGCAAAACAGGAAGATGGTCAGACATAAAATAGAGTGCACTCGAAACGCTATCAGGCACAGATGGATTATAAGGAGAATTGATAGCGCTGTTAAAACGATCACCATCCTGTCCTAATGCTTGATAGGAACCTTCAATCATATTTATACCGTTTGTATTGTCCAATACATCCGCAGTTGTAAAAATAAGATCAAAACGATCATCCATACCTCCGCCAGCGCCATCCGCCAACGGAGCTGTGCGCGTACTTTGTGTATGAATATTTGCATAAGCGCCATTATTATTCCAATCTCCAATACTGCTAATCGGGTCAAATAAATCAACATCCCCAGTTTCGCGTATAGCCAAACAACCCGACTCATTTCCAGAATAGAAATTAAAATCGCCACCTACAAAAATATTCTCCGCATTAGAAAGCGTATTCAAATAATATTTTAACACAATTGCCTGTTCTTTTCTTCGATTAAAAAATCCAGATCCTGCTTTTAAATGTACGCCGTATAAATTCAAATAAATTGTATCAGAACTGGCACCTAATCCAGGGTTTTTATAGTAGAGTTGATACTCATTAATGTCTCTTAAATCAGTAGGGATTTCTTCTTGACCTATAAAACCCAGCAGATCTGAATTATAGAACAACATGTTATCTGTATAAGGTCCGTCAACATATTCAGCTGCTTCGAATTTATCCTCACCCCAAACATTAAGCGCCTCATTCAATATCAAATCTGCCCCTTCGCTTGATTGTAATTCGCAAACGACCAATATATCTGGCTGAGCATAACCCATAATTTGTCGTAAATCTTCAATCCTTTCAGGAGAATCATCTGGGAAATTAAGGAGATTATAATACATCACTCTAATCGTGTCCTGAGCAAAAGTAGCCCCCATCAAACAAAATACAAATCCAATACCTAAAATCAATCGCAACATCTGGTACAAAGATAATTCTTATTTGGTGATAAATTGAATTGAATAATTAATGCATTTATTTCGCTATTACTGTTACATTTCCTATATTAAAACTTATTATAAGGGACGTTAATTTTGTTCTAATCAATGCATAGACTTTTATTCTTACTCTCACTTTTTTGCACGGTTACCGTTTTTGGGCAAACACCTAAAAAACTACAGCCCATTTTTAATTTCGATTACATTCAATTAAAACCAGTTGCTAGTTATAACAATATTATTGCAGGAAATGTGATGCATGACTCTTCTTTAAGTCAAAAGGGTGACACAACCGGCATTCATAATGGAATAGAATTTTTGCGATTCAGGGATGAAATTTCGAATGAAACAGAAATCGAGGTTTTGAAACTATTAAGAATTGACTGGGTGAACAATACAGAATATGACGCATTTTACGCTTGGGTTTTAGACTCTATTTATAGAGAGAAAATCTATGAGAACACCAACCCAACTGGAAATTCAAAAATTCCACCAGACATCATTTCGGATCTATTAATACACGGTGACTATCGCCGCGCAATCAATGGCAATGATTCTGTCATTTTCAATTCGGGCGAACGATTTATAAATAGAGAAGTCCATTTTTTTGACTATAATTATGATTGGAGAAAGAGGGTTCGTGCCCATTATTATATACCACTTTTAAGTGACCTTTATTTACGACCCAACGAACGTTTTTATAAAAACAAAGAATTAGACGATCGAAAAGTACGATTTCGAAGTTCAAAAAAAAATCATTGGGAGTCCCTTGTCATTTCGAGAGATCGTCAAATTTGGGCAAAAAAATCCATTCATCCATTTGATATTTACTATAATCTAGCCAATCATTATTATAAAGATGAAGCCTTTAAAAACAATCCTGTGCAAGGACTATTAGGCAACCAGGCTCAGGCGTTTCTCATTTATTTGGAAAAATTCTATCAAGCACAAATTAATGTCAAAAAAATACCTTACCGCATTCGGTTAACGCTACCTTCATTGGAAGAAATTGAGGAATCCGGTTCAACACGCGAATCAGAATCTAAACGCATTCTGATAAATGAAACGGACATGACCGAGCATTGGCGGATTTCAAATGCCGACTATTATGAATTTCTTGGTGCAATTCAAGATTCTATTTTGCGCGAAATAGTTTATACAGACTTTAATCCGTCAAGCGCATCTTATAAAGTTGACGAATTACGCGCTAAATTTTTAACATGGCCAAATGTATATTATGACGAAGTTAACTTAGAATGGAAAGAATATGACCCGAGTCAAACGTACATAAATCGCTATTTGTTTCCCTTTGATTATAAATTTAAATGGACAAAAAAAATTCCTGAATCTGAGTATCGGGAAATAATTGAATCCTTTTTCACGACAACCGGAGACATTACTAATCCAGATAATTTCGATAAATCCAAATTTCATTATAAATATTATTGGCAAGATCTCAAAAGAAAAGGAAATATTGGAGAATTTATTTGGCAGGCGCAATACCGTGACTATCCTTATCCTGAATACCTTTCCATAAATTGGTCCAGAAAACCACACCATAGGGGATTAGATTTAGGCAATGGAATTCGACGATCAGAAGACTACTCAGATCATATTTTAGAAGAAGATATTAATATTTATCCAGGAATTGATTGTAAACAATGTAATTTGAATTGTGCGCATGAAGCTGGCAAAAACTTTCGGTCATATAGCGACCATTACCTAAACTGCGATAAATGTTTAATAAGTGATTCAAGCATGTCAAATGTCGCCACTTATGATTTTAAATCCAATCCAGACGCACTCGTTCAAGGCGTAACTTATGCACAAGCCTTAGCTTTTTACAATTGGAAGTTCTTAAATAAAAGTGAACGGGGCCATTTTGATGAAATAATTTTGGATGAACTGCTGCCAAGCGAAGCCGAGTTTGAAAAAATACAAGCCGGCGAAAGCATAATTCGCAAAGCTGAAAAAATAGACTACCCTACTCCATTCTTTCGATATGTGGTGCATATATATGACAAATAAGGCGATTCAAATTTTCTGAATCTTGATTTTCAATCCTCTAAGCCAAAACAAAGCTAATAAAAGTCAATCGTCATTTGATTAATTTTTCTATGCGTACATAATAAATTTTCGTAAATTTATACCATGCAAAAAAAATTACTTTGGTTGTTGCCAGTCCTTATTGCCATCAATCAAGCTTGTGCACCGTCTCGATTTGTGGAACCTTTAGAAAAGGGTGAAGTTAGCGTTGGAGGCACATTTGGTGGACCCGTTATTGACTTTGGTGGACCTATTCCAATGCCCGTTACCACTATTGAGGTTGGCTACGGACTGGATACTAACCTTACCGTTTTTGGTGCCGTACACACTACAGCTGCTGTTTTCGGCAACTTCCAATTAGATGCCGGAGTATCATACAAATTTTTAGAGCAAAAGAAATTCATTCCGAATATATCAGTAGCACCCGGTTTTAATTTCATCTACAATATAGAAAATCGGATTGCCAAGTTTTGGCCTAAGCTTGACATAAATGCTTTTTGGAATTATGGCGAACGCCGGAACTACTTCTACGTTGGCGCGAACAATTATTTTGAATTGAGTAAAACAATGGCTTTGGATCAAGAACAGATTTCACCCTGGTTATTTAACCCTCAATTTGGGCATGTCTTTAAAGGAAAATAAGAAAATTGGCAGCTGACTACCGAGATTAAATTACTAGGACCCTATTTAGATAATCAGCTCGCTTTTGTGCCGTACAAAAATTTGTTAGGTACAAACGGAGCGACCGCCTTTTTTGTTGGATGTAGATGGATAATTGGTAAAAAGAATAAATAATGAAGAAGATATTATTATATACAATTGTTGGAATTTTTGTAGCATCATGCACCAAACCCAACCTAGATGCTTTGGCTTTTCCAAGCGAAAAACTTGATTCCTACCAGTTTGAGAATTACGACGCAGGTACTGGAAGTGTCCCATCCATTTATGATGTTACGCCTGATAACTACACCTTAGTTTCAATGACTTCGACAGACGTTAGCACGGGAGAAGAATACACCATTTATGGCGTTTATATTGGCGAAATGGCGACAATGGCAAGTGATACTGTAATTATGTACTGCCACGGACAATCAAAACATATGGACGCCTATTGGCCAAGAGCAACATTACTCGCAAGCCTTGTTGAAAAACATCAATACGGCGTGTTTATGATGGATTTTAGAGGTTATGGCATGTCAGAAGGTAATTCGACCGAGCAAGGACTATATGAGGATGTAGACGCGAGTATTGATTGGTTAATAGCCATGGGTGCCAAACAAGAGCAAACGTTTTATTACGGCTTTAGTTTAGGTTGTATTCCTGTAATTGATCGCGCAGCTTATCGCACCGACTTTAAACCGGCTAAAATTATTTTAGAATCACCATTAGCATCTGTTGAAAATTTGGCACAATCTTCTCTAATATTAAATGTCGATCCCAACTTTGTTTCGACGTTGGAGTTTGAAAATGCTGAAAAAATTAAGGATGTTAGCATGCCTTTATTATGGTGGCACGGTGTTGAAGATGACTATATTGAAATTAAAAATGGTGAATTAATTTATAAAAACCATGCGGGTTCCTACAAAGAAGCCGTTCGCGTTACAGGCGCTGGTCATGGCGATATCCCTGGTATTTATGGCTACGCCAACTACATTATTCACCTTGAAAACTACATTAAACTCTAGGGTTTTAGCGTAGAAATGCAATACTGAATTAATTTAAAGGCCATATAACTTTGAATTGATTAATGAAAAGATGAAATTTGTTGGAGACTTCCTAAGGAATAATGCAAACAAATAACTCTGAAAAACCTGAGCAAAAAAAATGGTACAAAAGCGAATGGCTTAAGCGTATTGGCGTTCTAGGGTTTTTGTTCTTTTTAATTAAAGGGTTAATTTGGTTGGCGATCTTTTTTGGGGTATTTAAGTGGTTTGGGGAGTAGACCTGTTTCAATGTACAATTATCAATTTTCAATGTGCAATAGATTGTAGTCATTAGTCAAAAAAAAATCGTTTGACTTAGTTTGAGGTGATTTTTGCAGTTCTTTTTGTTTGATTCCACACAAAACTATTACGTACGAATAATTTAACGTACGTAAATTTTGACGTACGTTAAACCGATCAAAATACCATAAAGTGGTATTTATCATATTCATATATGACAATTCAATGACACTATTCGACGATTAAACCACGACTTTTGTGCAAAAATTTAGAATATGTTACAAAGGCTTACTTTAATTTTGGTATTCATTTCATCTATAGCGTACGGTCAATCTTACCAAACCGTTCGTGGTACTATTAAAGAATCTTTTACTGAACGAGCGATTGAAGGTGTTGTTGTAAAATTGCTATCTGAAAATTTAACGTATAAAGAAACAGTTTGTGATGCAGAAGGAAATTTTACTTTCACTGATGTTGAAATTGGATTTTACGATATTCTGTTTACGCATGTAAACTACAAGTCTTTTATTCAACCGTCTATTGCAGTTACAGTTAGTAAGGAAACTGTTTTGAATATTGTAATGGAAAATAGCTCAAAAAAATTAGATGAAGTTGAAGTAAACTTCAATAAAGAAAGAGGTATTCCAAATAACGAGATGGCAAACTCTAGTGTGTTTTCAATACACCCAAATGATGCTAGAAGAATAGCAGGAGGTTTAGATGACCCTATTCGTGTTACAGGAACTTTACCTGGTGTTACTGCGGCAACAAGTTTTTCTGTAAACAATGTTTCTATTAGAGGTAATTCCCCTCGAAGTTTAAAATATCAAATGGAAGGTGTTGAATTACCAAACCCAACTCACTTTGCTCGTATCGGAGGTTCCGGTGGTACTTTTACTATATTCAGTATGCAATTGATGGATAAATCTGACTTTTACACAGGTGCTTTCTCTGCAGAATTTGGAGATGCTTTAGGAGGTGTATTTGATGTTAAGTTTAAAAAGGGAAATTCAAAACAACATGAAATGACGTTTCAAATTGGTTCATTAGGAGCTGAATTTGGTTCAGAAGGTCCACTTTCAAAGAAGAACAATTCATCTTATGTTCTAAATTATAGATACGCAACAGTTGGTTTAGGAAGAATTGGAAACCCATCCTCTCCTACCTACCAAGATTTATCATTTAATATTGATATCCCATTAGCTAAATCAAAAGGGAAGTTACAATTTTTTGCTCTTGCTGGGACGAGTGACAGAACAAGATCGGCACTTAAAGACAGTGCTGACTGGGCGGAAAGTCTTGACAGAACAACATTATATTTAGCATCTACGACAGCTACAATAGGTGGAGTTTATAAAAAGTATATTGGTGCCAAAACGGTTTTTAAAGCGACAGCTGTTGGTAGTTACTCAAAACAATCAGACAACAAAGAGTACATTCAAAATGACTTTTCAATTATCAATCAAAAGATTAACGAATACACGTCACTGCCTGTAACAGGTGCGTTATCAATCAAACATAAATTTGGTTTAAAGCATAGTAATATTACAGGTTTAAGTTACAATACAACGGCTCATGATTGGAGAGCTGAGAAATTCAGCTTTAATCAAAACAAACAAATTGTGTTAATGGATGGCAGCGGTAGAAGCAACCTTTTGAAAGCATATACTCAATCTAAGTTTTCAATCACTGAAAAATTTAACATTTTAGCTGGTGCGCACTACTTAAATTATGATGTAACCAATCAACAAACTATCGAACCAAGACTAAGTCTTAATTATCAACTAAATCCAAAGCACAGTATATCTCTTTCTTCTGGAATGCATAGTCAAGTAGAGAATTATGCAACTTACTTATATGAAGAAACAAGTTCATCTGGCGAAATAGTTAATCCAAATAAAAATTTAGGACTCTCTAAGGCTATCCATTATATCGTAGGATATAGAGGGAAAGTGTTTACAAATCACAGATTAAGGATTGAAGCTTACTATCAACAATTGTATGATGTACCGGTAGATAGTTTAACTTTCTCTACAATTAACCTTGAAGAGTTAAGTGATTTAAGAACCCTAACAAATTCTGGAACTGGTCAAAACTATGGAATTGATATAGGTTTTGAAAGATATACTGACAATGGCTTGTATTACATTTTTAACTCAAGCTTCTGGAGATCTTTATACACCGCAGGTGATGGCGTTCAAAGAAGCTCAGCTTTTGACAATAATTATAACTTAAGATTTATTATTGGAAAAGAATACAAATTAAGAGCTTCACAAACTAAAAAAGGAGTAGATAGATACAGAGCATTTAGTTGGAATGGAAGTTTAAACGTACTAGGTGGACAAGTTTATACACCTTTAGATTTTTTAAATTCTAAACTCGAGCAAGAAACAATTTATGATGAGTCTTTAGCATTTACAGAAAAAGGTGAAACGTTGCTGTTTTTAGACTTTAACTTCAGCTATACTATCAATAAGAAAAAACGTAAATCTGTTTGGGCTATTCAAGTCAAAAACTTATTGAATAATGGAAATGCATTGTATAGAGAATATGATACTGTGCTTGACAAAGAGGTTGAGATAAAATCAACAAGCTTTTTCCCTAACATATACTACAGGTTAGAATTTTAAACTAGTTGTTACTTTGCACTTATAAATGCAAGTAATCCATTTAATTAGCCTAGATCCTCTTAGGTTGTGACGAATTCGTAATAAATCTAAACGGAAAATAAATCATTTTTGATATATCTCTTGGTTCTAGTTTTCTCTTAGAACAAATAGCTAGATTTAATTATGCGTTTAATTTTCATACCACTTTTACTTTTATTTGCCCATTCCACATTAGAGGCTGAGACCAGTCCAAAAGAGTCCATTGAGCTAAGTAGATCGGCTATAAACCAAGCGAACCCGTTAGAACCTCTAATAAAAGGTTTTGAAGAAGTTTACTGCGACACTCTCTATCCAGGTGAAAATATAACTGTACAACTTTGGACGAATTATTCTGATAAGATTTATAACGGACCAAATTCGGAATTTGTGTTTCTAAAAGATGAAGAAATAGTTTACAGAGACTCTGTATATAGTTTTGTCCAGCGTTTCGAATTTGAAGATTACAATTCTGATGGAGTAAAAGATGTCTTAATTCAACAATATTCAGATGTGCGTAGTAATTGGACCTATAATTTGTATCTAATTGATACCTCTCTATACGTGCCGGAACACATTCATGAATTCTCTCAAATTAAAAATCCGCATTTAAACTCCACTAAAGACACTATAACAAGTTATATCATTTCAGGTGACATCTATTATAAAGAATTCCAGCTAACGCAATCGAAAAATATTGTTCAAATAGGAGAGACAATTATCACAGGCGACCCGCAGTAGAAGCTCTTCTCTACATTTAACTATGCCAAAAACAAAAAAGCCGTGCAAACTTTTAAAGCAAACACGACTTATTAAATACTATATAAAGTATTACGCCTCAGTAGTTGGCCCACCAAAATTCATTGGAATAGCCTGCTGTTGTTCATGCGTTTTAATTTTACCGTGTAATGCTTCGTATTTGGTAATATTATCGCGCATTGCGAGCATTAATTTCTTGGCGTTCTCTGGTGTCATAATGACTCTAGATTTCACCTTACCTTTAGGAACACCTGGCATTAATTGAACAAAGTCAACGATAAACTCACTCGTAGAATGTGTGATGATTGACAAATTAGTATACTGCCCTTCAGCCACTTCTTCTGGCAATTCAATATTAATATGATTGGGGTTTTTTGACTTTTTAGTTTCGCTCATTGTTTCGTTTTTCAGTAGTTAACTTAAAGATACAAAAAAAGCCTAGACGATAAATGTCTAGGCTTTTATAAATTTATTTGAATCGATTACTCTTTGTCTTGTGTCAACTGATCATATTCAGCTTGGCTTCCGACAACTAAGTGTTGAAATTCTCTGAATCCTGTTCCTGCTGGAATTTTATGTCCAACAATTACATTTTCCTTCAATCCTAACAAGTAATCTTCTTTACCATTTAAGGCTGCCTCATTCAGTACTTTAGTAGTTTCCTGGAATGATGCTGCAGAGATAAAGCTTCGCGTTTGTAGCGACGCTCTTGTAATCCCCTGTAACACCGGTGAAGAAGTTGCAGGAATTGCTTCTCTTGCTTCAACTAAGGCTTTATCCTTACGTTTTAACATAGAGTTTTCATCTCTCAATCTTCGTGCAGTGATAATTTGACCTGCTTTCATAGAATCAGATTCTCCTGGCTCAACAACAACCTTTTTGCCGAACAATGCATCATTCTCATCAAAGAAATCAGCTTTGTGCACATTTTGGTTTTCTAATAAAGCAGTATCACCAGCTTGTGTGATCTCAACTTTCAACATCATTTGGCGTACAATTACCTCAAAATGTTTGTCGTTAATTTTCACCCCTTGTAATCGGTAAACTTCTTGAACCTCATTCACTAAGTATTCTTGAACGGCCGTTGGCCCTTTAATATTCAAGATATCTTTTGGTGTAATAGCACCATCCGTTAACGATTGACCTGCTTTAACAAAATCATTCTCTTGAACCAAGATATGTTTTGATAAAGGCGCCAAGTATTTACGAATAATACCCGTTTTAGATTCAATAATTACCTCACGGTTACCTCTTTTGATTTTACCGTATGAAACGATACCATCAATTTCAGAAACTGTAGCAGGGTTTGAAGGGTTACGTGCTTCGAATAACTCAGTTACACGAGGTAGACCCCCTGTAATATCCCCAGTTTTACCAGCAACACGTGGTATCTTCACTAAGATTACACCTGCTTCAATCTTATCTCCATCACTTACAATAATATGTGCTCCTGTAGGTAAGTTATAAGAACGAATCGGGTTTTTCTTAGAATCAACAAGCGTTACCGTAGGTACATTCTTCTTTCTTCTATTCTCAGTAATTACTTTTTCTCTAAATCCAGTTTGCTCATCAATTTCTTCACGGAATGTTTCACCGTCAATAATATTTTCGAACATTACTTGTCCTTTACTTTCAGACAAGATTACTGCATTGTATGGATCCCATTTACAAATGACATCTCCTTTTTTAACTAATCCGCTAGCTTTAGATACCATTTGCGCACCGTAAGGTACGTTAGCTGTCATCATTACGATTCCAGTGTCAGGATGAGAAATTTTTGCTTCACCTGATCGTCCTAAGACCATTTCAACAGCATTTCCATCTTTATCTTTAGCTTTTACAGTTTTTAATTCTTCAATTTCTAATTGACCATCAAATTTGGCCACTAAGCTTGAATCATCAGTAATATTTGATGCCGTACCCCCAACGTGGAATGTACGCAGCGTTAACTGTGTACCCGGTTCACCAATAGATTGTGCTGCAATTACACCAACTGCATCACCTTTAACAGCCATTTGGCTTGATGAAAGGTTACGTCCGTAACATTTAGCACAAACACCACGCTTCATTTCACAAGTTAGTACTGAACGTACTTCAACTTCTTCAATATCTGCCGCAGCAATTTTCTTAGCAATTGGTTCAGTTACCTGAACACCTGATGCAACGATTAATTCTTCTGTTCCAGGAACATATACATCATGAACTGTTACACGACCTAAAACTCTGTCATATAATGATTCAACAATGTCATCATTCTTCTTTAATGCGACAACTGTAACTCCTCTTAAGGTTCCACAATCTTCTTCATTAATTACTACATCCTGAGCAACATCAACCAAACGTCTTGTAAGGTAACCTGCATCTGCCGTTTTCAATGCTGTATCGGCCAAACCTTTACGAGCACCGTGAGTAGAAATAAAGTACTCTAATACCGAAAGACCTTCTTTAAAGTTAGAGAGAATTGGATTCTCAATAATATCTTGTGAAGATGCTCCAGATTTTTGCGGTTTCGCCATTAGACCCCTCATTCCTGAAAGCTGACGAATTTGCTCTTTAGATCCACGAGCACCAGAATCCATCATCATATAAATAGAGTTGAATCCTTGCTGATCGCTTGTTAAACGGTTCATTAATACAGACGTTAATCTTGTATTTGTATGCGTCCAAATATCAATAATTTGGTTATAACGTTCGTTGTTTGTGATAAGACCCATGTTATAGTTCACCATCACTTCATCAACATCCTTATTGGCTTTTTCAACCATCTGATCTTTTTCCGGCGGAATAATTACATCATCCAATACGAACGATAATCCACCTTTAAAGGCCATGTGATAACCTAATCCTTTGATATCATCTAAGAATTGAGCTGTACGAGCAGTACCACAAACAGCTAATACTTTAGAGATAATATCTCTTAAAGCCTTTTTAGTTAATATATCATTAACATATCCTACCTCTTCAGGAACCATTTGGTTAAAGATGACACGTCCTGTTGTTGTTTCAACAATATGTGTAATTGGATTTCCATCCTCATCAACATCTTTTGTTCTTACCTTAATACTTGCATGAATGTCAATTGCCTCTTCATTTTTGGCGATAATCACCTCTTCTGGAGAGTAAAAAGTCATTCCTTCACCTTTAACTGTTACTTCATCCGTAGTTTTTTTCAACTTCGTGATGTAGTAAAGTCCCAAGACCATATCCTGAGACGGTACAGTAATAGGTGCACCATTTGCAGAGTTACGGATATTGTGAGAAGACAACATTAATACTTGTGCTTCCAAAACTGCAGCATTACCTAATGGTAAATGAACTGCCATTTGATCCCCATCAAAATCGGCATTGAAGGCCGTACAAACTAATGGGTGAAGGCGAATTGCTTTTCCTTCGATCAATTTAGGTTGGAAAGCTTGAATACCTAGTCTGTGTAGTGTTGGTGCACGGTTAAGTAGTACCGGATGGCCTCTTAATACGTTCTCCAAGATATCCCACACAATTGGTTCTTTCTTATCAACTATTTTCTTTGCAGATTTTACAGTTTTAACAACCCCCCTTTCGATCAGTTTTCTGATGATAAACGGTTTGAATAACTCAGCTGCCATGTTTTTAGGTAAACCACACTCGTGTAATTTCAAGTTTGGTCCTACAACAATTACAGAACGTGCTGAATAATCAACCCTTTTTCCTAGTAAGTTTTGACGGAAACGTCCTTGCTTACCTTTTAAGGAATCAGATAATGATTTTAATGGTCTGTTTGATTCTGTTTTAACAGCAGATGACTTTCTTGAGTTATCGAATAAAGAATCAACAGATTCTTGAAGCATACGCTTCTCATTTCTCAAAATAACTTCTGGTGCTTTAATCTCCAATAATCTTTTCAAACGGTTATTACGAATAATTACACGTCTGTATAAATCATTTAAATCAGATGTTGCAAAACGACCTCCGTCTAAAGGAACTAAGGGTCTTAATTCCGGTGGAATAACAGGAACAACCTTAACGATCATCCATTCTGGTCTGTTTTCAACTCTAGTTTGCGAATCTCTTAAAGACTCAACAACTTGTAGACGCTTTAAGGCCTCTTTTTTACGTTGTTGAGACGTTTCAGTATTTGCTTTATGTCTTAAGTCATAAGATAAAGTATCCAATTCTAAACGTTGCAATAAATCATGTAATGCCTCAGCACCCATTTTTGCAATAAATTTATTCGGATCTGAATCTTCTAAATATTGATTTTCTTTTGGCATTTCATCCAAAATGTCTAAATACTCTTCTTCTGTTAAGAAGTCCATGTAGTTTAGCTCTTCGCCATCTAAACGCTCAGCAATACCTTTTTGAATCACAACATATCTTTCGTAATAGATAATTTGATCCAATTTTTTTGTTGGCAAACCTAAAAGGTATCCAATTTTGTTCGGTAAAGATCTGAAGTACCAGATGTGTGCAACAGGAACAACTAATGAA
This sequence comes from Crocinitomix sp., assembly GCA_013138735.1. GTDB lineage: Bacteria > Bacteroidota > Bacteroidia > Flavobacteriales_D > Crocinitomicaceae > Crocinitomix. The sequence continues at coordinate 36,387 of WTCE01000018.1, read as the reverse complement.
ATGTGCCCCATACGCTCGCGACGTACTTTCTTCTCTGTAACTTCAACACCACAACGGTCACAAACGATTCCTTTATATCGAATACGCTTGTATTTTCCGCAATGACACTCATAATCCTTTACAGGTCCGAAAATTCTTTCACAGAATAGTCCGTCACGTTCTGGTTTATAAGTTCGATAGTTAATAGTTTCAGGCTTCAAAACTTCCCCGAATGATTTTTCTAAAATCATTTCAGGAGAAGCCAAACTAATCGTTATCTTATTAAAACTACTTCTCGTTTTTTGCTCTTTTCTATAAGCCATATTTCTTTCAGATTAAAGACATATTTTAAGGGAGTCTGAGGTTCTCGAAGTCTCCCTTAAAATTATCTAATTTCTTTTTTCTTTAATAATTAATCCAAGGTGATATTCAAACCTAATCCAGCTAATTCGTTCAACAATACGTTGAATGATTCAGGAATTCCTGGTTCACCGAAGTTTTCACCTTTAACAATTGCCTCGTAAGCTTTCGCTCTTCCGATTACATCATCCGATTTGATAGTTAAGATTTCTCTTAAGATATTAGATGCTCCATAAGCCTCTAATGCCCAAACTTCCATCTCACCAAAACGTTGACCACCGAACTGGGCTTTACCGCCCAATGGTTGTTGCGTAATTAATGAATATGGTCCGATTGAACGAGCGTGCATCTTATCATCAACCATGTGACCTAATTTCAGCATGTAAATCACACCTACAGTAGCCGGTTGATCAAAACGATCACCTGTGTTACCATCAATTAAGTAACTTCTACCAAATCTAGGTACACCTGCTTTATCAGTATAATCATTGATTTGTTCAATTGAAGCACCGTCAAAAATTGGAGAGGCAAATTTAACACCTAACTCAATTCCTGCCCATCCTAAAACTGTTTCATAAATCTGACCAAGGTTCATACGAGATGGTACACCTAATGGATTCAATACAATATCAACTGGTGTTCCATCATCTAAGAACGGCATATCTTCTTGACGAACAATATTGGCAACAATACCTTTATTTCCGTGACGACCCGCCATCTTATCACCCACTTTCAACTTACGTTTCTTAGCAACATATACTTTCGCCATTTTCACAATTCCCGTTGGTAATTCATCACCAACAGAGATTTGGAATTTTTTACGTTTGTAGATTCCTAATAAATCGTTTGCCTTAATCGAGTGGTTGTGTAACACACGTTGGATTAATTTATTGATTTCAGCATCTTTTGTCCAATCATATGGATTTACAATACTAAAGTCAACAATCATCAAATTCTTTTCAGAGAACTTAATTCCTTTTTTAAGAATTTCTTCTTTAAAGTTATTAAATACACCTGCAGATTTGTGATCTGTTAAAATCTTAAGCAATTTGTCAATCAACACTCCTTTTAATTGTCCTGCTTCTACTTCGTAGTCAGCATCCAATTGCGCTAGCATTGGTTTATCTTTTGCTTTAGTCTTTCTATCTTTAATTGCTCTTGAGAACAATTTTTTAGCAATTACAACACCTCTTAAAGATGGAGAAGCTTTCAATGAAGCATCTTTTACATCTCCAGCTTTATCACCAAAGATTGCTCTTAGTAATTTTTCTTCTGGTGATGGATCTGTTTCTCCTTTTGGAGTAATCTTACCAATTAAGATATCGCCCTCTTTAATTTCAGCACCAACTCTAATGATTCCGTTTTCATCCAAATCTTTTGTAGCTTCTTCAGAAACGTTTGGAATATCAGCAGTTAATTCTTCAAGACCACGTTTTGTATCACGTACGTCAATAGAGTACTCATCAATATGAACTGAAGTAAAGATATCCTCACGAACAACTCTTTCAGAGATCACAATTGCATCCTCAAAGTTATAACCTTGCCAAGGCATAAAAGCCACTTTCAAGTTTTGACCTAAAGCCAACTCACCTGCTTGCGTTGCATAACCTTCACAAAGAACTTGTCCTTTTGAAACTTTACTTCCTTTTGACACAATTGGTCTAAGGTTGATTGTAGTACTCTGGTTTGTTTTCTGGAATTTCGTTAAAGCATATGTTTTAAGATCTCCATCAAAGCTTACCAATTTATCAGCGTCAGATAAGTTATATCTAATTTTGATTTCGTTAGCATCTACATATTCAACAACACCATCTCCTTCAGCATTAATCAAAACACGAGAATCTCTGGCAACAATACCTTCAATTCCAGTACCAACTACTGGCGAATTTGGTTTTAATAATGGTACCGCTTGACGCATCATATTTGATCCCATCAGGGCACGATTGGCATCATCATGCTCCAAAAATGGAATAGAAGATGCAGCAATCGAAGCAATTTGGTTAGTTCCAACATCCATTAATGCAATTGCATCTGGAGAAACAACAGGGAAATCACCCTCTAATCTTGCTTTAATTTTCTCGTCAGTAAACTTTCCAGTTTTGTCGATTGCCATACTCGCTTGTGCGATAATCTTCGACTCTTCTTCTTCAGCACTTAAATAAGTAGGCACTCCAGAATGATCTACTTTCCCTTTGGTCACAGACCAGTAAGGTGTTTCGATAAATCCAAGTTTATTTACTTTCGCAAATACACATAAAGAAGAAATCAAACCAATGTTTGGTCCCTCTGGTGTTTCAATCGTACAAAGACGACCATAGTGCGTGTAGTGAACATCTCGAACCTCAAATCCTGCTCTTTCACGAGATAAACCTCCTGGCCCTAGTGCAGAAAGTCTTCTTTTGTGCGTTACCTCCGATAATGGATTGGTTTGATCCATGAACTGAGAAAGCTGATTTGTTCCGAAGAATGAATTAATTACAGAAGAAAGCGTTTTTGCGTTAATTAAATCAATTGGTGTAAAGACCTCGTTATCTCTAACGTTCATTCTTTCACGAATTGTTCTAGCCATACGTGCTAAACCAACACCAAATTGATTGTGCAACTGCTCACCAACTGTTCTTACACGTCTATTTGACAAGTGATCAATATCATCAATCTCCGCTTTCGCGTTAATTAATTCGATCAAGTATCTTACGATAAGGATGATATCCTCTTTCGTTAGTACTTTTTGTTCAATATCTGTATCTAACCCTAATTTTTTATTGATTCTATAACGTCCAACTTCACCTAAATCATATCTTGAATCAGAGAAGAATAGTTTTTCGAATACACCACGCGCCGTTTCAAAATCAGGCGGCTCAGCGTTACGTAATTGACGGTATATATGTTCAACAGCTTCTTTTTCAGAGTTAGAAGTATCTTTTTGTAAAGTATTATAGATAATTGCGAAATCTGCAGAATTCACATTTTCTTTGTGTAAGATCACAGATTTAACACCTGCGTCTAAAATCAAATCAAGATGCTCTTGTTCCAATAATAATTCACGATCTAATAATACTTCGTTTCTCTCAATAGAAACAACTTCTCCTGTATCCTCATCTACGAAATCTTCTACCCAAGTTTTTAAAACTCTTGCAGCTAATTTACGTCCCAATACTTTTTTCAAACCTGCTTTGGTTGCTTTAACCTCATCAGCAAGATCGAAAATTTCTAATATATCTTTATCACTTTCAAATCCGAGTGCACGGAATAAAGTAGTAACTGGCAATTTCTTTTTACGATCGATATACGCATACATTACTGAATTGATATCAGTAGCGAATTCGATCCACGAACCTTTAAAAGGAATAATACGCGCAGAGTATAATTTCGTTCCGTTAGCATGTCTAGACTGTCCGAAGAAAACTCCGGGAGATCTATGCAACTGAGAAACGATTACACGTTCAGCACCATTAATTACAAAAGAACCTTTAGGTGTCATGTATGGTATTGTACCCAAATAAACGTCTTGAACGATTGTTTCAAAATCCTCATGTTCAGGATCTGTACAATACAATTTCAGCTTTGCCTTTAATGGCACACTATAAGTTAACCCTCTATCGATACACTCAGTAATAGTGTAGCGCGGGGGGTCAACGAAATAATCTAAGAATTCGAGTACGAATTGATTTCTAGTATCAGTGATAGGGAAATTTTCACTAAACACCTTGAAAAGACCTTCGTCACTTCTGTTTTCTGGTGTTGTCTCCAACTGAAAGAATTGTCTGAACGACTGCAACTGAATATCTAGGAAATCAGGGTATTCAAACAGTGCCGTTTGGCTTCTAAAATTGATTCTTTCTTTAGTTATATTATTTGGTACCAAGGCTAATTTTTTTTATTAAAGAAAATTAATTCTAAATGTGTGAACTATAAAACAGGAGTAGGCACATGCTCAAAAGAGCAGTGCCTATCCTGTAAATTTCAAGTATTGTTACTTAATTTCAACTTCTGCTCCAGCCGCTTCTAACTCAGTCTTAAGACCGTTAGCTTCGTCTTGAGATACACCTTCTTTAACTGCAGCCGGTGCACTATCTACTAATTCTTTAGCTTCTTTTAACCCTTTTCCAGTTAATTCTTTCACTAATTTCACAACAGCAAGTTTAGATCCACCTGCAGCAGTTAAGATTACGTCAAACTCAGTTTGAGCTTCAACTTCTTCTCCAGCACCAGGTGCAGCAGGTCCAGCAGCAGCTGCAGCAGCAGCAGGCTCGATTCCATACTCATCTTTAAGGATAGTTGCTAATTCGTTAACTTCTTTTACTGTAAGGTTAACTAGTTGTTCTGCGAATTCTTTTAATTCAGCCATTTTATTTTGTTTTAATTAAGGTTATTGATAAAAATAATTATGCTTCCGTTCTTTCCGAAAGCGTTTTAATAAGACCTGCGATTGTGTTACCACCAGACATAAGTCCAGAAATAACGTTTTTAGCAGGTGATTGTAGCAAGCCAATGATGTCTCCGATAAGCTCTTCTTTACTTTTGATTGAACTTAGGAATTCTAAGTTTTCGTCTCCAGTGTAGATAGACTCTTCGATAAATGCCCCTTTAATAAGTGGTTTATCGTTTTTCTTACGGAAATCTTTAATCAACTTTGCCGGTGCGTTTCCAACTTCAGAGAACATGATAGCAGTAGGTCCAGCAAGAACTCCATAAAGTTCTTCATAATCTGTTCCTTCAATGCTTTCCATAGCTTTTCTAAGCAATGTGTTTTTTACAACACGTAACTCAATGCTACTTTTGAAACACTTTTCTCTTAATTGGTTGACAGTCTCAACAGTTAAACCTGCCGTATCAGTCAAATAGAAAACACCCGTTTCAGACAGCTTTGCAGCCAAGTCTTCAATGTACTGTGATTTTTCTTCTTTTGTCATAATTTCGGGGTTTATTAGGTTGCGTAAGCCTTAGTATCTAAAGAGATACCTGGGCTCATAGTTGAACTAATGTTAATACTTTTTACGTATATTCCTTTTGCCGCTGTCGGTTTAAGCTTCATGATTGTGTTTAACAATTCATTGACATTATCCTGGATTTTGATTGCTTCGAAAGAAGCTTTAGCAACTGCCGCGTGAATAATACCAAATTTGTCAACTCTAAAATCAATCTTACCTGCTTTAACTTCTGTAACGGCTTTAGCAACGTCCATAGTTACTGTACCTGTCTTTGGATTAGGCATTAGACCACGTGGCCCTAATATTCTACCTAAAGCTCCAACTTTCCCCATTACTGAGGGCATAGTTACAATAACGTCAACATCAGTCCATCCACCTTTAATTTTTGTGATGTACTCATCCAAGCCAACGTAATCTGCTCCTGCTTCTGTTGCTTCAGCCTCTTTGTCAGGTGTGCAAAGTACTAATACTTTAACATCTTTACCTGTACCGTGAGGTAGAGCTACAGTTCCACGAACCATTTGATTTGCTTTACGGGGATCAACTCCTAAACGAACTGCAACATCAATAGATGCATCAAATTTAGTTGTAGTAATTTCCTTCACTAATGCGCAAGCTTCAGACACACTATAAGCTTTCTCTTGGTCAATCTTGCCCAAGATTTCTTTTCTTTTCTTACCTATTCTAGCCATTGCTCAATTAATTAGATTCTGGAAATGCGCCCTGAACTGTGATACCCATACTGCGTGCAGTACCGGCTATCATTTTCATAGCAGACTCAACTTTAAAAGCATTCATATCCTGAATTTTATCTTCAGCGATTGCTCTTACTTGATCCCATGTTACTTTTGCTACTTTAATTCGATTAGGTTCTGCCGAACCCGATTTCAGTTTAGCTGCTTCTAGTAATTGAACTGCAACTGGAGGTGTTTTAACAACGAAGTCAAAAGACTTATCTCCATATACAGTAATAACAACTGGAAGTACTTTTCCTGCTTTCTCCTGGGTTCTAGCATTAAACTGCTTACAGAACTCCATGATGTTCACCCCTTTTGCACCCAATGCAGGTCCTACTGGAGGTGAAGGATTAGCTGCTCCTCCTTTGATTTGAAGCTTGATTAATCCATCAACTTGTTTTGCCATTATATGTTTGTTTTTTGTAGTCAAACATACCGTTATTCTCGAATGGGAAACATTCTATTTCATTCGAGCAGTACTCCTACACGTTAATATACTACGCTTAATTTGTTTTTTCAACTTGCATGTAACTTAACTCCAATGGAGTTTTTCGACCAAAGATCTTTACCATTACTTGCAGTTTTTTCTTCTCCTCATTCACTCCCTCGATCACACCATTAAATCCGTTAAACGGTCCGTCAACAACTTTAACGGTTTCACCTTCAACAAATGGTATGTTCATTTCTTCTTCTTGCTCAGCCAATTCATCAACTTTACCAAGAATTCTATTCACTTCACTTGTACGCATAGGCATTGGATCACCGCCTTTAACAGCTCCCATAAACCCTATAACATTAGGTACACTTTTAATAATGTGCTGAACTTCCCCTTCAAGACTTGCTTCGATAAGCACATATCCTGGTAGGTAATTCTTTTCCTTACTAATTTTTTTTCCGTTGCGGATTTGGTATACTTTCTCTGTAGGAATCAAAACTTGACCTACTAAGTGCTCCAATTTGTGACGCTTGATTTCAAGGTCAATATAATCCTTAACTTTTCTTTCTTTTCCGCCAATCGCTCTAACAACGTACCAACGTTTCTTAATTTCAGCCATGTTAAATCGATTATTTATATGCTCCAACTAACTCATAATAAAACCCAAGTATTCCACTCCAAAGTGGAGCCACGGCCTGATTATCTTCTAGTTTAATGTTAATTCCAAAAATATAATCCATTACGAAGATCATCAGCGCAAAGAGTACAGAGGCTACAAGCACAACGATTGAACTACTTTGTAACTGATCCCATGTTGGCCAAGTTACTTTGTGTACCAATTCGCTAAAAGACTCTTCTATGTATTGTATAATGTTAGCCACGTATCTATTTTTTTATTTCATTCTGCAAAGAAACAAATTATTCATTTCTTCTGTTTTGCACGGGCAGAAATTTGGATAGCTATCGGGACGAACCCCTATCAGCTACTTCAACTTCTTTTCGTGCTTCACACTTTGCACGGGCGGAAGGATTCGAACCCTCATCAGCGGTGTTGGAGACCGACATTCTACCATTGAACTACGCCCGTAGAGACGAATTCCCGTCAGCCTAAGGCTGACGGGATTCTGTCAATATTCTATGTGTGTCTTAATTACTCGATAATCTCAGTAACCTGACCTGCACCTACAGTTCTACCACCTTCTCTAATTGCAAATCTTAACCCTTTGTTAACTGCAACTGGAACGATAAGGTTTACTGTAATAGTAACGTTATCACCAGGCATTACCATTTCTCTTCCATCTTCAAGGATGATTTCACCGGTAACATCTGTTGTTCTTAAATAGAACTGTGGTCTATATTTATTGTGAAATGGAGTGTGACGTCCACCTTCTTCTTTTTTAAGGATATAAACCTCAGCTTTAATTTTAGTATGTGGAGTAATTGAACCAGGCTTAGCGATTACCATCCCTCTTCTGATTTCAGATTTCTCAATTCCTCTTAATAAAAGACCAACGTTATCGCCAGCTTCTCCTCTATCTAAGATTTTACGGAACATTTCAACACCTGTAACAACTGACTTTAATTTCTCGTCACCCATTCCTAAGATATCTACTTCTTCACCAGAGTTAATTACACCAGTTTCGATTTTCCCTGTAGCAACAGTACCACGTCCAGTAATTGAGAATACATCCTCTACTGGCATTAAGAAATCTTTTTCAGTATCTCTAATTGGTAATTCAATATAATCATCAACAGCAGCCATAAGCTCTGTGATTGAACCAACCCATTTTTCATCACCATTCAATCCACCTAAAGCAGATCCTGGGATTACTGGAGCATTATCTCCATCATATTCGTAGAAAGAAAGCAATTCTCTGATTTCCATTTCTACTAATTCTAATAATTCCTCATCATCAACCATATCCACTTTATTCATGAATACAACCATACGTGGAATTCCAACTTGTCTTCCTAATAGGATATGCTCTCTAGTTTGAGGCATAGGTCCATCAGTAGCAGCTACAACTAAAATAGCACCATCCATTTGAGCAGCACCAGTTACCATGTTTTTCACATAATCGGCGTGACCTGGACAATCTACGTGAGCGTAGTGTCTAGTTTCTGTTTCATACTCCACGTGTGAAGTATTAATAGTAATTCCTCTTTCTTTTTCTTCCGGTGCGTTATCGATCGTATCAAAATCTCTAACTTCTGCTCCTCCTGCTTTGGCTAGCACTACAGTGATAGCAGCTGTTAAAGTCGTTTTCCCGTGATCAACGTGACCAATAGTTCCAATATTCACATGCGGTTTGGAACGGTCGAATTTTTCCTTAGCCATAATCTACAATTGTTTACTTTATTATTAAATCAAAATTATACAACAACAAAACACACTTTACAAAAGTGCGTACTTATCCTTTAGAGCCAATGACGGCGTTCAATTTAACTGAACAAACCCGCGACAAAACGTCCATGGCATTCAGATTCACAATTCAAACCTTCTTTCCATCCTTACCTCTTTACAGAGCCAATGATGGGATTTGAACCCATGACCTCTTCCTTACCAAGGAAACGCTCTCCCCCTGAGCTACACCGGCAATAAACTTTTTATAACAACTATCACGTTTGATAGCTTATTCGTTATAAATGCAAAACTAGACTCGGTCTTTGCTTTACAAATTTAAACACAAATAGCGATCTCGGCGAACCGAGATCAGCTATATGTATTTTTGAGCGGGAGACGAGACTCAAACTCGCGACCCTCAGCTTGGAAGGCTGACGCTCTATCAACTGAGCTACTCCCGCTTATACTATTTACTTCATATTGTTTAGTGGGGAGAGCAGGATTCGAACCTACGAAGACATAAGTCAGCAGAGTTACAGTCTGCCCCAGTTGGCCGCTTTGGTATCTCCCCTTCATAAACAATAGTATTAAAATTGAGCCTCTGGAGGGACTCGAACCCACGACCTGCTGATTACAAATCAGCTGCTCTAGCCAGCTGAGCTACAGAGGCAAATCTCAATGTTAATTACTCTATTAAAAGAACTAAAAAACTCCCGCTTTTTTCAAACGGGAGTGCAAATATATACTAAAGATTTTTATTGTGGTAACAAAAATTCAGTTTTTTTTATTTTTTTTTTATTTACCTAGCATTTTCTTCTTTAAGCCAGCATCAGCAGGGTCGTCGCAAAGCCATACACCGAAGAGTGCCTTTTTGAAATCTAAGCCCGTTACAGTCACCAATGAATTGTCGTTTTTGTATAAGGTACAACCTATTCCTGGCTGATATACAATATCATAGACGTCATTCGTCTTAATGTCATCTGCGAAGCCTACATCCATCATTTGATCCATTCGATCTCGATAGGGTGCTACATTACCGCCAGTTGATTTTTCAAATCCTTCCTCAAGCGCTTCTTGAAAGTTTTCATTGTCCACCATTCCAGAAATGATTTTAATTTTAATAGCCATTGGCTTATCTCCGTTAATTATTGCGTCAGCATCTGTTGTTTTCTCTTGTAAATACAAAACACCTACATAGAGGTCAAAAAACATTTTTTCACGAATGCCACCACCATTCATTTTCAAATACTCTCCACCAACTTTCATTACATTCGGCATTATATTACCGCTGATTTTAGTTTGAGCCATTGCTGGTGTTAATGCAAGCATGGCGACTATCATTGCTACTATTTTCATTTTCTTTATTTTAATTGTTCTTATCTCCCTATACAAGTTACGTTCCAAAAATAAACTAAAAATACTATATGTTGTTATTTTTTAGTCAAATAGACAAAAAAACGCCTCGATTGGGAGTCCAAATTCGAGACGTTTTAAAAATTTTTGGTTTAATTTATGCGGATAATTTTTCTTTATGCTTTTGAACTTGGCGTTTCAAAGCCTGACAAGCTTGATCGGTTGCTTCCTCAAAACTTTTGCACTGTTTCTTAGCAAATAAGTCTTTTCCTGGAATAGCCAGTTTAATTTCTGCAACCTTATTTTCTGGGTCTGAAGGATTTCCTAATTTCAAGAAAACTTCTCCCTGTATAATATCATCAAAATACAATTCTAACTTTTCAAGTCTCTTGTTTATAAAATCGATCAATTTTCTGTCTGCGTCAAAATGGACAGCATGCACTTGTAAATCCATATTTCTTAAAGGTTTTTATCGGTAAGACTACCGATCCGCACCACGAGGATGCGATTGTTCGTAAATGGTTTTAATTTGCTTAAACGAATTGTGCGTATAAATCTGCGTTGAAGACAAATCTGTATGACCCAATAGTTTTTTGATGGACTCCAATGAGGCTCCATTGTTTAACATATGAGTAGCAAAGGTGTGTCGCAAAACATGCGGACTCTTTTTACTCAAATTCGTAGCCTTTCCAAGATAGTGATTTACTTTACTATAAACAAACTTTGGTGAGAGTTTTTTTCCGTTCTTCGAAATCATTAGAAATTCGGACTTCAGGCCACTTTCATCCTTAATGTTTCTGAAATCATGAATCAAATCAAACAATTTACTTGCAATAGGAATAATCCGCTCCTTATTTCTTTTCCCTAAAACCTTAATTTGACTGTGACTGACGTTTTGTTCTTTTAGATTTATCAATTCACTCAAACGAATACCGGTTTGATAAAAAAGTTCTAGAATTAATTCAACTAATGCGCGATCATGCCCTTCTTTTTCTTCATCAAATATTTCAGAAGACCATAATTGCTTTTCTGGCACAAATTGCGGTAGTGCTTTTTTTTGTTTTAAGCTTTGAATTTTGATTGCCGGGTTTACTTCTATCTCCCCTTGCTGTCTCAAAAACTTAAAAAATGTCTTAACAGTAGAGATTTTGCGATTAACGGAAGAATTCTCCAAACCTAAATCGACAAGCCCAACAAGGTAATAGCGCATCATTTTATGATTCACTTCTTTTACTGTCATGTCGGACTCTAAGTCCAGCAGTAAACAGAACTGCTCCAAATCTTTTAAATACGCCAAGACTGTGTGCTGCGAATAGCGCCGCTCATGAATCAGGTAGTTTTTAAAATCTTCGGTATAGGACATAAAAAAAGAGTATAGATTGCTCTATACTCTTTAACGTATTTTTTAAGAAAAAGTTTCTTACATTTCTTCTCTTCTCAAGCCTTCTACATAAGCGGCTTTCAATTTCATTTGTCTGTTCAAAACAGATGGCTTAGTAAAATGTTGTCTTGCTCTAAGGTCTTTTAACATTCCAGTACGCTCAAATTTCTTCTTATACTTTTTGAGTGCTCTCTCAATGTTTTCGCCTTCTTTTAATGGTATTATTAACATATCTTTCGTTTAATTATAATCTTATCAGGGGCGCAAAGATAGCGCAAAAAAACTTTTTAACAAATCTATTTTAAAATTTCTCTAGAAATAACCATTTTTTGTATTTCAGAGGTGCCTTCGCCAATGGTACATAATTTAGAATCGCGGAAGAATTTTTCAACCGGAAAGTCTTTCGTATAACCATATCCACCGAATATTTGCACGGCTTCTACAGACACTTCAACAGCGACTTCAGAAGTATAATATTTGGCCATTGCTCCTTCCATTGTCATTTGCTCGTGCTTATTCTTTTTATCAGCTGCTTCTAACAATAAAAGTTCAGCCGCCTTAATCTTAGTTCCCATTTCGGCCAATTTGAAAGCAATGCCTTGAAATTTAGAAATTGGTTTACCAAACTGCTCGCGCTCTTTAGAATACTTGACAGCTGCTTTAAAAGCTCCTTTTGCAATTCCTAAGCCCAATGCTCCAATTGAAATTCTGCCACCATCAAGCACTTTCATTGCTTGAATGAATCCGTCGCCTTCTTTTCCAATTAATTGATCTTCATGAACTCTACAATTGTTAAAAATTAACTCCGCAGTTTCAGAAGCACGCATTCCCAATTTATTTTCCTTTTTCCCAGCCATAAATCCAGGGGTGCCTTTTTCAATAATAAAAGCACTCATTCCATGAGAATCTCCTTTTTCGCCTGTACGAACAATAACAACGGCAACGTCTCCAGAAATTGCATGCGTTATAAAGTTTTTTGAACCATTAATTACATAATGGTCTCCATCCTTTACAGCAGTTGTTGCCATTCCTCCAGCGTCTGATCCTGTTCCTGTTTCAGTTAAGCCCCAAGCACCAATAAACTCAGCCGTAGCTAATTTGGGTAGGTATTTCTTTTTTTGTTCTTCTGAACCATGATATAAAATATGCCCAGTACACAATGAATTATGTGCTGCCACAGATAAACCAATTGAACCACATACTTGTGCAATTTCTGACACAACCGTGATGTACTCAAAATAGCCTAATCCACTTCCACCATACTCTTGCGGCACTAGCACACCCATTAATCCTAGGTGACCCAATTTCTTGAATAACTCCACTGGAAAAATTTGCGCTTCATCCCATTCCATCATTTTAGGTCGGATTTCTTTTTCAGAAAAATCACGCACCATTTGCTGGATCATTTTTTGGCTTTCGTTTTCTTTTATAATCATATCTCGTAATTAGCGAACGTAAAGTTAGTAATATTAAACCGAAGGTTTGATACCGTAAATTAAAAATATTTCATGAACGGAATAATCAAGCGAATCGTATAGTATTAAACAAGCAAACGAAATTTAAAATTCAATATAAAATTGAAATTTTGCTTTGTCTTGTAGTGAAATTTCGGTTTCGGTTAAAAAGTCAAGGTTGGTAATTTGTTCCGTATCGCGATATTTTAGAATTGTGGCTACGGTTAGCCAGTTGGAATATGGTACACTTCTCAATTCATCCTTTGTTGCTGTATTAATGTTTGTTTTTTGGACCTTGGAGGCATCAATCTTTGTTAATTCTAAAATGGCCGCTTTAGCTTCATCACGGATTGACATTTCTTGAATTTGCTCAAAATCAACAAAACCGCCTAGTTTAGATCGATAGTTTATGATACGGTCAGCAAAATACTCTCCAATGCCTTGAATTGAGATTAGCTCTTCTTTGCTTGCCGAATTTAATTCTACAATAGTAACTAATTGTGTTGCTTCGATAATGGGATAATCAGGCGTGAACTTTTCTTGTTTTTCAACCTTTTGGATTATGATATACGGTTCTAATTCAGCATATTTTTCATCACTTACTACGTATAGCTTTTTTATATCCTCTTTCTTCTTAAACGGTCCGTAGCTCTCTCTGTATTTAATAATGGATGCCGCTTGTTTTTCTGAAAATCCAAATTCGATCCATTTTTCCAAATCAATTGTATTGGGATCAAAATCCGTTATGACAACTTTGTTTTCGTTTTTATCAAAATGCGAATCGGGATTTTGTCGATCTTGATCATCTTGATTAGAATTATCCAAGACTAAAAATTCGAGTTTAGATTCATCTACATCAAAAGGATCTGGAACATAAGTTGTATACCCCACATTCAAAACAACGGTTAATAAAAGAATGAGTGTGGACAAAGCTACCACACCAATCTTTTCTTTCCGATTAAAATTGAAATATGGTTTCAAATTTAGGCCTTTGGTTGTTTAATACGCTTCATAAATCTAACCAACTCTTCTTTTGCTTTTGGTGCGAGGAAGAATAAACCAATCATGTTAGGCACTAGCATGGCGAAAATCATTGCGTCTGAGAAATCAATAACTGAGCCTAATTGCGAAGCCGCCCCAACAATAACAAATAAACAGAACAAGCCTTTATAAGCATACTCCACATTTTTACTTCGTCCGAACAAGAATGTCCAAGCTTGATAGCCGTAATAGGACCAAGAAATCATAGTAGAAAATGCAAAGAGAATAACTGCGATAGTTAAAATGAGCGGGAAGAAACTTATGACAGAACCAAATGCTGCAGATGTTACTTCAACCCCTTGTTTCACCTCTTGCCCGTAAGTCATAATTGAGCCATCACCGTTGGTTACGATTAAAACCAATGCTGTCATTGTACAAACAATTACTGTATCAATAAACGGTTCTAATAATGCAACTAATCCCTCACTAGCCGCATATTTTGTTTTTACAGCAGAGTGAGCTATTGAGGCAGACCCAATACCAGCTTCATTTGAAAAAGCAGCTCTTCTAAAACCTTGAATTAAAACACCGAACGCTCCACCTGCAATACCTAAACCAGTAAATGCCCCGTTAAATATTTGGCTAAATGCATTCGGGATTTGGTCGAACTTCATTCCAAGAATTACTAATGCAGCACCGACATAAATTACCACCATAAACGGAACAATTTTGTCTGTTACTTTCGCGATTTTTTTAATTCCACCAATAATAACAATCCCTACTAATACCGCCATGATTAGACCAAAAATCCAACCACTTCCAGTTAATGGTGACACTACACCACTAGTTTTGAATTGTGCTTCTGTAATTGTCATGGTGCCTTCACCATCTTTCAAAACCATCTGACCATTATTGACTGACTCAACAACAGAGACCGTTGATTCAGGTGTAGAGTAGGAAACTGTTGTTCCCGCTAACAAACCAAAATCTGTATCTTTTGTTGGCGCTACACCAGAGGCTAACACAATAGAATCTTTAATAAAATCAGTTTTGGTCATTGCCAAATTTTCACCACCAACCGACATAAAAACTGAATCTTCGCCTACCTTAGAAACAAGCGCATCATTGGTAACAAAATATTGATATTTAACTTGGTCACCAACAGTTTCATCAAAATTTTCAATATCTGCACCTTTTGTAGAACCATAAGATTCTAACATGGCGAAGGCCTGATTTGATTGAAACATATTTCCACCACCAAAAGATCCTCCGATACACATTATGGCAAAGATGATTGCTAAAGCTTTACCTAATTTAGCCATTCCTCTATCTCGCAAACCTTTTTTAAGGTAGTACATTGGTCCACCAAAGACTTTCCCGTTTTCATCTATCTCGCGATACTTAACACCTAAGGTACATTCGGTAAATTTTGAAGCCATACCAATAAAACCTGCCACAATCATCCAAAAAGTTGCTCCAGGTCCACCGATTGATAAGGCTACCGCAACCCCAGCAATATTACCTAAACCAACCGTTGCTGACAAGGCCGCTGTCAAAGCTTGAAAGTGTGATACTTCGCCATGATGATCAGCATCTTGCTCTACACGAATGGTGTCAGGATTGTCTCCATCTACAGTAAACACCGCTTCGGACGCTTCAACATGGTCATCACCACCCGACTCAATATCGTCATATTTACCACGAACAATTTGTATAGCTGTTTTAAACCCGGTAAAGTTGATGAGTTTAAAATAAAGTGTAAAGAAGATTGCGCCACCAATTAACACGATAAGCACCCAAGGAACCTGAATATTTTCTGTAAATGGAATAGCATAAAATATACTTGAAACAAACCAACCTGTTGCATCTCCGAATACCTTATCAATCTTTTCGTCAATTCCTTGCTCTGCCGCATAATTAATAAACGGAACAAATGCAAACAATAATAATAACAGCTTTTTCATTAGATGGTTTTAGTGTTTTGTGGCTAAGTCTTATCGACTTTTAACAAATATAAAAAAATTTGTCGGACTCAATTCTTGATTAGCGCCAAGCTTTGCTCCAAAGACATAGGTTCGTAACCCAAAGTTGATTTTGCCCTTTTCAGCACAAATCCAGTTCTAGCTGGACGTTTTGCCTTTTGATTTAAGGTTTGTGAGCTAATGGGCTGAATAATACTCGTATTCAATCCATAAAATTTACCAACTCGAATGACTAATTCATAAATTGATATAGTTTCTGGACCTGAAATATGTAGTATTCCGTTAGCCTTTATTTTAGCGGTTTGAATGCATGCCCACGCTAAGTCATCTGCCCAAGTAGGGGCTCTAAATTGATCGTTAACAATGGTTAGTGGATCTCCCTTTTTTAAAGCAGACTTTGCCCACAACACAATGTTTGAACGACTTAAGTTCTCCCCTTCACCAAAAACAATTATGGTTCTAAGTATGGCCCAATTTTTATAAGCACTCCTAATCAATAGATTTTCAGAATCTACCTTAGATTTTGCGTAAATACTCAATGGATTTCGTCTATCCATTTCACGATAAGGACCTGCCTCACCATCAAAAACAAAATCGGTCGACAAGTGAATAAAATGCGCATCCGATTGTTTACATGCAGCAAATAACAAGCCGACACCGTGTACATTAATTTTTCTACAATTATCCTCATCCTCCTCGCAAGCATCAACGTTTGTCATAGCGGCCGTGTTAATTACAATTGTCGGTTTTACTTCATCAAAAATTGTGATAACGGCTTCCTCATTGGTAATATCGAGCGATTGATAATTAATTGCAGGACATGCAGAATTTCTATTCTCACCAAGCGAAGTGGCAATGAACTGAATATTGGATTTTAATAATTGCCCAACAATTTTTTGTCCTAAAAGTCCATTTGAACCAGTAACGAGAATAATCATGTATTAATTTTTTTTAGGACTTTTTAATTCCGAAAATAGTGTTGAGTTTTTTAATTTGTTCAGGATTCCCTAACACAAATAATTTAGAATTGGGAGTGATTTTCAAATCAGTAGCAGGATTAATAATGTATTCTCCATCTTCCGTTCGATAGCCTATTACATTGCAACCCGATAGTGAACGATCTTGTAAATCGCCAATAGTCGTGTATTTTACATCTTCAGGCAATTCACGGAATGTGATTTCCTCTAAATTCACAGCCGCTTTACCTGAAACTTTAATCAAATCCATGAACTCCATAATGTCAGGATTTACAACCAATGAAGCCATATGCGCTCCACCAACGGTATCTGGCATAATAACATTATCTGCGCCAGCAATTCTTAATTTACGCATGGATGAATAACTGGATGCGCGAGAAATAATTTTTAGTTTCGGATTCAATTCACGAGCAGATAGCACAACGAACAAATTATCAGCATCTTTTGGCAATGCTGTAATCAATGAAGTTGCACTTTTAATACTCGCTTTTAGCAATACTGGGTCTTCCGTTGAGTCTCCCCTGATAAAATCAACGTCATTATATCGAGTATCCTCTGTGATCTCAGTATCTCTCTCTATAATAATGAACGATTTTTTGTAGAAACGTAAATCGTGTGCAGCTTGTTTGCCTACACGTCCGTATCCACAAACTATAGTATGGTTTTCCATATTTTCTGCTGTTTTTAAGGCTTTATATTCTTGAAAGTATGCTTTATACTCGCCACCAACAATGTATGATGTGATTGCTGAAACGGCATAAGCAAAAGTACCGAAGCTTGTTATAATTAGAAATGAAGCAAACAATTTTCCGCCATCAGTTAATGGATGTACTTCATTAAATCCAACTGTTGAAATCGTAATAATTGTCATGTAAAAGGAATCCAAAATTGACCATCCTTGAACAATCATGAACCCAACCGTTCCTACTAAAACGACGACTGCCAATAGAAAAATGGCATAATATACCTTGGCGAAATATTTATAATTCAGTAACATTCTAGATTTCCCAAATCGATTTTCTTCGACGTTGCAATTTAAAGATGTGCTTATGCTCTAATACAAAAGCCATCACCATGTAAATAATTATTGGCGACCCCAATCCGATAAATGATGCATATATAAAAAAGAGTCGAACTTTAGAAACTTCAACCCGTGTTTTACGAGCAAACCAAGTACTCACTCCAAATGATCGGAGTTCAAAAAAGAGTGCTGTTTTCTGAATAATATTCATCTTCTAAGAGTTAGTCTATAAAGTCCAATTTCTACGTTACGCTTGCCCAAAATTTACTAATTTACAAAAGTAAACTCACAACTTTTGGACTTCACAAATCTTGAACTCGAACTTTTTAGTTCAACCAAAAGACCTTACGAACAGGTACGGCTTAAGATCGTTTTTCCAAGGGCACAAAATAAGCATTTTTTTCGATTACACCCTTGTTTTTTTAACTCTAATAAGGATTGCGTTTCGAATGCTGAGGCGACATTAAGCCCTGTCTTTTTCCATTCACTAATGATGGTGTTTTTTTCAGGTTTTATTTGTTTCAATATTTTCTGCGCTTGTTGCGCATAAGCGTCATTGCCTTCCCACAAACCAATGGCATAAATGTATGGTACAACGGCGTTAATAAAAATTAAATCAATGAATCCATCCGTAAGCTTGGTTGTTACTAATTTGTTAGCTGGACCTTTTAACCTAAAATGGTTCTTCCAAAACGGATCTAGTTCAACTTTGAAGCCGTCCCTCCAGTTTTCTAGGTCCCAATTGGCTGTTAAGAAATCATTTGTAAGCGGGCGACTATTTAACCATCCATTGAATTGTGCCAGGCGCAAATCTGGAAAGTTATGCGGGCGCATTCTTGAATATTTCCAATTTTGCAATGGCATTTCTACAATGTCAAACATTTTTTTTTGATACAGGAAATCAGTCTGTAATTGCTTTACGTAATCCTCTTCTGACTGAAAATTCAGCAAGCCAGAAATACCAAAAATAAGCGCTTCAGTCCTTAGTGAATCATAATTCAGTTTAGCGAGCCATTTTACCTCCAATTTTTCTACCAAAGTTTGAAATGGCAATTGGTTAACTTGCCCACCGAAAACACGCGCAACTGCCAATAAAAATGCCTTATCTCGATTTCCTGCGTTCGCCTCAATGTCTTTAATCACAACGAGTGCTTTTCGCCAAAGCCGTTCTTTTAAACTTAAATTTAATTGTTTGTTAATCACCTCCTCATCTATTTGCCTGATTTGATCGCGACATAAAATATTCGACGTAGACTGCATTAAACCTTTATACTTTTGATAATGTTTCGCATCTATCTGTCCAGCAATTTCAACTGTTGGAATTATAAAATCTTTCACCTGAACCGCAGCATCACTTTTGTAAACAAAGTGCGCCACCACATTATCATAAGCCGGATCATGTTGGTGTTTATGCTTATACCAATCTGAAGCATTGACATGGAACTCAATTGGGCCAGCCCAAACATGTCCGTCATAACTGATTTTGGCATCTAAAAAATCAGGCCCAGCATTGGTGTTATGCTCACCAAAATCGAGCACTTTAAGCGTTTTATTGTTAATTGTATTGAACGTATTCCCCAGCATTTTTTTCTTGAACACATGGTGCAAGTATTCCTCTTTCATAAAATAAAATAGAATTGTTTCGGGGTCGAAGGATGAAGATAGCGAATTATTTACAAAAAAAGAAGCCTTCCCATGGAAAAACCAAGGGAAGGCCATATACCCAAGCCCTACGTTACCACGGTAGGACTCAATCCAACTGCCCATATAACGCAAAAATCATGCTAAAAATTGCATGAGGCTAAGTAAGTCTTTAGAGCTTATTCTATTTCCTTATACTTTATTCGTTCATTTGATAGGAGTAGTTAAAGTAAAATCTCCTATTTTTGTAACATGAAGAACATCAGGAATTTTTGTATCATAGCACATATTGACCATGGTAAAAGCACCTTGGCCGATCGGTTATTGCAAACTACCGGAACAATATCCGATAGAGATATGCAGAGTCAGGCTTTAGATGATATGGATATTGAGCGCGAGCGAGGGATCACAATTAAGAGTCATGCCATCCAAATGGATTATACGCAAGACGGTATAGATTATACACTTAACCTGATTGACACTCCTGGCCACGTTGATTTTTCATACGAAGTATCACGATCTATTGCAGCTTGTGAAGGTGCTTTATTGATTGTTGATGCAGCACAAGGTATTGAAGCACAAACAATTTCTAATCTATATTTAGCTTTAGAAAATGACCTAGAAATTATTCCAATTTTAAATAAAATGGATTTACCAGGTGCACAGCCTGATGAAGTAACTGATGAAATTGTAGACTTAATTGGATGCGAGCGATCAGATGTTATTCCAGCAAGTGGTAAAACTGGACTAGGTGTTCAAGAAATATTAGAAGCTATTATTGCAAGAGTTCCGGCGCCAAAAGGTAACCCTGATGCTCCACTACAAGCCATGATTTTTGATTCAGTATTTAATTCATTTAGAGGAATTATTGCTTATTACCGTGTTTTAAACGGGAAAATCAAAAAAGGTGATTTGGTTAAGTTTGTGAATACAGAACGCGAATATTACGCGGATGAAATTGGTATTTTACGAATGGACATGGAGCCGCGTAAAGAAGTTTTGACTGGTGATGTAGGGTATATTATTTCTGGAATCAAAAAAGCCAACGAAGTAAAAGTTGGAGATACAATTACAACAGTTGCTAATCCAACAATGGAAATTGTGAAAGGTTTTGAAGATGTGAAGCCAATGGTATTTGCAGGAGTATACCCTGTAGACACAGATGAATATGAAGAGTTGCGCTACTCAATGGAGAAGTTACAATTAAATGATGCTTCATTGGTTTTTGAACCAGAATCGTCAGCAGCATTAGGTTTTGGTTTCCGTTGTGGATTCTTAGGCATGTTGCACATGGAAATTATTCAAGAGCGTTTAGAGCGGGAGTTTAACATGACTGTTATTACTACTGTGCCCAACGTATCTTACAAGACTTATTTAAGAAGGAATAATGAAATGATGGTCGTCAACAATCCATCTGAATTACCCGATCCATCAAGAATCGACTATATTGAGGAGCCTTATATTCGAGCGCAAATAATTACTAAATCTGACTATGTTGGTCAGATCATGAATTTGTGTATTGAAAAACGAGGTGAGTTAAAGAACCAGGTTTACCTCACAGAAACACGTGTTGAAATTACATTTGAAATGCCAATGGGTGAGGTTGTTTTTGACTTTTATGATAAATTGAAATCAGTTTCGAGAGGATATGCTTCTTTCGATTATCATCCAATTGATTATAAAAAATCTGACTTAGTGAAAATGGATATCCTTTTAAATGGAGATCAGGTGGATGCTTTATCTGCATTAGTGCACAGAAGTAATGCGCATAGTTTAGGGAAAAAGATCTGCATTAAGCTGAAAGAATTGATTCCAAGACAACAATTTGAAATTCCTATTCAAGCAGCTATTGGTGCTAAAATTGTTTCAAGAGAAACGATAAAGGCATTGCGTAAAGATGTAACTGCCAAATGTTATGGTGGTGATATTTCGCGTAAACGTAAACTCTTAGAGAAGCAGAAAAAAGGAAAGAAAAGAATGCGTCAGGTTGGAAGTGTAGAGGTTCCACAAGAAGCTTTCTTAGCAGTGTTGAAGTTAGACTAGGAGGCGTTGCCTCTTTTACTTTTCGGAGGCGTTGCCTCTTTTACTTTTCGATTTGACTTAAGGAGATGGAGACATTGTCTCTTTTACTTGGCGGAGGCGTTGCCTCTTTTACTTTTCGATTTGACTTAAGGAGATGGAGACGTTATCTCTTTTACTTTTCGATTTGACTTAAGGAGATGGAGACGTTGTCTCTTTTACTTTTCGATTTGACTTAAGGAGATGGAGACATTGCCTCTTTTACTGGATGATTTGACTAGACGACTTCTTATTTGCTAAATTTTTGAAAAGCTAGTGACTAATCCATTTTCGAAACGCAAAAAATAAAGCCCCGTTGCGAGGTCATGAATGAAAATTTGTTGATCCTCATTTAAAATCGATTTACGCAGTATTTCACCCGACGTGTTGTAAATAGTATATGTTCCCTGTAAGTCAATAGCACTGTTAATAATTAACACACCTGATGCCGGATTCGGATAAACTTGAATACCCATGCTTTGTACTTCAATATTCATATAATCCACAAGCGTGCATGCTGAAGTATCTGTACACCCCTCTTCAGTTGTTATTATTACAGCGTAATGTCCATTGATTGTCGGGCTAAAGGCTTGATTCGTCTCACCATCAATTGGCAAATAGTCGTTATTACAATCAATCCATTGATAACTGGCGTCGTTCTGCTCTGCAACAATTGTCAACCCCTCAAAACTCACAACAGTTGAGATCTCGTTAATTACCAAATCCAACGTTCGAGTGGAATCACAACCAAATTCGGTTTCGTATGTATAGGTATTTGTATTCGTATAAAGGAAACCTGTTTCCGACCAAACATAATTTGAGCAAGCGGTGATATAATCTGTGCTGTCTGCTGGAATACATTCCTTTAATTTAAGAATATAGAGATGTTTCAATGTGCCGGGCAACGAAATAAGTGCTTCATCTTCTGAATTATCAAAGTCTACATCAAACATAAATGATCCGATAGAAATAATATTCCCATTGCCATCAGGGTAAACTTCATAACTAAGATCAGTTCCTTCACCGCCAAACGCATCACTCCAAATATAAATCCCATCTGTGTTTAACTTCAGAATATAAGCATCTGAATAACCCTCAGAACTATATGTTGCGGTTGTCTCATTTGGATCCAGATCAGTTGTTCCACTAAATCCTCCTGAAATATAAAGTAAGTCTGCTCCATCAGATTGAATGCCATATGCAGACTCACCGCCTGCACCTCCATAGGTTCTCCCCCATGCATAACTCCCGTCTGCTTCATATTTTGTTATAAACGCATCCGTATGGGAAGAAACAGCTGTAGCTGTATCAACAACTTCCAGCATGTTAAAAAATATTGTATCCGAGAAATTACCAATAATATAAATATTCCCATCCACATCAGTTGTCATGCCATCTGTTATAACACCCTCCGAACCTGATAATATTTTCGCCCACAAAAAACCACCATCTGTGTCCAATTTTGAAACAAAAGAACTTGTTTTAAGGTCGGCAAAATCTAAATAATATTCTTCGTCACTTGGATCGAAGTCTGCGCCAGATCGCGTATAACCACTTAAACTAAGACTCCCTAAAGCGTCAAACTCAATTTCTTTACAAAAATCCGCGTCTTCTGCACCAAATGATTTCACCCATACAAAATCTCCATCAGTGCTTAGTTTTAAAACAAAGGCATCATTACCTGTCTCGTCGGCTGTAACCTCATTAACCGCTGGACCAAAGTCAAAATCAACAGTAGCATTGTAGCTACCACATATGTATAAATTACCCGAATCATCCAATGTTATTCCTGAGCCGACCTCTGTAAATATGCTACCAAAAGACTGTGCCCAAACAAATTCACCTAGTGGGTTTAATTTTAAAACAAAAATATCCGTATTACCGCTTGATTCTAACATGAATTCAGCATCATCAGGATCAAAATCTACTGATTCTTCAAAAGTGCCTACGACGTAAATATTTCCATCATCATCTGTGCTCACATCATAAGCTTGATCATGACCTTCCCCCCCAACTACACTAACCCATTGAAAGTTCCGATCAGCATCCCAGTTTTGAACAAAGATATCTCTCAACCCCTCAGTGACTTTATAAGCGAAACCGTCACCTGGGTCAAAATCTGGATTTGCCCAATAGCTACCTGCACTAATAACATCCCCTTCAGCATTTTGAGTACAAGAAGTTCTTTCGTGATAATAGCCTTCAAAATTCCCTACCCAATCAAAAACAGCTTGTTGTGCTTGAAGTGAAAAACTTGACACAACTAAGAAAAGACTTAAAACATGAGCTTTGTTAAAAATTTTAGTACGATTAGCGGTGTAATACATAGTCGCAAAAATAGTGAAATTCTATTGACGTAATCGTTTAAAGCCTTTCAAAGGCTCTTTTATTGATTTGAATTACAAATACTTATCTATAAGAATAATTGAAATTGTCATTTTTACGAAGACACGGCAGTCACTTAGACTGTAGTTATTACATTTGCACCTATGAAAGTACTCGGCATCATTCCTTCACGTTACGACTCAAGTCGATTCCCTGGCAAACCATTAATTGACTTGTTAGGGAAATCAATGATTCAACGTGTATATGAACAGGCTAAAAAGTGTATTGCCTTTACAGATGTGGTTGTCGCAACTGATGATAAACGGATTTATGATCATGTGAAAGCCTTTGGAGGATTAGTGATGATGACTAGCACTGAGCATGGGAGCGGAACAGAGCGTTGCGGTGAAGTTATTGAACAATACAAAGACTATGATATTGTTGTTAATATTCAGGGAGATGAACCACTCATTAGACCAGAGCAATTGACGGATTTGATTGCTGTATTTAATGATTCATCTGTTGAGATTGGAACCATTGTGAAACCCATGTCGAACGAAGCTGATATTCGAAATCCAAATCGAATTAAAGTAGTATTGGACAATAACAAAAACGGTATTTATTTTAGTCGCAGTCCAATTCCTCACATAGCCAATACACCTCATGAGAAATGGTTAGATAAAACAACCTTTTACAAACATATTGGTATATACGCCTGGAGAACGAAAACACTTCAAGAACTATTGAACTTGAAAGCCACTACACTTGAAAAGCTAGAATCGTTAGAACAGTTACGTTGGATTTTTAATGGCTACTCCATTCGAACGGTAGAGACTACGGTGGAAACGCCAAACATTGACGCCCCAGAAGATGTAGAAGCTGTGCTTAATTTACTGCGCAATTAATCCGTAACACTCGCTAACTATGTTCGCTAAATCAAATTGACAACCACTTTAATCAATAACCATTTGTAAAATTGACTTATTCTAATTTTTCTGATAATTTTAAGACCATAATTTCGCGCTTACTTATGGGGTATTTTAAAATGGCTATTTTGCTCTTTATCATTTCCGCACCAACAATAAACGGCTTTGGCCAGTCGTCACATTTCACTAAATCTGATCACTGGAAAAATCAACGGAAATCACTTTTGTTGGGTGGCGGTATCACTAATTTTTTAGGCGATATTGGAGGAAGAAATAAGGAAGGAACGCATTTTTCTCCACTAGATATAGACTGGAATTCGACCAGCTTCGCAGGTCATTTGGGATTTCGATACCGGCTTGCATCCAATTTTGCAACAAAGACATTATTACAATATGGTCTTTTTGCAGGTAACGACACTTACACACATCAATATCACCGGAGAAACAGAAATATCCAATTTCAAACACATCTATTTGAAATTTCACAACAATTTGAGTTGATATTGGTTCGAAACGAACAATTTGGATCGCGTCACCGCAAGTATGGTCTTAAAGGGTTTCGTCCGAAAGACTTTCAAGTATATCTTTTTTCAGGTGTTTCTTTTTTTGGATTTATCCCTCAAGGTCGAGGCGGCGGGTATGGCTGGACGAATTTACGTCCTTTAAAAACCGAAGGTCAAGGATTGAGCGACGACACAAAAGCCTATGAACGATATAGTTTCGGAATCCCAGTTGGTGTTGGTTATAAAATAGGACTCAGTCCTATGTGGTCATTATCATGCGAATTAAGCTATACACATACTTTCACTGATTATTTAGATGATGTGAGCGGCAATTATTACGATAATGATTTGATTGAGTCCAATTATGGATCCAAAGCAGCTTATTTTGCCGACCCATCACTTGGACCGTTTCCAGAATTGACGAGTACAGGTAAACCGCGAGGTAACTCAGATTATAATGACGTTTATCTATACTTTAATATTTCATTCATTCGAAATGTTAGTTATAAGCGAACCATAAAAACTAAACGTAAACACTCGCGCTAAATCACAATAGAACGCTCTTAATTTAACACTGTTTGTCAACAAGATAGAATATCTCTTATCTTTGCGGCGACGAATTCAAATTTTCGTATAAATCAAACAGCATGAGTGAACGTAAAGGTAAGTCTAGCGCAAGCAAAAAACCGAGCCGCAGCAGTGGGGACAGAAGTAAAGGTTTTGACAAACCGTCAAAAAAACCATACGGAAAAGGCGAGCAACGCTATAAAAAAGCCAAGGGAGATCCTTTACCGTCTTTTAGTGAGGATGTACGCTTGAATAAATTTATTGCGAATGCAGGAATTTGCTCAAGAAGAGAAGCTGATGTTTTGATTCAGAGCGGAATTGTTGAAGTGAATGGCAAAATCATCACGGAGATGGGCTATAAAGTTAAGCCTGGAGATCAAGTGAAATATGATGGCAGCACCATTCAAACGGAGAAAAAACGCTACGTATTACTAAATAAACCGAAGGATTTCATTACAACAATGGATGATGAACACGGGAGACGGACGGTATTACAATTGGTAAAAAATGCTTGCAAAGAGCGTATTTATCCTGTTGGTCGACTAGATCGAAATACTACTGGCGTTTTGTTATTTACCAATGATGGAGATTTGGCTAAAAAATTGACGCACCCCCGTTATGAGGTGAAGAAAATTTATCATGTCGTGCTAGAGCGCCCAATTGATGTGGAGCAAATAAAAGCATTGCATGCTGGAGTTGAATTAGACGACGAAGATTTTGTAAAAGTAGACTCGGCAGAAATAATTGCTGATTCACGCATGCGTGAAGTAGGTGTTGAAATTCACTCAGGTAAAAACCGCGTTATTCGAAGAATGTTTGAGGCCATTGGTCACAATGTAACACGCTTGGATCGTGTAAAATTTGCTGGATTAACGAAAAAAGATTTACCTAGAGGAACTTGGCGTAATTTGACTGATAAGGAAGTTGACTTTTTGAGAATGGGGTGATCTCGATACAATCGCCAAATGAATTTGGGGATCACTCGATCAGACGTGGTTTGACGGGATATATAAATGTTTTAATGCATTAATTATTGAATGACTCGGTTTGACGGGGGTAAATGTTTTAATGATTAAACACTTGTCAAACAACGAAGCCGTCTAAGTACTCGCAACGCAGCGATCTAATAGCCTTTTTCAATGTTTTAATGACTCGATCTGACGAGTCATTGCATGGAAATCTTATAATTGCTATCATTTAAATAAATGATAGCTTCTTTGTGGGCATCAACCTATCAATTGATTTAATCGGCTAACATTCAGTTAATTTTGAATTCTATTTTCATTTAAATCTGACATTATTGCTTACCTTTCGGTGTAATAAATGACTTATATAATGAAAAAAATTTACGCAATCATAATACTTACAGTAGTTTCAAGTATTGCCTTCGGGCAGGTATCCTTTACCATATTTGAACCTGCGTCAATTGCAGGTGGATATGAATTTACCAGTAATGGTGATGGTCCTAATTGGGGCTTAGAAAATTTGGATGATCCCGCAGATGCTGTGACTGATACTGTTGTGATTGCGGATGACGGAACACCTGGCATTAATGCCCAAGGCGTACCGCATGCGAATGAAGCTTGCGGTCCATTAATCACTGACGTAACTGGTAAAATTGTATTGCTATACCGTTATGATGGGGAATCAGATAACGATTGTTATGCTGGAACGAAAGTCCTAAATGCTCAAAACGCTGGAGCAATTGGTGTAATATTAGTTAATCGCGACAATTCTGTTTATGGCTATAACGGAACAGATGATGGACCATTAACAACAATACCATTCGCTTTCATCACTAAAGATGACGGAGCATTGATTCGAGAGCGCATTGATGCAGGAGAAGACGTTGTAGCATTTATAGGGAATAAATTAGGCTTGTATGCTGATGATGCGGGTATTGTAAACCGTTCAACAATGGCCCCGGTTATTTCTGCTGCAACCATGCAAACTTCTGTAGACGCTTCTGAATTTGGATTTGATGTTGGAACAACAATCTATAATTATGGCTCAAATATGCAAAGTGATGTTCTAATTACAGCAACTGTAACTGGCCCTCCAGGCACTTGGACAGAAACCAGCGGACCTTTTGAAATTGAATCTGGAGATTCTATTGAAGTTTATACAGATGGCCCTGAAGACCTGCCTTACTTCTCTTTTGATAGCTATCCGGCCGGAAATTACACCTTAACGTATGAAGTTGATCTAGGCACAGCAGATGAATCATCCTTTGACAATACTATATCCTTCAACTTTATAATGAACGACAGTATGGTTTCTTATTGCAAAATAGATGAAGAAACGAATGAATTTTCTGTTAACCGAGTTACGCGCTCAGGTACTTCTGTTTTTTCACCTTGCCTTGTTTTTGACAACCCTAATGGAAATCGATTAGGTGCGGCAGGTATTTACTTTATTGCGGAATCAGCTTGGAATGTAGACCTCCTGTTAGAAGGCGAAGAAATGGGGATTATTCTATATGAATGGAATGACGAATTTGAGGATTTAGATGATGCTGCTTTTGGTTTCACTGACTTGGATGATGTGGCTGAAGCTACCTATACTTTTGGCGAAGGAGAAGAAAGCCAGGTTGCTTATGCGGCCTTTGATGAACCTGTATTACTAGAAGATGACCAACGATATTTAGCTTGCTTACAAGTGTGGAATCCGAATATTTGGATTGCTTATAATAGTCAGGTAGACTATGCAAGAAACATAGCTAGAGATCGTCAGCCTTTAACACCAATAAGCAGTGACGGCGATTTCTTCGCACTAGGTTTTGGCGAAGAAATGGCACCAGCAATGGGGCTGCATGTTTTCAATGCAGCTGAATTAAACGTTGCTGAAACAACTGATGAATTAGGCATTAATGTCTATCCAAATCCAACCTCTGGATTGTTAAACGTAGTGTTTACAGGTAATGAATTTAGTGCTGAGACGATACATATTACAGATCTTTCTGGACGAATTGTGAGAACAGTTAATGTCAATGGTTTAATGAACCAAATTGATATTTCGCAGCTAGGTGCTGGACAGTATATTTTGCTTGTTGAAGGTTCAGAAGGTACAAAAGGGCAGTATGCCTTTACTAAGTTGTAGCGCTAAACTCGATAAAATGCCCAAATGAATTTGCAAATCACTCAATCTTATGCTTTGTGATTTGAGGAAGGTGAATATTTACATTTTCTTACTGCGGGTTTTTTCGTGAATGATTTTCTCTTTTCGACCTAAATCAAAGATTTCAGCTCTATAACATTAGATTTATCCATAAGTAAATCATCTATAATAATAATCAGCCCTTTATAATATTCTGCCTCAATTCTATTGCCACCGAGGTTTTTATATTCAAGAACAGATTGATCCAATTCTTTAAACTGTTTTTGAAATGCTTTATCCGAGGCGCAACCATCTCCATCAATCCAATCATCAATGGTTAACAAGTTTCCGTTTTTTGGCTTCAAATGATAGATTTCCCTTCTACTCAAAAGATCGATTAGGACATCATAAATATCATGGAAATCAACCTCTCTTTTCTTACCCTCCAAATTTGGATTATAACTGAAATAGAATCCATACTTATCCTTTTGAGTAATTTCAATTTGATTAATTGAACTCGTCAATAGTATACTTCTCTCCCGATACTGAATATCGTGCTTGTACTTCTCCGCTAATAATCTGATATTTTTCTTAACATTTTGATTCATTAGCATAGCCCAGACTGAGCCTCCATAGGTTCACCGCGCATTTCTAATTCCTTAAAGTGTTTCACCAAATCAAGCGCCTCAGGAATAACGTCACTACTCAATACAATTAAAGAACCTTTAACAGCATTTTTAATGGCATAGGTAATCGCTTCTTTTTCTGAAGGAATAATTGTGGTTTTGATTGAAGGATTTTTCATCTTGATTCCATCACTCAGCATCTTGATTAATTCTTCCTCTGTTTTACCACGTAACCTCTTGTCTTGACGAATGATAATTTCATCAAACATCTCGGCTGCAATTCCACCCATCTCGTTATTATCCTCTTCTCTACGATCACCAATTCCAGCAATGATTCCAACCTTAACAGTTGCTTCTAAATTGTCAACAAATTTTTTCAATGCGCGCATTCCTGCTGGATTGTGTGCATAATCTAATAAGACAGAAAAATTATTAAACTCAAATAAATTTAAGCGCCCTGGAGTCTGCGAAGCTGAAGGAATAAATGTTTCCAATGCCGCACGCATATCCTCGATACTAATCCCCTGAATGTTCGCTGTTAAAATCGCAGGCAATACATTTTGAATCATAAACTCGGCCTTACCACCATATGTCAAAGGAATTTCTTCAACACGCATGACACGCATTTTCCACTCTCCTCTACAAATCGTTACATATCCGTTTTCAAAAACTGCACAAATTCCGCCCATACGTTGCAAGGCTTTAATTCTAGGATTCTCCTCATCCATTGAGAAAAGTGCAACGTTACAATCTACATTACGACGCATTTCATAGACTAAATCATCATCCGCGTTTAAAATTGCATATCCACTTGGCAATACAGTTTCCGGCACAACGCCTTTCACTTTGGCCAATTGCTCAATTGTATGAATGCCTTTTAAGCCTAAATGATCTGCTGATACATTAGTAACAATCGCAATGTCACATTTTTTAAATCCTAAACCTGCTCTTAATAGTCCGCCACGTGCACATTCTAAAACGGCTAAATTAACAGTTGGATCTTTTAATACAAACTCTGCACTTGCAGGACCTGTACAATCACCCGTCATTAATAATCTATTTTGAATATAAACTCCGTCAGTAGTTGTATAACCAACTCGGAATCCAGTCATTTTCATCATATGCGCAATCAAACGCGTAGTGGTTGTTTTTCCATTTGTTCCAGAAACTGCTATAATTGGAATTCGGCCTGTCTTTCCTTGTGGAAATAATTTATCAATTACATGACCTGCAACATTTCTTGGCAATCCTTTAGTTGGCGCCAAATGCATTCTAAATCCAGGTCCCGCATTAACTTCAAGCACGGCTCCACCAGTATCTGGTAATGGTTGAGAAATATCAGTTGTCATGATATCAATACCACAAATATCTAAATCAATGATTTTAGAAATACGCTCCGACATAGAAACATTTGCAGGGTGAACAATATCTGTCACATCCTCTGCCGTTCCACCTGTTGAAAGGTTTGCCGTATCTTTTAAAATAAGCATTTCCCCTTCAGCAATCACACTATCTTCAGTATAACCTTCACCCTTTAAAATACTTTTCGTTAAATCGTTTATCGTTATTTGCGTCAACACATTTTCATGCCCATACCCTCTTCTTGGGTCAGAATTCACAATATCCACCAATTCGCGAACAGTAGATTTACCATCACCAATAACATGTGCTGGCGTCCGTTTTGAAGCGGCAACAAGCACATTGTTAATTACCAATAAACGATAATCCTCACCTATAATCAACTTCTCTACAATAACAGCCGAAGAAACTTCCTTAGCTGCATGATACGCAACGACAGCCTCTTCATAATTACTAACACCAACTGTAATTCCACGCCCATGATTCCCGCCAACAGGTTTAATCACCAATGGATATCCAACATATTTACACGTCTCCTCCAAACTACGTTCTCTTCGAATAATATCACCGCGCGGCACCTCAATCTCGGCTTGCTCCAACAAGTGTTTTGTATCTTCTTTATCACAAGCAATCTCAACACCTATACTGCTCGTTTCGCTTGTTACAGTTGCCTGAATTCTTTTTTGATTTGCCCCATAACCCAATTGACAGAGTGAATATTTATTCAAACGAATCCATGGAATACCTCGCGCCTCAGCTTCGGCTATTATTGAGCCAGTACTTGGCCCAAGGCGTTCATCTTCTCGGATTTCACGCATTTCTTGAATATCTGCTTCAAGATCATAGTCCTTACCATCAATTAAAGCTTCGCATATTGCTACTGAAACTTTTGCAGCAAAGCGCCCAACTTTTTCTTCCGTATAGGCAAATACCACATTATAAACACCTTCTTCGCCATAACCTCTTGTACGACCAAAGCCAACTTCCATTCCTGCTAAGGATTGAATTTCTAAGGCAATATGTTCAATGATATGCCCCATCCAAGTTCCTTCGGCAACACGCTGAAAAAAACCACCAGCCGTACCTACAGAACATCTATGTTCAAACATACCCGGAAATAAGGCTTGCAATCGATCACTAAATCCATCAATTTTATTGGATGGACGTTCTTCCATCTCCTCTAAATCAAGCACCATTACAATTAATTTGTGACGGCGAACAGACCAATAATTTGGTCCTCTCATTGCATTTATACTGCGTATTTCCATAGGTTTAATCTTTTCTTAATTGAGCTCAAAAATAATGTACCTCACTGAGCTACTCTTACCATCCTTAGTTTTAGGGACAAAGGTTCGTTCATAACAACATGTCGTTAACGAATTGTTATAAATATATCATTTTTTTCACCAATTACTGTAAATTTGTCTTTACGCGAAAATTTAAATAAGATCAAATGGTAAATTCTAATGTTAGGGGTGTGTTAATACCAATTGGGGGGAATGAAGATAAAGGTGGTGAAGATGAGATGCATACACTTGAATTTATTGACGCTGGGATCTTATCGAAAGTGGTTGAAGAAGCAGGTGGCATAGATTCCAAAATTGTTTTAATTCCAACCGCATCAAGCATTCCAGTTGAAGTTTGTGAAAGTTACAAAGAGGCCTTTGACAAATTAGGCTGTACAAATGTCCATTTCCTTGACATACGTGAAAGTTCGGATTCGGAAAAAGAGGCAGCTATAAATTTGATTAAAACTGCTGATTGCGTTATGTTTTCAGGAGGAGATCAATCTAAAATTACAAAAAAAATTGGCGGATCTACTATCCATAAAATATTGCAAGAACGTTATTTAAATGAGGCTTTTGTAATTGCTGGAACCAGTGCTGGTGCCATGTGTATGTCGGAAGAAATGATTACAGGTGGAAACAGATCTGAATCTTTCAGAAAAGGAGTTGTTGGCTTGGGAGAAGGAATGAGTTTCACTCCTCATTTGATAATCGATTCGCATTTTATTAAACGAGGGCGTTTTGGCAGACTAACTGAATCTGTTGCGCATTTCCCCGATTTAATTGGCATTGGTTTAGCTGAAGATACAGGGTTAATTATTCGCAACAACAGTGAGTTTGAAGTGATTGGATCTGGAATGGTGATTGTTTTTGACGCAAGAAATTTGGGACATAATACTATTGATCAATTAGATGAAGGTACACCAATGACAATTACAAACATGATAACACATGTTTTGTCTAATGGCGATAGATTCGAA
Source organism: Crocinitomix sp. (assembly GCA_013138735.1). Taxonomy (GTDB): domain Bacteria; phylum Bacteroidota; class Bacteroidia; order Flavobacteriales_D; family Crocinitomicaceae; genus Crocinitomix. The sequence continues at coordinate 3,084 of WTCE01000018.1, read as the reverse complement.
ATCAATACACGAAAAATTACTGTGCTGCCGATTGATGCACCTTTCGTTTAGTTCTTCGATATAACCGCCTGAGGCGGACTCCCGAACTGAATAAATACGCTATAATTTCCTCACTTTTTTGACTTGAATCCAACTTTCCTCATAGGCTCCTTTTCTTCCTCTTGAGTGATAAATTTGGTCAAATAATCAAAGACAATATCTATTCGTTGGTCTTGCGAGGACATATTTTTTTATTTCCTCTAGTTCCATCAACATATCTTTGTGCGATAAAATGAGCTCCCTCATCTTGGTATAAACCCGCATGATCTCAATGTTTACAGCAATAGCCCTTTTGCTATTTAAAACACTAGAAAGCATTAAAACTCCGTATTCAGTGAATACATAGTGTAAAGTTCTCCTACCTCCCCATCTTGAGGTCGCAATTTGCGACTTCAAGTTTTCCCATTCATTTTTTGAGAGTTGGAACATGAAATCAGACGGAAATCTGTCGACATTTCTTTTTAATTACTCATTGACTCTTTTAGTTTCCACTTGGTACAAATCAGCTAGGTCACTATCTAACATAACTTTTTGGTTCCGAACCAAATAAATTTCACTCATTATTACCTCTTCAGGTAATACTATATCCTCGCGCATAGCATGTATTTAGAAATGTTTTGGGGTTGAGTTGGTAAAACTAGTGCAAATAAAATGTCAAATATGAAACAAAAAAAGCAGTGAAAAAATCAATCTGCCAGCTATGAATACCGCTAAAGATATTCTTCAATTTATTTATAAATCGAAATCTTTTGAACGCCATTTGAAGATTTAGATGCGCGGTACATCCCTTCTGTATTAAAAGGCATTGCAATTTCGCCCTTCGCGTTAATAGCGATAAGGCCACCATCACCACCCAATTTTAGTACACGGTTACTAATTACTTCAGTTGCCGCATCTGCCAATGACATCTCTTTATGCTCAATTAAACAAGCTACATCATAGGCTACAACTCCTCTAATGAAATATTCTCCACTACCAGTACAAGACACGGCACATGTTTCATTATTTGCATAATTACCAGCTCCAATCATTGGACTATCACCTACTCTACCGAACTTTTTATTTGTCATTCCACCAGTTGATGTAGCGGCAGCAATATTTCCATTTTGATCACAGGCAACCGCTCCAACAGTCCCAAATTTTGAATCCTTCTTTTTCGCGTGATCCAATTGAAAACTATCTGTGTCTTTAATTTCTATCCATTGCTGATGGCGAAATTCATCATAAAAATAACTATCATCCTCCAACGTGTAATTATTGTTTTTTGCAAACTCCATTGCGCCTGCACCTGCCATGAAAACATGCTCACTTTTATCCATTACATCTCTTGCTAAACTCACGGGGTTTTTAATTCCGCTTATTAAAGAAACGGCTCCGGCATTCAACGTTTGACCGTCCATTATAGAAGCATCCATTTCATGTGTTTCTGCCGCAGTAAAAACACTCCCTTTACCAGCATTAAAAAGACGCGAATCTTCGAGGCGCTTTACCGCAGCCTCAACTGCATCAATTGACGAACCTCCGTTTTCTAAAATGGTGTATCCACCTTCTAAAGCATGTTCCAAGGCTAATCGGTATTCTTTTTCCTTTTCAGGTGTCATCATTCCTTTTACTAAGGTCCCTGCGCCACCGTGTATTGCTATTGAAAATGTATTCATGATTTTAATTTAGTCTCTTCAAACGCGATAATATTCTTTTTTACGCGTGTAAATATTAAGTTTTGAGCATCAGCAAATGAGATATCATAAATCCGCTCAATCGTTCTATATATTTCTGGGTATTTTACTAAAAGTTTATCGTAATAAGCATCCAAAACTGGCTTTGGCGGTGTTGTAAACTCAAGCTTTAAATCAAACCGCCGTAACAAGGCTTCATCAATCAATTGAATTTGATTGGTGGCACCAATCAAAATTGAATCATTGGGGAATGCATCAATTAATTGCAATATGGTATTGACAACACGCTTCATTTCACTAGTATCGTTATTGTCATAATCGCGCATGCTGCCTAATGAGTCAAATTCGTCAAAAAATAGGACGGCTTTTTTATGCTCTACATTTTTAAAAAGTGCCGCTAAATTCTTAGCTGTTTCGCCCAATCTTGAAGAAACGATTGTGCTTAAATTGACAATAAATATTTTTTTCTTCAAGCGGGTGGCGAGCGCCTTGGCGGTCATGGTTTTACCACAGCCCGTTCGTCCATAAAGAAAAAGCTTATTTGCTACAGGCAAATCATACGATTCCAAAACTTCTTTATGCGAATACTCATCTAAAAAATCATTGATTTGATTCGACAATTTATCATCAAAGACAACCTCATCTAATTCTACCGTGGCTTGATTGGTTAAGTATAAACTATTCATGCAAGTGCAAATTTATGAAATATACGTTGCAACGGTAGATAAAAAATGGGGAATGCAACCTTTACAAAATAAAATGCGTTCTATTGATGAAGCGTTTCAAAAGATAATTTTAAAAGTTCTGCTACTCAAAGGACTTAAATTAATTACTGCATTTAACCTAATAAAATATTACCCAAATTATGAAAAATTTAAAATATTGCCTTATGGCAACTGGAATTATATTGCTTAGTTTTTCTTGTAAAAAAGAAACACCAATTGATCCTCCTGTAGATGAAGAGACGGACACAACGACAAGCACCATTACGAATCCCTCTGGAACGATTGAAATCATCTCAGAAGCTGAAGCTGGATTAGGCACGTTTTTTACAGACAATTTAGCGGCGGCTACTGAACATCATTCTTTTGATGTTTCAGCAGGACTCTATTATGGTGGGGCCAAAGGAACTTATTTATATATGCCAGCAGATAACCTGAAAGATTCGGATGGAGACATGGTTACTGGTATGGTAGATCTTGAGTTAATCGAAATTGACAGACGATCGGAAATGGTAATTTTGAGTAAATAATCCTCGGGGCAAGCCCGCGAGGCATTAAAATAGCTTCAATTGATGATTTTCTTTTAGCTTTTTATACTCTTGTTCAATTCCTTGCTCCTTTACGTATTTTGCAATTAGCCTTTCAGT
>WTCE01000150.1 GCA_013138735.1 Crocinitomix sp. | reverse complement strand
GAGCTTCCTTCAGATTCCTGCTCACGCAGGACACCCTTGCTATTGGCTAACACTTCCTGCTATAAAGGCGTGCTCGGGACTTGAACCCTATAATCATTGCCCATGCTGGGCACACAACAAAAAAAGCGTCAGCCTTAGGCTGACGCTCTTAATATCAATTTTAAGAAGGCTCTATAGAACGTCCATTCCGTCTAAAACACCCATAACATTTCTTACAGCTGCAGCAGACTCAACTAATAAAGCTTGTTCAGCTTCATTTAGTTCTACTTCTAATATTTTTTCAATTCCGTTTTTACCTAAGATTACTGGAACACCTAAATAAATTCCATTTTGACCATACTCACCTTCAAGCCAAGAACATACTGGTAAAACTCTTTTTTGGTCCTTCACAATTGCCTCTACCATTTGAGCAGCAGCAGCACCTGGAGCATACCAAGCAGAAGTTCCTAATAATTTAACGATTTCTCCACCACCAAATTTAGTACGCTCAATGATCGCATTTAATTTCTCTTCCGAAATTAATTCAGTTACTGGAATTCCACCAACAGTTGTGTAACGCGGAAGTGGTACCATTGTATCACCATGTCCACCCATTAACAATGCTTGAATATCTTTAGGAGATACATTCAATTCCATTGCTAAAAAAGATCTGTAACGTGCCGTATCTAATACACCAGCCATACCCATTACGCGACTTTTGTCAACTTTTGCAGACAAATATGCCGTATAACACATAACATCTAAAGGATTAGAAACTATGATGATTTTTGCATTAGGTGAATGTTCAATTACATTTTCAGTTACCGATTTAACAATACCTGCATTTGTTGCAATCAAATCATCTCTAGACATTCCTGGTTTTCTTGGAATTCCTGAAGTAATTACAACTACTTCAGATCCAGCCGTCTTAGAATAGTCATTTGTTGATCCTGTAATTCTAGAATCATACAAGTTCACTGGAGAGGTTTCCCACATATCTAAAGCCTTGCCTTCAGCAACACCTTCTTTTATGTCCAATAAAACAATTTCATTTGCAATTTCATTATGAGCAAGTACATTAGCGCAAGTTGAACCAACATTTCCAGCTCCTACAACGGTAACTTTCATCTTCTTTAAATTATATTAAATAAATAGTTTTTATTCTGATCGAGTGCGAAATTAATAAGTTTTGCCTATAATATCACTTTAAAGCATCAATTTTTTTGAACTTTTCGGTTCGAATTTGAAACTTTTTCTATCTTGGTGGCAACCCTCCGCAAAAGGTATCGTTTTAAAAGAGTAAGCAAAGTGGAAAACAAAGAAGAACTAAAAGAAATAGTTGACGGATGTATCCGCGGCAAACGTAAGTTTCAAAAAAAACTTTTTGAGAAATATTACGGGAAGATGATGGCAATATGCTATCGTTATGCCAAAGACTCAGACGAAGCACAAGACATGGTTCAGAATGGTTTTATTAAAGTATTTAAAAAACTTGATGTTTACAATTTTGAAGGTTCTTTGGAAGGTTGGATTAGACGTATAATGGTTAACACTGCCATTGATCAAATTAGGAAAAACAAACGTAATCCTTTTTTGATGGAAGATGAGAGTCGTGTTCAAAACGTTGAGGAGGATGTTCCTTTCTCGACAGAAGAAGACGAATTTTATTCAAAGTTGAAGGCAGAAACAGCAATTAAAGCAATTAGCGAATTGTCTCCAGCTTATAAAATGGTGTTTAACATGTACGTTATTGAAGGATTTACACACAAAGAAATTGCTGATTATTTAGGAATTAGTGAAGGTACTTCAAAATCAAACCTAGCAAAGGCAAAACAAAAACTGCGAGCACAACTCACTGTGAAGTTCGCAAACTTAAATGAAAATGAGTAATATCGATAAAATATTAAAAGAAGCGGTTGAGGGTTATGAAGCTCCTTATGATGCAAGCATCTGGGATAACATTAGCTCACAACTTAGTCCTATGGAGGACGCTTTTAGGGAATCTGTAAAAGGGCATGAAGCTCCTTACAACCCAAGTGCATGGTCTGCAATTAAAAATCAGATCGGTTCTTCTTCTACATTATTCCAATGGATAGCCGGTTCTGCCGCTGCTGTTACTTTAGTAGTAGGAGCTATTGCATTTATCCCATCTGACGATTCAACACCTGTTGAGCGTCCAACGGCATCTAAAATTGACACAAATTCAGCAATTGTTTTAAATGATAATAAAACAACTGTAGATAAAATAACAACGAACGAAACTACTCCTTTAGTAGAAAACGAAATTGCAAACAACAATACAACTGACGAAAACCTTAATATCGCTGAAAATAATACGGATCTTTCAAACCCATTAGTAAACGATAATGGAAATACGCAAGAATCAGACGATAGTGTTGACCAACCAGACAATAACAATAATCAAGGTGACGGCATTGCGGTCGTAACTACGATTGAAACTCCTGAGGATAATGATCCTGTGGATGTTGTTGAATTAAAATACTCTGCTGATTTTTCAGTAAGTGAAGATGAAGTATGTGCTGGTGAGAAAATCATATTCAACCCTAAAGTGGTGAAAGGAAATGCCATTTATGTATGGGATTTTGGGGATGGAGCATATAGTTCTGAATCTTCAGCAAGTCACTTATTTGAAACAGCTGGAAATTATAATGTAATATTAACTGTCCGCGATAAAAGCACAAACAAAGTATTGGCTACATCAAAAGAATCAGTTACAATTAACGGATTACCGAATATTGAATTCTCTTGGGAAAAAGACAATGCAATAATTCCAACGGTTGATTTCATAAACCTTACTGAAGAAGGTCAAGACTGGGCTTGGAAAGTAAATGGACGAATGATTTCTGACAAAAATGAATTTGAATATACATTTAGAGATAAAGGAATTTATACGGTCGAACTTTCTGCAACTAATAATGATGGTTGTGAAAATCAAATGCAAGAGCAAATAACCGTGGACTCTGATTATGACTTATTTGCACCAAACGCATTCACTCCGAATGGTGATGGAAGTAATGAGACTTTTATTCCTAAAGCACTATTACTAATGGATAAAGAATTTACTATGATGATTTATGACCAACCAGGTAATTTAGTTTACACGACACAAAGTGCAAGCGAACCTTGGGATGGACGCGCAGCAGACAATACTGTAGCACCAGGCGGTTCATACATTTGGCGTGTAATGTTAAAAAACGGCAACGGTCAAATTGAAGAATATAAAGGACAATTAATAATGATCCGATAGAGAATTTACTTCTACTAAAATAAAAAAAGCGACTTGGATGAAACCCCACGTCGCTTTTTTGCGTTAAACTAATAAATTGTAATTCTTAAATTAGGTTGTAACAGGAAGATTTATTAGATTTAGCCTTCCGTGAAAAACCCCTTTAACGATCAAAAGGCCTTGTAAAAATGTCATTAGAAATCAAAGCAACACTAAAAACACCAAGAGTGCTGGTTAACTTTGAAGAAGGAATCATCCTTCTTGCAGGGATTTCCATCCCGGAAGATCCGTACGCTTTTTATTCACCCGTGAATGAAGAGATCGAGAAATACATGGAATCACCTCAAGCAAAAACAATTCTTGAATTTAAATTGGAATATTTTAATACAAGTTCAACACTTGTTATTCGAAACCTGATTCGAGACCTGAGCCAAACTGACTCTAAAACAGAATTGCATGTCAAATGGTATTATGAAGAATACGACGAGGACATGAAAGAGGCCGGTGACGAGTTTAGACTTCTATTCCATGGGCTTAATTTTGAGCTAGTTGAAGTCCTAGAATTCGACTAATCTTTCTTACATCATCCTCTACCTAGCAATTGGTTCAACACGTGAGTTTTAACAATTCACTTTTCATTATTTACCCCCTCATACTTAAGCAGTAATTCGCTTTTTTTCCGTACATTTGTTCGACGTTATTTTATCCTCAAAACAAACGCAAACAACATGAAATACTTAACTCCACAACTTAGCCTTTTGATGGTCGCCATGATGACCGTTATCAGTGGTTTTGGTCAAAAAGTTTATACCGACCAAGCAGCCGAGCAATTATACGCTGGCGCAGAACTTGTCCGTGAAAGCAAACACTCTGATTTACCTTCTTTTATTCGAATGAAAGAATCAGATCGAATTCCGACTGGAAATTTGAAAGCTTGGATGACTGAAAACCTAGAACTCAATTCTGATATTGATTTTGAAGTTATTCGCACCGAGAATGACCATTTAGGATTCTCGCATACACGAATGAGACAAACCTATAAAGGCATTCCTATCGAATCTGCTATTTGGCTTTCTCATGCAAAAGATAATGTTGTCCGTTCAATGAACGGGATGATTTTCAAAAACATGACATCCTCTGCATATGCGAACCTTTCGGAATATGCTGCTTTAGAAAAAGCAAAAGCCTTTGTTGGTGCAGACGAGTATAAATGGGATATTCCAGCTGAAGAAGCTCATTTAAAATGGGAATCTGATGATCCAGAAGCAACTTATTTCCCTACGGGCGAATTAGTTTTTGTGGCACGCAACTTTAAGTTTGGAGCCGATAATTTTCGCTTAGCTTATAAATTTGATATTTATGCACAAGCTCCACTTTATCGCGCAAATGTATATGTTGACGCCATTACGGGTGAAGTAATTGCAGAAGACGGAATTCTCCACCATGCAGACACACCAGGAACAGCAGAAACTGTTTATAGTGGTTCTCGCCCAATTATTGGCGATAGTTTTGGTGCACAATTTCGTTTAAGAGATGGTTCTCGCGGACTGGGTATTCGCACCTTTGACCTCAATCAAGCTTATGGTTATGGAGGAGCTGTTGACTTTCTTGATGCTGACAATACCTGGAACAATGTAAATCCGCAACAGGATGAATATGCTGGTGATGCCCACTGGGGTACAGAAAGAACTTACGATTATTTCAACGATATTCACGGACGAAATAGTATTGATGATGCCGGATTTCAATTAAACAGTTATGTGCATTATGGTGTGAATTACGTCAACGCTTTTTGGGACGGAACACGGATGACTTATGGTGACGGTAATGGTGCGCCCTATACGCCGCTTGTATCGCTTGATATTGCTGGACACGAAATTACACACGGATTAACAAATTTAACAGCCAACCTAATTTACTATGGTGAATCGGGTGCATTGAACGAATCTTTCAGTGACATTTTTGGTACAGCAATTGAAAACTTTGCCCGTCCTGGCGATTGGGATTGGTTATTAAGTGCTGATATTGGTGCTTCATTCAGATCTTTAGAAAATCCGAATTTATTTGGTCATCCCGACACGTATTTTGGAACGAACTGGGCTTCTCTTGTTGGAGGAGACAATGGTGGAGTTCACACCAATAGTGGTGTTCAAAATTTTTGGTATTATTTATTAGTGAGTGGCGGAGCAGGAACAAATGATAACGGAGATGCCTATACAGTTGGTGCACTCGGATTTGAATCTTCAAGCGCTATTGCCTTCAGAAATTTAACCGTTTATTTAACCGACGGATCAGATCATCCAGATGCGCGATTCTTTGCAATTCAGTCTGCAATTGATTTATTTGGCGAATGTTCAGTAGAGGAAAAAGAAACAACAAATGCATGGTATGCCGTTGGTGTTGGCCCCGAATATGTTACAATAGTTGATGGCGATTTTACTGCAACACCTGGCTGCTTTCCTGATGGAGAAGTTGACTTTACAGATGCTTCAACTACAGCTGCTGGTGTTTTAGACACTTGGGCTTGGGATTTCGGTGATGGTGGGACATCTCCTGACGAGAATCCAACACACACTTTTGCTGGAACAGGTGTTTACCCTGTTGAATTAACAGTGACAAATGACTTAGGATGTGAAGATGTATTTTTATTAGACATTGAAGTATTTGACGCTCCTGTTGTTGACTTTACTGTCGCTGACCTTTGCGAAGGTGACCTTACGGCATTTACTGATGCAACGACCATTCCAGTTGGTGCAATTGTGACATGGGCATGGGATTTTGGTGATGCGGGAACTTCCCCACTGACTGATCCAACCTATACTTATGCGACTTTCGGAACATATGATGTTAAACTAGTTGCCACCTCAGACAATGGATGTGCAGACTCAATCACTACAGCAATAACAATTAACCCATCCCCCGTTGCCGATTTTTCTTTTGATGATGGATGTGTTAATATTGACGCAGCTTTTACCAACCTTTCAACCTCTCCAGATGGAGCGGTGTTGACGGACTTTAGTTGGGATTTTGGTGATGGTACACCTGCAGATATTTCAGAAGATCCAACACATACTTACGGTGCACCAGGACCTTATGATGTAACATTGGATGTGGTTTCGGCAGAAGGATGTGCGAGCTCAGTAACGTATACAATCAACCGTTTTGATGTTCCTACTGCAGATTTTTCTTTCGATAACGTCTGTTTTGGAACCGACGCTACATTTACTGATTTATCAACCATTTTAGCACCTGAACTTATAGCAACACTAGATTGGGAATTTGGTGATGGCGGAACAGGAGTGGGAGCCGGTCCAATCTATGAATATGGCGCAGACGGTACATTTGATGTGACTTTAACCGCTACTTCAGACAATGGTTGTGAAGGTGTAGTCACTATTCCAATCACAATTTATCCTAACCCAGAAGCAAATTTCTCAGCACTTGATGTTTGTGTTAATGGAGATCCAACAATGTTTAACGATTTATCGACCATTTCAGGTGGAGCAATTACTGACTGGTCATGGGATTTTGGAGACGGTTCTGGCGGAGCAGTTGCCGACCCAATTAAAAATTATACTACTGCTGGAACTTATGACGCAACATTAACAATCACTTCTGATTTTGGATGTGAAGACGTAATTACAATTCCAGTAAATGTATTTGAAAAGCCAACAGCCAACTTTACATCTGATGTAACGGCGGTTTGTAGTCCTGATTGTATTGAATTTACAAGTCTTTCAGTTTCAGCAACAGCTGGCATCTCAAATTGGTATTGGGTTCTTGAGAGTGGTGACGTTGCCTTCGAAGAAAATCCACGCATTTGTTTTAGCGAAACTTATACGGATCAATTATATGATATTGAATTAATTGTTACCAATGATTACGGATGTAAAGACACCATGAGCGTTGCGGATTATGTTACAGTTACTGCAACTCCAGTTGCTTCGTTTGATTGTGCTCCGAATGTAATCGACACATTTGATCCAACTGTGGTATTAACCAATACCTCTGAAAATGGGTATGCTTATACTTGGACATTTGGCGATAGTTCTCCATTGTCAAACACAACAGACCCTACTCACACTTATCCTGAAGTACCGAGATCATATACGATAACATTAGAGGCTTTTAGTCAAAACGGATTATGTTCAGACTTTACGCAGAAAATTGTTACTGTAAATGATGTGATAATCTACTATATTCCGAATACATTCACTCCTGACGGAGATACGTTTAATGAAACATTTGCACCTTCATTCAGATCAGGATATGATCCTTATGATTTCCACCTTGTTATTTACAACAGATGGGGCGAAACTGTATTTGAAACATTTGACGCATTTTATGGCTGGGATGGAACATATGGCGGTAATGGTCTAGTTGAATCAGGTGTTTACATTTGGTCATTAGACTTCAGCGAGACTATGACAGATAAACGTCACAAAGCGCAAGGTCACGTGACAGTAATAAAATAAAGGTCCGTATATTCACTCTCCCTCCATTTGGGGGATGACTGCTACGCTTTTGTATTCATTACAAAGGCAAACTATTAACTCAAAATCATCATACTTGACAGAAAGTCGAGCTAGTGATATTTACTAATTAGGATTTCAACAATCCCTTAATTTAAAGATGTTTAGCTGTCATTTATTATTATTTAACCTCAAAATAACAACAATTTATCTGTAAATTGTAAATCAAATAATACACAACACATGAAACTACTGTACGCGCTAATTTTTATTTCATTTCCAATTATTGCATCTGCACAACACATGCATCCTGAAAGAGAAAATGCCTCAAATTTGACAGATATTGAATTCGTTCGAGACAATCAAATGACCGACATTCCTTCTTTCATTAAATTTAAAGATGATAGTAATATCACTATTACAACTTTAAAAACGTGGATGGTATCGAATATTCGATTTGATTCCAATATGGGTTTTAAATTAATCCGAACAGAAATTGACAATATCGGTCATACACACTATCGTTATCAGCAAACTTATTTTGGCAAATCAATTGAGGATGCTATTTGGATTGCCCACACAAAAGACGGCAAAGTGTATTCGTTAAATGGAATGATTTATTCCAAATTGAACACACCTACATCCAACAGTCTAGATGAAAACACCGCATTAACGCATGCACTATTGCATGTTGGCGCCACGGAATACAAATGGGAAATAGCAGGAGAAGAGCAACATTTAAAGTGGGAGTCAGAAGACGCTGAAGCAACCTACTTTCCAAAAGGCGAGTTGGTTTTTATTCCAACTGAAATTGATTTTAGCGCAGCGACATACCGTCTTGCCTATAAATTTAATATTTATGCACACGCCCCACTCTACCGTGCCGAAGTTTATGTAGATGCCAATTCAGGAGAAGTAATTCGCGAAAACATGCTCATTCATCATGCAGACGAACCCGGAACAGCACACTCAGCATATAGCGGCGACCAAGATATAATTGCTGACAGTTTTGATGGCGAATATCGTTTACGCGACGGAAGTCGTGGTGATGGAGTTAGAACTTTTGATCTGAATCAAGGAACAGACTTTGGTTCATTTACCGATTTTATTGATACCGATAACGATTGGAACAATATCAATCCAGAACTGGATGAATTCGCGACAGATGCACATTGTGGATCTGAAATGACGTACGATTACTTTTTTGACATCCACAGCCGAAACAGCATTGATAATGCTGGCTTCCAATTAAACAGTTACGTACATTATGGTGTTGACTTTTATAATGCCTTTTGGGATGGAAGTCGGATGACTTATGGAGATGGAGATGGCGGAGGAGTTACACCGCTTACAACACTAGATATTGCAGGACATGAAGTAACACACGGACTTACAAGCAATACAGCTGATCTAATTTATTCAGCAGAATCTGGCGCATTAAACGAATCTTTTAGTGATATTTTTGGAACGGCAATTGAGCGTTTTGCACGACCAGAAGACTGGGACTGGTTCATTGGTTTAGAAATTGGAGAGGCATTCAGAAATATTGCAGATCCTAATGACAAAGGACACCCTGACACTTATTTTGGTGATTTTTGGGCCGACCTTGACGGATGGGATAGCGGCGGAGTTCATACTAACAGTGGCGTTCAAAACTATTGGTTTTATCTCTTAACAGAAGGTGGAACAGGCACAAATGACAATGGAGATGATTATACTGTTGTAAGTGCAGGTGTTGATGCTGCTAGCGCAATTGCATTTAGAAACTTAACCGTTTATTTAACGCCGAGTTCTCAATTCGAGGATGCACGTTTCTATGCGATCCAATCTGCTATTGACTTATATGGCGCATGTTCGTTCGAAGTTGAGCAAACCACTAATGCCTGGTATGCAGTAGGTGTTGGTGCAGAATATTCACCATTTGTATTTGCCAGTTTTACCGCTCCTGAAACCGAAGGTTGTGAATTACCATTTACAGTTGATTTTGAGAATGAAAGTATCAATGGAATCGACTTTATGTGGGATTTTGGAGATGGCGGTACAAGCACCGATCCTAATCCTTCACACACGTACACGACTGAAGGAGACTTCAATGTCACACTTACAGTAGACGGGGCTGCTTGCGGAGATGATGATACTACAGCAGTGGCTTTTATCGTTATCGATACAGAGACAGATTGTCCTGTAATTTTCCCAGGAACTGGAACAGGAGATTTAATAACTGCCTGTCAAGGAGTTTTATTTGACAGTGGCGGATCCGCTGAAAACTATGGAGCAGGAGAAAATGCAGAAATAACAATTGCTCCTGATGGCGCAGGTTCTGTAGAAATAAACTTCTTAGAATTTGACGTTGAAGACAATCCAACATGTGCTTGGGATTGGTTAAGAATCTATGATGGTCCAGATGACGACTCACCGCTTATCGATAAGTATTGTAATTCGAATGTTCCAACTACAATCACTTCCACCGGAGGTGAAATCACCTTGGTATTCCATTCTGATGGATTAGTACAAGGCACTGGGTTTAAAATGGAATGGTCATGCACCATTGTTGATGATACTGGAATTTCAGAAGATCAAAGCAATAATATAAGCATCTACCCTAACCCAACTCATAATGCTTTTACAGTTGATACAAAAACGTTGACTGAAGGTACAATTGAAATTTCAGATATATTGGGCCGCAAAATAATTACGTTACCAATAACAGAAAGTTTAACGCATATTAACTTACCTAAGTACAACGCTACCGGAATCTATATGGTCAACATAAAAGATAAAAAAGGCGCAACAATTAAAATAGAAAAGGTTGTGGTTAACTAATCCTTTAAAAATATTGATATGAAAAAAGGAAAGAGCAATGCTCTTTCCTTTTTTTTGTAATTAAATTGTGCGCGCCTAACAAATGAGCGTGAAAATTTCCTAGAGAATTATTGCACTCTCAGATTTCAAATCTATCGGTCCAAACTGAACACTTATTAATACTTAGATACGAGACAAGAGATATGACAATACTCTTTCAACACCAGCCCAACCCTCAACAAACCAGTCACATCAAACAATTAGCTGTGAATTTCACTTCAGTAAAATAGCGCCTAATAATTTTAGTGAATAAAATTTTAATTTCGATTTCATTAAATCTCAACCTCTTTATATCGAACTATTGGAATCCTTTCTCTTAAAAACAAAAATAAACCCATCTAAATACAAGAAATGAATGGTTTTTAATCTAATCGTTTTTCTGTATCTTGTGCAACGTAAAAAAACTATAACATGAAAATATCTTACAATAAGTTTTTATTCCTTTTGGCTTTAATCTACGTTCCTTTTGGCGTGAGTGCACAACGCATTCAAACTGGAGCAGATGCGAGCTCTCAATATAGGAATGCAGAAGTCGTTCGCGAAAGTAATTATAGCACGCTTCCATCATTTATTAAATTCAGAAAATCTGAGCAAATTGACATTGATATGTTAGACGCTTGGATGAAATCGAATTTTAAATTCGACCCCAACATTGCTTTTAAAGAAATTAGAAAAGATGTTGATAATTTAGGTCATGTTCATTATCGTTATCAACAAACCTATTTTGGTCAACCTGTTGAAGACGCAATTTGGATAGCACATACAAACCATGACAAAGTCTATTCTTTAAACGGATTGATTTATGATAAGTTTGCAATTGCTTCTTCTCCAAGTTTAAACGAGGAAGCTGCTTTAGTTAAAGCGTTAGAGCATGTTGGTGCTGAAGTCTATAAATGGGAACTAGCTGAAGAAGAAAGACACTTAAAATGGGAGTCAAGAAATCCAGACGCAACTTATTTTCCAAAAGGAGAAGCTGTTTTTGTATCAAAAGATATGACTTTCAAAGCTGAAGATTATCGTTTGGCTTATAAATTCAATATTTATGGACACGCTCCAGTTTCGCGTGCAGATATTTATGTGGATGCAATTACAGGAGAAATTCTACGAGAAAATTCAATCCTTTGTCATGCAGACGAAGAAGGTACAGCCCACACAGCTTATAGTGCTGAAAGATTAATTATTGCTGATAGTTTTGGTGGTGAATATCGTTTAAGAGATGGAAGCCGTGGAGATGGTGTCCGCACATTTGACATGAACAAAGGAACCTCTTATGGTGACGCGGTTGATTTCATTGATGATGACAACGATTGGGACAATGTGAACCCGGAAGAAGATGAGGTTGCTACAGATGCGCATTGGGGATCTGAAATGACATATGATTATTATTTCGAAGAGCACGGTAGAAATAGTATTGACAATGACGGTTTTCAATTAAACAGTTACGTGCACTATGATGATGCTTATGACAATGCCTTTTGGGATGGTAGTAGAATGACTTATGGTGATGGTAATGTAGCCTTTACTCCGCTAACTTCAATAGATGTAGCTGGACACGAAGTAACGCACGGATTAACATCTAATACTGCGGGTTTAATTTACTCAATGGAATCTGGCGCGTTAAACGAATCGTTTAGTGATATTTTTGGAACTGCTATCGAGAATTTTGGTCGTCCTGATGATTGGAACTGGACATTGGGAGAAGATATTGGAGTTTCTGGACCGCTTCGTTCAATCGAAAATCCAAATGCAGAAGGTGACCCAGATACATATTTTGGTGATTTCTGGGCAGATTTAGGTGGTGGAGATAGCGGCGGAGTTCACACGAACAGTGGGGTACAAAACTTTTGGTACTACTTGTTAACTGAAGGTGGAATTGGAACAAATGATAACGGTGATGATTATGACGTTTCTGGAGTAGATTTCATAGCATCTAGTGCTATTGCATTTAGAAATTTAACGGTTTATTTAACGCCGAGTTCTAACTTTGCTGATGCAAGGTTTTATGCGATCGAGTCAGCAGTTGATTTATACGGTGTATGTACGTTCGAGGTTGAACAAACAGCGAATGCATGGTATGCAGTAGGTGTTGGAGATATTTACAATCCAGTAACTGAGGCTGATTTCTTTACAGCAGATTCATTAGGTTGTGCCATTCCTTTTACCGTTAACTTTTCAAATGAAAGTTCAAACGCAATTACTTATGAATGGGATTTTGGTGATGGAGAAACAAGTACAGAAGAAAACCCAGTACACGTTTATACTGAGGAAGGTGTTTATACAGTAACATTATTTGCTGATGGCGGTGATTGTGGAACAGATGAAGTTGTCTTTACAGATTATATCACTGTAAATCCTGATGCAGATTGTATCGTGATTTTTCCAGAAACTGGTACAGCATCAACTCAAAATGGTTGTGAAGGTACAGCATATGACAGTGGTGGACCTGATGGTGATTATACAAGTGGTGAAGACGCAATGTTAACCATCTCACCTTTTGGCGCTTTAAACGTAGACTTATCTTTCCCTGTATTTGATGTAGAAGAAGGACCAGGCGTTACATGTGATTATGATTACCTTGATGTGTTTGACGGACCGGATGAATTTGCTCCGTTAATCGACCGTTATTGTAACAATAACTTACCTACTGATCTAACCTCAACAGGACCTTCTTTAACACTCGTTTTCCATTCAGATGGAGGCGTTCAAGGAGACGGGTTTGAAATCGTTTGGTCATGTAACTTGCCAGTAGAAGCTCCCGTAACAGATTTTACTGTAAATTCAGAATCATCTTGTACAGGTGAAGTTTTCTTTACTGATCTATCAACCAATGCGCCAACTGAATGGGCTTGGGATTTTGGAGATGGTGAAACATCTGATGAGCAACACCCTTCACATGTTTATGCAGCAGAAGGAACATATACAGTAACCTTAACAGCCTCAAATCTTGTTGGTGCTGATGCAGAAATTAAAACAGGATACATTACAGTTGCTTACCCTACAACGCCTACTGCTGAAGGAGATTCTAATTGCCCGACAGAAGTTGCGACATTAACAGCAACCGGTGATGGAGAATTAAAATGGTATGACGTTCCTGTAGGTGGCATTCCAGTTTTCACGGGACCTTCATATACTACTCCTCCACTTGATTTGACAACATCTTACTATGTAGAAAATGATTTATTTGATGATCCCCTATTCGTAGGACCAGAAGACGGTTCTTTTGGTGGAGGAAGTTATTTTAGTGGTGATCAACACCTTGTATTTGACAACCCTACACCTGTAGTTCTTTGGTCTGTAGATGTTGATGCTGATGGAAGTGGTAATAGAACAATTGAATTGAGAAGTAATACTGGAGATGTATTGGACTCAAGAACAGTTAATATTCCTGACGGTGAAAGTACAGTTGTACTTAATTTACCTCTCCCCGTTGGAACAAGCCTACAATTAGGTACTCAAGTTGGAAGTAGCCCCGCTTTATTTAGAAATAATACTGGAACTCCTGCTTATCCTTTTGAATTAGCAGAATCGGTGACTATTTTAAGCAGTAGTGCTGGTCCTGATTACTACTATCATTTTTACAATTGGGAAATTCATGCCTATTCATGTGCAAGTGATCGTATAGAAGTAATTGCTGAAGTACTAGAAGATTCTGACATGGAAATCACTCCAGTTGGTGATCTTTGTCTGCAAGGAGATCCTATAACAATGAATGCAAGTGAAGGTGGCGGAACATGGTCAGCAGATTGCGGAACTTGTATTGATGACGAAACGGGTGTATTTAACCCAGCCTCATCAGGGGAAGGAAGTTTTGAAATTACTTATTCAATTGACGGAACATGTAGCTTCTTAAATACTATAACTGTAAATGTTGTTGATTGTTTAGGTTTAACAGATGAGGATAAATACGAAATCAGCATCTACCCTAATCCAACTAAAGGCTTGGTTACCATCACTACTGGTAATGTAGACCAAGGCACAATTATAATTAAAGATGTATTGGGCAAAACAATTGCTCTGCTCAACTTTAACTCTAATAAAATTACGGTTGATTTGAATGATTTCCAGGCTCGCGGAACTTACTTTGTAGAGTTCTATGATCAGGATGATAACTTAATGACTGTTAAAAAGGTTGTTAAACACTAATAAATAGGGCTATTCGTAAATTCGTTTTTTTTGGTTAAATTGCATGTACCTTAAAAAAACGAATTATGATACAGTCTCCCTTCAAACTTATTGTTGTTCTCGCATGCTTACCTTTTGGGCTATTTGCTCAAAAGGTAAGTACGGGACCTCAAGCAGCAGACCAATTTACAAACGCCGAATTGATTAGAGCGTCTAAATTTAGTACGCTCCCCTCTTATATCCAATTTAGAGAAGGCCAACAAATTGAAATTGATGAGTTCAAACCTTGGATGGATAAAAATTTCGATTTTGCTCCAAACATGGGGTTCACTTTACTTCGAAAAGAAACAGACATGCTTGGTCATGTACATTATCGCTATCAGCAAACCCTAAATGACCAACCTATAGAGGATGCTATTTGGATAGCACATACCAATGCAGATAAGATCTATTCACTGAATGGATTAATTTATAAAGAAATTTCACCTGCAACTTCAGCAGGACTATCAGAAGCTGCAGCTTTAGACAAAGCCTTGCAATTCGTAAACGCATCTGCTTATAAATGGGAATTAGAAGGCGAAGAAGAGCACCTGAAATGGGAATCTGGAGATCAATCTGCCACCTATTATCCAAAAGGAGAATTGGTATTCACATCTGCCCATTACACGTTTAAAGCACAAGATTATCGCTTAGCATATAAATTCAATGTATATGCGCATACACCTGTTTCTCGTGCCGAAATATATGTAGACGCCAATACAGGAGAAGTCATTCGCCACAACGAAATTATTCACCATGCAGATGAACCTGGTACGGCACATACGGCCTATAGTGGTGATCGTGAAATTATCGCTGACAGTTTTGAAGGCGAATATCGTTTACGTGACGGTAGCCGTGGAGATGGTGTTCGTACATTTGATTTGAACAATGCAACCAGCCATGGCGGTGCAGTTGATTTTATTGATGCTGATAACGATTGGGATAACGCAAATCCGCAATTAGACGAATACGCCACAGATGCACATTGGGGTGCTGAAATGACTTATGATTATTTATTAGAAGTACACGGTAGAAACAGTATTGACAATACAGGCTTTCAACTCAATAATTATGTCCATTACGGTACTAATTATTTTAATGCATTTTGGGATGGAACCCGAATGACTTTTGGAGATGGAAACGGAGGATCAGTAACACCACTTACCTCGCTTGATATTGCTGGGCATGAAGTTGCTCACGGTCTTACAACTTTCACCGCTGGGTTAATTTACTACGCCGAGTCAGGAGCATTAAACGAATCATTTAGTGATATTTTTGGTGCGGCAATTGAACGTTATGCCCGTCCAGATGATTATAATTGGTTGTTAGGAGAAGATATTGGTACACATTTTAGAAATATGGCCAATCCAAACGCAAAAGGAGATCCAGATACATATTTTGGTGATTATTGGGCAGATTTAGGTGGTGGTGATAGTGGCGGAGTTCATACCAATAGTGGTGTTCAAAACTTCTGGTTTTATTTACTAACCGAAGGTGGAACTGGAACCAATGATAATGGTGATGCTTATGATGTAACGGCTTTAGGCATTGATGATGCCAGCGCCATTGCCTTTAGAAATCTAACGGTTTATTTAACCTCTAGTTCAGATTATTCAGATGCTAGATTCTACGCCATTCGTTCTGCTGAGGATATTTTTGGAGCCTGTACTATCGAAATGGAAGAAACTGCCAATGCTTGGTATGCCGTTGGTGTAGGAGATGTTTATGATCCAACTACAATTGCCGATTTTTCAACTTTTGATGACTTTGGTTGTTTTGTACCATACGAAGTTAACTTCACCAACGAAAGCTTTAATGCCTTTACATATGATTGGGATTTTGGAGATGGTGGAACCAGCACTGAGGAAAGCCCTACACATGTTTATTTGGAAGCTGGTACGTTCACTGTTACCTTAACAGTTGATGGTGGCGCTTGCGGAGATGATGAAATTACTTACGTAGATTTTATAGAAATTGATCCGGATGCGGAATGTGTTGTTACCTTGCCTCCCTCAGGAACAATGAGTACACAAGCGGCATGTGAAGGAACTATCTTTGATAGCGGCGGTGAATTTAGTGATTATGGAGCAGGTGAAAATGCTCAGGTTACCATAGCTCCACTTGGTGCAGTTTCGGTAGATTTATCATTCCCTTTCTTTGACGTTGAACCAGGACCAGGCGCATCATGCGGTTATGATTATATAGAAGTTTATGATGGCGAAGATTTATTAGCGCCGTTCATTGGACGTTATTGTAATACATTTCCGCCAAGTGACATCACCTCTACCGGTGATGCTATTACACTATTCTTTCATTCAGATGGTGGG
Organism: Crocinitomix sp.; assembly: GCA_013138735.1. GTDB lineage: Bacteria > Bacteroidota > Bacteroidia > Flavobacteriales_D > Crocinitomicaceae > Crocinitomix. The sequence continues at coordinate 29,712 of WTCE01000150.1, read as the reverse complement.
TTAGAGCTAGATGGCTTTGAAGTTACATGGGCTTGTAATCCCCCTGATGATGTGCCAGAAACTGATTTCATTATAAATTCTGAAATCAATTGTGGCGGCGCCTCGTACTTCACAGATTTATCCACCAATATTCCAATAGCATGGGCATGGGATTTTGGAGATGGTGCAACATCATCAGATCAACATCCCGTTCATACCTATACCGCTCCAGGAATATACACGGTAACGCTACTTGCAACTAATTTAGTGGGCGATAATTCAGAAGTTAAAATCGACTATGTTGTCGTGTCTTATCCAGACGATCCAATAGCAGTTGGTGATACAAACTGTGTAGATTATACGGCAACGCTAACAGCAACTGGTCTTGGTACCTTAAAATGGTATGATGCACCTTCTGGCGGATCATTACTTTTTGAAGGAGACACCTATATAACACCTGCCTTATTAACCACAACAACTTATTATGTTGAGGATGATTTATATGATAGTCCAGAATATGTAGGAGCAGTTGACACTACTTTTGGAACTGGTGATTATTATGACGGAGATCAACATCTTATTTTCGACAATCCTTATCCAGCCTTTTTAGAATCGGTTGACGTGGTTGCTGGAAGTGACGGTGATCGTGTAATTGAGCTAAGAGATAATACCGGTGCAGTGCTTGAAACTGTCACAGTTTTCATTCCCGAAGGAGAAAGCACAGTAATATTAGACCTAAACATACCAATTGGCACAAATATGCAATTGGGAACGGCTGTTGGAGATGAACCAGACTTGTTTAGAAATGATACAGGTGCACCAACCTACCCATATACAATAGCAGAATCGGTTGAAATTACAGGAACTAGCACAGGACCTGATTTTTACTATTTCTTTTATAATTGGGAAGTACATCCCTATAATTGTGCAAGCGAACGTGTAGCTGTTACAGCAGTTGTTGATACTGAATCAGACATTACTATTGATCCTATCGATTATATCTGTGTGCAAGATGAACCTATTGTTCTGGTTGCTAGTGAGGAAGGCGGAATATGGACATCCGATTGTGGGCCATGTTTGGATGAAGCAACAGGTGAATTTGATCCTGACGCAGCTGGTTTAGGTACTTGGGAAATTATTTATTTTGTGGAGGGAACCTGCAGTCATTTTAATACGATAATGATTGATGTGGTAGATTCCGACATTAATATTAATCCAGTTGATTTAGTATGCATCCAAGATGATCCGTTTTTATTGACAGCGACTGATGCAGGCGGAACTTGGTCTGCAGACTGCGTAGGTTGTATAGATGAAGCAACTGGTGAATTTGACCCAGATGCAGCCGGTCTAGGAACTTGGACAATTAGTTATAGTGTTCCTGGAACATGCAGCCATTATAATACCATGACCTTTGATGTTGTTGACTCAGATATTTTCATCAATCCTGCAGAAGACATTTGTGAAGGTGATGATCCAATTGTTTTAACCGCGACAGAAGAAGGTGGAATATGGTCGGCAGATTGTGCGGGTTGTATTGACGAAGCAACGGGTGAATTTGACCCGAGCGTTGCAGGTGAAGGAACATGGATTGTTTCTTATGATGTGCCAGGAACTTGCAGCCACTATAATACCATAGCCATCAATGTTATTGTTTCTGACATAATTATAAATCCAATAGATGACCTTTGTATTCAGAGCGGTCATATGCTTATTACTGCGTCAGAAAGTGGCGGAACTTGGACAGCTGATTGTGGCGCTTGTATCGATCCTGTTTCAGGTGATTTTGACCCTTCATTTATGGGAGAAGGCACTTGGACAATTACTTATTCAGTAGACGGCACGTGCAGTCATTATAATACCGCTACAATTAATGTTGTTGATTGTTTAGGTTTACCAACTAGCGAAGTTTATAATATTAGCATCTACCCTAACCCATCTCAGGGGCTAATCACAATAACAACTGGCCATGTTGAAAAAGGAACGATTTTGATTAAAGATGTACTTGGAAAAAACATTGCAGCGGTAAACTTCAATTCAAATAAATTCACATTTGATTTGAATGATTTCCAAGCAAGAGGTACCTATTTTGTTGAATTCTATGATGAAAATCAAAATTTGATGGCCGTTAAAAAAGTATTGAAACAGTAAAGAAGAATCATATTAAACACTTTAAAAGCGACTACTCTATTGTGGTCGCTTTTTTTGTCCCTTATCTTTTGTCTATTATCTTTATATTTGTTTTCCAAAAATAATTGAGCACATAGAAATTAAAAGAATCTAAAAATTACTACATGAAAGATACCGCATTATCAGAGAGACATATTGCATTGGGAGCAAAAATGGTCCCATTCGCTGGATACAACATGCCAGTTCAATACGAAGGTGTAAAAGCTGAACATGAAACTGTAAGAACAGGAGTTGGTGTTTTTGATGTTTCGCATATGGGAGAGTTTCTTTTAAAAGGAGAAAACGCCTTAGAACTCATCCAAAAAATAACTTCTAATGATGCCTCTAAAATTGTCGACAATCAAGCACAGTATACTTGTTTGCCTAATAATGACGGTGGAATTGTAGATGATTTAATCATTTACAGAAAATCAGCAACTGAATTTTTCATTGTTGTTAATGCATCCAATATTGAAAAAGATTGGAACTGGATTTCAGACCATAATGACCTAGGTGTTGAAATGCAAGATTTATCAGAAGGTTATTCTTTATTAGCAGTACAAGGGCCTAAAGCGGCAGACGCCTTGCAATCATTAACCAGTATTGATTTAAAAGGAATGAAATACTACACGTTTGACGAAGGTACTTTTGCTGGTATACCAGACGTGATTGTTTCTGCAACTGGTTATACAGGTTCAGGCGGATTTGAATTGTATATCAAAAATGAAGATGCTGGAGCAGTTTGGGATAAAGTATTTGAAGCAGGTGCAGCACAGGGCATCAAGCCAATTGGTCTTGCAGCTAGAGACACGCTTCGTTTAGAAATGGGTTTCTGTTTATATGGAAACGATATTGATGACACTACCTCTCCGCTTGAAGCTGGATTAGGCTGGATTACTAAATTCACGAACGAATTTACAAATTCTGAAAACTTAAAAGCACAGAAAGTAGCGGGTGTAACTAAAAAACTAGTAGGTTTTGAATTGATTGACCGAGGTATTCCACGTCACGATTATGTGATTAATGATGCTGATGGTAATAATATTGGTCGCGTAACTTCTGGAACAATGTCACCCACAACCAATAAAGCAATTGGTTTAGGTTATGTTACTGTAGAAAATGCAGCATTAGGGACCGAAATTTTTATTGAAGTAAGAAATAAGCAAATAAAAGCCGTGGTATCTAAACCACCCTTTTATAAAGCATAAGAATAATTTGAATTATTTTAAAACAGCCGTTTTACTTTGTAAGGCGGCTGTTTTTTTATTCTACGATTGGGAATAACTCTTTGTTGTTTTTAGTCAGTTTCAAGCTTGGAAGGATCATCCTTATTAAACCAAAAAAATAAAAGTTCTATGCTTCGTCTATTCAATTCGTAGAAAAGTGTGGTATGCGGATGAATGACAGCTTGACGCACATTTTTCATCCCTCTCAGATCGGTTCTCTTATATATTTTTGGGAATTTCTCTATTACTTTAAGTACCTCAAAGCTTTTCCGAACAAATTCACCTGACTCTTTTTTTGTGAAATTTTTTTCTATGTCTGATATTACGTCAACAAACGTGGCCTTTGCCTCATCTGACCAAATAATCTTCACTAAATATTAGCGTTAGGGTATTGTTTTCTATACTCAGCCTTCATAACTTCATGTGTTGTATACTGACCTTTCTTGATTTGATTCTGACCTCTTTTTATTCCCTTTAACACCTCTTCAGGTAGAACAGAAATAGCATTTTCATCCTTACTCTTTGTTGAACTATTACCTAAAACACCAATAATTAGATCCAATGTAGACTCATCTGTGTCGCCAAGAGATTTGATTATTTTCGCTATTTTAATGTCAATTGTAGTCATCCTTATTCCAAAGATAAACAATAATCATGACATTTTTATTATTCGAATCGACATATATCTTGGCGGAATATGAATAGTACAAAAGCCAAATTGAGTAATGTTTTAAGCTGATTTATATAAGTCTTGTTTATACACCTCTGAAATTCTATATTTGAGAGCATAAAATTTACACAATGTATAAATCCGCATTTTTAATGAGAAATAAAGCACTTTTTGGATCAAAAAATATCGCTCTTGTATTGTTCTGTCTTTGTCAGCTTTCCTTCGCTTATGCTAACAATAGTATTGACAATGCTCCTGAAAAACATGTGAATGAAGCAAATGTGGTTAACACGGAACGCGATCATAAAGACGGAATAAGAGTTACATTAGAAGTTTTGATTCCAGAATTTGTTGCTGGACTAGCTAACGATACGAGAAATCAAGAATTCAAAAAGGCCTATGATGCGGCACTTGAGCGCGCACATATGGATGAAGGAAATTTCATTGACTTGTTTGTGGCTGAATTTGAAAAACAAAACGTAGGTGCCTTGTTGGCGAACCACTTCTATAGACATAATGGCTATGAACTTTCTAGGAGCAGTTCAAATGCAGAAGTTTTAGATTGGTTAAATAATAAAAAGTCACTCACTTTTGATGAAGTCATACTGGTTCTTGAAAGGCGAGCAAACCAATTTGGTTTGGCAAAACCAAAGATGCTAAGACAATCATCCACCAACCAAATTATTATTGAATTACCCGGATTTAGCGATAGTGAAGCAGTAAGAAATAATTTAGTTGCCGTTGCTCAGCTTGGATTCTATGAAGTTTATGATAATAATCTAGAAGGAATTGCAGGCGCTATATTACTGGGAGAACCGCAATTGAGGGAAGCGCTTTTTGGAGAAGAACTCCGATCAAATAATCCAAGAGGAGAAACCGCTGATAGTTTGCTCTTAGCTGAAGATCGAAAAAAAAAATATCCCATTTCGTCCATAATGAACCTAGCATTTCAGTTCAACGAGTCTGGCGAAATTTTTGATTATCAAGAAGGATCTATTGTTGGTTATGCGAACATTCAAGATACTGCCCTGCTCAACTTTAGATTGAATCATGTATTAATGCGAAACAACTTACCACGTGACTTAGTCTTTATGTGGGATTCAAAAGAAATTGAAACTGATGGGCAACCATCTGGGGTTCTTGGCTTACACGCTATTAAGGTTCCTTATAACGGGCCAAGAGTAGACAATAGAGCTATTAAAAAAGCAACTATAAATGTTCATGTCGTTGGTCAATATGGACTCAATTTAATCATGGATGAAATTGGAGCCATCCAATGGGAAAAAATGACTACTGACAATTTGAATAAACAAATTGCAATTATCATGGATAACGCTGTATTATCTGCACCAGTAGTAAATTGGGTTATGGAAGAGAGCACTTCCATTACAGGAAACTTTACCCCAGTAGAAGCTAAAGGTTTAGCAGCATTAATAAATGCGGGTCCATTACCTACTCCAATAAAAATTGTGCAAATAATTAAATTATAAAGCAAGCTGAGGCTGGAACTCTAATTTTTAAAGCTTATAAACGCAAAGCTCGCAACTTGCTTCACCGTAACTATCAATAGTAAATGGGGTAATCGCAATGGTATAGTGATAGTGAAATTTTCGCTTTTATCAAAATCCATCTATCTTCCAATTAAAACTGCATTTCACACCGCCGAAAACCTAGCATTTGTGAAGTTTTCTTAATTATCCATTAATAACTTTCAATACTGTTGCTTATTTACATTTGAAATTCTATATTTGCAGGCTTAAAATTGTACATTAGATAAATTATCATTTTAAATGAGAAATAAAGGATTTTTTTGGTCAATAACTATCGCTTTAGCATTGGCCTGTCTTTATCAGCTTTCCTTCACTTATGCCACTAATGGTGTAGAAAAGGACGCAGAAAAATACGCTATTGAAAAAATAGATTCCCTAAACGGAGCACAAGTTGAATTTGTTACCGAAGGGGCAGACACATTCTACCTCGCTTCTGAAAAGCACGTTGATATTCTTAATATTCAATACACAGGTGAATATATCAGAAGTAAAATGCATGAAGTAGTGCACTTTGCTGGATATACTTACGCTGAGTGTAAAGAAAGTGAAATCAACTTAGGACTTGACCTTAAAGGTGGAATGAGTGCTACATTGGAAATTTCAATCCCGGAATTAGTTGCAGATTTAGCAGGTAACCCTCGAAGCCAAGAATTCACAAAGCCTTATGATGAAGCGCGCAAGCGTTCTAATTTAGGTGAAGGAAACTTCATGGACATTTTTGCAGAAGAGTTTGAAAAGCAAAATGGAGACATTTTAATGTCGAAATACTTCCACATGCGTAACCAAGATGAAGTTGCTATTAGTGCTTCAAATGACGAGGTTTTGGCATGGTTAAAGGAAACGGCGGATAAAGCCTTAGATGGTGTTGAAATCATTATCGAAAAACGTGTCAACCAATTTGGTGTTGCACAACCAACCATTCAAAAACAACGTGCTAGTCACCGAATTTTTGTTGAACTACCAGGGGTTAGTGATAAGGAATCTGTTAGAAAAAGATTACAAGCTACTGCCAACTTAGAGTTCTATGAAGTTTACGAGAACAGATTAAACGGTATTGCTGGAGGCGTTTTACAAGGTGAATCTGCATTAAGTCAAGCATTATTTGGTGAGCAATTGGAGTCAGTAGAGCCTGTTGATACAAGTTCTACTTTATTTGAAGTTCCTATTGATACTTTAAATAAAGTAATTGATCCTGATACTACGGTAGTTGATCCGTTATTAGGAGATGCTGTAGATGATGCCTTATTAGGAGATACAGATAGCGAACCTGAGGTTGCTGATTCTTTACTTTCAGCTGCTGAAAGAGAAATGAAATACCCGATTTCATCTGTTATGAACTTAGCGTTCACGTTTAATGAAAACAGAGAAATTAGTGGTTACCAAGAAGGATCTATTGTTGGTTATGCGAACGTAACAGATACTGCTAAACTAACTTTTAGATTAAACCACCCAGTAATGCGCGTAAACTTACCGCAAGATTTGGTTTTCATGTGGGATTCTAAAGAAATTGTAAGTGATGGACAACCATCTGGCGTTGTTGGTTTACACGCTATCAAAGTTCCTTTAAACGGGCCAAGAGTTGACGGTAGAGATATTAAAAATGCATCAGTAGACAATCACATTATCGGTCAATTTGGTGTAAGTATGCAAATGAATGACATTGGTGCCACTAAGTGGGAAGCAATGACAACTGACAACTTGAATAAACAAGTTGCCATTACTATGGATGATGCAGTATTCTCTGCTCCAGTAGTAAATGGAGTAATGAATGTAAGTTCTTCTATTACTGGAAACTTTTCATTAGCAGAGGCGGAAGATTTATCTGGTTTATTAAATGCAGGTGCTTTACCAGCTCCAGTAAAAATTGTAGATGAATCTATTGTTGGACCAACATTAGGTGAAGCAAATATTAGCGCTGGAATCTGGTCATTCTTGTTTGCCTTATTATTGGTACTAGTATACATGGTATTCTATTATAATAAAGCTGGTTTAGTCGCAGATGCCGCACTCGTTTTAAATATCTTCCTCTTAATTGGAGCCTTGGCTTCATTAAAAGCAATTTTAACATTACCTGGTATTGCAGGTATTGTATTAACGATAGGTATGTCGGTGGATGCCAACGTACTGATCTTTGAACGTATTCGTGAGGAATTACGTCATAAAAAAGGCTTAAAAACATCTATTAAAGAAGGGTATGCGAAAGCATTGTCTGCTATTTTGGATGCGAACATCACAACATTATTAACAGGTGTTGTATTAGCGATTTTTGGAACGGGACCAATTAAAGGTTTCGCAACAACATTAATCATTGGTATCTTCACCTCTTTCTTTGCAGCGGTAATCATTACACGTTTGATTATTATGGCATTTGTTGATAAAGACAAGAAAATTTCTTTCTCTACACGAATTACAGAGAACTGGTTTACTAAAACAAATGTTCCATTTGTTAAAAACAGAAAGAAATTCTATATCTTATCAAGTATTATTATTGTTGTTGGTATGATCTCTTTCTTCTCAAGAGGATTAGATTATGGGGTTGATTTCACAGGTGGACGCCAATACAAAATTGAATTTACAGATGATGTAGCAAATATTCCTGGAGTTAAGAAAAATTTAACTGCGCAATTTGACGGGAATGCACCAGGGGTTAAAATGGTAGATAATAACTATCGCGTATTGGTAACTACTAAATACTTAATGGATCAAAGTTCTGATATCGATTCAATTATTAAGATCAGTGATAAGATTGAAAAACTCGTAGAAGAAGGCGTTGCCGAATTCGGTGAGAGCGAAATCATTGAATCAAAAATGATTGCGCCAACCATTTCGAAAGATTTGAAATCAAATTCATTCTACGCAATTGGTTTCTCCTTACTCATTATCTTCTTTTACATCTTATTCCGATTTAGAAAATGGCAATTTGGACTGGGAGCATTGATTGCAATGGCACATGATGTGCTGGTTGTATTATCACTATTCTCATTATTTTGGGGAATCTTACCATTCTCAATGGAGATTGACCAAGCCTTTATAGCCGCCATACTGACCGTCGTCGGGTACTCCATAAATGATACGGTGGTTGTATTCGATAGAATCCGTGAGTATTTAGGATTGTATCCTAAGAAAGAACGTAAAGAAGTGATTAATATGGCATTGAACTCTACATTAGGTCGTACGGTAAATACTTCCGTATCGACATTTATTGTATTGTTAGTTATCTTCCTATTCGGTGGTGCTGCAATTAAAGGATTTGTATTTGCATTAATGATTGGTGTTGTAGTAGGAACCTACTCTTCTCTATTCATTGCAACTCCTGCAGTTATCGACTTCACGAAAAAAGAAGAAGAAAAAAAATAAACGTAAACTAGTATTATATAAAAAGCCTTCCGTAAATTTGTGGAAGGCTTTTTTAATATATGACATTACTCTTTTTAAATAGCATTGGTACTACCGAAGTCATCTTCATATTAATGGCTGTATTAATGTTGTTTGGGTCAAAAAGCATTCCTAGTATAGCAAAAACTTTAGGAAAAGGGATGCGGGAAATAAAAACCGCCTCGAACGAGATCAAACGCGATATTCAAAACTCTACACTGGAAATGCGTAAAGACTTGAACTTGGAGAATCCATTAAAAGATTTTAAAAACCCCTTGGCAGATATTGATAAAATGATCAATGAGCCTAGCCCACCCAAAGATTTTAGAAAAGATAATCCCGAAACAACGCTAGAGGCGCCGGAAAACTCTAAACCTATTTCTGAAAAAACAATTACTGAAAAGCCTATTTCTGAAAATCCAATTTCAGATAAACCAACAAACGAAGATAAAGCATGATGTACTTCTGGCTAATACTTGGTTTAATTACACTTATTATAGCAGGCGAATTTTTAGTTCGTGGAGCGGTTGGTATTGCCAAACGTTTCCATATTTCAACTTTAGTTATTGGAATGACAATTATTTCATTCGGAACTTCAGCGCCTGAGTTACTCGTATGTTTAGATGCTGCCATGAGCGGGCATCCAGAAATTGCCATTGGAAATGTTGTAGGTTCTAACATTGCAAACATTGCCTTAGTTTTAGGTGTTACAGTTCTAATTCTACCAATTGTAGTAGATCGAAATAGCAAACGCATTGATTGGCCCATGATGATGCTCGCAACTGCCCTATTCGCGATTTTTGCATGGGATGGCGAAATTCAACGCTATGAAGGAATCATTCTTTTTGTAATTCTAGCCGTATTTACTTATTGGCTGATTCGTAATTCCAGAAAGAAAACGAAAAAACAATTAGCCGCCGCGGCAATTGAAAGTGAAGAGGATGAAGATGATGATATTGCTAAAATTAAAGACAAACCCGCTATATCTGTTGTATTTCTTTTAATAGGACTAGTTGGATTGTTTTTTGGAGCAGGTTGGCTCGTACATGGAGCAATTGATATTGCCACGCATTTTGGAATGGAAGAGCGCATTATTGCGGTCACTGTAGTTGCTTTTGGAACCTCTGTTCCAGAATTGATCACTTCTGGTGTGGCAGCTTTAAGAGGCGAAACGGATATTTCAATTGGAAATTTGATTGGATCCAATCTTTTTAATATTATGGCCGTAATTGGTTTAACTGCTATGGTACATCCGATTGGTGTGTCTGATGCAATTATTGCTTCAGACATGTGGTGGATGATTGCAATTGCTGTTGGTTTGCTTCCATTAATGGTTATTGGTAGAAAAATTGGTCGTTTTAAAGGGACGCTATTATTGGGTACCTATATTGCCTATATCGCAATTCTTGTCATAAGTATTATTAATGGCGGTGATGCTGACACTACGGCTATAAATTCACCAATTGACTAGGGGGATATAAACTCAACTTCGATATATGGATAGTAATCATTTAAACTATTTATGAAATCGACTCAATTACTAGGTGCTTTCGTACTTCTATTAATTTTCACTTTTTCTTCTTGCAAAAAAAAAGGATGTACAGATGCCTTTGCGGTAAACTATAATACCAATGCCGAGCAAGACGACGGTTCTTGCACTTATGCAGTATCCAATGAGCTCTTAAGTTATGGCCCAGATGCCATTCAGCAAATGCAATTGTATTTACCTGCCATGCATGATGAAAACACAAAAGTTATTGTAATGGTGCACGGTGGTGGATGGGTTGTTGGTTATAATGAAACAGACAAAGTCACCACTTTTAACGGAAGATACGGATGGGACATTCTAAATCCACTTTTAAATGCGGGATATGCTTGTGCAGTTATGAAGTATCGCACGGCATGTTACCAGACCGATCCTGACGAAAGCACGGGGAATTCAACTCGTTTTTTTGATGACATGATGATTGATATCGATTTAGCTATTGAGCACTTACAAGACAATGCCGCTGAATTAGGGATTAGAAATGATCATTTTCAATTACTTGGCGAAAGCGCTGGTGGACATATTGTAACATCATACGCTATTCGATCTGAATCAAATGACAAATTAGTATCGGCGGTTTCTATGTTTGGCCCAACTGCTTTAGATGATAGCGAATGGAAAATCGGCTTACATGAATTGGATAGCACTTACCCCGCAGGAATTTTAGTAGATGGTATTAATTATTTTAGAACAACGGAGAATGATTGTAATTTAGAAACCAATAAATATTTGAGCGTTTTAACAGAATTGCGCAGTTTTGGAGATCATGATACGGTAAAAGTCTATGCCGAGAATCCTTATCTTCAAGATATTTCACCTATTACACCTGCGAATATTGAGAAAGCTACTCCCCTATTCTTAATGCATGGAGATAATGATCTTTTGGTCCCATATTCACAAGCAGATTTAATGTACTCGGCATTTTTGAGTAAATTTCCAGCAGCAATTATTGCGGATGACGGAATTTACGCAGGAACAATTAAAAAAACGATCTACGCTAATTGCGGTCATGGTTGGATTGGTGGAGGATGTCAAAAAAACACAGTCATGACAGACATTGTAAAATGGATGAACGCCCACTAATAAATAGCTTATGAAAAAATCAATTCTATTCGCAAGCCTAATCGCTTTAATTGCAGTTACTGTGGTAAGCTGCAAGAAAAAAGGATGTACCGATCCAATCGCAATTAATTACAATGAAAATGCAGATAAAGATGATGGTTCGTGTTTATACGAGCCCAGTTTACCCACAACCGTTCAACGCATTTCTTATGGAGCGGATGATCGACAACATTTCGATTTATACATCCCTGGTACACATGATGAGAACACCAAAACGGTTTTATTGGTGCATGGAGGCGCATGGGTTTTAGGTCCCTTGGCCGCAGATTCTGTCATTTTGTTTGGACCACTTGGTATTGATTTAACAAGCAAACTACTAAATGAAGGTTATGCAGTTGCAGTAATGAAATATCGTTTGGCATGCTACACCGAAGATGCTATATCGCTTTCTGGTAATCCCAGTTTCTATATGGATTTGATAGTTGAAGATTTAGATTTGGCCATTGCCAAGCTCAAAACTGAAGCCGCAATGTTAGTAATTTCTCCAAATGACTTTGCATTGATTGGTGAAAGTGCAGGAGCGCATATTGCTTTAATGTATGCCTTGCAATGCACAGATACTGCGCTTAAGACAGTTATTTCATTTTATGGACCTACTTTAATGGACGAGGAAATTTTTAAAGCAAACGCCAGTTCGGCACCCTACAATAATTTTACCGTCAACTCATTTTTTGCGCTAAGAGATGGCGCCGCAGGATGTGATATGAGCACAACTGGATCTGCAGATTTAAGCTGGGGCATTAATTCTTTTGTTGGAGCAGAATTGGAAGTAGGCTCTGTAAACGCAGCATTTTCTGACACTTTAAGTCCGGCTTATGCTAATAATTTGGTTCGTAATTTACCCGTGCTTTTAATGCACGGCATGTCAGATGATTTGGTACCACACGCACATGGCGATTCTTTATTGGTTGAATTAAACGCTAAATTTGGTACGACACCTGCTGCTTTAAATGATTTTTCTGCACAACATAAATTGTTGAAATATGAAAATTGTGGTCACGGTTGGTCGGGCGGTGGATGCAATAAAGCCGCTATTCGGCAAGATGTGATTGAATGGTTAGAAGCGCATTTTTAGCCAATTTGTAATTAAAGTGAGTGATTAATTCTGCGTTAATTACGCTTTATAGAGTTATTTGCCGCTAGTTTTCCGCTCCAGCTTCCATATACCAAAGGGGTTTTCAAAAAGCTCATCTCCACTATTAGGTTGGTTTTTTTCTTCAGAAATCACAAAAAATGGCGCTTCTGCATGCGTACTAAATGTTTGATTAAGTTCAATTTCTGGTTTGTCGATTAGTTGGTAATGTCCAAAAATTGAAATAAGATTAGCGGCTTCTTGAAATGCCTCATTATAAACGATACTATCTTTTAAGCCTAAGTTATGCATGCCGCATGAATATGTCGCTCCTTCCCCATCAATTATAGAATCAAGAACATACATTTGATAAAGGTTTGATTCCTCAAAATCAGTAACAAGACCAGACCAATGTTCTTTCGTAAATGCTTTTCCTGTCGATTCTACTTTAACCCCAGTTCCTCCAGACTTTAATAAAGCATTTCCAGCCTCAGCAATGGCTTTCGCGCTTTCTGTATTTCCCGTTTCACCAATTAGATATACAACATTTTTATGCCCATCAATCTTGTTTAAAAATTCTTCAGAGATTTGATTCACCTTTCCAGCGAACTTAATGAGTCCTTCATTCGTTCATCTCGATCACAAAACTCTAGTTCATATCCAACCTTTGTCTTCAAGTTTAAAAGTATGTTGCCAGCAAATATGAATTCGTTCTCATTGTTTTCTACAATTGCGACAACCAATTCGCTTCTATCACTCCAAATTCCGGGTATGCAAAGAACTGTTCTCGGCATTTTAAGTGTCGGTTTAACTGATTTTTTATTCTTTTTAAAAATATTAAACATAGTCCTTTGTGATTCTAGGTAAAAAATACTTGTGACATTAGACTGTGCAGGATTTGTAATCCTGCACCTTATTCTTCCGTTAAAAAGATACCGAACATTTATCGCAAGGAACCCTTTTCCAATTAAAACTCCTCATCCTCGGCTTTCGTTGTCTCTGTTTTCTTAGGCCTTGCAGTATAAAGCCTGTCTTTTTTCTTAAAATAAGGCTTCTTAGAATAAACGAGTATTATAATTCCCCATATAAACAGGCTGCTCCCTCCTAGAATCATAAACAGCAAAATCTCACCTATTCCGCAAAAAAGACTGCAACAATTTAAAGTCGGATAAACGATAAATACCCAATAAACAACTATGAGCACCAAACAAGATCCAACATGCCCAAAAAAGTGTGGTAGAAACCCTTCTTTGTTATAATTTCTCCCAGCAAAAAACCAAGGAATTAGCAAACCGCCTACTATTAAAAGTACAAATAGCTCATCCATAATAACCCTTAATCTTTGTTCACACTTTTACTTACTGACTCTATCACCTCCTCATTCTCATCAGTTTCAATAGGATTACGCTTCATATAAGCATCTACTAAAAACGGCCATATACCCAAGATCTTAATTATAATTACAAAAAACAAAGCGGTTTCAAAAATGGGGTAATGACCATCTTCAAACATAAAAACTGGAAAAATAATGATCATCCAAATTACAGCAACTATAATAACGGCTAAAAAGCAATAAACAAAAAAAATCAATAAGCCTTCTGCACCTCTGCGTCGATATAGCTTATTCGCCATCCACAACCAAGAGATTGCAATAAATAAAGTAAAAACTATAAGAATAATATCTACCGTAGATAAACTCATCTGTCAGTTGAAGGATTCTTTTTATAATCGCTCTTCTTCTTTTTAAAATAAAGATGTAAAACCACTGGCCAAGTCAAGAAAATTACGCTCGAACTAACAAGAAAAACCAGAAGCATATCCAATTTGCATAAAAAGCCACTACAATCATCAATACCAACAGTAAAATAAAGCAATGCAAGAATTATAATGACAACAAGTATAAAATGAATTAAAACACTCGCAACACTTGTCCCTAACTTCTCAGAATGATCGTTCGCAAATTTCCCAGCACCAAACCACATTCCCAAGCCAAATATCGTAAGAAAAAGTACCACGAACGCTATGAGGACAAGTAATATCAATTGGACAGGTTTTTAGTCAACTACAACCACTAAGTATTTAGATACTTTCCAAAATGTTTTAGGATCATTGATTTGAATCGTATGATTTTGTCCTTCAGAAATAACCTCATAAGAACTTGAAGGATGATCAGTAATGAACTTTACCTTTTTACCTACAATCTCAATTTTGTCTTTTTTTGTTAAATTAACTTGTGTGAAATACTCGTCATTTAAATCGCCTCTCAATTGAGTAGTTCGCATTAAAAAACGTCCCTCTTTCACAATAACCTCATTCTCTATCAATTCTTTTTCAGAACCGTAAGCATAATAAACAGTATTTAATTCACGAATAGTGCTTGCAGCAATTTGCGACTGCTCTTGGTATGCCTCTAATAATTCAACATACTCCTTATCCAAGTCTGATAATTCAACCCGTAGCATTTCAATTTCCTCTTCTTGCACCTCAATTTTATTCATTAAATTGGATACTAAAGTCTTTAATTCAGCGATCTCAACATTTTTATTGGCCAATTGTTTATTCAATTCACCAACTTTTTTCTGATTTTCCTCACGTAAATAGTTGATGCTTTCAATTTCTTGCAAAATCCATTGCTTTCCATCTTCCGCTAACTCAATGTCATTTGATCTGAATCGAATTTCATCCTCTTTCAAATTAATCTTCGCCAAGTTTTCCTCAATCTCATTGAATAACATGATCGACTCGTTCAATACAGAATCCTTTTCAACTAATTTATCCTCAGCTACACGCAGTTCAGAACGTAAACGTGCTAATTCTTCGCTTTCACCAGTATTTACACTGTCTGTTGTTTCAGGAGACGTATTACAAGCCAAGAAAAGCGTTGCAATAAATAGGGAATAGATTAAATGTTTCATTTTCGGTACAATTTGTGTTAAGACAAAACTAATTAATATTTAATTCAAATGCGTACTTTTGAAGCAAAATCAATACAAATGAAGAAATCAATTTTTTTACTGTTAGGGTTCATCTATTTTTCGTTAGGCAGTTATGCCGTAAATGTAGATTATACGCTAGGTATGTCACACCCCAATTCACATTATTTTGAGGTTGACATGGAGATTTCTGATCTAAAAGAAAAATTCATAATAGTAAAAATGCCGGTTTGGGCGCCGGGGTCTTACCTGGTTCGCGAATTCGCTAAAAGTGTGAATCAAGTAAAGGCGGTTGATGGTTCTGGTAATCCCTTAACTATTGAAAAAGTCACTAAAAATTCATGGCGCATTGAAACCAAAAAAATCAAAACGGTTAAAATTAGCTATGAAGTTTATGCCTTTGAACTTTCTGTAAGAACTAGTTTTTTAGATGATGCGCATGGTTATGTCAATGGAACAAGCATGTTTATGTACTTGGCGGAAAATAAAGATGTTGCTGGTCAATTGACAATTAAACCGCACCAATCGTTCAGTAAAATTTCCACTGCAATGAAATCTAAAGGTGGCAATGTATACTCCTTTGATAATTATGATCATTTGGTAGATTGCCCGATTGAAATTGGAAACCAATCAGAATTTCATTTTGACGCTGCAGGTGTAGACCATACGGTAGCAATGTATGGCGAAGGAAACTATGATATTCCAACTTTGCAACGAGATATGGCTAAAATTGTTGAAGCCGAGACCATCATTATGGGTGAGAATCCGAATGAAGAGTATTTATTTATCATTCACAATATTACAGTGCCTTCCGGTGGATTAGAGCATAAAAACTCAACCACCCTGCAAGTGAATCGTTGGACTTATGACGAAGATGGCTATTTGGGTTTCATCAGTTTAGTAGCCCATGAATATTTTCATTTATGGAATGTAAAAAGAATGCGCCCTAAAACATTAGGACCATTTGATTATGATTGCGAAAACTATACAGATCTTTTATGGGTAATGGAAGGCTTCACTTCTTATTATGATGAATTGGCCTTACGCCGTGCGGGGTTTTATTCGCAAGAGGAGTATTTAGGTAAACTATTCAGCACAATTAATTATGTTGAAAATCAACCGGGCAATCGTGTTCAACCCGTTGCGCATGCTAGTTTTGATGCCTGGATTAAAGCATACCGTTCAAACGAAAACAGTGTAAACACTACCATTTCTTATTATTCTAAAGGTCAAATTTTAGCAGCAATGCTTGATTTGTACATCATTCATAAGTTCAAAGCCGAAAAAACCTTAGACGACTTTTTAAAAATGCTGTATGCCGACTTTTATAAGAAAAGTGATGTTGGTTATACGGAGGAAGAATTTCAAGCTACTTTAGAATCATTTTTAGATGAAGATATGGATTGGTTTTTCGATAAATACGTTTATGGAACGCAGATTGTGAATTATAAAAAATTCTTTAAGGGAGTTGGATTAGATATTAGAGATGGGAACAGTAGTCCTTCGCCAACATTAGGAATTAAAACTAAAAATTCTGGAGGAAAGTTAATTATTACAACCGTTTATGCAGGATCTGCAGCTGAGCAATATGGACTAAGTGTAAATGATGAAATTATAGCCTTTGAAGAATACCGCGTAGATAAAGGAGATTTTAGTGATTTTGTTCAGACTAAATTAGCGGGTGATAAATTTGACTTGCTAATTGCCCGAGACAATATTTTAATGACCTACGAAATAACAATGGGCGAACAACAGCGTTTACAATATATCTACTCCAAGAATTTTGATGCAACAACCGAAAAACAATTTAACCATTGGCTGCGCGTTGATATCAAATAATTAATAGTTAAAACAGCGTAAACTCCAAACCTTTGTTAAAGAAATTACTGCCAAACTATTTCTTGAAATTCCTGCTCAAAGCTGGCGTAATGGTATTGATTTATACTATTTGTCGCGTGCTGTTTCTAATTTTCAATAATGATCATTTTCCTGTAGTCTATTTTACCGACTTTTTAGCTGGATTTTGGTTTGACATTGTTACCGTAGCGATTGTGTTTTTACCCTTAGTTGCGCTAGAAATGTTTCCCAATAAATATCGTGGTAAAACTTGGTATAGATGGATTTTATTGATCGTCTTTAATATCATTCTGTTTTTGACAGCACTCATTAATTTAATTGATATTGAATATTTCAAACACACCTCTTCCCGTTCAACGGCATCCTTAATTAAAATGCTTGGGTTTGGAGAAGATTTGAAACAGCAAATCCCTTCGTTTATTGGTTCTTATTGGTATTTATTAGTGATCCTTGTTTTACTTCAAATTCTAGGTATTTGGCTTTACCGTCGCATAAGTCGAATAAAGGATGACAGTCATTCCGTTTCTTGGTGGCGACAAATCATACTATTCCCTATTACAGTTGGCCTTTTCATAATCGTTGGTCGTGGAGGCTTTGGTGTAAGACCAATTGCTGCGCCAAAAGCGGCGAGTTATACCATTGATCAAAACATTCAATTGGTGCTAAACTCCGCCTTTACAATTATTAAAACCTGGGGAAATATTGAATTGAAAGAGAAGACGTATTTTGAGCAGAATGAATTAAATGCGATCTACAATCCAATTCGACAATATGATGACGCCCCTATTCTAGAACAGCCCAATATTGTGATTTTATTAATGGAAAGCTTTTCAGTAGAATACATTGCATCCATTAATGGAGAAGCTAAAGGAAATACACCGTTTTTAGATGAACTAATTGACAGCTCTTTGGTGTTTACCAATTGCTATGCGAACGGAAAAAAATCTATGGATGCTATGCCCTCCGTAATTTCGTCCATTCCTAAATTAATGGAGATTGAATATTTAACCTCCTCCTACGCCGCCAATCAAATTGAATCCATCCCTAAAATACTTTCTAAAAAAGGATATGAAACAGGATTTTTCCACGGGGCTACCAATGGATCAATGAATTTTGATGTATTTGCAGATGTCAGTGGTTTTGATCATTATTTTGGTCGATCTGAATATAATAATGATGCCGATTTTGATGGTACATGGGGGATTTTTGATGAACCCTTTTTAGATTGGACAGCTGATGAAATCTCGAAAATGAAACGGCCTTTCTTTTCAACTATTTTCACCATCTCTTCGCATCCACCCTATACCATTCCAGAAAAACACAAAAATACATTTACAAATGGATCATCTGAAATGCACAATTCAGTTGCTTATGCAGATTATGCCTTGTCTACCTTTTTTGAAAAAGCAAAACAAACTGATTGGTATAACAATACTTTATTCGTAATTGTAGCGGACCATACGCCGGCCTCTGGCACTCCAATTTATTTTAAGGATATGGGTAATATGCATATTCCTTTAGTCTTCTTTCATCCTACAAATCAATTCTTCCGCGGTAGAGAAGATAAAATTGTCAGCCAAGCAGATGTCATGCCTACATTGCTTAATGTGATTGGACACAAAGATCCGTTCTTTGCTTTTGGTAAATCAATATTTGAAAATAGTCCTGGGTTTAGTGCCAGTTATATTGGCGATAAATTCCTTTATTTTGGATCATATAAGGATGCGCATTATCTGCTACAATATCAAGATGAACAAATATTAGGTATCTTTAATTTAGAAGATCAACTGCAAACAAAAAATTTGATGAATGATTTGTCGCTTTCAAAAGCTTTGGAAAGACAACTAAAAGCAATGATTCAATCCTACAATCATGCCTTAATCAATAATGAAATGACAGTTGAATAAGCGTTGTGTTTACTATCAAAAAAATATTGTTCATCATTAACCCCATTTCTGGAGTGGGTAAAAAAAACACCATTCCCCCTTTAATTGCCACCTATTTATCTGCAGATAAGTTTAGCTGGGACATCAAATACACTGAAAAACGGAAGCATGGTGCTGAAATCGCAAGTACTGAAAAAGAAAACTATGATGCCATAATTGCTGTTGGTGGAGATGGTTCTGTAAATGAAATAGGCAGTGCTTTAATTGGTCACAAATGCGCCTTAGGAATTATTCCCTGCGGATCTGGAAATGGCCTTGCAAGGCATTTACACATTCCATTAAAAGTAAAAGGAGCTTTGCAACGCATTGCTGAATTTAACCCCTTTCCAATTGATACAGGTTTGGTGAATGACAAACCTTTTTTAGGTACCTGTGGCTTTGGTTTTGATGCGCATGTTGCTGAAAAATTTGATTCTTTCGGGAAACGCGGCTTCTTTAGTTATGCACGCCTTGTTATTAGAGAGTATAACCGCTACCAAGCGCCTACTTTTAAAATTACAGGTAAGGACATTGAAATTGAGAAAGAAGCTGTTATGTGCAGTATTGCTAATTCGTCGCAATTTGGTAATGGTTTTACAATCTCACCCAATTCAGACATTCAGGATGGCATTTTTGAATTGGTATTATTGGATCGTTTTGGATGGTTAAAAGCGCCTGCTGTTTCACGCAAGTTTTTTTCAAAATCAATTCAGTCCTCAAAATATTTTTCAAGCGTTGCGTTTAAGGAGGAATTGAATATTACAATTCCTGAAAGTGATTCAGTTTCATATCATATAGACGGCGAGTCTTTAAGAGGAGACGGCAATTTTAAAATCCAAATTCAACCAAAAAGTTTAACGCTTTTATAAGGCAATTGTAACTTTTGATCCGTGACTTTGTTTAGGCTATTGAATATAAACGAACCCCTATGATCAAATATTCCATTCTTATTTTAACCTTTATTAGTGTCCAATTCAGTTTTAGTCAAGATGAGTCTTTCAGATCACTGAACGCACTTCCGATCCTAAACAACCCCGCATTCACGGGGACCAATGCGAATCCACGATTGAATTATGGTATTGCAATTACGAACCTTGGTTTTACGTCAAATTTCGTTCAAAATTATGTTTCCTATGATCAGCGAATTGATGTTTTGCATGGTGGTATTGGCGCTGAAATTATGCACAGCAAAGTTTTACTATATCAAAACTACCAAACAGGATTCAATCTAAATTATAGCTTTCAGCAAAATATCTCAGAAAAATTATGCCTTTCATTGGGCGCTCGGATTGAATTTGAACATTTAGAACTTAACGTGAATGATTTTTTTGGAGTATCTAATTCAGTTGATTCTATACACACAACGACTCAATTGAATTATACAATTGGAGGATTACTCTACGGTGAAAAATTTTTCATGGGTGCTGTCTATTCCCCTTTGATTTATCAAAGCTTCTCAGGTGAAGTTGACAGAGTAACCTCCTTTTCCGGTTCCGTTGGGTATAATTTGACCCCGTTTAAAAATAAGGAGCTTTCCTTCACGCCTGTTTTGCGATACGCTTATCAAGATGGATTCCAACAGCTCATATTCCAAGCTTCCTTTAATACTAAACGTGTTGCGTTTGGAGGCTCCTATTTGCCCCGCTCATTTGCAACAATTTTCGTAGGCTATCAATTTGATAGATTTAGCATCAAGGCTGTAACAGGAATCAATGACAGTCCTTTAACAACAGCGACTCAAAGTAGTCAAGAATTTATACTGCAATATAATTTTTCCAACACTAAAAACTCACCAGAAAGAAGCTTCAAAATAAATTTATTCTAAACCTGAACTTCTATCCTAATGCACTAATAACAAAGTATTAACAGATTAAAATTTGCAAGGAGAGATAAACCGTTACCTTTGCGACATGAAAAAGTTAATTCACCCTAAAATTTTCCTGTTTTGCAGTTTGATTTTTCTATCGACATTTGTTTTTGGACAAATTGAGGTAAATGAATCCTATCGCTATAATTTCATTGAGAAAATTGGAAATAGTAATGCGCTTGCCTACACGATACATCAGGAGAGCCCTAAGGTTTTAAGTAAAACCTTAACTACTTTCGATATTACAGGAAAACAACTTTCTAAAATAGAAATCCCTTTTAAGCAATTTCCTGAATTAGAGGATTGTATTAGTGTTGGGGAAAACACAGTTTTCTATTTCAGTTTTAGTTATAGCAAAGATATTTTACTACTCGTTGTTGATAATAAAGGACAGGAAGTTTCTAGAAAAACAATTGAGTACCTTAAAGTATTTGGTACTGATTTACAACCTGCTGGTTCTGATAAGTTTTATTTAGTTGCGGGTGTGAAAAACAAAAAGCAAGGTGTTTCGGTTGAATGTTTCAACTTGAGCTTAGAATCCCAATGGAATTATTCGAAAATACCTGAAAAAAGTAAATACTTCTACACCAACTCTGCAGTAAACGCTAACGGTGATGTAGCTATTATCTACAATATTAAAAGTGTTGATGATCACATTTTATTTATTGATGCCAATGGAAATGAAACTGGCGATCAACAATTGAATAAAGAAGAGATTGAGCATTATGCACCTTATAAAATGCATTTTAAATCAGCAGATGAATTATTAGTTTTTGCTGATTACGGAACGTATAATGAGGCGCCGTTCATGACCACACCAATAGGTTTAAATATTAAACATTTCAACAAGTCAGCAGAAGAAATTGGTAATCAAAACATAGAATTTGATACCGTGAAAGATCTTTGGGGAAATAGAACTAGTGGAGGCCGAATGACAAGTGAACCTACGCCGTCACTGCGTGTAGTAGATATTCAAACTGTAAATGGCAGAAGTACTTTAATTGCTGAAAGTTATTATTTAACGGAACGTTCAGAAACAGTTAAAGCTAGTTCGCCACAAGCACAACCAACCATTGTCGTTACCAAAATACTAACCATGCTTGATTTATATCTTTTAGACATGGACAATCTAGCCGAAAATATCGAGCGAATTTGGAAACCTGCACGCGCCATTTCTGTTAAAGGAATTAAATATTATGATGCCACAGACTTTTGTGATTTATTAGAAGAAAAGAACATGTTTGGATACCAAGGTATAACTGGAGATCAAATTTTGATCCGCGGATTTAGCCAAAATCATGAATATTTCAACACCATTCCGTTTGACGTTAATTGGGAGAATGTAAGTACACGAACTTATTTTGGACGGCCATTAAATGATGTCTTTAATCCACGTAGATCAGTACAAAGTTTCGCACGTTCAAGTAGTATTGGCCCAATTCCGGGTATGGGATTGAGCGGATTCATTCAATCAAATGATCATCTTGTATTATACCGATTTCATAGTCCAACTGCTAACCTTCAATTTGCTGTTATAAAATAACTCATCATGAAAAAAATACTTATATATCTAACGATTCAGTTATTGGCAGTAAATCTTTGCACGGCGCAAGAACCAACTGAATTTGAATACTTAAATGCGAGTCAAGTTGTAGGCATTTACAATACGGGTGATGCTGCCATAAGTCTTTCATTAATTGATTATCGAACAATTGATAATAAAGATGTTTATCTCGTTTCTTATTTCGACGATACACAAAGTCAATTAGAAGTTGTAGCAACACGCGGAAGCAGGTTTGTTGGAGCTTCTAGTTCAAACGGTAATACCTTTTTTGTATTTGAACATCAGCAATTACAAAATGTGCAGATCGTTCGTCTAAATCAAGAGAGACAATTAGCATATGGTGAATTTACGCGTAAAGAGGCCTTAGATTTCCGTGGCAATGCAGTTGGAATTGAAACCAATGATGATGGTCAATTGTTTATTATGAGTAATTATACTGTATTAGGAGTAGATGATAAAGGCAAAACTATTGTTATTGAGCGTGGAAGTGAAGTCTTAAGTTATAATGCTGAATTAGTTCAAACTGGAAAGTATCGCATGGAAGGGATTGGTAGTTTTATTGCAGCAAGCCCTATAGAAAAAGGAATTGTAATTAGTTATGAAACAAGAATATGGAAAGAGAAAAAATATGACCTTGAGTTATTCATTTTTGATAATGCATTAACCCTAAAAGGAAAACACTTGTTAACGGATAACGGCTCTTTCTTTCCATCTGAAATAATCTCCCATAACAATCAAATTATTTTGGCGGGTTATAATATGAAAAACACCATTTTTGACAGTGAAAAAACAGAAGGTATTTTCGTTCGGATTTTAAATATTGACGGAACAGTTAAAAACACAAGTGAGTACAGCTGGGATCAATTAAAAACGGAATTAAAAAACACAGGTCGTGGAGACTTCATCTTTAATGGTAAAAAAACAGTATTAATTGAAAAAATCCTTCCAACGGATGGCGGTTTTCAATTAATTGGAGAGAGTTATTCAAGCAATTCAGGCGTTACTGCTGGAGAACTTTTATTGGGTGAATCAGGTGATAAACGCAATGTGATATCTGTATTTGATTTTGTTATTTTTGAAACCAATGCAAGTGGTGAACTGACAACTGTAAATATTTTAGAGAAAGAACCAATGAATATTGAGGTGCAAGGTGGTGTGCGTAATTTAAGAGGTTTAGCGCTCGAAAAGCAAATCAAGCGTTATAAAGCATTTCCTTTTCAAAGTGTAAAAGACAATAAAATCACCTTTATTAACTACCGAAATAAACAAGGAACTTTGTCTGAAATGGATGTTACAACGGGAGAAATCACCAACGGTGCTTCAATTATTTTAGAACCTGTTATTGTTGAAGAAGTAACAATTGCAGATGAACGCACGGCGGACAGTAAGATATTGACTAAACTAGATAACATGCAGCAAAAATCAGATAATTTGGACGCCAAACTGAACAGTTTTGGTGAAAAATTAGAATATGGTTTAGAAAAAATTGACTACGTCTTTAATCCTTCTGTTAAATGGGATTTGGGCTGGCATACGTTGAACAATGGTCAAACAATTGTTTACTTGTACTACCCTAGCCGTTATAGCATTTATTACGCTTCTTTAAATTAGTCGTCCTTGTCGGTTTCATTTTCATAGTCAATAGAAAAGGTTACTTTTGATTCATGATTAGTGTACTCTTTTTATCCCCTTTCGCTCTTATTATTGTAACGGCGGGAATACTTTTCAGCATTTTAGCATACAATAGAAAAAACGATACCTTTTTTTGGTTTGGTGTAGGGTTTACGGCATTTGCTACAGTTGGTATTATTTTCACTGCACAGTATCATTTTTACGGTCTAACGGCCTATCAAAATCCTTTTTCTTTCATGATGATTGGTGCTTGGATAATCTCTATCATATTTTTGGTAATGAGCAAAGTCAACCAAAAACCAAAAGACGATCATGTTACAGATGCCTTTTTAGATGATGTTATTAATTCAGAAGATGAAATTTGGGACCCGGAATCTTAGCAATGCTTCACTAAACTTCTATTTTACCCGTCTTGAACTTATTCAATTTACGGAGAACCAAGAATAAACCGAGTAAAACAAGTGGCAAGCTTAGCATTTGCCCCATATTTATGCCATAATTCATTATTAAATCTGCATCATCCGATCCTCCTTGACTTTCTTTCAAGTATTCAATGAAAAAACGTGCACTAAAGAGCAAGGCAAAAAACGCGCCCAGTAAAAATCCTTTTAATAAAGAAGCATTGGTTCTCCAATACAACCACATTAACACACCAAAAATCACGATATAACACAATGCTTCATACAATTGTGCAGGGTATCTATTTGGCACCTGTTCCAAAACATAAGCGAAACTTGGATCATTTGCAATCTTCCCATAAGCGTCATGCAAATAGTCTGTTTTTGTTAAACTTGCAGCTGTTGAACTATGAATATCGTGTCGTAAAAATTTAAATCCAAAATCTGTTCCAGTTGGTTTTCCTACAATTTCATGATTGAATAAATTACCCATTCTAATAAAAAAGGCAGCTAAAGCAGTTGGCACTACTAAACGATCCAGAATATATAGAATAGACTTCTTAGTTACAAAACGGGAAAGTAAATAAGCAGCAATAATAATTCCAATTGCACCACCGTGACTGGCGAGTCCGCCTTCCCAAATTTTTAAAATATCAATTGGATTGTCCTTATAGTCAGCCCAATCATAGAAAAACACATGTCCAAAACGTGCACCTAATATACCACCCAACAAGCAATAAATCAGAACTTTGTCCATCCATTCTTGTGGCGCTTTTTCAAACTTTAGCATGCGGTCCATAATCCGGTATCCCACCAAAAATCCAAGCGCCCACATAATACCATACCACACCGGCATGCTCCAAGATGGGACAATACGAGGTTCAAAATTCCAGACAATTTCTAATATATTCACACTAATTTTTTTTGCTAAATTAAGGATAATCTCTAGACGATAATAAATTGTTGAAAAACCGTTAATGATTTATTCAAAATTATGCCCTTTTTTCGCTTAAAAAGACTGACATTTGTAATCAATTCTGAAAAAAGAAAAACATGTCAAAAAAACTTAATTTCGGTGCAGGCCCATGCATCTTACCACAAGAAGTTTTTGAAGAAGCTTCAAAAGCTGTCCTAAATTTTAACGGATTATCCATTTTAGAAATTTCTCACCGTAGCCCAGATTTTGTGGCGGTTATGGCCGAAGCTCAGGCTTTAGTAAAAGAAATGCTGAATGTTCCTGATGGATACACCGTAATATTTTTACAAGGTGGCGCTAGTCTTGGTTTTTTAATAACAGCTATGAATATGTCTGGAGCTCATAAAAAAGCGGGATATGTTAATACTGGTGCTTGGTCAAACAAAGCGTTGAAAGAAGGCAAAAATGCTGGAATAGAAGCTGTTGAAGTTGCCAGTTCAAAAGATCATAATTTTAACTACATTCCTAAAGGATATGCGGCTGACGGCTATGATTTTTTACATTTAACTTCGAATAATACAATTTTCGGAACGCAAATGAAGTCGTTCCCAAAAACCAATTCTCCACTTGTTTGTGACATGTCTTCGGATATTTTTTCAAGAACAATCAATGTTGCAGATTTTGATATTATTTATGCAGGAGCACAAAAGAATTTAGGCCCTGCAGGCACAGCAGTATACATTGTGAAAGAATCCATTTTAGGTCAATCAACACATGCAGGTATTCCAACTTATTTGGATTTGAATACACATCATGAAAAAGATTCAATGTTCAATACACCTCCGGTATTTGCGATATATGTATCTATGCTGAACTTGCGTCATTTAAAGAAAAATGGCGGTGTTGCAGAAATGGAAAAAAGAAATCAAGCGAAAGCAGATTTATTATACAATGAAATTGATTCGAATCCTTTATTCGAAGGAACAGCAGCACTTGAAGATCGTTCAAATATGAATGTTACATTCATCTTAAAAGACGAATCGCTAACGGATGCTTTTAATAAAGTATGGAATGAAGCGGGCATTGTTGGTTTAAAAGGACATAGAAGTGTCGGTGGATTCAGAGCTTCAATGTACAATGCATTAGAAATTGATTCAGTAAAAGTATTAACCCAAGTAATGGGTGATTTTGCAAAACAAAACGCATAATATGAACTTCCTTCACACGTTGGAGGAATAAAAAAGAAAACATGAAGATTTTAGCAAACGACGGCATCTCTCCTGAAGGAGTTGCAGCTTTAGAAAAAAGCGGATTTGAGGTAAGCACAGTAAATGTTCCCCAAGACAAATTAATTGACGCCATTAACACTGAGAATTATGTTGGTGTATTGGTAAGAAGTGCAACAACCGTTAGAGCGGAAGTAGTGGATGCTTGCCCAGGTTTAAAATTGATTGGGCGTGGTGGTGTAGGAATGGATAATATTGATGTGGATTACGCGCGTACGAAAGGATTACACGTGATCAATACGCCGGGTGCATCTTCACAATCCGTAGCTGAAATGGTTATGGGTAACTTATTTGCGCTTTCTCGCTCATTACATGATTCGTATCAACAAATGCCTGCATCTGGAGATACTAATTTTAAAGTCTTAAAAAAGAAATACGGAAAAGGTCAAGAATTACGTGGCAAAACAATAGGTATTGTAGGTTTTGGTCGAATTGGTCAAGCCTTAGCATCTTATGCTTTAGGTGTTGGTATGGAAGTTCGTGCAATTGACATGCAGGTTAATCCTGTTCAAATTCCGCTTTCAATTAATGGTATTGGTGATTTAAATGTAAGCATCACACCAACAAATAACTTGGTAGACATTATTGGCGAATTAGACTATATTTCATTGCATGTGCCAAAGCAAAATAACGGTGCAGCTGTAATTGGTGATGACTTAATTTCGAAAATGAAGGACGGTGCAATCGTTGTTAATGCTGCAAGAGGTGGTGTTATTGATGAAGATGCACTATTAAGAGGGTTGGAATCTGGTAAAATTAGAGCAGCTGGTTTAGACGTTTTTGAAAACGAGCCTAACCCAAGAAAAGACTTATTGGTGAATGAAAACATTGCAGCTACGCCACATATTGGTGCTGCAACAACAGAAGCACAAACTAGAATTGGTTTAGAATTAGCGGAACAAATTGCTGAATTACTGAAATAAGAGTGCGAAGTGCACTTCGACACTTCGAGAGCCTCAGTGTACTGCGTGCGAGTCTTTAGAAAAAAAAGGAAATAATTAATATAAACTTGATCCGACTCTGTTGGAGAGCGATTTAAACACAAAATAATGCCAATAATATCACCATCATTACTAGCAAGTGATTTCGCGAATTTACAAAGCGAAGTTGAAATGATTAATAATAGCACGGCGGATTGGTTCCACGTGGATGTAATGGACGGTAGTTTCGTTCCAAATATTTCTTTTGGTTTGCCATCTATTAAAGCGGTTGCTAAACATGCCACCAAACCATTAGACGTGCATTTAATGATTGTTAACCCTGATCAATACATCTCAGCATTTAAAGCTGCTGGAGCGGATTATTTAACGGTTCATTATGAAGCTTGCACACATTTACACCGCACAATCCAAGCAATCAAAGCTGAAGGAATGAAAGCAGGCGTTGCATTGAATCCACACACGCCCGTTCATGTTTTGGAAGAAGTAATTAACGATTTAGATTTGGTTTTAATTATGTCTGTTAATCCTGGATTCGGTGGGCAAAGTTTTATTGAAGCAGCGATCGAAAAAACACGGAAACTAAAAGCGTTGATTACTGAAAAAGGTGCACCTACTTTAATTGAAATTGATGGTGGCGTAAACACAGAGACTGGAGCACGTTTAGTAGCAGCTGGGGCAGATGCCTTAGTTGCAGGTAGTTTCGTTTTCAAATCTAAAAATCCTGCAGCTACTATTGAGGACTTGAAAAAGTTATAAGCTTTTTTAGATCTTAGACCGCTGCGCTCTTAGTAGTTGGACCGCTCACTCCCCTCGCTCTTAGATGGATAGGATGCAGTAATCAATCTTTTGTAACGCACCATAGAAAGAAAGTTATTTAAATGTGATTAAACTTAATTTCATATTAGCATTAACACTTCTTAACTTGAATGCCTATGGACAATTTAACAAGGATGCAAAAGAAATTAAATCGCAAAGAATCAAATCAATTGCATTTTCATATAATGCCAAATGTATTTTCGATAAAAAAGGAAGGCTAATTGAATATATTGACGGTGATCTCAATGAATTCTTGGATAATAGTGACATACCTCATGGTCAAATTAATAAGTACACCATAGATTCACTCGGCAATTTTACGCAATTAACTGTTCTAGATTATAACAGATGTAGACGAAGTAAATGTCAACCGGATACTATTTGTTATAGCAAGTCCTCATTCAATGGGAATGAATTAGATTCAGCCTTTAATTGGGAATATACTGATGACTTCGGACCTAAGACGATAAGTGAAATATATTATGCTTCTTATTCGAAATCAGTTCGTGGTGATACAATAGTTGAAAAATTATATAGCTTTTGGAAGGAAGTTGAGAGGGAACCAGAACTTGAGATTAAGTTTACGATAGCTTTAACTTCCCGTAAAACGTTATACTTATTTATTAAAATTCCCTTTCGCTACTATTTTTCGGATTCTGTTATAAATTACCTTGATTCAACCAACTACGGTTACAGAACAATTGTTAAGTTCAATAGAAAAGCAAAAGTTAAAAATGCTACAATTGTTTCCGCCCCCTAAATAGTCGGACAAGATTATACAAAAAAAACTGTAATCTTTATGACAATGAAAAGAAGGAAATTTACCAAAGAAGAAAAAATCAGCATTTTAAAAGAAGCTGGAATTAATGGT
>WTCE01000146.1 GCA_013138735.1 Crocinitomix sp. | reverse complement strand
GAGCTTCCTTCAGATTCCTGCTCACGCAGGACACCCTTGCTATTGGCTAACACTTCCTGCTATAAAGGCGTGCTCGGGACTTGAACCCTATAATCATTGCCCATGCTGGGCACACAACAAAAAAGAGGGCTCCGCCTTAGGCGGAAACCCTCTTTCCTATTTTATATGTACCTCAACCTAGATAGTTGAGCGTAATTTTGAATTTGTAATCTTATACAACCACAATTTAAAGCGGTAGAACAATAAATACATCACTGGAATAATAATTAGCGTTAAGAAAGTCGCAAAGGTTAATCCAAAAATGATTGTCCAAGACATAGGTCCAAAGAACATGGTATTATCACCTCCAATATAGAAGTTGGCATTATACTCCGTTAAAAGTGACGTAAAATCAATATTAATACCGAATGCCAATGGAATCAATCCTAGAACGGTAGTAATTGCTGTTAAAAGAACGGGACGTAATCTCGTTTTACCTGCCACAACAATAGCCGAAATTACTTCTGTCAATGGCAACTGATCATACTCGCCCAGCATGAGTTCCTCTCGCCGCCTTCTCCGTATCAAATTGGTATAATCAATCAATACAATTGCATTGTTCACGACGACCCCGGCCAGCGATATTATACCAATCATAGTCATGATTAATACAAAATCCATCTGGAAAATAACCTCTCCTAAGAACACCCCAATAAAACTAAAGGTTACTGTAAACAATATGATAACAGGCGTGGTGAATGCGTTGAACTGCGCCACAATAACGAAAAGAATTATTCCTAAAGCAATTAATAATGCTTTAGCTAAGAATGCAGATTCTTTTGCTTGCTCCTCTCCTTCACCCGTAAACGTAAAACTAACACCCGGTAAGGTTTCAGTATTGGCCAAATATTCTGCCGTCAAGGCTTTCAATTCTGCCACTACCTCATTGGCGTTCGCTCCTTCTGTTACATTAGAAGAAATGGTGACAACAGGAATTAAGTCGAGGTGCTTTACGGCACTATACGTATTTGTTGGCTGTGGTTCTTTAATCAAAGAACGAATTGGAATACGCAACATTTTACCTTTATTATTTCTAAAGATCAGCTTTTGATTCATTAAGGCATCCAAGTCATTTCTTGAATTCTCATTGAAACGAACTACCATGTCATAGGTTTCGTCACCATCTTTATAAGTCGAAATATCCGCTCCAAAAAGAGCTGTACGCATGGCGTTGGCAATTTGACTGGTTGATGTATTAAACAAGCGCGCTTTTGCACGATCCACTTCAATTTTCAACTCAGGTTTTCCTGTCTCTACATTTAGCTTCAACTTTTCGACACCTACAACATTTTTACGGTCCAAATAAAACTTTATTTTTTCTGCTTCTTCCAGCACCAAATCATAATCAATATCTCCAGCAATCTCTATATTAATTGGAGAAGCCGTTGGAGGCCCTTGATTATCCTTATCGACTGAAATTCGCACATCTGCAGGGAATTTATTTTTCAACCCTGTTGAGATACGTTCCATGATTTCACTCGTTTCGTAATCTCGATCATACTTTTTACGATTTTTAGATTCAGAAAAATTGATCGTAATACGTCCTTTATTTGGTGTGTTTCCCATTGCAACTCCTTGCGACGGATCTGAAGCTCCTTCACCCACTTGCGCAATTATAGACTGAATAATCCAATAGTCAAATGGTTTATCCACAGTATCAGCAATCTCATCTTTTAAAATATCGCTATATAAAAGTTCTTCAATTTCTAAAGTAGTTTGATTTGTAACGCGGATATCTGTCCCAATTGGATGCTCCACGAAAACGTTGACATAATTTGGTTCACTTTCTGGAAAAAACAAGACCTTAGGTGTGAACAGAGCTACGAGTATAACGGATAAAAAGAATAATCCAATCATTCCTAAGAACATGCCTACAGGTCGTCTTTTAAATAATGAGAAATTCAATATTTTCTCATAAAAAGTCTCCAATCTAGGTAAAAACTTCTCTTGAAACCATGTGGCTGCGGGAACCAATAAATAGATATTCAGAATAATGAATAGTCCAATGATTATAAAAAGATTACTCCATCCAGCACTCGCTGGAATAAGCATTAAACCTAAGATTATAAATACAGTAGCAATAATAAGCGGTCGTTTTTTAGAAGTCTTTACACCTCCCACTTTCATATAAATCGCAATTAATACCGGGTTGATTATCAAGGCGACAAAGAGTGAAGATCCAAGAACAATAATTAGTGTAATTGGCAAGTACTTCATAAACTCACCGATCATTCCTGGCCATAAAGCCAATGGAATAAAGGCACCTAAAGTAGTCGCCGTAGAGGCTATAATTGGCCAAGCAATTTCACCTACCCCTTTTTTAACGGCCGTGAAAGAATCAACACCCTCCTCCATTAAACGTTGCACATTCTCTACTACCACAATTCCGTTATCTACTAACATTCCGAGCGCTAGTACCAATGAAAACAACACCATAGTATTTAATGTTACGCCCATTGCATTTAGAATGAAAAAGGACATAAACATAGAAAGCGGAATAGCTACCCCAACAAACAATGCATTTCTTAATCCTAAAAAGAATAAGAGTACACCAACAACTAACAGTACCCCAAATATGATGGAGTTCTCTAAGTTAGAAACCATTTCTTGCGTTTTAGAAGACTGGTCATTGGTTACTGAGATATTAATACCACTTGGAATTTCACCACTTGCTTTAACCTCATCTAATAATTCATTGATTTTTACAGAAGCATCTAAGAGGTTTTCACCACTTCGCTTTTTAATATCTAACATGACAACCGTTTCTCTACGCTCACGTGCATAAGAACTAGTATCAGCATCTGCGAATTTGATTTCGGCAATGTCCTTTAAAAAAACAGGTTTGTAATCCTCCTGTTTCACGATTACATTTCCAATTTCCTCGGCAGATTTAAATTTTCCATCAATTTGAATGGTTCTTTTTCTTGTTCCATCTAAATACTCTCCTCCAGAAACTGTCACATTCTCATTGCCAATGGCGCCTTGTATATCTCCAAAAGAAACATCCACAACCTCTGCCTTTCGTGGATCAACCATTATTTGCATTTCTTGCTCTTGTGTTCCTCGAATATCTACCTCTGAAATTTCTTGTAGATCTTCAATTTTATCCTCTAAAAACTCAGCATACTCATTCAATTGTTCAATCGAATAATCACCTGAAAGGTTGATATTCATGATCGGCATTTGAGAAATGTCCAATTCAAAAATGTTCGGTTCAACGGGTAAATCTTGAGGGAAATCTTTGGATGCACGTGCCTTATCAACGGCATCTTTAACATCTTGTAAGGCCTGTTTGGGCGTGACCTTAAAGTCAAACTTCACTTGTATAGATGCAAATCCATCAATAGAGGTGGAATTTATTTCATCCACATTTTTGATGGACTTCAATTCTTTCTCAATGGGATCAGTAATTTTATCCGCAATTAACTCAGGTGAGTTACCAGGATAAGCAACACCCACATAAATTTCTGGGATTTGTAGCTCTGGAAAATTTTCTTTGGGCATGCTTGTATAAGCACCCATTCCACCAATTAAGATGATAACGATTAGTAAATAAACCGTTTTACGGTTATTTACTGCCCAAGATGAAATCCCAAATTCTTTTTGGTCTTTTATTGATTTACTCATTTTTCTTCTTATTGTATAATCACCTTATCGGCATCAGTAATTCCTTTTGCTCCTTTTACCACGAGTAAATCTCCATCCTTCAAGGCACCTTCAACGCAGGCTTCACCTTCAAACATCTTAATTACTTTAATAAAGATTTTTTCCACATTTTGTTTTTGCCCATCCCCAGCTGATGTCAAACGATAGACATACATATTGTTATCTGTATCTTGCAAAAGAGCTTCAGAGTCAATAACAATGGCATTCTTACGTGTAAAGTCAGTTACTTTTACTTCAGCAAATTGATTGGGTAATAAAAGCTTGTTGTTTTTGACAGCAATTTGAATGCGGAAAGTTCTGTTTGTTGGATCGATATAATTTCCTTTATTAGAAACAGTAGATATAATCACGGTATCATTTAATGATGGGAAACGCATTTCAACAGCTGTACCTATATTCACCTTTGACAATAAATTTTCAGACAAGGTTGCAACAATTGTAACGTTGCTATTATTAACAATTCGCAATAAAGGAATTTGCGGTGCCGCCATTTCGCCTTGATTGACCATAATGTCATCAATTACGCCAGAAAACGGAGCACGTACAATAGTTTTACCTTTTTGCGACTGTAACGTTTTAATCTTCTTTTCTAAAGACAATTTTTGATTCTTAGCTTGCTCGTATTCAATCTCAACACCAACACCTTTGTCTTTTAATGTTTGTTGTTTATCAAACATATAGTCAGCCAATTCTAAGGCAGCTTCTAATTCACCCATAGTTGAAGCCAAAATTTCAGAATCAATTGTCATTAAGGTCTGTCCTTTTGAAACCGTTTGCCCTTCACGAACATGAATGCGTTGTATAACACCACTTGCTTCAGCATTAATCAAAGCATTTTGATCCGTCTCAACCGTACCGGGTATATCAACCTGATGTACAAAGTCTTGCACACTTACTTTATCAGCAGTAACAATTGGAATCATCTCTACTTTTGCCGTGTCTAATTCCAGAATTTGAGCATCTACTAAAGCCAATTCAACCTTAAGGGAATCTCGTTTACTATTTAATGCATCCAATTCCGGGTTCGTTTCTGCAGGACCACAAGCCGCTAAGAAACTTCCTAAGGCAATGAAATAAATAAATTTCTTTTTCATTTTTTTTTATTTAAACTTTTGAGTTAATATCTTGGTATTAAACCAAACACTACTATTTATTATATAATTTATCCAATTGTACTTTAATTCTTAACATCTCCATTACAGCACCAATATAGCTTCCTTCAGCCTGTAATAATTGATTCTGCAATTGTGTTACTTCTAAAGGTGACAATACACCTATTTCATTTCTCACAATGGCTCTTTGGTAAATTCTTTTGGCCAATGCAACGCTTGATTTTTCTAACTCAACCATTTCCCTTGCCGATTCGAAGGATGTTTTTAATTGCAGCTCTTGAAACTGAAGTGATTTCTCTAAATTTTTAAGATTGTTATCGTCTTGCTCAATTTTGATTTCCGCTTGTTGCACTCGCATTATTCTTTGTCCACTGCTAACAATTGGAATTTTCATGGACACACCCCAAACAGTAGTTGGATACCAAGCTTTATCTTGGAAGAAATCGAATTCGCTTCTAAAGGCGTTTTGTGAATGTGTAAAAAAAGCACCAAGCGACGGTAAATAGGCCGCTTTCTCATTTTTCAAGCTGTATTCATCTAATATACCCTGCTGTTCCATCATCACATAATTCTTGTTATTCTTTATTCCAGAATCTTCAATTAACGGACTATTGCCTTGCATTTCATCCAATACATCCTGCAAGGTTGCTGTAACCTCTATAGGTTGATCAAAATCATATCCCATTTGCAATTTTAACAAGTTTAACGCAACACTTGATTGACGTTCAGCGTTTGCTTTCGAAGCTCTTACGCGATTATAAGCAATCTCAACTTGATCGGCATCTTCTTGTGGAATCACTCCGCTTTCTGCATAGATGGCTGTTTTTTCCCAAAGGCTTTTTGTCGAAAGCAGAATGGAATCCATTAAAGTGACATTCTCATTGGCCACCAAAACATTATAATAGGCCTCTCGAACCATTGCTTTTACATCTTGTTTTGTGTTATCTGCTGCTGTAGCAGACATTTTCTGAAAGAACTTAGAAAATTGTAGACCAACAATATAAGATCCATCAAAAATTAATTGAGAAGCATTAAATGATAATGAAGTACTGAACTCTTGACCCATTCTAAACTCCAACACTTCACCCGGAGCCGCCATAGGATTGAATAAAGAGGCATCCACAACCGAAACAGGAATATCCAGCAATTGTTGGAATTGCCCTTCAGCACTTATTTGTGGTAAACCAATGGCAGTGGTTTCCCAAACCTTCTTTTTTGCAGCTTCAATATCGAGCAAGGCGTTTTTCACCTGTTCGTTATTATTCACACCGTAATCTTCCGCTTCGCTCAGCGAAAATGATGTTTGGTCTTGGGCCGTTGCGTTATTTACAGCAAATGCTGCCAATAAGCCAAAAGCTAAATTTTTATAAGTTTTCATCATTACGTATTAATTCTTTTAAACATTCTAATCCTTTACTATTTGCTATTCCACGAATGTGGTAACGAAAAAATTCAGAATAAACTTCATCTATTCTAAACTCAATTGCTGGCACAACCTCTCCTGACATTACCATATCAATTGTTCCCATATGCAGTCGTGAAAGAATATCCGGCGTTAGATTATCTCTGTAAACACCTTCAGCCATTCCTTTGTTCAAATTATTGACAATCCTTTTGCGCATTGCATCATATTTGTGCGTCTGTGATTTTTTGAGCGCATTTGGATGATACTTTCTTAAATCAAAAAATATAGATGGATGAATAGACCCTAAAGTCTTTACCATATAACGTCCAATCTCCAATAATTCTTCAATTGCATTTAAGTCTGTTGCAAAAATATTATCCATTCCTTCGATCGCACAGTCATGATCTAAAGACAAACATTCCTCTACCAATTCATTTTTGTCACGTACATGTAAGTACAACGTTTTCTTTGAAACACCCAGCTGCCTAGCCATTTCATCCATTGTTACACTCTTAATCCCAAACTTCATGTAAACCTCAAGCGCAGACTTAACGATTTCCATCTTCTTCTCTTCCATGACGCAAAAATAATAATTAAATAAATACTGGAAACGTTTTACTCAATTTTTGTTTCCGACTTGCATTCCGTTTTCAATAAATCGAGTGATTATTTCATTGAAGAGGCCAAATTCATCTATCAATATCAAGATTTAATGATAAATTTGAGGAATGGCCAAAAAAAAGAAGTTTTATGTGGTTTGGGAGGGTAATACACCTGGTATTTATGATTCGTGGGAACATTGCCAACGGGAAATAAAAGGATATGCCAATGCTAAATTCCGCTCGTTCATCTCATTAGACGAAGCCAAAAAAGCATATAAAGATCCTTCTTCGGTTTCAGCCGAATCCAAACAAAAAAAACAATACTATTATGTGGTTTGGCACGGACATGAGCCGGGAATCTATACCGATTGGAATGAAGTATTAAGACAAATACGCGGATTTCCTAAGGCAATTTATAAAACATTTGGCAGTAAAAAACTAGCAGAAACTGCCTTTAGCGAACATCCTGACAAGTATAAGGACGGTGATTATAAAAAAACGAAAGACTTGAGTGAGGCCGAGTTAGAAAAAATTGGCACACCAATTGAGTTAAGCTTGGCAGTTGATGCGGCTTGTAATGGCAAAGGCGATTTTGAATATCAAGGTGTTTGGAATTTTAGCCGAGAAACGGTGTTTAGAGTTGGGCCTTATAAAAAAGGATCAAATAATATTGGTGAATTTTTGGCCTTAGTACATGCCTTGGCTTATTTAAATGGACATAAAGATCCAAAAATGAAAGCCATGCCCATTTATTCTGATTCGCGGATTGCTATGAGTTGGGTACGTCAAAAAATATGTAAAACGAACCAAAAACCACCGGCAGATGTGGTTCATTTGATTAAACGGGCAGAACATTGGTTAAAAATGAATCATTTTAAAAATCCCATATTGAAATGGGAAACAAAAGTTTGGGGAGAAATTCCGGCAGACTTTGGAAGAAAATAAATAGACTATGAACAGACTCAAATATTTCATTTTATTTCTAACGGTAAGCATGTCATACAATGGCATTGCCGAAAACGGGTCTTGGGTATTAGAGAAAGACGAGAGTGGAATAAAAGTCTATACAAGAACAATAGAAGGTGAAAGCATTCGAGAATTCAAAGCCTTAACAACCATAACTGCGAGTCGCAAATCAATTGCTCAAATTATTGTAAACATTAATGATTATGCAAATTGGTATCCAGATATAAGTGAAGCAGAGATTATAAAAAAGGTAGGTCCTGGTGAATATTATGTTTACAACGTATTAGATCTCCCCTGGCCTGCCACAGATCGTGACGGAGTTTCAAAGATGACGATCGTAAAAAGTGAAGGCACTACGATAATTAAAATGCATTCAGTTGATGGCGTCAAGGCTGAGAATGATGATTATGTTAGAATTACAAAAAGTTATGGTTTTTGGAAACTAAAAACCATAGGAGCTAAAACGAGTGTTCATTTCCAATATTTTGCCAGTCCTGGCGGTAGTTTACCTGATTGGATTATTAATATGTTCATTGTCGATAATCCATTTCAAACAATAACGCTTTTAAAAGAAAAAGTGACAGCATAATTTAGCCTCATTCGTCAGCTACTCAGCTTTGTAATCAGCAATTAATCTACCTACTTGACAGATTTTATTTCCTCATAAATTCTAATGTCTTGCATTTCTCAAGTAAATGTCTATTTTTGACTCAAAATTACGGAACATGAAAAGACTTATACTATTGATTGGATGCACATTAACGGCTACTTGCTTTGGACAAGCACAATTAGAAAACCCTGGTTTTGAAGGACCTTGGGAAGATGTGATTGGTACTGAGGACGAGCCTGAGGATTGGAGTTCTTTAAAAACGGCAGACGCTTTAGGCGTTCTAGCGCCGATTGTTATTTTCCAAAGTGAGGATGCGCATACGGGAGATTATTGCGTGCGTTTACTAAACGTAAATTCTTTTGATGTTATTGCAAATGGCATCATGACAAATGGTCAAGTTCATGCTGATTTTGATCCAGATTTAGGAAATGTATATACAAATGAAGGTGATGCAGATTTTAACACAGTCTTTAATGATCGCCCAGATAGTTTAGTGGCGTGGGTAATATATTCACCTTTAGAAGGAGATCGTGGTAAAATTGAAGTTTTATTGCATGACGATAGCGCTCCAGGGATATTACCAGAAACTGGATCTAATGCTCATTGGGTAGGTAAAGCTAGAATTGATATTGACGAATCGTACTCAGAATGGACGAGAGTTGCTGCACCGTTTGTATATTATAATGAAACGAATCCTGATTATGTTTTAACGGTTGTTACATCAGGTGATAGTACAATTGCCGCTGAAGGTAGTGAAATGTGGGTTGATGATCTTGAATTGATTTATGGTGATGATGCATCTATTGAAACTGAAAACGTTTTGGAGCATCAAGTTTTTGCAACTTCAACTGGTTTCACGGTGAATGTCGCAGATTATTCGAATGCCAAAATTGAGCTTTACGGGTTAGATGGCAAAGTTGTTTATGAAGCAGTTTTAAACAGTGCCAATTCACAACATAACATTCCAGCAATAGGAACGTTTGTTTACCGCATTATTAAGGCTGAGCAAATTGCTACAGGTAAAGTTGTTTTAGATTAGAAATACATCTTTTGGAGCGCTTAATTACTAAATCTTATTGAATGAAAGGGCTTTCTCTCTTTTTAATCTTTATTGGAATAAACCTTTGTGCTTATTCGCAAAGTGGTATTTACGGCACTGTTCAAACTACAGCTAACACACCTGTAATTGGCGGATATATAATTGTGCTTGGGCAACCTTCACTTGGAGCGGTTTCAGATATTGATGGGAATTATACCTTGGAATTAGAAAAAGGTGCTTATCAAATCATTTTTAAATATACGGGAATGTTAAATGATACTATTCCCGTATCAATAACTACCCAACAACCGACAGAGCTTAATGTTATTCTGCAGCCACGCATGTTGCAAACTGTAGAAATTAGAGTGGGGAAATTTGATCAAAAAATAGAAGAACTCACCTACTCTGTTGAAGTGATTAAACCTGCACTGATTGAGGATAAAAATACGCGGAGCATTGAAAGCATCTTGGATCAAACACCAGGATTGAATATAATGGACGGTGAACCTCAAATTAGAGGCGGAAGTGGATTTACATTTGGTGTAGGAAGTAAAGTCGCCGTGTTGGTGGATGATATGCCCATACTTTCAGCAGACGCAGGTAGACCAGAATGGGGTTTTGTTCCGGTGGAAAACATTGAACAAATTGAAATTACCAAAGGAGCATCATCCGTTCTGTCAGGTTCCTCGGCATTGAGTGGAGCTATTCATATTAGAACGGCTTACCCAAAAGATAAACCCTTGACTAAGGTGAATGTTTACTCTGGTTTCCATTCAGCGCCTGAAGGAACGGATCAAAATTGGTGGGCACCGAATGATTCTGTTTCCAAGCCCTTGTATAATTCCTATGCATTTATTCATGGGGCGAACTTTTTACACAGCCGCATCATTAATAAAAATACGGACCTTGTAATAGGTGGGAACTTGAATTGGGAGCATGGCTATATTGGTGCCCCCATAAAAGGAGTAGAAGTAATTGACACCATTTCTGAAGACTTTACGGATGAGCAAATGCAAAGCAAAAAAATGCGTGTCAATTTTAATTTAAGACAACGATCAAAAAAAGTAAAAGGCTTACAATACGGTATCAATGGGAATTTCATGCTTAACAGTACCAATTTGACCTTGGCTTGGTTGGACGATAGTTCTGGACTTTATAGAGGTTACCCCGGCGCAGTATTATTGCAAAACCAAACTATTTTTAACGTAGATCCTTATGTTTCGTTTACGTCTAATTTGGGCGTTAAACATAGTTTAAAAACACGCTTTTTATATACAGATAATGAAATGTCGGGCAATCAATCCAATCGCGGGCAAGTCTATTATGCCGATTATCAATTTAAGAAGGCTTTTAATTTTTTAAAGGAAAAATCGTTTGATTTTATTGGTGGAGTGAGTTCCCAGTTTAATGATTCCTATGCTGATATCTACAGCAATAACAATGATCCAACGAATCAATTATTCAACCTTTCAGGTTATGCCGAAATTCAAAAAAACTTCTTTGACATCATTAATTTTTCATTTGGAGGGCGGGCAGAATACTTTCAATTGAATGACACACTTACTGCTTGGAATCCGATTTTTAGAACAGGTGCAAATTTAAAACTATCGCAAGCCACCTTCTTACGCTTTTCATACGGACAAGGTTATCGCTTCCCTACTATTACAGAGCGCTATATTCGCACGAACGTAGGTTCAATTGGGGTATATGAAAATCCTGACCTCGTTCCAGAAGAGAGTTGGAATGCAGAGGTTGGTGTTAATCAAGGGTTCAAATTCGGGAATTATATGGGACAATTGGATATTGCCGCATTTATTCAAGAATATGAAAACACCATAGAGTATTTATTCGGTTTTTGGGATCCAAGTCCTGACTTTGCTGCGGGAGATCCTTTGGCTGGATTCAAATTTCTAAATACTGGAAAGTCCAAAATTACAGGTTTTGACATTACCTTAAATGGTACAGGAAAAATCGGGAAGGACTTTAGTGTTACCAATATGATTGGGTATAATTATATAAACCCTATTACACTTGAACCAAATACCGTTTTTGCAGAAGACTACAATCCAAGTAACCCCAAAGAATACAGCTTTAAAAACACGAGCTATGACACCACCACAAATGTGTTAAAATACCGTTTTAAACACACGTTTAAAGCTGATATTGAATTGAAATATAAAAGCTTTGCTATTGGTTATACGGTCAAATATTTTAGTCGCTTAGAAAATTTAGATCAAGCCATTATTGATTTTGAAAACATTACCGTAGCAACCGGTGGTACTTTACAAGCTGTATTGTATAGTGACTTTTTTGAGAGTCACAATTCTGGCAATACAATTATGGATTTGAGATGTTCGTATGCTTTTGGTGCCAATTCACCTCATAAAATTTCAGTCGTAGCCAAAAACTTCTTAAACAACACCTATTCTTTACGCCCACTAAAAATTGAATCTCCGCGCTCGATTGTTTTTCAGTACAGCCTAAAATTTGAAGGCAAAACAAAGAATTAATGTTACTTTTTAATGTTTTCGCATTTTAAAAAGAAAAACCATGCGCTATTTCATATTAATTGCACTTTTTATTTCGCTTTCGGCGTCAGCAAATATTTCGTTTTTACAAGAGGATGACCCCACTATTACTTATGACCAAGCTTTGGCTAAAATTAAAAAAGACAAGGTCAATTTAAAGTCATCACATGCGTCCATGGATTCTTGCCGCAAGTACCTACTCCATCAATTTGAAGATGTAATATTTCCATATTGGGTAGGCACACCATGGGACTATAACGGATATACCAATCGGCCAGGCAAGGACAAAATTGTGGCTTGTGGCTATTTTGTTTCTACCACTCTAAAACATATGGGCTTTAATTGGAACCGTTATGATTTAGCGAAAATGTATTCTTTAAAAATTGTTGAAAACACCTGCTCTGAAATTAAAAAGTACACCCAAATAAGCACAGTCATTGAATATGTTAAAAGGCGCCCGAATAACCTCTATATTGTTGGATTAGATTCGCATGTAGGATTTATTTTGAAGAGCAATAATCAGGTGTGGTTTGTGCATTCTAATTATTATGGAGCCGTTGGACCAGAGCAAGAATTAGCAATTGATAGCCCGGCTTTAAATTCGAGCAATAATTATCATATAGGCACTTTTTTTAATACGGAAAATATTAAGATGTGGTTAAATGGGACGGCTTATGTTTTGGAGGGGTGAAGCTTAATTTATTGGAATTGTATTGCAACCTCAATAGCGTTTTTTTAGAATATTTCTTATCCCATAAGTGCAATCATTGATATAGGTAAAAGGATAGTTACTAAATCTCATTTCTTTAGGTGTTCCTTTAATCGTCAATGCTTTATCTTCATCACCATCTAAATGTAAAATAACATGAATTTCTTTATTTGATTCGACAATTCCACCTTCTGGAATCTCAGCATAATGAAAAACAATATTATGTTCAGCAGTTAGAACATCATTTTTATAAAATCGAATAATGCCTCTCTTTAGAAACTCAACCTGATATGTGTCATTCTCGGTAGCAGGATTAATCTCTTGAGAATGTATAAACCCGTCGCAATTATCAAACAACTTTGAATAATCCCAATCCCAAGTACCCACCAAAATTTCCTTTTCTTTTGACAGTCTATCTTTTTGGCAAGAAAAAAGAAGAAGTAGACCAAAACCTAGTAATAAGAGTATCTTTTTCATTGTTTAACAAAATAACTTGTGTAAGACTCGCAGCCTTCCTCAAAATTCTCATATGGAAACCCTCTAATAAGTACTATTGTATCTGCATTAACACAACCATAAAGCCTCGAAGTGGGATCTTTTTGCTCATTATTAAGATATATATCGAACGATTCGTAACTTTCAAATCCTGTGGCACAAAATGATCCAAAATTTCCAAGTACAACACGATCTTTTCTGAGTTCTTGATCATTCTCATAGAACCGTACTAGCCCCTTGTTGGAAAAAATCATTGAATAATTTGCATTCTCAATTACCGGTGTCAAAATTTCAAAAAATGAGTCGCCGTCGCAATAACCATAATTATGGCTAGTTTCATACCACACCCATTTGCCAATAAAGATTTCTTTTCCATCCTCTAATTTATCTTTTTTGCAAGAAAAAAGAAGAAGGCTAAAGGCTATTAATATGAAAGATTTTTTCATTGTTTTGCGAAAAAACTGATATACTGCTCGCACCCCTTTTCATAAATCTCGTAGGGAAAACCTCGAATTAAAAAAAGTGTATCTGAACTAATACATCCGTCAAAATCGCTTGATGGATTCTCTGAATCCCCATTAAGGTCAATAAAAAAATT
This sequence comes from Crocinitomix sp., assembly GCA_013138735.1. GTDB lineage: Bacteria > Bacteroidota > Bacteroidia > Flavobacteriales_D > Crocinitomicaceae > Crocinitomix. Next base: position 21,240 of record WTCE01000146.1, on the reverse strand, counting down.
CAGGTAATCTGGATTGCCATCACAAAATTCTCCGTCAAAAATTTTAAATATTAGTCTATCTTTATTTAACAGCTTACCCCCTTCATAAAATTTGACGATTCCCTTTTCAAAAAATTCCATTGATAATTTTGCCTCACCTTCTGTTGGATTAATAGTTTCTGTAAAAGCATCACCATCACACCAACCATAATTATGGCTAGTTTCATACCACACCCATTTTCCAATGAAAATGGATTTATCATTTGTCAACTTGTCTTTTTTGCATGAAAAGCACAATATTAATATGTATATACAGAACAAAAATTTTATCATAGACTTTATCTATTCTCGGATGAAGTAGTTTTTTGCAAAACCACATCCATCTTCGACGGAAATAGGAAATGAACCTACTGACAAAGTATCATCAGTAACCTGCAAACCAATTGTATTCTCCTTATTGTTGTTGAGATAAATAATCGCCTGATAATCAAAATTGTTAGGAACGGGAATGAAATGTTTGAAAACTACCCGATATTTATTCTCTAAGACACCATTTAGATAAAATGAAACATAACCTTTTTTTTCAAAGTTTATTGAGCAAGTATAATTTTCACTTTCTTGGTTAAGTGTCACCTCGAAATCCATATTATCACACCAACCATATTCTTTTTCTGTAAATATCCATTCCCAATTACCTATTAGAATTTCTTTTTCGTTCTTTAACTCATGTTTTTTACAGGAATAAGAGCTCAGCAAAACAAACGCTATCATTATAGTTCTTGTCATAATTTAATTAATTTTAATGTTTGTAGAATCTCTCCCTGCTTGTTTTGGATTTGCAGATAATAGTTACCACTATTATAAACGGATAAATCTATTGTAAAGTTGGGAGCGGCAATACTATTTTTATTTAAATATTGCCCATTTGAATTGGTCAAAACCCAACTTAAATTTGAATAATCTCCTCTTGTCAAACAATTAACAATCCCCATTGTGGGGTTTGGTGAAATTAAAATTAAAGGTTTAATATAACTTGAAGAATCAATCCATGATGTCGCTTCTATTAGATTTAGATCATCTACTTCTTTAAATTCCTCTGGAAGCTTTGTTTCAATTTCGCTAGGTGTTATTTGAACTAAAAAAGTAGCGTCAATTCGGTATAGTTTAAAAAATAAAATAGGTGCAATAGAATTACCAGTCAAAGTACCCGGATATTCCAACTTCAAATGACCTGAAATATCTGAAATTTTTTCCATAGTATCAATGGTTGCGCCGGTAAGAGCATTTATCCATTCTATTTGATAACCTTTAAAAGCACCCATGTTTTTGAATTTAAAGTTTTGGTTGAGGTCGGTTATTTCGTAGCTTTGCTCACTTTGGTATATAGGGTTTTCTGGTAATTCCCCTTCATCTGGTATAACTTTACAATCAGTACCGTCCTCCCCTTGCGTATAATAATTAAACGTTCTATTGGCAACCGCCCCAACAATCTTTGTATTTTCTCCTAATTCTCCTTTTCTCAAATATAACACTTCTACCGATTCATCATTTTGTACCATAGGCTCACCGGCTCGCCAATTTTCAGCATCCAAAGGAATTCCTTCCATAAGCGCATTTACGTGTTCATAATATTGCCAGCCATCCATTTCATTGCGATTGGAATGCCAGGTCATAGCTGTTCCTGCCAAACCTGTAAACGGTGTGAGGCAAATTCTTCTTATAAACCCTGCATTATGATCGCAGTCTGAAGTAGGTTTACCTGTTCCATATTCACTATTCATAAAAGGTTTATCTGAATACCAATCATGACTGGGCTTTTGATATTTTTCGGTCACTGTATGATAAGTGCTATAAGGATTTTTAATTGTTAGCGAGTAGTGATTATAAGTATTAATATCAACCGAAGAAATGCCATAAGAGTTATCCCCATCTCCTTTATTTGGTTCTCCTGGGTAATTAACTGCTATGGGATGTTTTTGCCAATCCAACGTATACTTCATATAATCGGCAATACTTTTATGCCACTCCTCAAGTATATCTGGAAATTCCACATTCTCTGAATAGGGGTGGTAAGAGTCAATAGTATAACAGCCAGCATCCTCTGGTTCTACTTCTGGCGGAACCCGTAACTCTAATTCTTTCGCAATTCCACAATGGCTTGCTTCGCTCAACAGTTCTACAACAGCAATATTGGTAGAATAGCTCCAACGTGCCATCATATAACGAATCCTTCTTTTATAGTAGACCAATGCCTCTGTACTTGAAAAAAAAGCCTCAGGAAGGGGTAAACCCAAATTGCGGTAGCAATATCCTAATGAATCACTCGCTCGAAAACATCCAGATCCTTCATACGTGATGGGTCGATTGAGCGTATCCCCTGCTGCCGACCAATCCCAATAGAAAAAAGCTGCATCAGGCGTTTGAAAAGTATAATGAATAGCCATATTGAAATGTATTTTTAAATCTAAAATATGAGCTGTGTCCAATATATTGTCAAATTCCCACGCATTGGTCATTCTGTTAGAATAATCCCCTAAATACTCATACTCAATTTCTGTTTGCCATGGGCACTGGATATACCGAAAATAATTGCCCCCTTCATCTGCAAATTCTTGCATGGCCTCTAAAAAATCAATATAGCTGCTTGGGTGGACAGTTTGATTTTGATAACCAGTTTCTCTTTCAGGTCCAAATAGGTTATGTCCTATTGGATAAAACGGCTCATTACCTTCCTTAAAATACCGTTTGTTCTCACCTACGTGTACGAACCCTTTATTACTAGAGGGCACAACCTCAAATGTGAAATCGGACGCGTTTTGGATCCCAACACCTCCAATATCCGCAGTTATTCTACACCTATACGTTCCAATGGTAGACGGTGCATAACGCACTCTAAAATTATGTGCAATTAAAACCGTATCCCAATCAACAGTCTCCCGTGTGTATTCCTGATAAAAGAAACCGTTCGCTCTAACTGGCCCTAGCCATTCGTCCTCAAATAAATACCAAAATTCGGCATATACATCAACTTCATAAGGATCAAAAGGATTTAATTTACCGCCTATTTCGCGATTGACAAAGTTTTCAATTTTATCATTGATGGACTCATTAAGCTGCACCCCAATTTCCAACTTCTCATACTGCCCAACAGTACCCGGCGTTGCATTGGGATAATACCAGGCCAAATCCATATCCTCTGTCTGGATATAGGCATGAAACAGGTGTGTTTCATCAGGTTCAATGACTGTATTATTATCAAACTGAATATATTCGCCTGCTTTGATAGAATAATGTTGATCTGTTTTAAAATCAACGGTTTCCCCATCTACCTCAATACAGTCATGTGCAGAAATACCAGATGGAAAGGTGTCCACTGAAACAGGATTTATGTCAATGCAAGGTATTGGATGTGGGATGACTATTTGTGAATGTATGTTTTGTGAACAGAATAAACCAAACACAAAACTTAGTTTTAATAAGTTTTTCATCATTGATAGGTGTTTAAAAGTGGACTTCGAGAGCCTCAGTCTACTTTTAATTGTGTTTTTAATGTTTGGTTTTCTTTTTTTAAGTCGGTGAGTTGATTTTGCATGGATGACATTCGCTCATCCATCTCAATTAAATGCAAAGTGAGTTCTTCTATTTTCTCCATTTGAATACGTTGCATATCGCCGACATCTAATCCGTTCCTTTCTATATGATTGGCACTTGGTACATTGGGTAAATGTCCCTTATCTGCGATAAAACGTTTTAGAGCCTTTAAGGACATGAGATCGTATGATTTTTCAAATACGTCATCTGCCCAAACGGCTAAATCTACTCTTAAACTGCGTGTTCGAAATAAACCATCATCTTGTAATTGTGCGATTTTTTCTCCGCTATTGTCTTTTACTACAATGGCGTGCCCGCTTCCGTTATTGATAGTGATTGCAGGGTTCGTACCAACGTTTGTCATTTCAATTGAACCATCATTATTAATGAAAAAGCGAATTTCTTCTGCCAATCCACCTACTTTTTTACCAAGTTGTAATAAACGCTGACTATGATTAAAAGCATAGGCATTAATCATAGCTGTATCAGTTCCTAGTTCATTTCCAACTAATAACTTAACCGTAAAGGTTTCACCTTTTACATCTAAATTAAAATCGGGGCTTGATGTTCCAATTCCAACATTAACTTGTGAACAAGGTGAAAATATTTTGTTTAAACCGTTGAACCATGAAGGATTGGCAACATCTCCGTCTCCACAATAATCTATGGGTTGCATTAATGCATATACTAAGCTTTTTGTTGTTGTTCGCGTCACATCCCCAAAAGGGTCGACAATTAAAATTTGCAGGTCGGCAACTGTCCCTGCAAAAGTATCTATTGCCGCCATGCGTACAATTCCGTTTAATAAGGATTCTCCATCTACTATTAGATTACTATCTATTTCAATGTTATTGAGCATAATAACATCACCGTTAACGGTGAGTTGTTTGCCCGCATGCGGCGTATTAGTCCCAACCCCAACAGGGCCGCTAGACGGCAAGGTGTTTGATAGTTGTGAAACAGCATTTAGCGCAAAGCAGAATGCCATAGCAAAAAGTAATTTTTTCATGCTTATAAGTTTTGGTTATGCGTACTGAATTAACCAAAAAGGAATTCAATAGCCATGAAAGATAATAAAATTTTTTGAAAACATCAAATTAATTTCACCTCCCTATCTCACAAGAAATGGGCCTATGGTCCGAATAATCCAAGTCGTGTGTTGTAAAACCACTGCTTTCGAATTCAGAAGAATAGAAGATATAATCAATGCGATTGGAGGGCACTTTACCAATATAAGTAGTTCCAATTCCATTGCCAGAATTCACAAAGGCATCATTCAACAAACGGTTAAATTGGCGGTAGCAGTATGAAACTGGCGTATCATTTAAATCGCCACATAAAATGACAGGATAGGGAGATTTTTCGATTTCAAGAGCAATTTTTTCTGCTTGTAAGGCGCGTTTAACAAAGCCAATTTTGAGTCGTTTTAAAATGCGTTGCCCTACTTCATTATTATGATAGAGATCTTCTTCGGCATCTTCACTGAAAAAACGATAATCATCATCTTGTAAGCGGATTGATCCAATATGCGCATTGAATACGCGAATGGTGTCAAAACCAGTTACAATATCTGAATATATGCAAAAGTTATTGGGATCATTTTCAAAAGGAATTTCTCCTCTATTAATAATGGGGAATTTAGAGAAAGTGGCCACGCCAAAATAGCGTTTATTGGTTAATTCGTGTGTATAGCGTTCATGGTAGTAAGGTGTATTTAATAAATCGACCATGGAATCTTTTGTCACAAAATTGGCACTACCCTCTTGATGGTAAAACTCTTGAAAACAATAGATACCCGCATCCTCTGCTTTTAGAAAATCAAAAATATCATTCCGATTTTGAATGCGGTTCTCTAAATTATACAAATTAAAGATGTGGACATTATAAGAGACTACTTTCACCTTTTTTTCGAGAGTCGCATCTGAAAAATTAAATGCAAAAAAATGCAAAAGGTGACTAAACCCAAGGAGGAGAGTCAAAATTGAAATCCATGCTAATTTCCGGCGAAAAAGAATCCAAAATACAATAAAGAATAATGCAATACTTAACCAAATGGGATAAGCCAAACCAAAATAAGAGAAGTAAACGAAACTATTCGGCGAAATATGAGTCGCTAAATACGCTGCAATTAAAGCCATTGAATTGAGAACGTTTGCCCACAAAAAAAGCTTTAGCATTAAGCCTAATTTCGATTTTCCCTCAGCGTTTGCTTTCATTGAAGAGAATATCTTTTTCTTCCTTACTCAATCCTTCATAACCCTTTTTTGAGATCTTTTCAAGGATCGCGTCAATGCGCTCTTTTTGAACTACTTTATCCGCATTATACTGGTCATCAGTTTGCGTGGAAGCTTTGGTTGATTGATGAACTTTCATTTTAGGCCTACTCTTACTTCTTTTAAAAGAGGGCGTACCGAGTTTAAATTTAAAAATGAAGCGATCAATACGAATCATAAAGTTTTTAGAGGAAAAGGCATTAATAACGGATAACCCGCCAAATAGTGCGCCACCTAAGTGAGCAAAATGTGCCACTTCATCTTTAGACCCTACTCCCATTAAATCACTCAACACATATAAAGCGGCGATAACAAATAAGGGTAATTTAAACACACCGAATAAGTGAATAGGAAAACTAGGGTTATGCACGGCACTTGCCACAAAAACAGCAAATACGGCACCCGAGGCACCTAAAATACTTGCTACCCCCTGTTCCGCTATTCCTGGGAAAGTATAATAAGCAATTAAATGAATAAAATAACCGAAAATCCCACCTAATAAATAGGTCAATAATAAGCGTCTTTGATTAAAGAAATTGACAAATATTTTACCCGAAAAATAAAGCGCAACCATATTGAAAAGGAAGTGCGTAAAACTGCCATGCGTAAATAATTGCGTAACAAGCGACCATGGTCGATACAATAGCAAACTAGGGTCACCGGGTGCAGACAAATAATTATGTCTAAAAATCTGCGTCATAGTTGGCATAACATCTCCATTAGCAAGTACGACTGGAGCACCAATAAATAGACGCTCACCAAGGTCTACCAAGACAAAAATTAGAAATACAGCGGTATTCACGGCAATTAACTTACCGAGTATGCCAGATTGCAAAACCAATCGTTTAATATATTGCCCTACATTCTCTTTTGCCATTTTTTAATATAATTGTGTTTTATTGCGTTGCCAAATCTTAATAATAATAAAGCCGAATAACGCTCCTCCAATATGAGCAAAATGGGCAACATTGTCGCCTGGGTTGTCTTGCATAATTGAAATAATTTCGTAAACCCCTGCGCCCAAGACAATCCACTTCAACTTAACGCGGAAAGCAAAATACAACATCATTTCTGTATTTGGAAAATACATGGCTGCACCAATTAAAACTCCGAAAACTGCACCTGACGCACCAACAGTTGGAGCGTTTAGATTACCATAAGCAACATGAAGGTCCGGAGGTCCAAAAAGCCCGCCATCCCGAAATGAGAACAAACTATTTATATAATCATGATTTGGAAAGAATGTATCTGTTGCCGAATATATCTCGATCCCTTGAACCAGTTGATGCAAAAAAGCTGCTCCTAAAGCAGTTGCAAAGTAAAAAATTAAAAAACGTTTGGCTCCCCAAATTCGCTCTAGCATATTTCCAAAAACAACCATTGCAAACATATTGAATAGGATATGTCGAAAATCTGCATGCATGAAAAAATGGGTCGCTAATTGATAAGGTTTAAAATCATTAGAACCAATATAATGCAATCCTAAATAATCAGCTAAGTGAATACCTTTCTGATCAAAAATAAAGTTGGCCAAAAAGAAAAGCAGGTTTAAAATCAGTAGATTTTTAACCACGGGTTGCATATTTCTAAAGATGCTTTGTAACATTAATTAAATCGTTTAGTTATTTCGTCCATAGTGAACGTTTCTATAATCTTTTTGCCATGTGGCGATAATTGCGGCGAAGAAGAGGCAAATAAAGCATCTGTGATATACTGCATTTCTTCACTCGTTAATTTATTCCCCCCTTTTGTAGCCAAAGCACTTGCCATTGATAAGGCTACAGATGCTTTTAGATCCAAATCGTTATTCTGTTGATTTACTTTAAAGCCTTCAAAAACATCAATTATCGCCCGTTGTGGATTTTTATTTTCCAAACTTGTTGGTACAGCTGATATTATTATTTGACTTTTATCAATAACAGTTTCAAAGCCCAATTCGTTCAAAGCAGGACTCAATTCTTTCCAAATGAACAAGTCCGTTTTATCAACCGTAATTTCCTCAGCAAATAATAATTGTTGCGATTCAATTTTAACTTCTTCGGCGTTCAGCAAATATTGATCGTACAAAATGCGGCAGTGCGCGCGGTATTGATCGATTAATAAAAATCCATTTTTTATGGACGTTAAAATATACTTTTCATTGATTTGAGTTGGCTTTTTGCGCTGCACGGCCATCTCATTATTCATGGATGATTCTATGGTTTGAAATTCCACGCCAGCAGAATCATCAACAGATTTTTCTAAATCAGATGTGCTTGCAGCATCCTCAGTGGCTTTTGCATCCCCATAAAAGTTTTCCCAAACCGAAGGATCAATGGACTTGCTTTCACCAAACCCAACGGTGGACATTCGTCTGCTTCCTCCACCACTTGATTGCGTAACCGCCGCAGTCGATTTAAACGGATTGAAGTTAGGATCAACCTTTATTTCAGGCATTTTCACCTGTTCCCCTTTTTTCAAAGCAGGAATATTAAAACTTGGTTCCTGTTCAAAATCTAAAGTTGGCGCAATATTAAACTGACCCAAAGCCAACTTAACTGCACTTCGAATAATGGCATAAATTGCCTGATTCTCTTCAAACTTAATCTCCGTTTTAGTCGGGTGAACATTTACATCAATCGACTTTGTAGGGACTTCAAAATAAAGGAAGTAAGGCGGAAATTTACCAGAAGGAATCAATCCTTCATAAGCCTGTGATACGGCGTGATTGAAGTAACGATCTTTAAAATAGCGGTTATTTACAAAAAAATAAGATTGATCGCGAGACGTTTTGGCAAACTCAGGCTTTAATACAAATCCAGAAACTTTTATGATATCCGTTTCTTCGTTGACCGGAACAAGACGTTGGTTAAATTTATTCCCATACACCCTCACAATTCGTTGTCGCAATCCTTCGCTGGGTAAATTATAAATCTCATCATCATTGTGATGAAAAGTCATATTAATTTCAGGGTGAACTAGTGCAATGCGCAAAAATTCTTCTAATATTTTTCGATATTCAGTTGTATTTTTTCCTAAGAAATTTCTTCGCGCTGGAACATTATAAAACAGGTTTTTCACTGCGATACTTGTTCCATTTGCCATCATGACAGGTTCTTGCCCACAAATTTTAGAACCTTCATTTACGATTTCAGATCCTAACTCTTGGTCATGTAACTTAGTGCGTAAACAGACATGAGAAATTGCAGCTATAGAAGCTAAAGCTTCTCCTCTAAATCCTTTGGTATGCAATAAAAAAAGATCATCCGCACTGGCAATTTTACTGGTAGCATGTCTTTCAAAAGCCATCCGCGCATCAATCGCACTCATTCCAGAACCATTGTCAATGATTTGAACTAATGTTCGTCCGCCATCTTTGGCAATTAAATTTATAGTGGAAGCGCCAGCATCAATTGAGTTTTCAATTAATTCTTTTACAACAGAAGCTGGTCGTTGAACAACTTCACCTGCAGCAATCTGATTCGCAATATGATCTGGTAATAGTTTTATTAAATCTGACATGCAGGTTTATTTCATTTTATCAAGGTTGGTATCAATAAGATATCCAAGTCCATCTAATCCTACAAAAACATAATAAAAGGCTATAATTATAATCCCAAGAATCACAATTAACCGAATGTTTGACGATCTTCTTTGCGCTTGAACATCAGCACCCCACTTATCCTCCATTTTAGATCTGAACTTTATTTCGCGCGCAAACTTTCCTTCATCATCTACCGTATTCTCCTTTTTTGCACGATCTATTTTGTCTTGCAAAACTTCTTTATCAGCATTGTAATAACGCGGAACGTACTCGAATCTTTTATGTTGATTCGGCAGTTTAAATAATCCAAATTTATTCCAATTCATACCCCCTATTTTAAGTTCATAATCACTTCGTAAATCTCAAAATTTGACTCAGCGAATAATAAATCACCCTTGCATTACAAATATAATGAGATTAACTTCAAACCTGTGCATTATTTCTAGTCGTAATTACAAAGAATTTTACCTGTCAACGCTTCGTCATAATCCGTGCAACGATCCCGAAGCTATCGGGAGACTTAATACACGTTTATATGTGGACAAATTTGATGCCATGGCAAGATTTATGCTATAACTAATTTATACATTCGTCAAATTGACAATATTAAAGTGCAAATGAAATTAAAGAAGAAGGTGAAAATATTAGTGTTTACGGTACTTGCCGTATTTCTTTCTATTGGAAATAGCTGGGGACAAAATGGAACTGCCAATATTGCAGATAATAAAGTAACACCCGCATTTTTGGCTGTCAAAAGTGTATGGGCAGATTCTGTTTTTAAAAGCTTAACACCAGACCAAAGAATAGCACAATTATTTATGGTTGCTGCTTATTCGAATAAAGAAATGGATCATGTCAATACAATTGACAAACTGGTTAGTGAGTATAAAATTGGCGGATTGATCTTTTTCAAAGGCAGTCCAATTCGGCAGGCAGATCTTACTAATCGTTACCAAAAAAATGCAAAAACGCCCTTATTTATAGCGATTGATGGCGAATGGGGACTTTCAATGCGCTTAGATTCAACCGTTAAATATCCGCGGCAAATGCTTTTAGGAGCGATACAAGATGATGCGCTTATTTATGAAATGGGACAACAAATTGGTGACCAATGCAAACGCATGGGCATTCATATCAACTTTGCACCTGTTATTGATGTGAACAATAATGCCAATAACCCCGTGATTAATAACCGTTCATTTGGAGAGAACAAAGAAATTGTAGCCAAATTAGGCTTGGCCTATATGAAAGGAATGCAAGAAAAAAAGGTATTGGCTTGCGGTAAACATTTCCCTGGTCATGGCGATACCGACAAAGATTCGCATAAAGCATTACCTATTATTACGCATAGCTTTGCACGTTTAGACAGCCTAGAGCTTTATCCTTTCAAACAGTTAATTAATAAAGGTTTGGCCAGTATGATGGTTGCCCATTTATACATTCCAATTTTAGATGACACAGAAAACCAAGCTTCAACCCTTTCACCAAAAATTGTGAACGGATTATTAAAAGACAGTTTAGGTTTTGAAGGACTCATTTTTACAGATGCTTTAAATATGAAAGGTGTCTCCTCTTTTTACGAACCTGGAGAGGTTGACGTTAAAGCTATTTTGGCTGGAAATGATGTCTTACTTTTTCCTGAAGATGTCCCCGTAGGAATTGCAAAAATTAAGCAAGCTATTGCTAGTGGAGAAATTACACAAGAAGAAATTGACGCGCGTTGTTTAAAAATATTGAAAGCGAAAGAATGGGCTGGATTGAATAATTATGCGCCCATTGAAACCAAACATCTTTATGACGATCTAAACTTGCCGGCATACAATATTTTGAATCGTAAGATTTCGAAAGGTGCAATTACATTGATTAAAAATCAATCTTCAATTTTACCGCTTCAAGATCTCAACACGCAAAAGACCTTATACATTAACGTAGGGGGAACATCAAACAATATCTTTAAGCAAACGCTCAATTTGTATACACAAGTAGACATGTTGCAAATTCCACGTTCATTGTCTAAGGAAGATGAGCAAAAATTAATGGATGGCAGTGCTGATTATGACCGAATTATAATGGCTTTTCACCGAACCAATAATAATCCGAGAAGAAATTTTGGGGTGACGCGCCAGTCTATTAAAATACATAATACGTTGAGCGAAAGACAAACTGTTGTTGGCGTTCTCTTTGGAAATCCTTATGTGATGGAGGAATTTGGCGCTATTGATTCGACAAAAGCATTTCTAGTTGGCTATCAAGATACAGACTTTATGCAAGAGGCAGCTGCGCAAATCATATTTGGTGGCGCCGTTCCAATTGGTAAATTACCTGTCACGGCATCAGAATATTTTTTAGCAGGAGAAGGTTTGACTTATCCTGCCAAAACAAGACTAGGATATGTAACACCTGAAGAAATTGGCATTAAAACCGCGGATTTAAATAAAATTGATAAAATTGCCAAAGAAGGTATTAAAAAAGGAGCATTTCCTGGATGTCAAGTTTTGGCAATAAAAGATGGAGACGTTTTTTACAATAAATCATTTGGACATCATACCTATGATAAAAAACAACCTGTTATCAATAGCGACATCTATGATTTAGCGTCCATTACAAAAGTAGCCGCAACGACCATGTCATTGATGAAATTGCAAAAAGAAGGTATCGTGGATATTGATAAAACATTAGGCGATTATTTACCAGCACTCGTTGATTCTACCCCTTACAAAAAAATGGTAATCCGACACATGTTGGCGCACCAAGCTGGTTTGTTTCCTTGGATTCCTTTTTATACAAAAACCTTAAACGACGCAGGAGAACCTAGTTCGGCCATCTACAGCAAAACAGCTGACTCCACACATAGCGATCAGGTTGCAGAGAACTTATATATCAACAAAGATTTTGATACGTTAATGCTTCAACGCATCACCAGAAAAGCATTGATTCGGAAGCGCTATAAATACTCGGACTTGGGCTATTACTTTATTAAAGCGATAATAGAACAAGAATCAGGAAAAACATTAGACGCTTTTGCATCTGAATCATTCTATGCACCAATGGGATTACAAACAATTGGCTATCATCCATTAAATAAAATTGAAAAAACGCGCATTACGCCAACAGAGGATGACAAAATATACCGTAAACAATTAGTTTGGGGACATGTTCATGATCCGGGTGCAGCAATGCAAGGGGGAGTTGGCGGCCATGCAGGCGTCTTTTCAAATGCGCTAGATTTAGGAACCTTAATGTATATGCTGATCAATGACGGCAAATATGGTGGCGATACAATTTTGGATGCAGCTACAATCTCTGATTTTACGCGACAACAATTTGCACCGTCCAACAGAAGAGGTGCAGGATTTGACAAACCAGTTAGATCATTGCAAGGCGGTCCAACTTGTAATAAAGTATCGCTAAGTAGCTTTGGACATTCTGGATTTACAGGAACTTTAACTTGGGCTGATCCTGAAAAAGGAATCGTATATGTTTTCTTAAGTAACCGCGTTTATCCGAGCGCTGAAAATTGGTTAATAACGAGCGAAAATATTCGAACTAGAATTCAAGATGCCATTTATCAGGCGGCGGATTTTTAATCATTTTAGCTGAGCGTTACTGATTTTTTATTTATTAAGTATCGTCATTACTCTAAATTTGAAGATTTTAAACACGCGCAATTCTTAATCCAAGAATAAAGGATAAAAATTTCAGATAGAATTAAAAAGTCAGGAAATGGATGCTTAACTTTGCGCATTCAGAATTGATTTGGCCCATTTGTAAGTTTCGGCGGTTTATTTCGTCTTTAACCCAGTTTACTGAGGTATATTGAATTTTTGACAGCATTAAATAAGACTATTAAATGAAAATTGGTATCGTACTCTATCCTACATTTGGAGGAAGCGGCATTGTCGCAACAGAATTAGGAAAAGCATTGGCAGAAAAAGGACATGAAATCCATTTCATTTCGTATAATCATCCTGTAAAATTGGATCATTTTTTACCAAACATTCGCTACCACGAGGTGCGCCCGTTTGACTATCCATTGTTTGATTATCAACCCTATGAATTAGCACTAACGAGTAAGCTAGTGGATGTAACGCGCTATGAGAATTTGGATATATTACATTGCCATTACGCGATTCCTCATGCCTCAGCAGCTTATTTTGCCAAGCAAATTTTAAAAACACATAATATTGACATTCCGTTTATAACGACCTTACACGGGACAGATATTACACTAGTTGGTAAGCACCCGGCATTTGAACCTGTGATTACTTTTAGTATCAATGAATCAGATGCAGTTACTGTTGTTTCTGAAAGCTTAAAAAGAGATACTTTTCGTCATTTTGCCGTCACTAACGATATTGAGGTGATTCCTAACTTTGTAGAACACACCCATTATTGCAACGTACCAAAAGAGGACGATCTTGCGCGTCGTAAAGCAATGGCACCTAATGGCGAACGCATTATTAGCCATGTTTCTAATTTCAGAAAAGTGAAGCGGATTGAAGATGTGGTTCGCGTATTTGAAAAGATTAGAAAAAAAACACCAGCAAAATTAATTCTAGCCGGAGACGGACCCGAACGTTATAAAATTGAACAGCTTTGTGAGGAATTAGGTGTTTGTGGTGATGTTGAAATGTTAGGTAATGTTCAAACCGCATCAGAAATATATTGCATAAGTGATCTATTCATTCTTCCATCCGAAACTGAGAGTTTTGGTTTAGCAGCATTAGAAGCTTTGGCGTCTGGTGTGCCAGTTATTTCTAGCAATACAGGTGGATTACCAGAAGTGAACGAACATGGCGTATCAGGATTTTTAAGTAATGTTGGTGATGTGGATGATATGGCGAAAAATTCATTGGAGATTTTAAAATCTGATGAAAACCTTGCACGCTTTAAACAGCAAGCTTATGAGCATTCACTCAATTTTAGTTTGAAGAATGTGTTGCCTAAATATGAAGCTATTTATGAGCGTCTCGTTAATAAGGCGGTTGCTAAGTAATTGAATTCTTTTTTTTTCTTGGATGTTGACATTTAGTCGATAGAACACGGATTAACCGTTGGCAGAAGCCTATGGTGACGACCTAACGCAGCTTTGGCTGTCCTGATAACTATCTGGACGAAGCACAGCATTGCGATCGCAGGATTATAAATCCAGCGAAGCTAGGTTAAAAAGGGGTAGAAAAAATGTGTGATACTAGCAATTGGAGTTTGCTCCTATTTTTTTACACGATCAATTAGAACGTTTTGCGTAAAAAACACCAAATCATCAGCAACTTGGATTTGTTCGTGACCAATTGTATGGTTGGATTTTAAAGACATAGTTATAAAGCCTAAACCAGCTCCACCTTTACTTGACATAATGCCATTTGATAAAGTATCCATGTATAATCCTTTAACTTCAGCTCTATCCATTCCATTTAGCTCATCAATTCTTGACGCCAGTTTACCTACAACTTCAGCACGTACTAAATTGCCAAAAGTAACTCTGTAATCCTCCTCATTTTGGAGTACAATTAAAAATGATACTTGGTTACCGTCAGAATCACGTTCACCATGAATACGGATGTTTTGAAGACCTTCAACTAAAATGCTAAACATTCGCTTTACCGCACCTTTTTTATCGCCTGAATCTAGCATCATCTCCTCAATACTAGTGGTTAAGGAGTTGACTAAGTCTTGGGAAAATTCGCCAAAATGAGACACTATGATTTTACCATCCGCATGGATGTTAAATTCGCCAAAAATCTTCTGAAATTGAGCGTTACATTTGTCAACTAAAGTATTGCGTTGCAACATATCAGCTTATCTGTGCATATTATTCACATCCGAAAGATAAAAAAATATTGAAGAAATAGCACAATTTATGGCTAAAAAAGAGAAAATCGTTCTTCTGGCTTATGGATACTTTTTCTTAGGAGCAATATTCCTTAAATGTTCAACAATATGTCCAACGGCAGGACAGACCAACGTATTTTTCTGCGTTAGGTCCAAAATTTGGTACATATTTTTTCGATTTGTATGCGGATATTCACTGCAAGCTTGCGGCCGAACATCATATACAAAACACTTGTTATCCTCCAATAGAAAAGGACATGGGGTTGATTTTAAGACGTAATCATCATCTAGATCAACCCGCAAATATTCTGCAATAAATTGAGCAGGTTTCATTTTAAACAGTTTTGACAAACGCTTAATATCTTGTTGCGTAAAAATAGGACTTGTCGTACTGCAGCAATTGCCACAATCCAAACAATCAATTTTTTGAAAAATTGCGTCATGTTCTTTATGAAAACTTTGATCAATATCCCGTTTGGATTGTTTTTTCAAACGTTTTATAAAGGCCGCATTTTCCTTCTCGTTTGCTTTACTATTCTCTAATATTTGCTTAAGTTTTTCTTCCACAATGGCAAAGGTCGTAAAATTCAATTGATAATTCTATATTTAAGAGCAAGTGCAAGAATTAATTTTAGTATATTTCCTTATTAAACATATTTTATTCCATGAGTGAGAAGAAATTTGACTTGGTAGTTATTGGTGGTGGTCCATCTGGATATGCAGCAGCAATGCGTGCAATTGATTTTGGAAAAAGAGTTTGTTTAATTGAAGCGAAAAAAGTAGGGGGCGCAGGAGTTTATAACGGGGCACTTAGTTCTAAAACGCTTTGGGAACTATCGCAACGGGTTAAAAATGTAAACGAAACTATTATTTCTATTGGTAGAGATCCTTTTAGAATTTCATGGGCAGAAGTTAAAAAAACCTTGGATGAAGCAATATTTGAGCGGAAATTCCAATACTCTTGTCATATAAAATTATTGAAGAATGAACGCGGCGATCTATTTAGCTACCGTCGGGGATATGGTAAAATAGTCGGTCCACACGAAGTTTCTATTTCGAAAAAGGGCGAGGAAGACGATATTATTCAAACAGAATTCATCATTATAGCCACGGGAAGCAGGCCCCGAAAGTTGCCCAATATTATTGCAGATGAAAAGGCTATTTTAACGAGTGACGGAATTGATTCAATTGCCGATTACCCTAAAAGTTTAGTAATTGTTGGTGCGGGTGTAATTGGCTGTGAATATGCAACGATATTCTCCAATTTTGGTAAAACAAAAGTCTATATCATTGATCGAGCTGATCATATTTTACCCTTTGAAGATGATGATATCTCGATCACTGTTTCAGAAAACTTAGAGAAACATGGTGTAACAATACATCATAAAGCTCAACTCGACCGGATGGAAGTAGTTGACGGCGAAGTAGAATATGAAATTACCTGTGATGGCGAAACAGAAATTATCCGTGTAGAAAAGGCCTTATTATCAATTGGGCGAGTTTCTAATTTTGACAATATTGGTTTGGATGCTGTTGGCATTAAAAAGGGTGCAAACGGACGTCATATTGGCGATAATGATACGCAAACCAATGTTCCAAGTATTTATGCAGTTGGAGACGTAAATGGAAGAATTGCCTTGGTCAACATGGGAGAAATTGAAGGACGACATGCCGTTGAACGGATGTTCGGCCAAAAATCGACACCACTATCCTATGATAATATTTGTACGATCATGTTTTTGGAACCAGAAGTTGCTGCGGTAGGCATGAACGTAAAACAAGTCGTTGAGCAAAATATTCCTTGTAAAATTGTTAAGTTAGACTACTCAGTTATCGCTAGAGCAATTGCCATGCGTAAAACACAAGGTTTTTTCAAAATTATAGTCACCAATGATGATGAAATGAAAATTTTAGGCATGCGTGCCGTTGGAGAGCATGCCTCTAGTGCTATTCAGGCAGTAGCTTTATTGATTAAAATGGATCGTGGAATTGGTGAATTGGCTGAATTAGTTCATCCACATCCATCAATTGTAGAGGGTGTTCAAGAATGTGTGCGAATGCTAATGAATAAATCAATCTTTAAATCCTCTGTTTTTAAAGACAAGTTGGAATGTTATAGTTTGGTTGATGGGGTAAAAACGCCATTGCAAAGGTTGTAGTACTCACTCCGAATCGCAATGCGATAATTGTTAGAACTTAATGGAACTATTTATTGAAGTTTAGTCAATGGAACACAGTCCAGATCACTATTGGGAACGCTGAATATGCAGATTCTCGCTGATTTTTATTGCTACATTTCCTTTTCCACCATTCCTCTAATCTTCACAGCCTTTTCAAAATGATCTAATTTATGTTTCATAATCCACCATTCCGCAACTTCCATTAGCAGTTCTGGATTGTCGTTCTTATTCGCAAAAAAAGCGTAGAATGAAAGTCCAACGTTCTCTCCTTTCTTTTCAATCTTTTGATTGCAAACATCAATTATTTTTTGGGTGATTGTTTTGTTCATCTTTTTGTGAGTTGTCTAATTTTTAATTTCAATTCTCTTTGTTATATAATTGTCATCAGATCCATGCACAATTGCAATTACTTTAATATTCTTTTCGCTTCCAATAACACCAATGTTTAGGGTTGACCGACCTCTTGGGGTCGAATTTCCGGTAACCATATACGAAAAGTCCAATATTTCCCCAGTTTGCGTAAGTACTTTGTCATCCATTTTTATAGTTTTGACAGCTTCTTTATAAGCTGCAGAGCTACCCAAAGCAAGTGAACCAATATGCACAATTAACATGCCCATTAATAGGCAAAACGTCCAGAGGATGGATACTCGACTCCAACTAAAATCAAAGATATTCTTAATCTTTTCCCTAAATCCACCTCTAGGGAAAAAGTATTTACTGATTTGCTTTCTATTTTCCGAAACCCTAAGCCACTTATAACATCCAAAAATTGCTATCAATGTTCCCAAATGAATCAAAAGATAAGCATACCGTGTTACCATGCTGTCCAAAATCACTCCGGCTAACCAAACAACTGTTCCTAATAGGATAATTTGTTGACTCTTCATATTATTCCATCTGTATTAATGCTTGCCGCATCAATATTAAACCAATCCAATAAATACTTTTCAAATTCACTTTTTTCGAATTCAACTTCTTTTTTAATTGCTCCCTTATCGGTGATTTTTAGTATATTTCCTGCAAGGGTAATTCGGCCATTTTCTGTTGGTCTACTGATTAGTTTTTGATGCGTGAAATGTGAGTCTGGGCTTGTTTGATGATATTGGCACATTTCGGTAAATTGATTCATGACTTTTTCTTGAATTGTAAAAATGTATTGAATGATTTTTTTTCCTTCTGATAGCTTTAAAACCTGGTAAACTCCTTTTTCAAACATTTCAATCATAAAATCACCTCTGGAATCAGTTTGAATGGTATTTAATTCAAGCTTCAACGGAAAAAAAGTAAACTCTCCAAAGCCAACGTCTACCAAATATTCTATGTCATTCAGTTTCACTATTATCGTCAAATGGTCAAATGCTTTTCCGAATTCTTTTTTGTCATTATTATAAACATTTGCCGAAACTATCTTCGCATCAAAACCAATTGTTTTTAATAAAAAAAAAAACAATCCATTCAACTCGTAACAAAAACCACCTCTCCCCTTTTCAACCACTTTAGCATAGATTTTAGCTACATCTAAGTCAATTTTGTTGCCATAATGGATATCCAAATTCTCGAATGGTATGCTTAGCAGATGGGCTTTTTGCAATTGTAACAATAGGACCATGTTTGGAGTTATTTCTCCAGTGTATTTGATTCGATTTATATAATTTTTGATGTTCATATAATATTACCTTTTCAACTATCAGAAATTCCTAATCTATGAGTGCAAAGAATCTTTGCTAAAACATGCTCTAAACTCGTGCTTCAGAACAAAGAACTCAACTAGTTTTTTTAAATATGTTTTTCAATTTGCTAAAGTAACTGCCTTTCTGATCCTGGCTATAATCCTCATATGTTCTTTTTACTTCCGGAAACTTTTTTCCATTATAAGGCGCTGTTTTTAAAAAATCGTGCCATGCAACCAACATTTCTTTGAAACTCAACAAAGGATACAATAAATAAACATTCTCTACATTATCATCCCAAAGTTCAACTCCCGAATCAGTTATAAAAGCAATATCATCATTATTACTTACGTCTGGATCATTTATTTCGTCGAAATTACCGTTAATCGCTAATGTTACGTTATCAATAAAATCTTGAATCGTATCTGGATTTTTGAATTGAGAAATATGACATATAACTGAGAAATGATCGTTATTTACTATAGGACCAACCGTTTTGTAAACATTACCAGATGAATTAATATTTCGGAATTTAATATTTTGTTCTTCTATAATCCCCATGTTTTATGACATTTTACAAAGACATCAATAGAAATAGTACTTGTTCCGTTTCAATTGCTTTTTTTGCCAATGCAGAAAGATCATTAATTACAGTGGTAGCATCTTCAATATTCCAGCGATCCATTTGCAATTCTTCTGTATTATTCCACTTCTCGGCTATAGAATCTAGATTTGTAGCACTTACTTTTGCGAGCGCATGTACCAAAATCATTGGCATTGCAAACAACCAAGGGCCTTCTTCTGCACAACCTTCATAAGGGGTTAAGTTGTATTCCACAATGTCATAAGGAGCTTTGTCACTAATTAAATTGTAAAGCGTTTGTAGTTTAATTGGACCTACTCCTGACAATTGATGGATACTGGCGATTTTTGAAATATCATCCGATTCTAAAATTGCATCCTCTTGATTTGCTTTTGCTACTATGAAGTCTGTTAAAATACTCATGATTTTATTTTTGTTTTTTTTTAATTGTGATGGTGATTTTCCATTTTTATAAACAATTTCACCCGCTACCGGGCGTATCCAATACCACCCTTGTGTTATTACCTCTCCAAGATGCTAATTATTTCTTCAACTTCTTCTTGATTCATCATGCTCATTAAAACATCTCCTTCTTCAATCGGGGTCATTACTACAGGCGCAGCAATAATTTTATCACCAACCACAAAACAGACTTCATGGCCCAAATTACGAGCTGTCATATCTTTGAATTGCACCGTACCTGTCGCATCTAATTCTAAGTTTATTCCATATTCATAAGGATCTTCAGAAACGTGTCTATAGATTTTATCAAAATTCTCAAACGGAATGAATGTATTGGTATTGAGTATATATGTTTCGTCCGAATTGTAAAACTCGAACACCTCTCCATCAATAGCGATTTCATACAAGCCTCCACTCTGCTCTTTATTAAATTCAATAGACTCATGCTCTTCGCTACATCCACTAAATGTGAATAGGATAATAATAAGTGCTGTTAATGTGCTAGTTTTTTTCATAGTTCATTAAATTTTCAGATCGTTTTTGCTCTACAAAATTAAAATATCCATTTAAAAATTGAAACCGCTCCTACAATTGCCGAAATAAAACCAAATATTACAATTCCGAGACAGCCAACACCAAAAACATTACCTAAGAATGTATTTTCGTCTGATACTTGTTTTGTCTCAATTTTATTTTTGTCAACCTGCTCGATCGCCACAATGAATAATTCTCCAGCCATCCATTTTTCATACTCTAGTTTAATAATATTTGGCTTTTCATCAGTTAAATCCTTATCGCAATCAATTGATGCTTTAAGCAATTGTGCGGCAAACAGTTCTAATCCTTCTTTGTTAGCTTTCGCATAACCATCATATGGATCATGGTCAGCATAAATTGCCAAATAAGCATCCTCTGTTGAATTAGAAGACTCTAACAACGCGATTATTCTATTTAATTCTTCTTTTTCCACTTCTTTAGCTCTATGAAATGCAACATCATGCAAAACACAATTATTCCTAATCGAGTAGGAAGATAGAGGTTATTCCCCTATCTGTCCTCTCACACCACCGTACGTACGGATCCGTATACGGCGGTTCATTAAGTTAGTAATTGTTTTGAGTACATTTCCATAAGGCTAATGTAT
>WTCE01000043.1 GCA_013138735.1 Crocinitomix sp. | reverse complement strand
TGAAAGGCTAATTGCAAAATACGTAAAGGAGCAAGGAATTGAACAAGAGTATAAAAAGCTAAAAGAAAATCATCAATTGAAGCTATTTTAATGCCTCGCGGGCTTGCCCCGAGGATTATTTACTTGGTTGGTAGTTGCCACTTCATTAAACGCCTATATCTATGTTAAAAACTAAAGTGGCATTAGTTTTGTACCTTTAGCTGCATGCGCTTTTTAATCATTTCTGTATTGGTTTCATTATTGGCGTTTTCTTTTACAAGAATGGATAAGGAACGAACATTCATGACCTATCAAGATTCAACTGATAGTTTAAAGTTGGAAGCATTGACTGTTTTGGAAAATAATTGCAATGAATGCCATAGCGAAAAGAAACCTTCCTATTATTTTACCGCAAAAACCATGGATTATTTCGTGGCGGAGATCAATATTGAGGTTTTTATCACAGGGAAAATGCCCAAAGGAAAAAAGAATAAATTGACCGCTGAAGATCGCGAGACTTTAAGACTTTGGGTGGAGCAAACAATGAAGAAATAATAATGGTTGGTTATCCAATTTTGCGCAAGACAAGTGTCGTCATTGAGCGCAACTCTTCCACCAAAACAGATTTGACAGGCTCAATTTGATCGAAACCAATGGTTTTTACTTTGGTTAACAACTCTTTGGTCAATAAAAATCGCTCCGATCCATCTGCCAATAAATAACGCCCGTCTCTTATGACTATATAGTTTTGAGGTAAACCAAATGTTGAAGTCATGCGCACAAAAAGGGTGCCGCCGGGTTTTAAAACACGAAACATATCGTTTGCCATTTCTATAAAGTGCGAATCATTCTCCGCAAAATGTAAAACCGCATTGCAAATGACATGGTCAAACTCTCCATTGGCATAAGGCATTTTTTCCACTGCCGAAACTTTAAATTTATCTGCCTCTAAACCCGTTATTTCCTGTGCGTAAACCACCGCATCAACATTCAAGTCGCAGCCATAAATATGATAGTTGTTTAGGGCAAACCAACGCATATTTCTGCCACTACCGCAGCCTGCATCTAAAATTTTATCAGTAGGCAAATATCTGCCTTTCATGATTTGATCCAATAAATAAACGTCTGTTCCCTTAATGTCTTCCATATTATAATCGCTTAATGACTATGTTCTCCTCCGCTTTCACTTTTTTGCAAGTGACTTTGTAAATAATAGGCACCACTTAGGACAATTTTATCTCCCTGGTGAATTTTTTCGAGCGGCGTAATTTGAATATATCCCAATTGTGACGGCCCTGTCTTTACTTCAATTCGTGAAAAAACGATCATTTTAATCCCATGACTATGTCCTTCATGGCCAGCCTCATCTTCTTCATCATTTTCTTTTTCATACAAAAACACAAACGATCTCCCTTCTGCTTGAACAACTGCCCCTTCTGGCAACGTTTTCACTTCATTTGATCCAATATCAATCAGCGCGTTCACATACATGCCAGGAATGAGAGCTGCATCTTTGTCTTTTATATGTGCATGGACAGCAACTGTTTTGGTTTCATTTTCAAATGATTTTCCAACATTAAAAATGGTTCCATCAATTTCCTTATTCGATTGGTTTGTCAATACAAAGTGCACCGTTTGCCCTTCAGTTACTTTTGGTAAATCTTGCTCATACACCAATAAGTCGACATGCATTTCAGAATTATCCATGATAGAAAAAAGTGGTTTTCCTACCTCAACCGAAGAACCAATGTTCACATAAATTTCTGTAATATGTCCGCTAATAGGTGCAACAATCGGAATAGTAGAAACCGTACCACCATCACCATTAATTTTGAAAACAGCCAATTGCTTTTTTAGGGAATTATACCGCGCTTGCTCTGCATCTAAATCGGCCTTGGTTTTTTCCAAGACCTTTTTTGCATTTACGTTTTCTGCGCTTAAAATTACTTGGCGATCATACTCCAACTTTAAAAACTCTAAACTGCTTTTTGAAACCAAATAGTCTTGCTGTAAAATTGTAAATTCAGGACTTTCAACATAAGCCAATACAGCTCCTTTTTTTACCTCTTGCCCTTCAACTACTTTAATGGTTTTAACCAAACCTGTTGTAAAAACAGAAACATCTGCCTGGTTTTGAGGCGGCAGTTTAGTATAGCCATTGGCATGAACCACTTCACTCATATTCTTCTTTTCAAACCAACCCAATTCAATTCCGGCATTGGCATATTGCGAGCTATTCAATTCAACCGTTTTTCCGTGTCCATGACCCTCATGTTCATCTTCCTCTTCTACTACTTCAGTAGTCTCTTCTCCTGAAAAATAATCATAGGTAAAATAGACAACCACCATTAAGGTCATTCCAATTATAACCCCAATTATATATTTTTGATTTTTCATTTTCTTATACTTTTACAATGAGTTCATTAAATACTTAACGTGATAAACACTTTCATTATAGGCCTTAATGGCTCCTAAATGTTTTTTTCTAATGTCAAAAGATGCCGTGATTGCTGCTGCATATTCAACATAATCAATCTCCCCGTTCACATAACTAATGCTCGCTTTTTCGATTAATAAATTGGCGTTTTCTAATGCCTTTTCATAAAAATTGACTTGCATGTTTTGCAGCGTAATATCGCGTGTTGCAATGGAAAGCTGTTTTTCCAACTGTTTCAAAACAAAATCAGCGTGCTGTTCTTCTATTAAGACAGTTGTTTGTGCGGCGGCTTTTTTAGCTTTGTTTGATCCGTAAAATAACGGAATGCTTAAGCCTAGGTTAACACCTTGGAAACGCGGAGTGCCATCATAAATTATGGGTGCACCGTTCACAATTTGCTCTCCTTGGATGGACTGGATAAAATAACCAACTGTGAGATCTGGAAAATTATTTGCACGACTAACATTTTCTGATGCCTTTGCCGTGTTTACATCCTGGTTGGCCATTTGCAAACTAGGATTATTGACTAAGTTCACTTTATTGGTATCTCCAATCAATAATAATTTTTCAAGGTCAGGGGTTTCCAACTCAATATTGGGTGCGTTGAGTAAAACAAACAACTCACTTGTTACCGGCCCCTGCCGCAGCATATTATCCAAATACTCATAGTTTGATTCAAGTGCTTTTAAATCAACCGCCGTTTTTTCGATTATATTTCCATCCCCAGCCGTATATTTTAGACCTGCTTTCTTAGTAAATATTTGCCAAACACTATCCTGCGACAATAACAATGCTTCAAGACTATGGTAATACGCCACCTCATTCCATGCCAACTGAATTTGATAACGGACCTGTTGTTGCGCCATTAATGACTCAATTTTACTCGCTTCAATTCCCGTGGCTATATATTTCTTTTTGGCAACATAAAGTGCCGGATTAAATTGCTGTGAAATACTATAACTTTGATCAAAACTTGCCGTGTTAATTTGTCCATAAGTTGCGCCTATATCCGTTTTGGGTATGTCATAGGCCGTCCCTTTTAGGTCTGTTTGGCGTTGCACCTTGAGGGTAGCTATTTTTATTTGGTGATTATTGGCTAAACCTAGTTCAATGGCATCATTCAAGGTTTTAACCTCAACTTGTGCCATGCTGTTTATAGAAATAAAACCAATCAAAAATAACGCAAGTGTTTTAACTCCTTTCGGTTTAATTTTGAACCCTTTCTCTAAATAATAATAGAGAATTGGCAGCACCACTAAGGTTAAAAATGTAGCTGTTAATAAACCGCCAATCACCACAGTTGCCAGTGGTTTTTGAACCTCAGCTCCGGCAGAATTACTCATTGCCATTGGCAAAAACCCTAAGGAAGCAACAGCAGCAGTCATAATAACTGGGCGCAACCTCACTTTAGTGCCTTCTTTAATTCGCGCAATAATATCTGTCATTCCTTCTGCTTTTAATTGATTAAAATATCCGATTAAGACAATGCCATTTAACACGGCCACACCAAACAATGCAATAAATCCAACTCCTGCCGAAATACTAAAGGGCATGTCCCGCATCCATAAAGCAACCACACCGCCAATTGCAGCAAGTGGAATTGCAGTAAAAATAAGTAAGGCTTGAGGGAGGTTTTTAAAGGTGAAGAATAAAAGCGCTAAAATGAATACTAAGGCAATTGGTACAGCAATAGATAAGCGTTTATTCGCTTCCACCAAGTTCTCAAACTGTCCTGCATATTCAACGTAATATCCTGCGGGCAAATCTAAACTGGCTTTCAATTTATCTTGAATTTCTTTTACCACAGATTGTACGTCTCTATTGCGCACATTAAACCCAATTATTATTCGGCGTTTACCTTGCTCGCGACTAATTTGAGCAGGGCCACGTTCCATAGTAATATCTGCTACTTGCGCTAATGGAATTTGACTGCCAGAAGGTAAGGTCACATACATATTCTTAAGGTCATCTATATCCTGCCGATCCTCTTCCGCTAAGCGCACAACAAGGTCAAATCTTTTTTCCCCTTCATACACAACACCCGCTTTTTCTCCTGCAAAACCCATTCGAACCAGTTGGTTTAAATCGCCCACATTTAAGCCATAAAGTGCCAACTTATCTTTATCATAATTCACTGATATTTGTGGCAGCCCTGCTATCGTTTCAGCCCTTGCATCCACTACTCCTTCAACTTCTTGAATTATGCTCACGATTTCTTCTCCAAAACCAACTAACAAGTCGATATCCTCACCAAAAACTTTAATTCCAACATCACTTCTGACCCCTGTCATTAATTCGTTAAAACGCATTTGAATCGGTTGTGAAAACTCTGTTGTAACGCCTGGTAACTCGTCCAAAACGTCCTCCATTTTATGCATTAATTCTTCTTTAGTTTTGGCGCTGGTCCATTCGCTTTTTGGTTTTAAAATGACCATAACATCTGCCACTTCCATTGGCATGGGATCAGTAGGTACTTCAGCGCTTCCAATTTTAGAAACCACCTGCTCTACCTCTGGAAAATTGTCCATTAAAAGTTGTTCTGCTTTTGTTGTAGACTCAATTTCCTGCTCTAAAGAACTCCCTGGCGGAATAATAACATGGGTTGCAATGTCGCCTTCCTCTAAGGTTGGAATAAACTCTCCGCCCAATGTATTAAACAAGGCCAAAGCACCAATAAATAATAGAAGCGTAACAGCAATAACTCCGCCTTTAATTTTAAAAGCAAAGGCGAGTGATTTTTGATAATAATGATTTAAAAAGTTGATGATTTTATCCGAGATTGTTATCTTTTTCTTGACCCGTTTACTTAAAAATAAAGCGCTCATCATAGGCACATAAGTCAAGGATAGGATAAAGGCACCCAAAATTGCAAATGAAACGGTTTGCGCCATTGGTCCAAACATTTTTCCTTCTATGCCTACTAGTACCAAAATTGGTAAATAAACAATGAGGATAATTATTTCACCAAAAGCTGCCGAAGTTCTTATTTTGGATGAAGCTTGATAAACTTCCTCATCCATCTCTTCTGCGGTCAATGTTTTACCATTGGTTCTTTTATTCAGGGTGTGAATAATTGCCTCTACAATAATCACCGCCCCGTCGACTATTAAACCAAAATCTATGGCTCCTAAGCTCATCAAGTTTCCACTAACGCCAAATAAGTTCATTAAGGAAATAGCAAACAATAAGGCCAAAGGAATCACTGACGCCACAATTAGTCCCGCGCGCCAATTACCAATTAAAAGCACCAGTATGAAAATGACAATTAAAGCCCCTTCTATCAAGTTTTTTTCAACCGTACTAATGGCGTTGTCTACTAATTTAGAACGATCTAAAAAAGGTTCTATCGTAACACCTTCTGGCAATGTTTCTTTTATAACCTCAACTCTTTCTTTTACCCGTTGAACAACTTCAGCACTATTGGCGCCCTTGAGCATCATTACCATGCCGCTTACAACTTCTCCTTTGCCATCTTTCGTAGTGGCGCCATAACGAATTGCACTGCCAAATTGCACTTTTGCAACATCTCTAATCAAAATTGGTAAGCCATTTTCTACTTTGACTACGATTTTATTAATCTCTTCCAATTCCTTCACCATTCCTACTCCACGGATATAATAGGCACTCGGCTTTTTGTCTATATATGCACCACCCGTATTTTCATTATTTACTTGTAAAGCTTCAAATATTTCGGCCATGGTAACAGACATGCTTTTGAGCTTATCTGGATCAACGGCTACTTCATATTCTTTTAATGTACCACCTAAAGTATTTACCTCAGCAACACCTTTTGTTCCTAATAATTGGGGAACAATTATCCAGTCTTGGATGGTGCGTAATTCGGTTTTGTCATAAGTTTCTTCATAGCCTTTTTCGGCGCTAACAACGTATTGATAAATCTCACCTAAACCTGTGCTAACAGGCGCCAATTCAGGCGTTCCTAAACCTGGTGGTATGTTTTGTTCGGCGGCTTTTATGCGTTCGGTAATTTGATTCCGCGCCCAATAAATGTCCACATCCTCTTCAAAAACCACAGTAATCAAGCTCAAGCCAAAACGGCTTACAGATCTTAATTCTACAATATTTGGAATTGACTTTACCTCCCTTTCAATTGGGTAGGTTATAAATTTTTCAACCTCTTGCGTGGCCAATGTTGGCGACGTGGTTATAATTTGTACCTGATTATTGGTAATATCAGGCAAAGCATCAATGGGTAATCTTGTTGCGGAATAAATTCCCCAAATAATAAGTCCCATTGTAAACAAGCCAATTATAAACTTGTTTTTTATACTAAAATGAATGATTTTATTTAACATTATTCTTTCATTATAGAAGACGACAAAATCGCCTTAACTAATTTAAAATTTATTTATTTTTAACCCTATTCAGATTAGAATTGAGCGAAAGGATCCGTTCACAAGAAAATGTAAGGACCTGATATTAGGCTTGAGGTGGGCCTCTTTTAGCCCTGTTTTCGGCCAAAGGGTCTTTGTACGCAATACAAAATGAACGTATGCGAATTGGTGATTGTGATTGCAAAACATCACCATAAAAACTGGTTTGTTCTACGCCAAAACCTGCTGCAGTATTTGCCGTGTTTCCATTGTTTTTTTGATCGGTAGACACCTCAATAAACTCACATTCACTAGATGAATTATGTTCATGATTGCCTAAAACACAGGCTAAATAATCGATTAAGCCCTCGTCAAAATGATCTTCATGTGCAACGTGGTTATGTGTTTCCGCTTCGGTAACACAATGGTTATGTGCGCCTACCAAATGGTGGTTATGATCCTCATCAACTTGATGATGGTGATGCGGAATAATTTGATGCCCAAAGGACACACTATAAACCATTAGCAAAAAATATGCTCCGATATGTTTTAGGCTAAACACCGGTCAAATATACGTAATTTGAAAAAGATAGTTCCATTTGTGGATTTACAAACCGCGTTTTTTAGCAAAAAAGGTTTGCATTAAAGATGCAGCTTCGTTTTGCATAAGGCCTCTTTCTATTTTCGTTTTTGGATGATAGATGTTTTCATCAATGTACTTTTTCCGATCGTCGCTTGCTCCAAAAATAATTTTATCTATTTGCGTCCAAGCCAAGGCGCCTGCGCACATAGCGCAAGGTTCAAGTGTAACGTATAAGGTACATTTTTTGAGATATTTTGCGCCAATATATTCGCTTGCTGCAGTTATTGCTTGCATTTCTGCATGTGCGGTAACATCCGTTAAACGTTCGGTTAAATTATGGGCCCGCGCAATTATGGTTTTGTTCAATACTATGACCGCTCCAATAGGAACTTCATTTTCATCAAAAGCTAATTCGGCCTCTTTTAAAGCCTCCTTCATAAAATACGCATCTGTGTAAACCTCAATCATGCTCAATTAAATATTTAATCCTTTATTAAAAAAGTTTTTGCTTTTGCTTGGTTGGAAACAGTAACAATAATGGATTTGCCTTTAAAACTGATCTGGGCCATATCTTTACAATCGTTGTTTTCAAAAAATCCAGACTCCATTGGGCTAAGTTGTTGAAAGCCTCCTTTTCCATCTCCTAAAATCAAACAACCACGACTGCCATCATAACGAATGGTTTCTACCTCTACTCCAAAATTATTCCCTACGACTAGGGCATCCATATTTCCGTCTTTATTAAAATCATCAACTATGGTTTTATTTAACGGACCCATTTGGCAATAAACGGGTAGTCTTTTAATTTCATAATTGCTTCCTTTACTCATGAAGACCTGCGAACTAAAGTTGGTTGCTGAAAAATGCAAAGCTTGTTTAAGTTGACTATCTCCATAAATATTGCTTAAATCTGCTGTAGAATAGTCGGAATAGGTGGTGTATTTTTGAGAAATAAAAGGCATTTGTTCTGTTGAACATTGTTTTCCTCTTACTGGATAACAAATATTGTTTTGATATTCTCCTAAAACAATATCATTGGTGCCATTCCCATCAAAATCATGACAATAGATTTCTAGCGGATATTTTTTTGTTGGATGAAATTTATTATTTTCTCCAAGGTTACCCACAATATAATCCATTTTTCCGTCTGCATTAAAATCCCCTTTTTCAATTGAATAATACCAGCCTACATCCATTGTTGGATTGTATTTAGCGCTTACATTTTCAAACTTATTGTTCTTATTTTCAAAAAACACGACTGGCATCCATTCTCCAACCACAATTAAATCCAAATCTTGATCGCCATCAAAATCATCAAAAATGGCATCAGTTACTAAGCCGGGTGCTCCTAAAACGGGTGAGTTCTGTGTAACATCTGTAAAAGTGCCATTATTGTTTTCTAATAAATAGCTTTTAGGTATAAATGGATAATACCCCGGGATTTGTCTTCCACCAATATAAAGGTCTAAATCGCCATCACCGTCATAATCTCCCTCAGTTACAGATTGACCCGCGATTATCATTTCTGGTAAACGATTGGATTCATTGGTGAATTTTCCTTTACCGTCATTGATATACAGTTGGTCTTGCAGTTTTGGGGAGTCATGAAAAAATTCGTTTCCACCACAAACCACATATAAATCTAAATCTAAATCCCCATCAACGTCTAAAAATAGTGCGTCCATTTCTTCACGATCTTTTTCTTTTAGCCAGGGACCGGAGACGGTTTCAAAACCTTGATTGGTTTGAATAAACATTTTTCCTGTTCCGTCAAACGGACCGGTTATGTATAGATCCTCAAGCCCATCACCATTAATATCTCCCTTAGCAATAAACGGACCTGATTGTGATAGTTTATTCGGTAGTAAAACTTCGAAATCAAAATCATCTGCTGGAATTTCTTTATGTTCAAAATCCAAAATTGAATCTGAAATATCTGTAAATAAATGATTGGTTTTAGTTACTGGAAGCGGTAAAATTTTTCCTTCGGCGTGACTTAGTTCAAGTGTGCTGTTTAAAGCAACATCATTTAAAACCAACGTTGTGCCGTCTAACCATTCAACCTCAATTTTATTCACCTTTTTAGCGCCACCTAGTCCAAAATGTAAAACAGGTTCAACAGAAGAAATATAACCCCGAGCAACGTGCAACTCTTGAAACTGCATTCCTTCATCCGTAAAAATTTTGACTTTGGTGCCAAGGGCTTGTATATTATTGGCATACCCCCCTACTTTTATTCGCACGTAATTAGTAGACGCTCCACTTAATTTATTCTCAAAAACAGATGCCATTTCATCCATATTATTCAAGACCAAGTCTAAATCTCCATCATTATCTAAATCGGCATAAGCCGCGCCATTTGAGTTTATTGGCGCATCTAGCCCCCAATCAGCTGTAGTTTTCAAAAACTTCAGCTCTCCTTGGTTCTGATACATATAATTTTCAATTTTCGCAGTTGGTACCAATTCTAATCCATCTTGAAAGTTCTCAATTTCTCCTGTTGCTTTTTTGTAATTGTATTCTGCGTTATAATCATTGTCTCTTAATTCTCTTCGGTATCCATTTGTAATAAATAAATCCTTTTTCCCATCATTATCAAAATCTGCAAAAAGAGGCGCCCAGCTCCAATCCGTTTTTCCAACTCCCGCCAATTGGGCAATCTCAGAAAAAGTTCCATTTCCGTTATTCATTTGGAGATTATTAAACATATACTGTAAGTGATAACCTATGCCAACAATGTTCCAAAACTTATCTGTGTTCATGGCGCCCATATTCCTTTTTGAACGCATATGATCTTCACTTGCCATGTCCAAGGTCATGATGTCGACATAGCCATCATTATTAAAATCAGCCACATCATTCCCCATAGAAAAATTAGATACATGTTGTGTTCTCTCACGAATTTCTTCAGAAAAAGTACCATCACCATTATTCATATACATCAAATCTGGATCGACAAAATCATTTGAAACATAAATATCTTGAAACCCATCACCATTCAAATCACTAATAGCAAGACCCAATCCATACATATGTGTTTTTATTCCTGCCTGTTCCGACACATCAACATATTTCCCATTCTGATTTTCGAGCAAAACATCCATATCGTCGCCCGCCCTTTTCATCTCTAATACTTCTTGATTATTAAATATTTTATCTTCTGCTTGCGCTGGATGATTCAATACATACAAATCTAGATCGCCATCATTGTCATAATCAAAAAACGAGGCACTGGTAGTTCGTTTGTCGACATCAACACCATATTCTGCCCCTTTTTCAGTAAACGTATTGTTTTGGTTGTTTACAAATAAAAGGTTTCTCAGTTCGTCCCGATCAACATCTGCGCCCGACCTGCAGACATAAATATCCAACCAACCATCACTATTAATATCAACCATAGTTACACCTGTATGCCAATTGGTCGACAAATCATCACTAAATGCAGATTCTGTAATGTCATCAAAAACCAAATCTCCCTTGTTTAAATAGAGTTTATCTGAGGTCGCATTTCCTGTAAAAAAAAGATCTTGTAAACCATCATTATTGATATCTCCCACAGCAACTCCGCCGCCATTATAGATATACTCAAAATTATAATAATTCCTTTCTTCTGTTTCTTCAAATTTATTTGCAAAATCAATGCCAGATGTTGCTGGCGAAACAGCTTCGAATCCTCGAACATCCGGTTGGTCAATGCTATTATCTATACGGTTTTCAGTCGCTTCTTCTCCATTGCCACAAGCAACAATAAAAACGAATAAAATAAAGGAAAGAGGTCTTAAAAATTTCATAATAAATACGTTATTTATGCAACAAAGATATTACAAATCGCTTATTCTATTCTTTCTGCCTCAAAACCTGTTCTTAAAAGCACCTACTTAGTGCTTGGTCGGAAATACAGCAAAATCAAAATCGCATCTTTTGAGTTTATCTCCATTATTTTGTTGTCGTCTGATGCTTAGGCATCTCCTAAATAAAAAAATGAAACTAACTCTCAAAATCTATTCGATTTCTGAAAATTCGTCTATTTCCGACCAAGCACTACTTAGACAGTGAAAAAAGGAGTCAAAAAAAATTAATTCGGACAGACTTTTAAATAATTTATAAGAGTTTTCCTTTGAGCTAAGTTAATATACCTAATTATATTCCTATAAAAATTAGGTAATTAGTCTTATAATAGCACCGTTTTGCTCGCAAGCTCAACACGTTGATTTGTAGTCTTTTATGTAAAAAAATATAAATTTATTTAAATTAAATGACATTTTTCCCTGCCTATGTTATCGAATATTCATAAATTGCTTACTTGAAAAGCATGCATAAACCGTTTAAAACACTATTTATCCATGCATTAACCAATTACTAATATTATGAAAAAAAAATTACTTTTATTCACTGTGGCGGCACTTTCTACAGCCGCAGTAAACGCACAGTATTGCACGGGAGGACCTGGCTCTACTGGTGACACTAATTTGCAAGCCGTAGATTTGGTTGGCGAAAGCTCATCTATTTCATACGTAGGTTGCTCTCCTGCTGTTACAGGTCTTGAATTAAAATTAGATGAGGTGGCTGATTTAACAATTGGTGCTGACTATACAATTGACCTATCATGGGGAAGTTGTGGTGGTAACTATAACAATGGTGGAAACGTATGGATTGATTTCGATCACAGTGATACATTTGATGCAGATGAAATTATTGCAACAAAAGCTTATAATAATATTCCCACTATAATGTCTCCAACATTTACAGTTCCTGCTGATGCTGTTGAAGGTCCAACAAGAATGCGTGTTATGCAACATGAAGGTGGTTCTCCACCACTTAATCCATGCGCATCAATGACATGGGGTAGTAAAGTAGATTTTACAATTGATCTTTTACCTGCTTGTGAAGACATCATTGTAGATGTTACAGATTATGAGACTTGTGAAGGAGAAATGGTAACAATTACTGGTACAGGTTTAGGTGCTATCACTTGGACTGGAGGAATCACAAATGGTGTTGCTTTCGATCCAGGAGTACCTGGTGTTTATACTTACCTTCCTTCAAGTGATGATGAAGGTGATTGTCCATTCGCAGAAGAAGATGCAATTTCTATTCAAGTTTATGGGCCTCCAGTTGTAATAGCTGGTGCAGGAGATTTAAATTTCTGTGAAGACGAAATGATTACACTTTCTGCTGCAGGTGGAGCAGATGTATATGAATGGAATGACGGAGAAGAATTAGATTTAATGCCTGGTGTAGGTACATATACTTTCACTTTAACGGGTGAATCTACTACTGGTGGATGTGTTGGAACAGAAACTACAGATGAAGTTACTGTTGAGGTTCATGCTTTACCAACAATTACTGGAAGTGCTGATGCTGATCCAATTTGTATCGGTGGTTCTGTTGTATTTAGCGGTGCTGGCGGTGAAACTTATGAGTGGGATAATGGCGTAATGGACGGTATGGCTTTTACACCTGAATCTATTGGAACTACTACCTATACTGTATGGGGATGGGACGAGTTCGGTTGTGCTAACATGGGAACTGTTGATGTTGAAGTTGTAGATAACATTACTATTTCAGTTGCTTCTGTTACTATTGAAACTGTAGGTGCTGATGGAGAAATCGACATTGAAATTTCTGGTGGAGCTCCAACTTATTCTTATGATTGGGATAATGACGGAACTGGTGATTGGGATGATACACAAGACCTTACTGGTTTATCAGGAGGTATCTATACTGTAATGGTTGAAGGTGCTGCTGGATGTCAAGCTCAACGTACTATTGATTTGAATAGCCAAGTTGGAATTGATGACTTAAATGCTTCTAACGTTGCTGTTTACCCTAATCCAACTACGGAATTCGTAAACATTGAGTTTGCTGGAACATTCGAATATCAATTAGTTGCAATTAACGGTGACATCTTAGTTGCTGGAAATGCTACTGACAAAGAAGTAATTAACTTAAAGGAATTTGCTGATGGTGTTTACTTTGTAAATGTTAAAAACGAGAATGCTACAACTACTATTAAAGTAGTGAAGAAGTAATTCTTAAACTATATTGTAAAAAGGTCAGGCATTTATTGTCTGACCTTTTTTTTGTGCTTTATTTTTTCTGACGGCCATAGTTCATCCGAATAATATTAACGTTTATCCTTTTGTTTGAGCAAACAGTAGGTTTAAAATCAATCTAAATTAAATGTTTCGTAATTTAGTAATTCAAAAAACTATTATTATGAAAACATTAGCTACCCTCTTTTTAATTGGATTTGGGTTTAATTCTATTTATGCCCAAGATTGCACGGAGATGGAATTAGACGTATCGAGTTATTCCGTTTGCATTGGTGGAGAAATTACATTAGATGCTACAGCGGCAAGTGGAGAAGCTATTATTTGGGACGGTGGCATTTTTGATGACGTCCCTTTTACACCAGAAGAAGTTGGTACGTTCATTTATACCGCAACGACAATTGATGATAGTGACTGTCCTTTAATGGTAGAGGTGGAAGTATTGCCTTTTCCAACGGTTATTCCTGGTGCTGGAGATGAAAATTTTTGTGAAGATGAAGCAATTGTATTATCAGCTGGAGGAGATGCAGATGAATATTCTTGGGACCCACTAGATCTTTCTCCTGGTGTTGGAACCCATACTTATACACTTACAGGTGTTTATTATTTTGGATGCTCTAGTTCAGCTACACTTGAAATTACAGTTCATGCACTACCAGAAATTATAGCAAGTGTTGATGTGGGCTTAACCTGTTTAGGTAATGATGTTGTGTTTACCGTTAGTGGAGCAGAAACTTATGTTTGGGAAGATCCCGCTATTAAATCTGGTGCGCCTTATACAACAACAGTAGCAGGAACAACCTCTTACTTTGTAACAGGAACTGATATTAATGGCTGTGTTGGAACTGGAAGTGTTGAATTGGATGTTGCGGATGCAATTGAAATTACAGGCACACCTAATGATGAGGTTACAGGTGATGATGGAAGTATTGACATTAGCATAACTGGCGGTGTGCCGGCATATATGGTAGATTGGGATAATGATGGAACAGGAGATTTTGATGACCCTGCAAGTATTGGTGGACTAGCTGGCGGAACATATACTGTTATCGTGCAAGGCTCAATGGGATGTGCTGATACTGCTACTTTTACTGTTAACAGTCAATTGAGTGTTACGTCTTTCAATATTACGGCTATTAACGTATATCCAAACCCTACAGTTAGTCTTGTAAATATTGAGCTGGCTGGGAGTTTTAGTTATCTCTTATTAACTGCAAAAGGAGAAGTAGTTTTATCAGGTAGTGGTTTTAATAAAGAAGCTGTTGATATGGAAACTTTTGCAAATGGCGTATACTATTTCAAAATTGAATCTAAAGCGGAAAACACAACAATTCGGGTGGTAAAAAAATAAGCCGTTAAAAACATAATTATTAAAAGGCAGTCGATTTATCGGCTGCTTTTTTTGATTAAAACCTTTTGGTTAATATCTCTTGCGGGAGACCTTGAATTACAGTTTGTCCATTTTGCATGTGTACGACAGAATCTGCCATTTCCAGGATGACATCTTTACGGTGACTTACCAAAAGCACCGTTGTACCAATTTCTTTTTGAATGACTTTTATCTCACGCATTAAATCACCGATTGATTCATCATCCAAAGCAGAAAAAGGTTCGTCCAATAATAGTAATTTAGGGTTTTGACATAAAGCCCTAACAATTGAAACTCGTTGCCTCTCCCCTCCTGATAATTCTTGCGGGCGACTTTTAAATAATTCATTTAAACCCATTACCTCCATCAAATGTTTGGTTTCTTTCGAAATATCCTTCCCTGAATGAGACGCATATTTCAAGTTCCCTTCAACGGTCATGTTTGGAAATAAATTAAAGTCTTGAAAAACAAAACCAATATTGCGCGTGGCAACAGGATAATTCGTTTTCTTTGCCTCATCAAACCATACTTCATCCTGAAACTGAATCAAACCTGAATCTGCTTTTTCTAGTCCGGCAATCATTCTTAAAACGGTGGATTTACCAATCCCTGATTTACCATAAATAGCAGAAGTTACTCCTAGATCAAATTGCGCCTTGCAATGAATTTCCGCCGTTCTTTGACGGGTTTTAAAAGTTTTATGTAGGTTAATTTTAAGCAATGTCTGATCGGGTAGATTTTCTTGTGAGTAAATTCAAACAGAATATAAGTACAAAGCTTATTACTAATAAAATGAGCGCATATTGGTGAACATTATCAAAATTCATAGCATTCATTTC
Organism: Crocinitomix sp.; assembly: GCA_013138735.1. Taxonomy (GTDB): domain Bacteria; phylum Bacteroidota; class Bacteroidia; order Flavobacteriales_D; family Crocinitomicaceae; genus Crocinitomix. Next base: position 41,500 of record WTCE01000043.1, on the reverse strand, counting down.
ATCATAAATTGCGACAGATGCTACTTGGGCGTCCCCCAATTTACCTCCTCCTATCATTAAAATTAAACCAAACGCACCTATTGTATGTGCAAAAGTGAGTAATACCCCACTCAAAATACTGCGTTTTATGTAGGGAATAAATACAAACCACAAAGCGTTTTTTTTAGACTTATTCAACAATGTTGTGGATTCAATTAAGTTTTTTGGGATACTTCTAAACCCATTAATTATTGGGGTTAGCATAAAAGGTAAACAATAAATAATTGATCCCAATAAAATGCCTTGAAATGAAAAAGTTAAAGTCACGTCAAAAGTGTTTTCTAAAAATTTTCCAATCCCGCTTTTGGGTCCTAAAAAAAAGATGAAATAAAAACCAAGTACAGTTGGCGGAAGAACAATTGGAAGCATCAATATACTCTCTAAAATTATTTTCCCTTTCCATTTTGAAAACGCTATGGAATAGGCAATAGGAATGCCTATAACAAACAAAATTAGCGTGGTAAGGCCAGCTAATTTAAACGTAACCAAAAACGGTGTATAATCCATTATTCTGCAAGGTATCCAAAATAGTTTAAAACGTCTTTACATTTCAAGCTTGAGAAGAATTTTAGCAATTCGTTCGACTCGCTTGCATGGTGTTTATTTCCATGATCTAAAATCATAATAGCCTGATCAATAGGCTCAAAATAAGCCGGGTCAACTTCAAAATAGTTGAATTTATTTCCGTTTTTCACTTTAAACGAATAGCTTGTAAAAGCGGCATCCACAGCACCAGTAATCAAGTATTGATTAATTTGTCCAACACTTTCACCTGTCACGAGTCGACTTTTTAGCTCCTCCATTTTTCCTGTTTCCATCAAATATTGGGTAGCCGCCATGCCATAAGGCGCGGTTTTATCATTGGCTATGCCTATTCTTCGTATTTGAGGGTCGGCCAAAGCTTCGTCAATTGATGCATATTGGTTTTGGTTATTCACAACGAGCAACAAGCGTCCTTTTGCATAAATCACAGGTTTACTTCCATTCCCGTTTTTATAAATCATATTTGGGTAACTCATATTGGCAGAAACAAAAATATCATAAGGTGCACCGTTTTCAATTTGTGCCGTTAACATCCCAGATGATGCCGTAGTAACCTCACATTGAATACCATGTTCAGCATTAAACAAAACTGCAATCGAGTCCATAGCCAATTGCATATTTGCTGCACAAGCAATTTTAATGGTTTTTTCATTGTTTGTTGATGCGCCACAACTCACTAAAAACCCTAATAAAAAAGCAATTATTATTCGCATTTATCTTGTTTTTTATGTGAACGAAGATAGGTGTATTGCTTGTTTTTTTGACGAACTCTCGTTTAAAAAAAATTCTATTCTCTAAAGCGGGTTGAATTAACTACCTTTATAGCCTAAATTTTAGTATTACTTTCATGTACAGATCACACACTTGCGGAGAATTAAGAGCCGAAAATATTGGAACAACAGTAACTGTTGCTGGATGGGTACAAACCGTTCGAGATAAAGGAAACATTTTATGGGTTGATTTAAGAGATCGCTATGGTGTTATTCAAATTGTTGGAGAAACAGGAGTTGTTTCAAATGAAGTAATGGAGCAATTAAAGGGCTTAGGGCGCGAATTTGTCGTTCAAGTTGAAGGCGAAGTTATTGAGCGTTATCAAAAAAATCCAGAAATGGTAACGGGTGATATTGAAATCAAAGCCACAGCCGTAACAATTTTAAACGCTTCAATTACACCACCTTTTACCATTGAAGATGAAACGGATGGCGGTGAGGAAATTCGCATGAAGTATCGTTATTTAGATCTTCGAAGAAATCCAGTTCAAGAAAAATTAAAGCTAAGACATAAAGTTTCGTTAGAAACTCGAAAATATTTAGATACAGTAGACTTTATGGAGGTTGAAACACCTTATTTAATCAAGTCTACGCCAGAAGGTGCCCGCGATTTTGTGGTACCAAGCAGAATGAATCCAGGACAATTTTACGCCCTTCCGCAATCGCCACAAACTTTTAAGCAATTATTAATGGTGTCTGGTTATGACCGTTATTACCAAATTGTAAAATGCTTTAGAGATGAGGACTTAAGAGCAGATCGCCAACCAGAGTTTACGCAAATTGATTGCGAAATGGCTTTTGTTGAACAAGAGGATGTTTTGAACACCTTTGAAGGATTAATTAAACACTTATTTAAAACCTGTCGCAACCACGAATTTACGGCAGATTTTCCAAGAATGACCTATGCTGAGGCAATGGAGCGTTATGGATCTGACAAACCAGACATTCGTTTTGAGATGGAGTTTGTGAACCTGAATAGCGTAGCACAAGGAAAAAACTTTGGTGTTTTTGACAATGCTGAATTAGTGGTTGGAATTAACGCAAAAGGTTGTGCTAATTATTCAAGAAAACAATTAGATGCACTTGTAAACTGGGTAAAGCGACCACAAATTGGTGCTTTAGGTATGATTTATTGCAAATGCAATGAAGACGGTACATTTAAGTCGTCGGTAGATAAGTTTTTCGATCAAGCTGCATTAGCTGATTGGGCTACTGCTACTGGAGCAGAAAAAGGAGATTTAATTTTAGTTCTTTCAGGAGAAACAGATAAAGTTCGTTCACAAATGAATGAATTGCGTTTACATATGGGAACTGAACTAGGGTTGAGAGATCCAAATGAATTTGCACCATTATGGGTATTAGATTTTCCATTATTGGAATGGGATGAAGAAAGTGATAGATATCACGCCATGCATCATCCATTTACATCCCCTAAGAAAGAAGATTTTGATTTGATTGATACTGAGCCCGGAAAAGTAAGAGCAAATGCTTACGATTTAGCTATGAATGGTGTGGAGCTTGGTGGTGGTTCAATTCGAATTCACAATAAACAATTGCAAGCACGCATGTTTGAATTACTTGGTTTTTCAGATGAAGAAGCAAAAGCACAATTTGGCTTTTTAATGAATGCTTTTGAATACGGAGCACCTCCACACGGCGGGTTAGCTTTTGGCTTTGATAGATTAGTGGCCACAATGGGTGGTTCAGATTCAATTCGAGATTATATTGCTTTCCCTAAAAACAATAGCGGACGAGATGTGATGATTGATTCTCCGGCGCCATTGGGTGATGAGCAGTATGGAGAACTTTATTTGAAGAGTACTGCTGAAAAAGCGACAGAGTAAGTTTTTTTATAACAGCCTTTATTACCCTACTGATGAAAGCTACTATTTTATATTTTTTATTCTTTTCGCTCTTCTCCTATAGTCAGGATGGAGCGCCGTTAAAGCTATATAATGCTATTGATAGTTATCCAGACTCTGTCTTAACAATTGCTTTATCTGAAGTTGATAAACAAAAGGCGCCAGAGACCATAGCTGATTATTATTACTTAATTGCACTAGCTTATAATCAAATTAATGATTGGGAAAACTCATTCTCATTTTTGGAAAAATTGGATAGTTTGGTTGACAATCAACCTCCAACAACCCAAAGACAGTTGGAGCTGGCTATTTTGCGCTCAAAAAATTATTACGGCCTAGGTAGGTTAATTTTAGCGGACCAAGTTTTAAGTGAAAACCAATCTCTGTTTAAGGCTGTTGATGATTATAAAGTCAAAGCAAAATATTTATTACATAAAGGTTGGTTGGCAAGAGAGCAGGGGAAACATGGGAGTGCCTTAGAAACTTATCTAGAAGCTCAGCGTATTATTGAAGCCAATAACGACGACCGTCTTTTAGCAGAATGTTTTTCTAAAATTGCTGTCGTTTATCATGTAATTGGTGACTATAATACAGCAGAACAATATTATGATAAAACATTAAAAATGTATCAACGCCTAGGCATGATTCAAGCCGAAGCGAGACTCTACAATAACTATGGCCTGCTTTATCAATACCAAAATATTCCTACGAAAGCAGCTCTTTATTTCGAAAAATCAATCGAAATGTGTACCGAAAACAATAACATTAGAGGTGTCGCTATAGCGAATGAGAACATTGGAATGCTCTGGTTTGAAAATCTAGATAATAACGCTATGGCTTTGCGCCAATATGAGAAAAGCTTAGCTATTTGGAGGGAAACAAATGATATTTATGGTCAGGCTCAAACTTTGGTTAATATCATGTATGTTCATAACGATAACAAGGATTTTAAGAAAACAATTATTACAGGAAATGAAGCTCTAATTTACACTTTAGAGTCTGGTGCTAAGGATGTCGAAAGAGATCTTTACAAAGAGCTTTCAATTGCATATGAAGGTTTAAAACAAAGCAGTGAAGCTTTTTCTTATTATAAAAAACACACGCAACTAAAGGACAGTTTAAAATCACTCAATGAATTTGATGAAATAAAAACAATAAGTCTAAGGCTTGAATTAGAGAAGAAAAACCTACAAGATTCGTTGACAATGGTTTTACAATACGAGCAAGGGGTTGCAGCAACTGATGCCACCATCAAACAGCAACGGTTTTGGACAGGATTAATGAGTGTAGGGTCTGTTGGTTTGGCTACTATCGTTTTTTTACTTTTTAGAAATCGAAAACAACGTCAAAAAAGTGCTGAAGCAATTGAAGTAACCAATAAAAAATTAACCTCCAAAAATGCTGAAATTATTGACAGTATCAATTATGCCAAACACATTCAGTCCACTATTCTGCCTTCAGTTGAGGAAATCAATAGCTTATTAAATGAATGTTCCATTCTTTATTTACCGAAAGACATTGTTGCAGGCGACTTTTATTGGTTAACTGAAACAAAAACTAGTGAGGGCAACTCTAAAGTTTTTTTCGCTGTGGCTGATTGCACCGGACATGGGGTTCCTGGAGCAATGGTTAGTATTGTGTGTTCAGCAGCCCTGAATAAGGCCGTTAACGAACTTAACCTTTTCTCACCTGCAGAAATTCTTGAAGAAGTAACAAACATTGTAGTTGACGCCTTTGAAAAAGGAAAAAACACAGTAAATGATGGAATGGATATTTCCTTAATTTCTATCGAAAAAAGAAAAGATAACACCATTATAGTTGAGTTTTCAGGAGCAAACAATCCCTTATGGTTTATCCGACAATCTAATGGGTTAATTGAAGAAAAGAAAGGAACAAAACGTCCAGTAGGTAGGTATGGTTTACCACTCAATTTTGAAACTTCAACGTTTACATTTGTACCTGGCGATTCTCTTTATTTATTTTCAGATGGTTTTCCAGATCAATTTGGTGGTCCAAAAAACAAGAAGTTTAAGTACCAAACACTAAAAGTTCTATTCGAAGAGTTGAACCCTCTCCCAACTGATTTGCAGATAATAAAAATGGAAGAGACGTTAATTCAGTGGAGTGGCATAAATGAACAGATTGACGACGTGTGTGTTGCTGTAATTAAACTGTAAGCGGTATTATAAAATAATTATCATGAAAAAGGGAGTCCGTTCGTGGACTCCCTTTTTTTTATAAAAAACTTTAGTTTTCTACTGCTTAATCAACTTATAAACAGCCCTTGTTCCATCAATAATCAACGTAATATAATAAACACCAGTAGCATAATTTTCCAACGAAATAATTGCACTATTTGAAGCTGTTCCGTTCATCAATTGAGCGCCGTCAATCGCAGATAAGGAATAACTAAACGTTCCTGCGTATACAATATTTACATCCCCTTTTGTTGGATTCGGATAAACTAATACTTGAAGATTGGCTTCATTTAAACCTACTTGTCCGTCCACATCCACACTAACTGTTGCAGTACAACCTGCATCATCCTCAACCACTACAATATAAGTTCCAGCAATTAGATCTGTTAAATCTTCATCATCATCAAAGTCTCCTGTTCCATCAGTATCCCAATCAAATACATAAGCTGGGTTTCCACCTGTAACGGAGATGTCTATTTCGCCATCTGCTCCAAATATTTCGTCTGTAACAATATAAGTAATTTCTAACGCTGGATAAACTGTTATGTCAACAGACGCAGAGTTTTCACATCCATTATCATCCACACCTAATACAGTATAAGTTCCTGTTTCAGCCGGTACATAAGCCTCACCATCAACAACCGCCGCCGGATCCCATACATAAGTTAAAGCACCTGATCCTGTAAAGACCACTTCTTCTCCCAAACAAATCTCATCATCACTCACTTCCGCAGTTACTTCTGGCAATGCATTTATGGTTACCGTTATTTCATCCTCATCTTCACATCCATTGTCATCTGTTCCTGTAACTGTGTAGGTAAACGACCCGTCTGCTGCTGGAGTATATAGTGCTCCGTCAATAACCTCTAATGGATCCCAAACATATTCTGTTGCTGTGCCTGATCCTGTTAATACAATCGTATCTCCTAAACAAATTACTTCCTCATCTACTGTTGCAATTACCTCTGGTAATTCAAAAACCTCTATTTCAATTGTGGTTGGACAATCACCATCTGCATCACTTGTTACAGTATAGGTTATAACTCCTGTGCTTTCAGGAATAAATTCTTCTCCATTTACAATTCCATCTTCCCAGGTGACGGTTCCCTCACCTGTAGCGGTTAAAACTAATTCTTCATCAAAACACAATTCTGTTTCTGAAGCCACAATTTCTATTGGAACGCAAGATAATTCAATATTAAACTCATCTACAAAGTTCCAATGCGTTGCATCCTGTTCGTTTCGAACCGAAATATGTGTGGCATTATTTGGAGCAACAAATGTGATTACTGAAAGAACCCAAGTAGAAGGAGTTGTAGCAGTAGTTTCCACAATTTCTCCCATAATTCCAGAATCCTCAGTACATCCAATTTCGACACCTCCATTTGGTTGACTTGGATTGGAGTATGCCCAAAACGTCAACTCATATTCTAAGCCTGAAACCAACGCTACATCCAATTCCATATTAACCCCATCTGATCCTCCTACAGCTAATGGATCGCGAGCCATGGCAATTCCTTTTACTCCATCCGGAATTGTGGGAACATAACAGCCGGCTTCAATAATATCTATTTCCGTTCCTGAAAACATTTCGACATTGTCCATGACGGAGTTAAACTCGGCTATTCCATTATTATAATCACAACCTGTAGAGGTCGTTAATTCAAAACTTCCGTTTACAAAACCTTGACCGAATGTTGTGCTGGATATTAATATAAAAATAGGGAGTAATCTTTTTATCATAGTAAAATTATTTAGGTGTTTAATACGACTAAAGTACATTTAATCTCAATCAATTAATTTCTTTTGCTTAAACTATTCCTTTTGTTGAACTGATAAACCTGTTTATTGAAAACTAACAAAAATCACCTCAATCTATACATGGAAAGCTGTAACTTTGCAAAAAGTTTAAGAAAATGTCTAAATCCGTTATTGCTTTTATCATCATCCTAGTTGCCGGAATTGGTGTGGCTGTATTCCTTAATTATCGTAATTATTCTGATGATCCAGAATCTCCATTTAACCGTAATGAAAATAACCGTTTAAAGGTTTATAGTCCTTTTGATATTAACCCAGCATTGGTGGATAGCTCTCTTCAGTCGCAAAAAAAAGACCATACAATTTCAGACTTTTCCTTAGTTAACCAACTTGGCGACACAATTACCAAAGCTGATGTAACGGGTAAAATTTTTGTAACAGATTTTTTCTTTACTACTTGTGGTGGTATTTGTCCTAAAATGACAACACAACTGCAGCGTGTGCATAAAGAATTTTTAATGGATCCGAATTTTTTAATCTTAAGTCACACGGTTAATCCAAAAATTGATACTGTTGAAGTAATGTATAAATATGCAGAACGCTTTGAGGCTAATCATGAAAAGTGGTGGTTTATGACTGGTACAAAAGAGGCTTTATATATTATGGCGCGTAAGTCTTATTTGGTTGTTCCAGATAAAGCTGATCCTAATTTTGACCATGGAGATGAGTCTGACTTCATTCACACAGAAAACTTTGTTTTAATCGATCCAGACGGAAGAATAAGAGGTATGTATGATGGCACTAATGCAGATGAAGTATCTGAATTAATTAGAGATGTTTATGATTTAAAGCGCGAATATGCCTTTACTGATTAAACCTTTAAATTAAGTTTAATTTATTCATCAACTGATCTTTAAACGACCCGCCAATTGGCACTGTTTTTTTATCTTTTTCCAAGTGCAAATTTGGATACTCTATTGCCGAAATTTTATCAATCCTAACAATAAACGAACGGTGTACACGAATAAATTGATCAACAGATAATTTATTCACAATATCCTTCATTGTAGAATGAATCGTAAAGCGACTATCAAAAGTGTTAATAACCACATAATCTTTTAAAGCCTCAACATAATAAATGTCGTTGGTTTTAATTTTTACAAGGCGACTTTTCGATTTGACGAAAATAAAATCTTTTGAATCTTTGTTTTCAATCAACGAATAAAAAAGGTCCCGTTCTTTTAAAACTTCTTTTTCTTTTGAGTACTTATAAAGCGCCATTTCAATTGATGTATGTAAATCAACTTCCTTGAAAGGTTTTATAATGTATCCATACGGTTCGGTAACTTTTGCTTTTGATAAGGTTGCCTCATCTGCATAAGCTGTAAGGTAAATAACAGGAATGTTTAATTCTCTTTTTACCCTTTCAGCTGTTTCAATACCGTTTATGCTCCCTTTCAACATGATGTCCATCAGTATAATATCGGGTAATTCAGAAGAAGCCAGTTCAAAGGCTTTTTCCCCTGTTGACGCCGCGCCAACAACATTATAACCCAGCTTTTTTAAGCTGTGTTGAATATCTTTTGAAACGATACTCTCATCTTCAACTACTAAGACATTTGTTTTAGCCATAATTACTTACAAATCTTGCTTCTCAAATATAATTAAATATTTCGTTCCGTTCCCTGTTTTTAAGATAAGTTCTCCATCTATTTGATCTACTAAAGTATCAACTAGGCCTAATCCTAATGAGTCACTATCCTCTATTTTAAAGCCTTCAGGCAGGCCTACACCGAAATCCTCGACCCTAATATTTATTTTACCTTCTTTTTCTTTTATCTCTATTTGAATTTCGCCTCCTATTTCTTCGGGATAAGCGTATTTCAATGAATTAGACACCAGTTCGTTTAAAATAAGACCACATGGGATGGCTTGATCTAAAACAAGTTGGACCTTATCTATGTCAAGGTTTAGTTTAGTTTTTCCTGTAAATAGTTGATAAGAATGAACTAAATTTTGAACCAAATTAGTGATATAATCATGAAAATCTATTGAAGAGAAGTCTTTCGTTTGATACAAACTTTCATGAATATATGACATGGACCGAATCCGGTTTTGACTTTCATTGATGATTTCTAATGTCTTTTCATCTTCAACATAAGACGACTGCAGGTTTAAAATACTGCTAATAACTTGCAAATTATTTTTTACTCTATGGTGGACTTCTTTTAATAAAATTTCTTTTTCCTTTACTGATTCAATGAGTTGTGTTTCAAATTCAACTTTATCCGTTACATCTCTGGTAATTACAATAACTTCGTTTGAATTAACGCGTGAATATCTATTCTCAAAAATCATTCGTTTAGTGGTTCGACCAATAATAAACGGAATAATAAAATTTTGTGTGTGAACTTGACCTGTGCGCAAGGCTTTTTGAATGTTTTGTAAGAAGATCTCTCCTTGTCTTACATTTTTAAATACTCTCAAAATATGCATTCCTAGCAAATCTGTTGTAAAAGCAAACTCTTTCAGTACAGCACCACCATCATCATTTAATCTAAAATCAGTGAAATAACCTTCCTTATTCACTTTAAAAAGCATATCAGGTATGGCGGATACGGTTGCACGATTATTCTCTTCACTATCTAAAATTTTGCGCTCGTTTTCTACTTTTTCTGTTATGTTGTGCGCAATAAAAGCAATTTCTTTAATTTCTTCTCCTTCAACTTTTATTGGGCTTATGAAGGATTCTACCCAAATTTCCCCATCATTTGTTGGGAAATGACTTATAATTTCAACAGATTCTCCTCTTAAAGCTCTTTTGAATCGTTTAATTAGTTTGCCATAAGCCGCTTCTTCAATAGGAAAGGTATTTAAAAAATCATCTCCAACTTCAACTTCTACACCCAAATAAAGGCCCATCATATTTTTGAAACTACTGTTGAATGACGCAATGTTTAAATCACGATCAATCGTTAGAATAAACAAGCTACTGGAACTTTCAAATAAAGCATTTAATTTAGATGTATTCTCCGCCAAATCGTACTGAGTTTCTTTATGTTTACTTATTTCTTCTGAGAGATTTTTATTCGCTTCTTCGGCTATTTCTGCTCGAATCTTTTGAATATTAGATTCATTTTGAAGACTAATATCCATTAACATCAAGAGTCTTGAACTTATTCCATTATATATAACATGTACTAGACTTATGCTAAACTTTTTCCCTTTTTCGTTGGCCCCGAGGGTAATTTCTGTATACGCTCCGTGCGGACTTGGCTCCTCTCCTATTAACTCGTTTAATAAAAATTGTTGGTTTTTTGGAAAAATTTCGAAAAGATCTTTTTTTGAACTATCCAGATATTGATTAAATATTAACTCGGCTTTTGAATTTTTATAAACTAATTGATTTTCTGTGAAAATGAATATGCTAATTGGTGAATTGTCTACAATATTTCTGAAACTCTGAACGGATTCTGAAATTTTTGTTTCACTCAAACGTTTTTCAGTAATATCATTTATAAAAACTTGAATTATATTTTCATTATTCAATTCTACTGAAACAAATGTTGTTTCGGCTATAAACTTTTCGTTGTTTTTGCGTTTAAACTCACCCGTATAAATAAATTTATCATGGTTTTTTAAATCTCTAATCTTTTTACAAAGAAGGGTTTTACTTTCTTCATCATCTCCACAAAAGTTTTCAAAACGCTGTTCTATTAAACCTCTTTTAGAAATACCAAAAACAGTTTCACACCTTTCATTTGTTTCAAAAATTTCAAACTTATCTTCCTTATTTTTCTTTAATAAAATTACCGCCGAGCTACCTTGTTCAAATAAAGCTTTAAATTTTTTCTCTGAAATTTGCAATGCATGGCTATTAACTAACAGTTGATTTAGCCAGCGGCTAACAAAAATTGCAGCTGACGAAAAAATGATTGAATAGACTATATAATGCAACTTAATAGATGGATGATATAAACTTAAAACATATAAAAAAATGTGATAAGCTATGAAATAGGATAAGGTCGTTTTTTGTTCAATATATAAATAAGTAGCACCACTTCCTATAAATAATAAATAGGCCAATTCCCTGGTACCACCATAATTAATGAACCAAGTTGTTGCCACAATTACAGCAGCTAAAACAAAAACCTGATGAAAACATACTTGATGCGTAATTACAGCTTTATTATTTCTGGTAGCTCGAAAAAAGAATAAAGCCGCCAGTAAAACACCTAGTAATATTAAATTCTCTATGTTTTTATCCCAAAAATATTGCATGATAGCAACTGCTATCACAACTGGTACTCCCACCAAAAATGAGTCATTGTACAACTTTAAAGTTGAAAATGAAAAGGCGCGATTGTCCCCACTATTATTAAACTCTTTCTGCCCCATTAAATCTCTTCCTTGACTGGTATAACTTTAAAACCGTCAATCTTATATATTTCTCCGCGTTTATATTCTATTTCTTGCGTTTGAACTCCTTTAGTGTCATATGTTCTCCACTTACCATGCTTTTCTCCTCCAAGATATTTCCCAACTTGTTTTTTGAGTCCGTTTTTATGAAAGTAGATATGTTTACCTTTTGGTTCTCCTTCATTATAAACTCCTGTAAAGGCTAGTTTTCCATTTTGATAGTAATGCCTCCATGTTCCTGTTTCAATTCCTAAGGTATATTCTCCGACCTCTTTATGATCCCCTACATGATAAAACCACTCCCCTTCTCTTAGTCCATTATAATAATCACCACGAGTCATCTCATTACCTAACGAATCATATTCATAAACAGTTCCCTCTAAAAGTTCTTTTCTATTATAAAATTCTTTTCTTTTTACTTGGCCATTATGATAATACCAGGTCCAACTGCCTTTGAGTTTATTTTCTTGAAAATTACCTTCTTGTTCTTTTTTACCATTAGCATAATAAAAGGTCCATTTTCCCTCTTTTTTACTGTTAACATAGGTGCCTTTAGCTTTTTCCTTTCCCGATTTATAGTAATGTGTCCATTCTCCTTCATAAGTACCCTTTCCAGTAATTATACCTTCTGCAATAATTGTATCTTTTTCATAGATATAGCCATTTATAATTTCTCCCTCTTGATTATATTCTCTAAACGTGCCGTTTTTTATGCCTCTATCTATTCCGCCAATTAGTTTGATTTTACCATTATCATAAAACTCCTTATACAACTCAATTATTACTAGTTCATCCGAATGTCCAGCAACTGTGTCCCCTTCCATTTTTTGTAAATCAATGAGTTTTCCTTTTTTATCAAAAATTTTCGATAAACCACTTTTATTCCCATCCTTATAGGCAATCTCACTTTTAATTGTTCCATTAGGGAAAAAAGTGCGCCATACTCCAGATTTTTTTCCGTTTTCATCCAACCGATTAAATTCTTTTCGGTCTTTTAAAAAGCCATTATCATAAATTTCTTCAGTGATTACATCTCCGCTCTCATTAAATTCTAAGGACAGGCCAATCTCTTTGCCATCTATAATCTTCGTTTGTTTTTTTAATATCCCGCTAGGATAATACTCTAAAATTTCCCCTTGCGCAACATCATTGATATAAAACATTTCTTTTTGAACATTGCCGCTGGTGTCAAAATATACAGCGCATCCATTCTTTTTATCATTGAAATAATCAAAAAGATGACTCTTTCTTCCCTCCGAATCAAAAAACAGCCAAAGACTATCCGAATTTCCATTTGCCTTAGTTCCGGTCGATTTTAACGTACCATCCGAATAATAGCTTTTCCAAATTCCAACGGGCACTCCTGCTTTAAAATATCCTTCACTTGAAATTCTACCATTTTTAAAATAAAAAACATTGCGACCTTCAGGGTCTATTTCTTGCCCAAAAACCGAGCTTGATCCGCAAAAAACCAATATCCCTACTATAATATAATTTATAATAAATCTTTTAAAAGAGAAAGAAGTGTTATTGTTATTAGGGCTGTTCATATGTTAATAAGTAGTACTTTTTTATTAGGATTTCTAATTTAAGGCTTTTTTTCAATAAACTACTAACACTATAAAACATTAAACTACCCAGTAAATAAAAGAAAAATACAGGTTATGAACATTCTCACATTTTTGCCAATTGTTAATAAAAATTATTTTTCTTCTTTAAATATTTGTCAATAAAATGGTGGTTAAAAAAAGGCTAAGTTTTTCGTTCAATTCAAATATTCCATTACCTGAAATAATTTATTTATAAAACAAAAAAAGTTTTCACTTTTAATGCGCATCTTATTAGCGGCTTATTAACAATTAATGTAAAAAGGTGTTAATAACCCAATAGCTGTGAACGCCTGTTTTTAATAAGGTGCGTAAAAAAGGGAATAAGATGTTAATAATTATGAACAACGATATTTTTAGGTTAAAGAATAAAACAATAGCTTTGAAAAAAAGATAAATTATGTTGATACCTATTGGATGTGATCATGCAGGAGTTGATTTAAAAGAAATTGTAAAAGCTCATTTAATTACTAAAGGTTTTCAAGTTGAAGATTATGGTACAAATGGTCCAGATAGCGTTGATTATCCTGATTTTGGACATAAAGTTGCTGATCATGTTACCAAAGCAAAAGGTTTAGGAATTGTTATTTGCGGTAGTGGAAACGGTATTAACATGACCGTAAATAAACACCAGGCGATAAGATCTGCGCTTTGTTGGACTGTGGAAATCGCTTCATTAGCCAGATTGCATAATGATGCCAATATTATTGCTGTCCCTGCTCGTTTTGTTAGTACAGAGCTAGCACTTGAAATGATTGATACTTTTTTAGCTACTGATTTTGAAGGTGGCAGACATGGCAGAAGGGTGAATAAAATAAGTTGTTAAGCTTAACTTTTTTCATTCACGAGCTTCTCAATTAAAGCATCTGTTTTTTCAACAAACTCTTGATAATACATTCCTGTTCCTGGTCCGTTGAACCCTGTATGTATTCTTCTAATTTTAGCTTCTTTATCTATAAAAATGAGAGTAGGGAATGATATGACACGGTTTAGCATTGGAAAAAGATCTCCTGCGCATGTTTTGGAAGCTTTACCACCTATTAAAAAGGTATAATCTAAATTAAGATTCTCTTTATATTTTTTAACTTTTGCAATTCTTCCTTCTGTTGTTTTCTGTGTTTCAAAAGTTACCGCAATAATTTCGAGTTGATCTCCAAACTTATTTTTTTGTTCAGCCAAATATTTACTTTCATCTAAACAGTTTGGACACCAGGTGCCCATTATTTGAATTAAAGTTGTTTTTCCTTTAGTAGCCTCGTTCGGATAAACATAAGTTTCATTGTTTAAATCAGGAAGAGAAAGATGAATAGCATCATCTGTTACTAAATAGGTTAATGAATCAGGGTGTGTTAACTCAAAACTTTCATTACGAACGGCATACCAATTAGATTTGTAATGTGTGCCTGATAAAAACTCTCCCCACAATGTGTCTTGTTTCAGTTTAGAACGGAATAAAAAAGCATGGGAACCGTCAAAAGTTGAAAGGTAAAGGCTATCATTAGATACTACACCTTCTAAATAACGATAATCACCTGTTTCCGTCAAAAATGTCCCTTTCACCACGTCTTTTTGACTGTATGAACAGTGACTTGTGATTGGATCAAAAACACCAATTGCTTTTTCAGGGGACTTATCATAATCAAAAGTTACTTCCCATTTACCAAATATATCAACAGTTGAACCCATTTTAGGAAATCGGGGTATATAGTCATTTACACAAGTAAAAGGAATGGAGTAATTCTCGCCTTTGGCATAATTGAACCAACTACCTACTATGCAGTCTTTTTTAAGAATTTTGGCTTTTAATTGTGAATCAAACGCGGGGAATGAAATAAATAGAGAATCTTTTTTCTGAACTATATCAGTTAATTCAATCGACTCATCAGCATTAATTACAAAAAGACGGACGATTTTTTTTTCCTTCTCCAGTAAAAATGTCACAGGTAATATAGTTGTTTCGTTTAATCGAAATTCTGAGTGCCAATAACCCGCTTGAACTTTTTTATTCCTTGAAAAACCACTTAGAGAAAGGATTAAAAAGGAGATAAGAAGAATAATTTTCATTTAATGTATTACGTTTAGACTTAATTAAAGCTATAATTACGGCGTATAAGTCGAAGGCTAAATATAGGAAAATTATAAATTACCATAGGCATCATGCAACTTTTAAATGAAGTAAGCGGTCTATGTATTGGAAAGAGTATTTATGACGGAAGAGCAATTAGTTAAAGAATGTATTTCCGGAAATGCAGTTGCCCATAAAAAGTTCTATGACTTATTTGCGAGAAAGATGATGGGTGTATGCCTGCGATACTCGAGTAATCCTGATGAAGCGCAAGATGTGCTACAAGATGGGTTTATAAAAGTATTTAGCAAGCTACCTAAATTTGTTAATAAAGGCTCTTTAGAAGGTTGGGTGAGAAGAATAATGGTGAATACAGCACTTGACCAGTATAGAAAAAACAAGAAGTATCAAAAAGATGTTGAAATTGATGCTGTTTCTTTTAAACTGGAACAAAAGGACTTTATAATTGAAACCATTAATGCGAATGATTTGTTAAAAATCATTCAAACGATACCAAAGGGATATCGGGTTGTATTTAACCTTTTCGCAATTGAAGGGTATTCGCATAAGGAAATTGCGGAACAGCTTGGAGTAACTGAAAGCACGTCAAAGTCGCAGTACTCTAGAGCTAAAAAAATGTTAAGAAAATTATTAGTTGATAATAATATAGTAGTAGAAGGTGAAAGATAATTTAAATATAGAGGAACTATTTCAAGATAAGTTCAATTCATTCGAAGGGGAAGTGAGTCCAGATGCCTGGGCAAATATTCAACAAGGAATGGCCGCTGGTGCCGCAGGAACAACTGCTGTTACTGGTATGAGTTTATTAATGAAAGGTGTTATTGCTGGAGGTATTGTTGCTGCAACAGTTACAAGTGTATACTTGTTTTCTGATTCAACAGAACAAGAAATTACTCCAGAAAACGATTTGGTTGTGAACAATCAGGTTGAAAATGGCACAAATAATATTGTTACAGATCAAACTGTTCAAGGTGAAGATTTACCGAACAATACAATAGACGGATCAAGTTTAGCTGCTGAAAATGTTGCCGATCAATCGGATAATGATTTTTCTGATAATAATGGTCCAGAAAATAACGGGGTATTTATTCCTTCTAATGGAGGAATGGAAAATGCTGAGAATGGTATCGGTGAAATTCCTGAGGACTCAAACAATGATGGAACACCAAGCGTTGATGAAAGTGGAGTAGTTCTAAGTCCAATAAATGATTCAACTCCGGGTACGCTTGATCCTGATCCAGTTGTTAAAGACCATATTTCAAGTAACCCTTATTTTGAAGCAGGAGATGAATATGCACCTTCAACTTACGTTTTTCACGCCAATGCAGAGAATGCAAGAAGTGTTGAGTGGTTATTTGAAGATGGTACTGTTTTATCTGGCGAAGATGTAGAGTTTACATTTGAAAAACCAGGTAAATATAGTGTATCCATGACTGCCTATGGAGAAGGAGAAGTTGATCATGAAGTTATTGAGGTTGTGATTAAATCAAGCTCAAGTCTTGATACTTTACCTAATATTATTACACCAAATGGAGATAGAAAGAATGATTTCTTTGCCATTGCAGCGACAGATATTGAAACATTTGAGATTATAATTACGGACGCTCAAGGGGTTAAGGTTTATGAATCAACAGATGTTAACTTTAGATGGAACGGAACTAATTTAGGAGGAGAACAATTACTTGAAGGAGATTATTATTATACAATCTTTGCAGTAGGAGATGATGGATCTGAATTTAGAATTGCTATGAAAAAATTAACATTGAAATACGGAAACTAAGTCAAGAAAACATCTGAAAAACGCACTTCAACTTGAGGTGCGTTTTTTGTTTAGATTTGTTTTTAAATAATTGATCATCAATTGCAGATTCTTAGAAAAAGGGTGCATTCAATAAAAAGTAAAGACCTCACACACTATCATTGCTTGTGTTTACCTATTTTTAGAGAATAAAACACAACTTGAAATATCTATTTAGCAACATATTATTTCTTTTTACGCTTCTCTCTTTTGGACAGGATGAAGAAGTGGTGATTGATTTTGAGCCATTAGGAGGGAAGTTTGAGCAAGCAATAACCGTTACACTTTCAGCGACAGAGGGCGCTACAATTTATTATACATTAGATGGGTCTCGACCAAGTTCTGGCGCTTCGCGATATAAAAAGCCTATTGAAGTTAAAACGGTGAATGTTATTCGGGCGGTGGCTTATAAAGATGGAAAGCGATCTGAAACCGTTACTCAATCTTATTTTTGTGATCGAGAATATACGTTACCCATTGTTTCAATCGCAACTAATCCAGGAAATTTATGGGATTATAGTACAGGTATTTATGTAAAAGGATGTTGTGCAGATACGATTGAACCATACGTAGGAGCTAATTTTTGGAGAGATTGGGAGAAACATGCCAATATTGAAATGTATGAAACAGATGGAGAACTTTGTTTCAACCAAGGAGTAGGCATTAATTTATTTGGTGGATTTAGTCGCATGTTACCCCAAAAATCATTGGCAGTTTTTGCTCGAGAAAAATATGGAGAAAAGCGGATTAAATACCCAATTTTCCCCGAGCGTGATTTCAAAAAATACAAGTCCTTTATTATCCGAAACTCAGGTGGTGATTTTAGAAGAACACATTTCCGAGATGCTTTTATGACACAGTTAGCTGCTTCTACTGGAGTCGCTATTCAAGCATATCGACCAGCAATTGTATTTTTAAACGGCGAATATTGGGGCATTCAAAATTTACGTGAAAAAATCAGTGAGCATTATCTCAAATCTAACTTTGGGGTAGATAAGGACAACGTAGATATACTGCGGCATAACGGCGTAAAACGACATGGTTTTTCAGCTAATTATAAGAAATTATTAAGGTTTTTACGAACACAAGACATGTCTATTGATTCAACCGTTGCCGAACTGAGAACCTTTATGGATGTTGAAGATTATTTGCGTTATAATATTGCAGAAACGTACTCAGATAACAGAGATGCCGGCGGGAACATTCGATATTGGCGCGAAAGAAATGATTCAGCAAAATGGCGTTGGGTCCTGTATGATTTGGATTTAGGTTTAGGAAATAATGCCTATACAGGTTATAAACGCAATACGGTAAAAAAATTCACCTCTGCTAATTATGAAGCATGGCCAGACCCTGCTTGGTCTACCTTTATCATTCGTAAGTTACTTGAAAACGAAAACGTTAAAAACCAATATATCAACACTTTTGCGGATCATTTAAATACCGTTTATAGTTCTGAAACCGCATTAGCTTTAATTGATGAGATGCATGGAAACTTAGCGGCCGAAATGCCTTACCACGTTGATAAATGGAAAACAACAATTAAGAATTGGAATTTTCATGTAGATGTCGTGCGCGAGTTTGTGCGCGAACGACCTGCTTATTTGAGAAAATTCATCATTGAAAAGTTTGAACTTAAAGGATTAATAGATGTCACAATTAAATATCCGGGAGACGAGGTGGCTAAGGTGACATTTAATAGTTTAAAAATCAAGGAAGATTTTGTAGGGATCTATTTTCAGGATGTTCCAGTTACGATAACGGTAGAACCGAAACATGACTATAATTTTATAGGATGGGAAGGAAGAGATGAAAAAACACCGAGCATTACAGTCAACTCAAGTTCTGATATACTGCTGGAACCACTTTTCGAACCAAAAGAGCGTAGTGTATTAAAAGATTCTATCATTTTTAATGAAATAACTGTTTATCAAGCTGAAGGGGACACCTCTCAGGATTGGATAGAGCTTTATAACCATTCAGGTAGTTCTGTTGATCTAAGTGGATGGAAATGGACGAAATCTAGTTTTAAGAAAGGTTTTGTTTTGCCAGAAAACACACTAATAGCTGCTAACGATTATTTGATTCTTGCAAGAAATAAGGCAAATTATGGCGCTTATTATAATACGGATACTGTAGCTGTGATTGGTGATTTTGAATTTGGCTTATCTAAGAAGGGAGAGCATATTAAACTGTATGACCAGGAAGGTTTAATTGTAGATTCACTTACCTATAGTTTTGATGATTGGGATACTACAGCAACATTTAACCTTGTTCACCCCGATTCTGCAAGTGATGTATTTGCAAATTGGAATATTGAGCAACCCAACCCCGGCGATATAAGCAGGGCCTATAAGGCTTATCTCAAACACGAAGCCGATAAAAAGTATTGGACAAAAATCTACTATATTGGAGGTGGAAGCTTTTTTTTTATCTTGGTCGTTGGACTTCTATTACGCCGATCTTTTAAAAAACGTAAGTTAAAGGCTGCGGGATTAAAAGAAGAGGAGTAGTTAATGCAAGTCTTTTTCGCACTTCTTTTCAGTTTAAGTTTGTTTATATCTCCGTTAACGCATGACTTGCATTTGGCAGGGATCGTTTATTTTGAGGATGTATCTAATCAAGATAATGTTGAAGGACTTTGTTTTTTTGTTAAGAGTAATAAACAAATAATTGCTTTAGACATTGTTGATGAGAATGGTAGGTATGATTTTGATGTGCCTAATGAAAAGATGGGTGTTGATTTGAGTTTTTATTTTACCGGGAATGGTTTTGATACGACTTTCGTTAGGTCAATTTCTCAATTTGAATCTGATATTTGTACGGTTAATTTTCAGTTGGATTAGAGGGGGTGAGGTTAGTTACTTTATAATGGTTTGTGTCGTGTTAAATTTTTTTAGGTTATTCAGGACCTACTTTATTTCAGATTATTTTCAATGAGCTGTAACATGGTTAAAACAATACCTCGCAAACCGTCGGCTTTTGCAAAGCCTGGTTTTTTTATGGTCTAATTCTCAATTGAATAAATTCATTTCGATTTAGTCCATAAAAAAACCCAGTTCTGAAATTTCAGAACTGGGTTTGCTCGAGGTCCCGAGCAGATTCGAACTGCTGTAGATGGTTTTGCAGACCACTGCCTAACCGCTCGGCCACAGGACCCTTTTATTAGGAGGTCAAAGATAAAAATAAAATCTAAATCCGAAACATTAAAATTGAAAAGAAAATTAGCCTATCCTTCAATAACAACAGCAACCTCTTTTACAACGCCTTGTATAGGTGGGTTTAATTTACGGACTTTAATATGAGCTAGATCAAGCGATTTAAATTCGCTTTTAAAGCGTTTTAGTATCCGATAAGCCACGTGCTCAATTAGTTTCGAGCGAATAGCCATTTCTTCAACCACAATATTTCGCACCACCACATAATCAATTGTATCAATCAATTTATCGGTTTGTGCCGATTTTGTAAAATCTGTTGTTAAAATGATGTCGACAATATATTTACCACCCAGCACAGCTTCTTCACCCATACATCCGTGATAAGCGTATAGCTCAATTCCGGTTACTTCTATGAGGTTTTTCATGCTTGTGCGGCGGTTTTTAACACATTTACTTTTATTAAACCTTCTTCCATTCGTGTTATTACAAGATCCTTACCTAAAGTAGCGCAGATATCAAACATAGATGGCCCCATACCTTTTCCTGTTACTAATAGTCTGAATCCTGGTCCAACTTTTCCAAAACCATATTCCTTTTTAGCTAAATAGGCTGAGAAAACGGTTTCAATATTTGCTGTTGTAAACTCCTCGATTGTTTTCAATTCTGCAATTAATTCTTGCATTATCTCAGGAGTATCTTCTTTCCATTTCTTACGAACAGTTTTTTCGTCGTAATCAGAAATAGCTGAACTAAAGAAATAATCACCATCAGAAACAATATCTTTAATAAATGTGGCGCGTTCTTTCATTAGTTCACAAACACTTGCTAAATACTCAGCTGTGTAATCACCCTCAATGAGTTTTTCATTTAGGATCATTTCTGCCAAACCTTCATTTGAAGTAGCACGTAAATATTGTTGGTTAAACCACTTTGTTTTATCAGGATCAAATCTTGCACCTGATTTACCAACGCGCTCTAATGAAAATAGATCCACTAATTCGTCCAATGAAAATAGTTCTTGATTATCTCCCGGATTCCAACCTAAAAGGGCTAACATATTAATGAAAGCTTCTTTAAAATATCCGTCCTCTTTATAACCACTATATTTTTCTCCCTCAGCTGACAACCAGTCAATCGGGAAAACAGGGAAGCCTAATTTATCGCCATCTCGTTTGCTTAATTTACCTTTACCATCAGGTCGTAAAATAAGTGGAAGGTGTGCAAATTTTGGTCTTTCCCATCCAAATGAATCATAGATTAAAACATGGAGCGGGGCAGACGGTAACCATTCTTCACCTCTAATAACATGTGTTATTTCCATTAAATGATCATCCACAATATTTGCTAAATGATAGGTTGGCATTCCAGTTTCCTTAAACAAAACTTTATCATCTAAATTATTGGTATTCACCGTTACCCAACCTCTAATTTCGTCATGTAATTTGATATCAACATTACGCGGCATCTTCATACGAATAGTATAAGGATCTCCATTCGCCAACCTTTTTTCAACTTCTTCTTTTGATAAAGAAAGAGAGTTTTTCATAGATGAACGTGTCACGCCGTTGTATTGCCAATTTGCCAAACCCATTGTTTTAGCTTGCTCGCGCATGTTCACTAAATCTTCTGATGTATCAAATGCAAGGTAAGCATGACCAGATTCAACGAGTTGGTCTGCATACGGGCGGTATAATTCTTTACGTTCAGATTGAACATAAGGACCTTTATCACCACCATACCCTTGACCTTCATTAGGTTCAATTCCACACCATTTTAAGGCGTCTAAAATATAATCTTGTGCTCCAGGTACAAAGCGTTTTTCGTCTGTATCTTCAATACGCAATATAAAATCTCCACCATTTTTCTTGGCGAATAAATAGTTGTATAATGCTGTTCTAACACCGCCCATGTGTAATGGACCTGTTGGACTTGGTGCGAACCTTACTCTTACTTTACTCATAATCTTTACTATTTAAGTAGGCGCAAAGATACATTTTTGGTATGAATTACGTTATAAAGCCTAAGGACTTTACTATGCGACTGTTTTTCTTACTTTTTTGTATTGTTACAAATACCCATTTGAATGCTAAATCTGTGGGGTGGAGGTATCATGATTTTATTCGGAAAGCGGATGCATTAATCTATCATGAAGATAAGGTGAATTTTGATAGTGCTTTTTATTATTACGATCAGGCATTACTACTTGGTAATGAGCGCTATGAAGATGACCTCTATTTTATAGCTCATGCAATTTGGTATGGCGATTATGAACGTGCAAAGCGTTATTTGTTGAGTGGCGCAGCTCATGAATTAACTTGGAAAGAGGCCAAACTGTCAATGGTTTTTGCAAAGTGGTCTCTATGGAGAGATGAGGCCCGTTTAAACGAATACCTAAACCAAAAATCTAGAATTGTAGATGTTTGTTCTAAGGCTGAATTTGATGCGGTTTATGGTAAAGTAACAAGACCAACATTGAATAAGGAGGCAATAAAAATACTTGATAAGGTTGACCAAATAAATAATAAAAGTAGGCGACGCGGAGCTGAAGATTTGATTGAACGGGATGATAAAGTCTATTACCTCGTGTATAGGTTGTTGGTATGGAGTGAACGAATACCTACAGTGGACGAAGTAGGTGCTAGAGGGCATAGAATAATTGACCGTGTTGTTAAACGGTGTTCTGCGAGACAGATTTTAAGAATGCTTCCGTTTTTTTTGGAAGCAATTCATGATGGAACTTATTTGTATAATGAGAGTTTAGCTGAGGCTATTAATCGTTGTGCAATTTATGACGGTGAGTTCATTGTGTTAAAACAGGGCAATTTTATGCTTGAGAAAGACAGGTTTTACGTTGCCGAAAAAAGAGGTAGTTTTTCCTATTTAGGGCTTGATTATACTCGGAACAAATTGGACTTTGTAAAAGACAGTTATGTACAACCATTAAGACATGCTGATATCACAATTGATCAGGTAAATAGTATGCGGGATACACTCTGTTTAGATTCAATTCAGGCTTATTTAGAATTAAATAAGATAAAGCAATTAAAGCCCTATCTTTTTGAAGAAAATAAAGATTTACTAAACGCCGATAAATAGAGAGCTGTGACCAATACTTAATGAAACGTTAAATAAGTGAACTAATTTGCATGATTGTTGTACTGTACTGTGGAAATACTTACCTTAGGGAGTTAGATTAAAACGTAATAAATTGAATAAGTTTCAAAAAGTCATAAATCAAATAGAACTTTTTATAAAGAAGTACTATAAAAACCAGATGTTAAAAGGGGGAATTCTCTTTTTAGGATTGCTGTTGTTAAGCTATTTGGCAGTTACGGGATTAGAATATATTGGTCATTTCGGTTCAGGAGTAAGACTTGGTTTATTAATCTGTTTTATAGGAATGAATGTGTTCTTATTGATCCGCTTTTTAATTGTGCCATTACTAAAACTAAATAAGTTAGGCAAACACTTGTCGTTGATAGATGCCTCTGATATGATTGGGAAAATTTTCCCAGATGTTGGAGATAAATTAAAGAATACACTCCAACTAAACAGTGATAAGTCGGCAGAGGTTAATCTAGAGCTGGTAAACGCAAGTATAGAACAACGTTCTGGTAATTTATCTGTGGTCCCTTTTTCAACAGGGATTGATTTAACAGAGAACCGACAATACCTTAAATATTTGATTCCGATTGTTTTACTTTTTGTTTTAGTGGCTGTTATTAGCCCTAATTGGTTTTTTGATGGCTCAAAACGAGTGATTAATTTCGCAACCGAATATGTTGAGCCAGCTCCATTTGATTTTCTATTAGAAAGTGATGAGGAAGCAATTGAAGGGGAGAATTATACCTTAAAAATTAAGTTAAAAGGAGATGAAATTCCGAGTGAAGTAAAAGTATATACCAACAATGGAAACTATAATTTAAAGCAAACATCTAACGTTACTTTTGAGCATGAGTTTGTAAACTTATCAAAAGAGTTGAGCTTTTATTGTGTAGCGAATGGTTTCGAATCGAAGGATTTTGAAGTGGAAATGTTGCATAAGCCGGTCATTGATGATTTGAGTTTGAGTGTGGTATATCCTAAGCACACGGGTAGAGCACCTGAAGATTTTCAGAATACTGGAGAGCTTAATATTCCTGAAGGATCAATTATTGAATGGAATATTGGAGCCACTAATATGAGTGAAATGGAAGTGGTGTTTAGCGACACTACACTTGTTTTAAACACCTTAATATCAAATAGATATAGGTTTAAAAAGCAGTTTTTCGAATCAACAGATTATTTATTGGCGTTGAGTTCTGATGATATTCAGCATGCAGACTCTATTTTTTATAAAATAGGTGTAGTTAAGGATGAATACCCGAGTATTTCTATTCAAGAAGAGGTTGACTCTACCAATAGCATGAGACGTTTTATTGAGGGGCGAATTAGTGACGATTATGGTTTCAGAGGTTTAAATTTACGTGTTACAGTAACCGGTAAGGACACGACTTATTCAGTATCAAAACGAATAAGTTTACGCACTGATGCTTCCAATCAGTTATTCTCTTTTATGATGGATGTGTCTCAGTATGATTTGAAACCGGGCGATAAATTGGATTATGTTTTTACTGTAACGGATAATGATGAATTGAATGGATTTAAATCAAGATCATCTAGTCGCAAGTTTTATGAGGTTCCTGAATTTGACGAGTTAGAAAATCAAATTGGAGAGAAAGATGATCAGTTGAAAGATAAAATGGATGAGGCGACTAAGGATGCCAAGGAATTAAGGGACGAGATAAAAGAGGTAAAGAGTGAAATGGTGAACAAGCCAAATTTAGATTGGAAAGACAAACAAAGTCTTGAGAATTTAATGGAGATGCAAAAGAAGCTTGAGAATAATATCAAAGACATTCAGAAGGATTTTGAGGAAAATAAAGAAGAGAAGGAAAACTTTTTGGAGAATTCGGAGGAGTTAAAACAAAAGCAAGAAGAGCTGCAAAAACTCATGGAGGAATTAATGGATGATGAACTGAAGGAGTTGTTTGAGGAGTTACAAAAGTTAATGGAGGAGATGAACAAGGATGAGTTGGTTGAGAATTTGGAGGAGATGGAACAGAATGCTGAGGACATGGAGGAAGAACTGGACCGTACATTAGAATTGTTCAAAAATATGGAGTTGGACCAGAAATTAGAAAACTTGGAGGAACAACTAAAAGCCCTTGCTGAGGAACAAGAAGCATTAAAAGAGAAGAGTGAAAATAAAGAAATGTCCGAAGAAGAGTTGGCAAAAGAACAGGAGAAATTAAATGAAAAGTTTGATGAAATCCGGAAGGACATGGATGAAATTGAAGAAAAAAATCAAGAATTAGAATCCCCTAGAGATATGGATTTTGATGAGGAGATGGAGGAAGAAATTGATAGTGAGATGCAAGATTCTAAAGAAAGTTTAGATAGCGGTAAGCAAAAACAATCTGAAAAAAGCCAAGGCAAAGCTGCGGATATGATGAAACAAATGGCAGAAGATGTTGCTGCAATGAAACAAGCCGCTGCTGAAGAACAAGCGAAAGAAGATATGGATGCCTTACGCTTCTTATTAGAGAACCTGATTAACCTCTCATACACACAAGAAGACTTAATGGATACTTATGGGAATGTTCGTACGGACGATCCTTATTACTTACAATTGAATCGGGATCAATTGGAAATTAGTAAGTCTACCGTAATTGTGAATGATTCTTTAGTCGCGTTGAGCAAAAGGGTAAGTGAATTATCATTCATGATTAATGAGGAGTTAAATGAATTGTCTTATAATCTAGACAAGTCTTTGTTGTTCTCTGAGGAGCGCAAAACAGGTCGCTTAATGCAACACCAACAATATAGTATGACGAGCTATAATAATTTAGCGTTGATGTTGTCAGAAGTGTTAGATCAAATGCAACAGCAAATGAAAAACCAAAAACCGGGTTCTGGTTCTTGTGATAATCCTGGAGGGTCTGGTAAAGGAAAATCAGGTAAACAAATGTCAATGGAGGAAATGAAGCAGGCCTTAAGTGAGCAAATTGCGAAAATGAAAGGTGGAAAAAAACCTGGAGGTGAAGAAGGAAAGGGTGAACAGGGAGAAGGTAAAGGAGAAACACCAGGAGGGACTTCCGGTGGAATTCCACAATTATCGTCTAAAGAGATTGCAAAAATGGCGGCTGAACAAGGGCGCTTAAGAGAGGGTTTAAAGCAATTGAAACAGGAACTTAATAAAGATGGTAGTGGTGCAGGAAATGGTTTAGATAAGTTAATTGAAGACCTGGACAAATTACAGACAGACTTAATTAATGGTAACGTTGGTAGTGACTTTGTAAAGCGTCAAGAAGATATTTACACACGATTGTTGGAAAGTGAAAAAGCTATGCGTGAGCGGGGTTATAGTGAAGAGCGCGAAGCAAAAGAAGGAAAAAATGACAAGGATGGTAACCTTAAGGAATTTACTGAGTATAATAAAAAGAAAGACGCCGAAATTGAGTTTTTACGCTCATTGCCGGTTGGTCTCCAGGTTTATTATAAAGGTTTAGTAAACGAGTATTTTAACTCAGTAAACAACTAATTAATGCATAGTATTGAAATAAGGTCTGATTTAAAGTTCATGTCTGAAGTAGAACTTTTAATCGACACAGTGTGTGAAGATCTTAAGTTGAATGAAGATCATTATGGTAATATTTTAATTGCCGTTACAGAAGCTGTTAACAATGCAATTGTTCACGGTAATGATAATGACGAGGATAAGAAGGTTAAAGTAGAAGTTGCAAAGAAGGATGAAAAGGTTACGTTTATTGTTGCTGATGAGGGCAATGGTTTTGACTTTGATAATTTACCTGATCCAACTGCTCCCGAAAATATTGAGAAACCAGATGGACGAGGAATCTTCTTAATGAAGAACTTGTCGGATGAGGTGAATTTTGATTTGAATGGTTCGAAAGTTAGTATTACCTTTGTATCCGAAAATGGATAATGAAATCTTATATAATTTTATAGATATAGAAATTCCGGACTTCAATCCGGAATTTTTTAGTTTATGGATCAACCAAGTTGTGGTTGATAATGACTTTCAACTTGGAGAGTTGTCTTATGTGTTTTGCACAGACAATTATCTTTTAGAGATGAATAAGGAGCATTTAAACCATGACTACTATACAGATATAATCACGTTTAATTATAACGTAGATTTTAGTTTAAGTGGTGATTTGTTTATTAGCTATGATCGGATAGTTGATAACGCAAAGGAGTTGGGGGTGTCTGTTTTTGATGAATTGTCGCGTGTTATGATTCACGGTGTTTTGCATTTACTAGGGAACAATGATAAGTCTGATGAAGAACAGATAAGGATGACAAGGTTAGAGAATGAATGTTTAGATAAACGAAAAAGTTTCACGTGAAACATTAATGAATTGTTCCACGTGAAACATTGATATATATGTTACCAGAATACGATATTATAGTAGTAGGTGGTGGTCATGCAGGATGCGAGGCCGCATATTCGTCTGCAAAGATGGGTTCAAAGGTTTTATTGGTGACCATGAATTTAGCAACGATTGCGCAAATGTCTTGCAACCCTGCTATGGGTGGTGTTGCCAAAGGACAAATTGTGCGTGAAATAGATGCGCTTGGTGGTGGCTCAGGAATGGTTACAGATAAGTCTGCCATTCAGTTTAAAATGTTAAACCTTTCAAAAGGACCAGCAATGTGGTCACCAAGAACTCAAAATGATCGCATGCGTTTTGCTGAAGAGTGGCGGATGCTTTTGGAGCGAACAAAGAATGTTGATTTTTGGCAAGACATGGTTAATGGCCTTATTGTTGAGGATGGTAAATTGAAAGGTGTTACAACTGCAATGGGTCAAAAGATTTATTCCAAAGCAGTAGTATTAACTAATGGTACTTTTTTAAATGGCTTAATTCATTTAGGTGAAAAGAACTTTAAAGGAGGCCGATCTGGTGAAGGTGCTAGTTATGGTATAACCGAACAATTGGTTGATTTAGGTTTTGAAACGGGTAGAATGAAAACAGGTACACCTCCTCGTGTAGATGGGCGCTCGTTAGATTATACTAAAATGGAAGAGCAACCGGGTGATGAAAACCCTTTAAAGTTTTCCTATTCAGACGAAACAAAACCGCTCGCAAAACAACGGAGTTGTTATATCACTTATACAAATCAAGAAACACACGATATTTTAAAAACTGGTTTTGACAGAAGCCCAATGTTTAATGGTGCAATTCAAGGAGCAGGTCCGCGTTATTGTCCTTCAATCGAAGATAAAATTAACCGCTTTGCAGAGCGCGATCGCCATCAAATTTTTGTTGAACCAGAAGGTTGGAATACGGTTGAAATATATGTAAACGGATTCAGTACCTCTTTACCAGAAGAAGTGCAGTTAGAAGCCATGAAAACTATTCCTGGTTTTGCAAATGTGAAAATGTTCCGTCCTGGTTATGCAATTGAATATGATTATTTCCCGCCAACGCAGTTGAAACATAGTTTAGAAACTAAGCTAGTGGCCAATCTATATTTTGCAGGGCAAATTAACGGAACAACAGGATATGAGGAAGCTGCCTCGCAAGGATTAATGGCTGGAATTAATGCGCATAATAAATTAAGTAATAAGCCCGAGTTTGTTTTGGGTAGATCAGAAGCTTATATAGGTGTATTGGTAGATGATTTAATTACAAAAGGAACAGACGAACCTTATCGCATGTTTACTTCTCGAGCAGAATATAGGATCCTTTTAAGACAAGATAATGCCGATTTGCGTTTAACAAAAATTGGACATGAAGTTGGCTTGGCAGATGATGATCGATTAGCACGGGTTGAAGATAAGATTCAAAAAACAGAAGCAATCAAAAAATTATTAGGCAAAGCAAGTGTTTCGCCAGATGAAATTAATGGCTATTTAACGTCATTAAAATCATCAGAAATTAAGCAAAAAGTTAAGGCAAATTCTATTCTTAGACGTCCACACATTTCATTGATTGGGCTAAGAGATTGTTCTCCATTTCTAGATGAAAAACTCACGGCCATTTGTGGTTTAGAAGATGATGCTTTGGTACAAGCTGAGGTTCAAATCAAATATGAAGGGTATATAACACGTGAAGAGCAGATGGCGGATAAAATGGATCGCTTAGAGAATGTAAAGATTCCACCTGATACGGATTATACTTTATTGTCTTCTCTTTCAGCTGAGGCAGTAGAAAAATTAACGGAGATTATGCCTGTTACTATCGGTCAGGCCGGACGCATTAGTGGTGTTTCGCCATCTGATGTTTCTATACTACTTGTTTATTTAGGAAGATAAGATATGAATGATATAAAACAATGTCCAATTTGTGATAGCAGCGAGTTTACGCCTTTTATAAGTGCTGTTGATTATACGGTTTCTAATGACACGTTTAATATTGTGTCTTGCAATAATTGCGGCTTTCATTTTACGAATCCAATTCCAACAGTAGATAAAATTGGGGAATATTATAAGGCAGAATCTTATATTTCTCACTCATCTACCAATAAAGGAATCATTAATAAATTGTATCAACGCGTTAGAAAACATACGTTGAAGCAAAAAGTGAAGTTGGTAAAACGAGTAGGCAAGGGGAAAGACACTTTAGATATTGGTGCAGGGACTGGCCATTTTTTAAATGCGTGCCAATTGGCGGGTTTCAATGCATTGGGTTTAGAGCCAGATGTTGATGCTAGAACATTTGCAATTGAAAACTTTAAAGCAAATATTCAAGAGCTAGATGAGTTGTATAATTTACCAGATGGTTCAAGAGATGTAATTACTATGTGGCATGTTTTGGAACATGTTTATGATTTACGGAGAGACCTGGATAAGATTACGCGCATTCTAAAACCGGATGGTCGGTTAATTATTGCTGTTCCAAATATGAGTTCTTTTGATGCAAAACACTATAAAGAATTTTGGGCGGCTTATGATTTACCAATTCATTT
Organism: Crocinitomix sp.; assembly: GCA_013138735.1. Classification (GTDB taxonomy): domain Bacteria; phylum Bacteroidota; class Bacteroidia; order Flavobacteriales_D; family Crocinitomicaceae; genus Crocinitomix. The sequence goes on along the minus strand of WTCE01000043.1, from coordinate 11,284 downwards.
ATATCATTTTGTTCCGGATGATATTAAGCGATTGTTTGAACATTACGATATGGAATTGGAAGAAATGCAACCCATGAAATTTGATTCATATTATGTTTCCATGTTAAGCGAAAAATATAAAGGCGGAAATATTGTCAAAGCTTTTTGGAATGGTTGTCGCTCCAATTTAAAGGCAAAGAACGGAACATACTCTTCACAGATCTATATATTGAAGAAAAAAGGCCATTAGAGCCGATTTAAGCTCGTTTTGTTTCTTTCCTTAGCAAATCTATTCACCATGTGCGCGTTCGTGGATTAGGATGTACGTCTTTTTGATAATCAAAAACAAACCTAACCTACTAACCTATAGCTGTTTAGGTGGTTTTTATTAAATTATTGTCTCAATTTGGCAAGAAAAAATGAAATTTGGTAAAGGCCTTTTTAGATAAGGTTAGTGAGCCTATCGAAATGTGCGTTACTCTGAATATCGAAAAAGATAACGTGAACTTTTAATATCAAACCATATTGTTTTACGTTCTGCCCGGCCTTAATTCAGATAATTTAAAATTCAACTTCACTTTCAGAAATCATTACTCCATTTTCAACAGGAATTCGAATTGTTTTTTCGTCAGCTCGACTGTCTGCGTAAATTGAAGAATAGATAAAAGTTATAACAATATCGAAATCGGTCATAAATTCGGCGCCTTGTCTGTTGGGATTTGAGTTCAATTGAATACCGCTAAAATAGCGGGCGTATTCAATCACATAACTGTCTTCCTCATTATGCGGTTCAATGTGAATTTTAAATGGGTTGAAATATGTGAGACTATCTTCGAGGTTATCAAAAAATTGAATCGAGCTTGGCGGATTTTGGTCAACGCTAAAGTATAAACCTCCTAAAGCCTTTCTTTTTTCCGTAGTTTTAGTTAGTATGTTTTCTTGATAACTAATAAATGCTTCTGAGCCTTTTGAACCAAGTACACGAACACGCCAACAAAGATTTTGACATTTAACAAATGGCTCTTCACTACCATAATTATAGATGTCAAAAAAGCCGGGATAATAATCAATTAATGAGCTAGTTATATAAAAACCTCCCCATAAATCAATATTACCAGGTTCATGAGAGATTTCAAACTGATGATTAAAGTCGAAGTCAAGAAATTCAATTGTCACTTTTTTATTTCTTCCGAAAACGGATTGAGAATACGTCTTTATCGCTGTTCGGCGGGTAATATAATTGCCTTTTTTATCTCCATAATTTATTGGTTGAGTATCATAAGAGGTGTTCGTGATTACCTTGATGGTTTGATCAGTATTTAATGTAATTGAAGAAGAAGCGGAATCTGCTAATGATAAAGAAATTACAGACTTATCTGACTGAGAATTGCAACCTGTGAGAAGGATAATCGAAAGAATAAATAAAAAGTAATATTGTCGCATCAGTTTGTACATATTTAATCTTCTTTTTTCTCCCTCTTAAAAATAGCCCGGTATAATTCGCCCAATAGAATTTGAACCCCAAAACTATAATAGGGCCTATTAAAAGTGCCTTTCACTTCAGGTAATGTATTAAATGTGAACCGATAGCCTAGGGAGACGTTTGGCGCTAACCATTTAAAAACATAATACTTGGCCTGGAATCCTAATGACAAAGCGGAAAATGGACTTTCTACAAATGGTTTGAACACGCCCGTGGTATCTTCAAAAGACCCTGAAATGCTTCCTGCGCTAAACTCGGTAGGAATAGCAAACTCCCATTTGGGTGATTTGAAAAACACACGCTCATAAAATAAGGATCCATAGGTTACATTAAAAATTACCCTTGAAGTATCTGTCGCTGCTGGATGATCTACCTGTATATTGTTGAAAACTGCATTTTTTGATAAGCCATAAATACCTAAACCAAAACGGTGAACTCCTTTATATTCTAATCCTGTTCTTAAACCATTGATCTTTACCGGAGTTCCTTTGAAGAATGATCGCCGTGCATCCAACCCAAGCATGAACTTCCATTTTTTGAGACCATATTCACTTGGGAAAAGCTTAGATTTTAATGGAACATCAGTAATGCTATCATTTTCAGCAAGCGCCGAAGAACTTACAATTGTTAATACAAATAAAAATAGAACGCTTGAAAGTAACCTCACTTGCCAAATGTATTGAATTACAATGTTAGTGATTCGCTCGTAAGAACTTAGTATTGAACAGTGTCCTGTTCATCTTACAAATTCCAAGCTGCTGCATTTCTAAATCCAAAATCTGGTTTTGGGCCAACTTTAACAACGAAATTACCTGCACCAAAATACTGATCGTAAACAGCCTCTTGTCTGTCTAAGACTCTATAGTTTTCTGGGTTTGGCATTTCCTTATTTTCATACTGATGTTCAATTGTTTGTATAATAGACGCATCCAATAATTGCGTTGGTTTACATTGTGGATGAATCGTGTTTACAAGCAATTCTGTATAAATTTGGCTGTATGAAAAGTGGTGATTTTTCACACTCCAAATAAATGTTTCGTGCGTAAAGACATTATCAAAACTTAAGGCATAATTTTCCATTAATAAACGTACACGTTCTTGAATTATGCCGGGCAATGTAGCCTTATCTTTCGCAATAGCTGCTTGAATTGAACTGGGACTGCCTGCCAAAACCCACGGTTCAATACCTGGAGCAAAGCGTGTTTGGGCCATTGACCAAGTATCTAATAAGCTAAAAATTCGCTCCCATGCCCGCTCAATTGCCGTCCATTTTTCCACACGTGAAACATAGTCCTGACTAATTTTATCAAAGGCCAATGTAACCGACAAACTATTAGGCACATCAAATTTTGCTTTCTTGGCCAATTCATCAAAAGTCGCGCCTTGTTCTTCTCGAATGGCAATATTATACGGATTGATTGATGCAGCAACCGCAAAATCTAAATCGTACGCTACGCCTTCGCGCAAAACCGCGCTCCCCTCCATAGCTTTGTCTAAGCCCTTTTCAATTTGCACGCGCAAGAATGTAGGTAAATTCACCCCAGATTCACCATAGGCGATTAGTGCTTCAATAGGCGCAATAATTTGACCGCTTTTAGCTAAAGTGCTCACCTCAGTTTCTGCTAAGTTTTTATGTGCATCAGAAGAATGATGCTTACGCGCTTCAAGAATGGCAGTTTCTTCACCTTTTTTCAGTTCTGAAACAGCATTTTTAAGTGCATCCACTGTTTGTTTTAATAAAGCTCCGTCGTCATAGGTATCCGCAGAACTACTTTGTTGGCTCGCGCCTTCACTTAATACGCGACCATAAGCCAAACTAAAGTCCATTTGCAGATTTTCAGTTGTCATTTTGGTAGAAAACTCCATAAAGTCGTCCATTTCTTGACCTAATTGTTCCATGCGTTTCAAGGCCGTCATCATTTGGTCATAACTTTCTCCGGAATATCCTTTGGCCGTGCAATCATCAGCCATTGTTTTGAATGTATCCAACATGGGACCCAACATCATTTGATCAATTGGCATAACTATAGGTAGTTTTTAAGTTCGTTAATTCTTTTCTGAAGCACTTCATCTGTGAGTGGAATCTTTTTTCTATGTCGAAATTCCCAAACTAACTCCAAATTCAATTGCCATGCTGCGTCCCAGTCTCTTGCTTGGTTTCGCAAATCTGCAATGGTGGATTTAATTTGTGTTTTAATATCTTGGACTTGACTTTGTCGGTTTTGCTCATATTGCGAAGGTATCTCAGCTTTTTCCATCACCTCTAAACTTTCTAATGAAGGAATTAAATCACTCCAAACAACATCCATAAATCCATCAACAGTAATGGCAATGCTTGCTTTTTGATCCATTTCCATAGAAATTGTTACTACGTCATTTGCGTCTGCCGCGGTATCAATTTTTTCAAGAATCCAAGTGGGTGCCAATGCACGTACATTTTCTTGCAAGGCGGTGTAGTGTGAAAGACGTGCTGTTTCTTGATCTTTCACTAAGCCAATAGCGTTTTTAATGTTCAGGTCACCAATTTTATCCTTGAATTCAATTAATTCTTGGCAACTGTCCATGGCCTCCAACAAAGCCTTTTCGGATTGGTAGCTGTACGCAAATTGCGGATCGCCGTCGTAACGATCCATTCGGGCTTTGTAGTACAATTTATAATCTGCTAATAAAGTATCCATTTGATTAGGTGTCAGTTAATAGACTTTCAATATAAGAATTTTAATTTGTATAACGCTAGATCCGTTTATTGGTAGGCGTTGTTGCATGTGTAATTAACAGAAATAAAATGCTACTGGATCAATGGGTAATAGGTTAGTTTAAGATTTTGGATAGGATGTTTTGTTGTGTTTAAACCTTCCAGTTTTTTCTAAAAGCATCTTTGAAACCGCTGATTCACCAATAAATAAACCTGTTTTCTAATTGTGCCGCCAGCGGCGACACAATTCAAATGAGCGAACTTAATCCCCGTTTTTTAATCTAAATAACCCGTTTATTACGAATTTTTCGTAGTTTTATAAACACAACCCCACTAAATTTTCGACCCCTTAATTAAATTCATTATTAAAAATGAAAAGGGAAAATAATGAGCTCTTTCAAGAGTTGTCTGGAATAATCAAGCAAGGAAAAAAACAAGTTGTATCTCAAGTTAATAGTACACTAACATGCGTTTATTGGCAAATAGGGTATAAAATCAACGTTCATATTCTTGAAAACCAACGGGCAGAATATGGTAAGGAAATTGTAAAGGAAGTATCACAAGAATTAGTTGACGAATTTGGAAGGCAGTTTGAATTAAAAAATGTACGGAGAATGCAGCAATTTGCTAAAAAGTTTCCGGATTTTCAAATTGTCGTGCCAGTGGCACGACAATTGACATGGTCGCATTTTATTATCTTGATTCCTATTGAAATAGAAGCTTCTATGCTATTAACGCATCACAAGAAATATGGAGTAAAAGAGAGCTACGGCGTCAAATAAGTAGAAAGGCTTATGAACGAAATGAGTTAGCTCAAATCCAATTATGCGAATCAGATAAAGAAGTAAAAGATTCATTTAAAGACCCGTATTTTCTTGATTTTTTAGGAATTAAACCAGGTTATTTAGAAAATGACTTGGAAGGAGCAATACTAAAAGAATTGGAACACTTTGTTTTAGAACTCGGGAAAGGTTTTGCTTTTGTGGAACGCCAAAAAAGAATGATTATTGATGGGGAGGACTTCTACTTAGATTTATTGTTTTACCACCGAAAGTTAAAGCGACTAGTTGCCGTTGAACTGAAACTTGGAAAATTTAGAGCAATGCATAAGGGGCAAATGGAACTCTATTTAAAATGGTTAAGCAAACATGAAAAACAGGAGGGTGAAAACTCGCCAATTGGCTTAATTCTTTGTGCAGAAAAGAGTAGCGAACAAATTGAGCTATTAGAAATGGGAAAAGATGGAATAATGGTGGCTGAATATATGACTGAACTGCCACCAAAAGAGGTCTTAGAGGAAAAATTGCATAATGCCTTAGTCCAAGCGAAACATCAGCTCGAAAATAAGGATCAAATACTTTGATTTCCAACCAATAGCGTAATTCTCCCGTGATTGATAAAACAGGGCACCCGCTATGAAATATTTCTTGTTACTATTTACATGCTCATTTGTTAATCAATTAGGATTTAGTCAAGTTGATTTGTCTGCGGGTGTTTTTTATCGGAATGATTTAACGCTTAGAAAAAACGTGGACAAAGAGCCCGTTTATAAAGATGATCCAGATAGTTATTTTGGCTATGCCTTTTCTGTCGACAAACGATTTGATAATCACTTGTTTGGAGTAGAGTTTCAGTTTCACCAGAAAGAATTAGACCTTAAAAGCACGCAGTATTTCAACATTTATGGAGGTCATTATGATACAGGAAGTAGTTCTAGAAAGCAATTAGCTTGTCAGGTTAACTATGGTTATTTGGGCACACGTTTTCATCTTGGCAAAATACTGTTCGACGAAAAGAAAAACAACCTATTAATAGGAGGGTTTTTACATATTGATGCTCTCGTTTTTGAAAAAGAGAGCAATCATTGGGATTCTACTACAATCACTAGTCATGGTATAGGTTATGACTATAAGAATGACGTTCTTATTAGCTATACCACAGTAACGAATTATGAACCAGTGAGAGATGAGTTTGATTTGGTATTAATGAAAAAGACGTATTTTTCAATGGGGACAAATGTTGGTCATAGGTTTAATTATGGAAAATATTATTCAGATTTTCGAGCAAGACTAGGAATTAATATGGGTTTGCCACGTTTAGAGTATAGACCTTATAGTGCTGATTATGAGTTTTGGGATTCAACAGAAAAGAATACTAAAGCGTTCTACCAATTTGACTTAAAAATAGGCTACTCGTTTTAAACTCATGATGTCTTTCCAAATCAATAGGCACATTTTTGATTTTTAAATATTTTAAGAGTATTCTTGAAAGACATGAAATCGATTTAAACGTTTTCGTTTTGATAGTGAATAACATTAGATGTGTTTTAAAAACTTCATGTACATTTGCCCACATGAAATTTGAATACAAAATTCAGGAGCAAGACTACCTCGATTTTCAGCTGTATATAGCTACAAAATCGGTGCGGTTTGAAAAGAAGCAGCGGAATGGGCGTTATTTTATAACGCTCTGTTCTCTCATCCTAGCTTGTTATTTTATTTATGATAAAAACTGGGGAATGACGGCCTATTTTGGCTTAACAACGGTTGTGTTTTTCCTTTTTTATCCCTGGTATTTTAAGTGGAGACAAAAAGTACATTACACAAAATACATTCGCCGTAATTATAAAAACTTATTCGGAAGATCTGAAACATTGGAGGTGAAAGGTAAAACGCTTCATCTCGTAAACTCAACTGGAGAAGGTCAAATTAAAGCTTCGGAATTGGATATGTTTATTGAAACAAAAAGACATTTCTTTATTGAAATGAAGGGAGGCGCCTCCTTAATCATTCCCATTTATGAAATGAATGATGTGGCTACTTTAAAAAGACAAATGCATGCTCTGAAAATACCCATTCAAACAGATTTGGATTGGAAATGGTAAGTATATTTTAGCAGATGTAAATAACGTAGCGTTGTTTAATAATCTAACGATATTTATTTCCTCTTTGGTTCCTCTAATCTGCCCCGGTAATAATTCGAATTTCATGTTGGAAATACTTTAAAATTGTTCAATTAGTCCTTTGTAAATACTTGGGGTTAATTGGTGGATAAAGTGTACATGATTCAAATCAGTAAGACGTCTAAGTTAGGTCATTCTAACATGAGGCTGTTTTATCTAACTTCATAGTAATGTTTAACAAAGCAACTATGAAAAAGAAAATAGTTTTTATTGGCTTTATGTGTTTAGGAATCTTTCAGGCACAAGCACAGGATCAAATTGTATCGGGAGGCTTTGGTCATTTTTCCAGTGGTCCTGTTTTTTCAAACATAGGAAAAATTGGCAGTTATATGAGTAGTGCTGATGTGTTGGGTCCTATAGAAATACGATCTGTTGGCGTTTTGTCAGGTGGAGAGGGATATGGCATTTTGGGAGAAAAAGTGATTATTGGTGGTGGTGGTTTTGGAGTTAATTTTCCTAAAGTTTCGAATGAGAGGGCGGTGTTGAGTCCAACGAGTTGGGCAGGCAAGTTTAATATTGGATATATTTTTTGGAATAAAAACCTATCGCTAATGTATGCTTATGGTGGTATGGGTGCTGGTGGCTACGCATATGATATTACAAATAAGGGATCGGACTCTATTTTTTTCGATCGATATAAGCCTTTACTTGAGGGAGAGAGTAAAACCTATTCTATCAGTGGCGCAACGTATGAAATGGGGGTGAGTTATAAGAAATTTGTTATGACCTCTAAATCACGAGAAGAATGTAGAGCAGATGGTGAGTTAAGTAAAGTAAGTGGCTTAATGTTGGGGGTTGATCTTGGATGCAATTTTGCCTTGGCAGTAAATGGTTGGAGTGATGTTGGTGTAGGGCCAGCTTATTTTAATCCTGTTTTTACCTATTTTAGGGTAACAATTGGTGGTGGTGGAGCAAATGTTACGAATTGTGTAAGGTAAGCTGTGTTGGTGGTTTATTTCCACGCTTCATAGGTAGTTTAACCTTCTTCAAATCCTAAATTAAAGTCATCCGTCAAGGTCAGTCTTCCATTCAGTTTTTGATCTGTTCCTGCGCGATAAAAACCTTTAATAATAGTTGTTTTCTTTTTTGAGATGAGATCTATAATTTGTTTCTCCGTTAACTTTTTACCCATCATTACAAAAGGAACTAAGAAATCACAGCCTGATTTGTGGTTAGAGCAGCCGTAGGCTTTCTTTCCCTTCATTAAGGAACCATTACCGCATTTAGGACAGTTTAACTCTGCTAAGGTCTTCTTTTTTGCTTTAACCTTTTCTTTTGGTGGCGCCTTTGCTTTGGTTTCATCATGCAAGGCAATTGTTTTGTCCTTGGCTTGCATCACCTCATTGGTCAAATCAACTACCATTTGAATCAGCTCTTTGCGGAATAGTTTTACGTCATATTCACCGTTCTCAATTAAACGCAATTTATATTCCCATTGACCTGTCAACTCAGCTGATTTAAGTAGGTCGGATTGGATGACGTCTATTAACCCAACGCCCGTGGCTGTAGCATGAATGTTTTTCTTTCTCTTTTCGAGGTATTTTCTTCTAAAAAGCGTTTCAATAATATTTGCCCGAGTTGAGGGACGACCAATCCCGTTTTCTTTCATGGCTTCACGCAGGTCGTCGTCGTCTACATTTTTACCTGCAGATTCCATACCACGTAATAATGTAGCTTCTGTAAAATATTTTGGTGGACGCGTTTCTTTTTCCTGAACTTCTGGTTCATGTGGCCCATGTTCTCCTTCAGTAAAAGAGGGCATAATAGCCTCCTTATCATCCGAAGCTTTAGCGGAGGATGATTTCTCATTAGCAAAAACCTCACGCCAACCGGGTTTCAAAATTTGTTTACCAGTTGCTTTAAACTCCACCTTTTCTACATTGCCAATTACGGTTGTATTCGAAACAATACAATCTGGATAGAACGCTGCAATAAAGCGTTTGGTGATCACAGCATATATTTTTTGCTCATCAGGATTAATGCCTGAAGGCCGAACTCCTGTCGGAATAATTGCGTGGTGATCTGTTACTTTATTGTCATTAAAAACCTTTTTAGATTTTGGAATAGGCTTGTCTAATAAGGGTGCCGTTAATTGCGAATAAAAGTTTAATCCTTGCAAAATTTTAGGAACTTTTGGGTGGATATCTTCCGATAAAAAAGTAGTATCAACACGCGGATAAGTAACTAATTTTTTCTCGTACAAGCTTTGAACCAATTTTAAAGTTTGGTCTGCCGAGTAAGCAAAACGATTATTGCCTTCTACTTGTATTGATGTTAAATCAAATAAACGAGGAGGAGATTCTTTCCCTTCTTTTTGCGTGTATTCTTTGATGTGAAACGCTTTACCTTTCACATAGGCAATTGCTTTATCGGCTTTTTCTTTGTCGTTAAGTTTACCTATTGTTGCCGAAAACTGAACGTCTCTATAGGTTGTTTTTAGTTCCCAATATTTAGCTGATTTAAAACTTTCTATGGTTTTTTGGCGCTCCACAATCATGGCCAATGTTGGCGTTTGTACACGGCCAATAGAAAGCACTTGTTTGTTTTGGCCGTATTTAAGCGTATACAAACGGGTGGCATTCATTCCTAATAACCAATCTCCAACAGCCCTTGAACTACCAGCGGCATATAAGTTTAAAAAATCGTCTCCATCTTTTAGGTTTCCAAAACCTTCACGAATGGCCTCTTCAGTTAAGGAAGAAATCCACAAACGTTTAATGGGTTTTGTGTTTTTTGCTTTCAATAAAACCCATTGTTGAATGAGTTCTCCCTCTTGGCCAGCATCACCACAGTTTATCACCTCGTCGCAGCGTTGCACTAAACTTTCAATTACTTTGAACTGCTTTTGAGCACTTGCACTTTCAGTTAGTTTAATCCCAAAAGTGGAAGGAATCATGGGTAAAGTGGCTAAATTCCACCATTTCCACATTCCTGTATAGTCATGCGGTTCCTTTAGCGTACATAAATGTCCGTAAGTCCAGGAAACCCAATAGCCGTTGCCTTCGAAATAGCCATTCTTTTTTAGTTTGGCTCCTAAAATTGCAGCAATTTCTCGTGCAACACTGGGTTTCTCGGCAATACAAAGTTTCATGCTTTATAAACGGAATTTAATTCTATGGTTTTGTGAATTTATAGACTTCGAATGCATATTTATTTTTTTCATCAATCGGATGTTGCATTATGCACTCTTTATTCCACTTGGTCTCATCAATTGCTGGGAAATGAGTGTCTCCCTCAAAGCTTTTATCAATATAAGTGACGTACATTTCATCCAATAAATCATTTTCCATGCAATAGGCATAAATTTGCCCGCCACCAATAATGAAAAGATCTCTATCTTCTGCCGTAGCGGCATGACTTTTATAATGATCTAATGCAGCCTCAACTGAATTAAATACAACACAGTCTGGATGAGAAAACGTTTTGCTTCTCGTAATTACTACATTAATTCTGTTTGAAAGTGGGCGATATTTTAGCGGAATAGAATCCCAATTTCGCCGACCCATTATTACGACATGGCCCTTTGTGCTTTGCGTAAAAAAACGCATGTCTGCAGGCAAATGCCAGATTAAGTCATTGTCTTTTCCAATAACATCATTTTGAGCCTTTGCAACTATGAGTTTAACTTTCATTTAAATGATTTTATACTGAAACAATCCCCTTAATAAGAGGGTGATATTCATAATTTACTAAAGTAAAATCTTCAAATTTAAAATCAAAGATGGATTGAATACCAGGGTTCATTTTCATTGTGGGCAACGGTTTAGGATCTCTGCTCAACTGCAAGTCTACCTGTTCGCGCAAATTATTATAAACATGTACATCTCCAAATGAGTGAATAAAATCACCGGGTTCCAAATTGCAAACCTGTGCCACCATCATAGTTAATAAAGCATAAGACGCAATATTAAAAGGAACGCCCAAAAACACATCAGCACTGCGCTGATAGAGCTGACAAGAAAGCTTGCCGTCTGCCACATAAAATTGAAAAAAGGCATGACATGGTGGTAATGCTGCTTTGTTATTGGCCACATTTTCTTCGAATGAAACCGAAGTGTCTGGCATTACGCTTGGGTTCCAAGCAGAAATCATTATACGTCTGCTGTCTGGATTGTTATTAATTTGATCAATTGCGTTTTGCAACTGATCTATACCCTCATTATTC
>WTCE01000017.1 GCA_013138735.1 Crocinitomix sp. | reverse complement strand
AATTGCACTTAATCTAGCAAAAAACGAGAAAACTTGTAAGCTCGGAATCAAATCCAAACGTAAGAAAGCTGGGTGGGACAATCCATACCTTGAGCTAATGCTGAAAGTTTAAATGCGTTTGCCCTGGGAAAAGAGGCGTGAAATTTGGAAAATAAGTGATTTATATTAGTTTGAGCATTTCAGGCATAACATCATAGTGCCGAAATAGGATGACTTTCGTATATTGCAAGCGAATTAAGTTATACGGCATGAGGATGGCGGAATCAGTCGAAAAGACTCATTTTTCTACTGAGGATATAAATTGCAGAATCACAAATTGAAAATTAGATCAATTGCAATAAAAACCAGCACCGACGACCACAATGACTTTAATGGTAAACATTAAGCTTAGCAATTCACAGGTTCATCCCTTCTAATCAATGAGAATAAAATAAATTGACATTGTTTTTATAAGTGTAATAAAAAACCTTTTAACAGCAAAAATAAACTTCGGAGGAATCAAATTATGAAATATGATACTTGGTTAACGTACAGCGATATGTCAATGGCAATTCAAATTAAAAAAAACGAATACCATTGTAGTGCATTTGGTGCGAATCAAGCACGAAAACTAAGCCTCAGAGTTTGTTCCAGCACATTGGAATTAAAATTTTTTTTAATGTCATTTCCTAAGCCTCCAAAAACTGAAATTTTGGAATTAATAAACCGCTTAGAGAAGAATGAAATTGGAGAAGTTAATCATAAAAAATAGCGGACAAAATATCAATTAGAAAGACAAAAAAACTTGATGAATACTTATTTCAAACATAACACTAAATAAAATTATGACCGCAAAAGATATATCGAACCTCATATCAGAAATTGAAGCTACTGAACCAATTCGACTTCAAGTTAAAGGCAGTAAAGATGGCGAAGACCCAAGATCAATTGGCTTTTATAATGCAAAAAAGCAATTCGTTCCGGATATTGTAGCGAGGTACGCGAATAAAAGAGATTATTACGCCATTGAAAAAAACGTTACTGAAAAAGACATTCCTGCATTGGTTTTTAAATGGATTTTGTTTGCCGCCGAAGCAAGAAAAACTACTGGAGCGTTTTTTCTGGTCATTCCAAAAGCTAAAGCTGGGATTTGTGAGGCATTAATTTTGGATAAACAATTGGACATTAACCTTATCAAACTTTAGTTTACTGAAGCATTGTGGGGCGACTTAGAGAAGTCAGCTTTGAGTCAGAGGCGCCGATAAACGGAAGATTGAATTCTATTGATTCTTGACTTTTGAGATATACCTTTCACAGGGTAAAAGATTTTTCGAAAATTTTAAGATCTTGATTTCTAGAAAAAGGTTGTGTTTTAACTTGGATTGAATATATTTTTCAAGACCCTTCATTAATTCCTTTTCATCAAAACTAATGCTATCAAGTGGTTCAACTTCAAACAAGATCTGATCATGTTTTAGATGCGTTATTCTAAAGTCTTTCAAATTCCATAGGTCAATTAGGACTTCAAATTCTAAGGAATTAAACGCGAAGCCCTTATTATTTAGGATAGTTGTTAATATTCGACCATAAACATTCATTAGCCTTAATCCTTGTCTTCCACAACTGCACTTTTCGCTTGTAAGGTTGACGATATCTCCTGTTTTATATCTTAACAAGGGCATAGCCATGTTTTTGGCTGAAGAAATTACTAATTCACCTATTCCTTCATTATATAATTTACCATCTATTAAAATCTCTAAAACCACGTCCTTCTCATAGATATGCAATCCGTTTTGCAGGCTACATTCTATTCCTATCAAACCAAATTCACTCAACCCATAGGCATTATATATCTTGGTATTGAGTTTTTCCTGCGCAGCTTTTTTCAATTCTTCTGATAAGAATGCTCCGCTAGAAATAATTGCCGGGAAAAATGATAATTTTAAACTAGGCGACTGCTCAAGGTGCCGAAGTATTGCTTCTAAAATATTAGGCTTAAGCGTTAAAACTTTTGGTTGATATTTATCTAATAACCGAAACAGTTTTTCAGAAGACGCCGTATCATTTTTATCAAAAATCATTCTTAGTACCAACTTCTCCGGCGATACTATATTGATCCAAACGATATCCTCTAAAGTTACTCTATCATGGAGACTAATACATAAAGCTGAACTCTCGCATTCAGGTTGAGATATACCAGCAACAGCAATCAATTTATGAATAGATAAATATTGGACTTCACGGTAGAATTCGGGGGAGTACAGTATATCTACTGGCTCCCCCGTACTTCCTGTTGTAGGTCTAACCCACAGTTTCTCAATGTCGAATTCAGAATTAAGAAATTGATCGTAATCGTTTCTCAAATCACTCTTATCAATGAATTTTATATTATCCCAAAAACGTTCTTCCTTCCAATTAATGTTGGAATAGGCTTTAATTTGATGAGATGTAGTCGCCATTTTATTACTAATTCGCGACCAAGTATCTAATGATTCATGCTCATCAGCTAAGAATTCAGATAACCGACGGTCTAAATCTTCAGAATAGCCATAGACTTCTAGATACTCACGTAAGTGATATATAAAAGAACTGTTTTCCTTTAAGAAAAAAGCAAGATCAATCAATACTATTTATGATTTGTTTGAAACAGATTCGGCAAATAAATTTACATTGAAGGGCCTGTAATGGCGATTCGCATATCTTCTAAACTCACCTGATCTAGTGTTGTGACTTTAACACCCAATTTATCGGCATGCTCTGCTGCGTAAACTCTGTTTTCTAAAGCTGTTCCTAGGCCTAATTTATCTACAATTGCTGCTACTGATCTGCTGTCAACGCCAGTTGATTTTGCTAGGTTCAATACTAAATTAGAATGTGTACGTTGTACTTCTTTTAAATCTCTCTTTTTCATTTTTTTGTTTTTTATTATTAGTCAAAACATTAATTATGTTTAGTTCAATAAAAATATGTTTTGGATTAATAGCTAATATATTAATTAATTGGAACAATTACAACAATTTTTGAATATACAGAATTGGATTCTGATCATTATGCTCCTCTCCGCTATCCTACTGAATTTCAATCTCTCCGACATACTTTTTAACCCAATACTATTTGAGTTTTTGCCGTAGGAATTTTAGCGCAGTTTGATTTTCTAAGTATTGCAATTGTCCACTGTCTACTGAACAGGTTGTACGTTAATTTACATGGGAGAATCTCCAACTGCTATCCGCATATCTTCCAATCTGACTTGATCTATTGTTAAGACTCTAACACCTAATTTATCAGCATGTTCTGCTGCGTAAACTCTGTTTTGTAGCGCTGTCTCTAGCCCTAATTTATCTACAATTGCTGCTACAGATCTACTGTCAACACCTGTTGATTTAGCCAGACTCAATACTAATTTAGACTGCGTACGTTGTACTACTTTTACTTCTCGATTTTTCATCTTTATTCTTTTTATTTTAGTCAAAACATTAATTATGTTTAGTTCAATAAAAACATGTTTTGGATCTATAAAATATTTTTAAACAATTAATAAAACTTCGGCCTATATTGGATTCTGAATTTAACGCTTTTATGGCGTATTCTCGTACCACAATGTCTCCGACATTCTTTTTACCCCAATAATATTTGAGTTTTTTTTTGAATAAAACTAATTGCAGTTTGATCTGTTAGCAAATGACATTGCTTGTCAAAACAGACTGCACATTAATTTACATAGAAGCATCTGTAACTGCTATGCGCATATCGCTCCATTTGACTTGATTTAGACCTTTGACTTCCACACCTAATTGATCCGCATGTTCTTGCGCATAAATTCTGTTTGCTAGTGCTGTATCTAATCCTAGTTTTTTAAGAACTGCCTCTACAGATCTGGTGTCAACACCTGTTGATTTTGCTAGGCTCGATACTAATTTCGACTTTTTAATACTTACTCTTCTTGCATCAATCTTTTTCATAATTATTGTTATTTATTAATAAAAATACGTCTTGGACTTTACTAATATATAAAATAATTATAACTTTTTCTGCAAATATTGAATTGGATTGTGCTTTTTGGCCGTTTTCTCACCCAAGACCTTGAAGTCCAACATACCCAGCATCCTTTTCACCCCCAATATATCAGGATTTATTTCTGAACGAATACAATCGCAGTTTACATTTTTGGCGATTGAAATTGCCTTCCGAACACATTGCATACCAATGAAAGGTTCCTTCTCTAACCATTTTGGATACACCGCCAATCTGCTGAGATATGCTGGTTTTATTGCTTGAGGATAAAGCGCTTTATCACGGATGCCTATTGAAGCAATATTCAATGTAAACATACCCACCAATTCATTTTCAGATAACAAAATATGAACGCGACCTTCTTTTACATGTTTTATCGTTGTTTCGATAGCTCTATAAGGTATCTTGGAATTTGGAGTAGCATTATACTGATCGCTTTCCAACAGCAAAGCATGCACTATTGAATAATCAGTCGCTATGACCCAGTTGAATTTGTTGTTTGTCGTGCTATTCATACCTTCTTATTTTTGGTTTTCATAGCTATAAAGTTGTCAGCGAATCTATTAATTCTCTTCGTTTTAATTTACCGGTCAAGGTTCTAGGGATACTGTTTCTAGTTATTATTTTTTTTGGCAATACTGCCACAGGAATAAAAGTTTTCAAATGTTTGATAAAAAAGTCGTTCTCATAGGGTTCTTTATTTCCATCATAGCAAATAACCAGAATGATTTCCTCGTCCATATACTTTTTTTGTACGTAAACACAGGCCGTATCTTTAATTCCGTCAATTTCATTAATCAACCTTTCTATCTCTTCCAAGGACACCCCAATGCCTTTAACTTTAGCAACATTCTTTATTCTTCCTGAAATAAAAAAAAGCTTTTCTTCTGAATCTTCGCAAACTTTATAATAACCCAAATCTCCAGAATGAAACCACCCGTTCATAAATGCTAATTTTGTAGCTTCATCATTCTGAATATAACAATTCATTATGTTAAATCCACGCATACATATTTCGCCGATTTCTCCTTCTTCCGCATACAAACCTTCGGCATTAAGTACTTCCACTTCATTGCCGTAAACCGCCTTTCCTATGGACGGAATTTTGACATCTAGCACATGTTCTTTGTAGCTTTTATGAGAAATATTAATTGGTAGTAAAGTCGAAAAGTTGGTAGTTTCAGTTAGTCCGTACCCCTGCATCACTCTTTTATTCCATTTATTATAAACCTCATTTACTGTTTGCGTCGAGAGAGGAGCTGCTGCGGTTACAAAATATTTAAATTGATTAGAGAATTTTGGTTCCTTCCATACTTTCAACAATGCTTCAAGGATAGATGGCACTACACTTACAATAGTAGGTTTAAATTGCTCTATGAATTTGGGGAAATGGAATGGATTAAAATCATGGGTTATAAATGCTTGTGCCCCAGAAATGAGATTGGATAAAACTGTAAAATGAAGACCGTTTACGTGATATATTGGCAGGCATCCCAAAATTCTTGATGTCTTGTCTAATTGATGATGATCTTTCAACCCGATTGCATTGATTATTGCATTAACAGACGATTGCGCTACAATCTTTGAAGAGGCGGTCGATCCAGAGGTGCCAAAATAAAAAATATCCGAAAGCGGACTTTGGGCTTCTTTTTGCGGCAGCGCTTCGTAATTTCCAATGTCAGAGCAATTAGGAATTTTTATTGCACGCGGATATATTTCAGGCGATAAAAGATCTGCTATAAATACAGTTTTAACATCCAATAGCGCTATTTGCTCTTCATTGCGCAGAATAGGATTTACGGGGTTTAAAAATAATATCGCGCAATCACAGCTCAGTATACCTAAAATAGCCAAAATTGAATTAATGTTATTAGCTGGAAATATTCCAACGATTTGCTCTGGCTCTAAATGTTGAATTTCTTTCGCCCAAGCAGCCCATTTCAAAACAGCTTGGCAGCATTCTGAAAAGGTAATTTGTTTTTGTTCCGCCGTGGAAATTATCTCTGTTATAAAGGTGTTATCCGGATGCTGTGCCGCTTGATTTTTTAAATAAGCAATTATGCTGTCAAACTGAATCTTATCTGAGTCAAAAAAATCACCCTTATAAGAATGGGCAGCTGCAAATTCACTATCTTTTGGGTTCATTATTCTATTTTTTTTTCGACAATATTTTAGAACTTATTATTTAAGTTTCACTGAATTATTAAAGCTCCAATCAACTATTTCTTAACAAAAACATATTTTAGGCAATCTACTTTTGAACCGAAACCAACACTTCTAAACACAAAGTTGGAAATAGGGTTCCCTAAATCGGCATAAAGCATTACCCTTTGATTTTTAAGAAGTAGAGAATTTGACAACTCATTTACACAAGACCTTGCATAAAGCTTCCCTCTTTCCGCCTTAGGTGTAAAAACCATTTGAACTCTAACAACTCCATGTACAGGATTCGAAATACAGACAAAAGAAACAGGTCCTTTGTCTTCCCAGATCCAAAACCGTTCTTCTTTTAATCTTGCTTTAACAACATCCCGCACATCAGTATTTAAACCGCCAGTCGCTTCTATGAATTCTTTTGTCCAAGACGTCAACAAATCCAAATCCTCATCAACCGCTTGACGCATAGTTCCATTTGTATGTTCAATTGGGTTTTGTTTCTCTTTTTCATATATTCTCATTCCCAATTCAGGAATTGCGCCTGAGTTATGGGATTCTGTCCAGTATCCTGCGAATAAAGATGCGCTCAGACTATCTCCATTTACAAATGGTATATCAAACTTCTGAAGCGCTATGAATTTAACTAACTCGGAAATTATTTCACCATCCATAAAGGCTAAGTTTATTCCATAATTCAATGGAGATTGCAAGCTAAAACCAACTACGTCCTCTCCTTTAGTAACTACCCAATATCTTCCTGGTTGTGGCTTGCTGATGCGTTCTTCCAATAATGTGAGATTGAGGTTATTCAAAATGGGGCGTTGCTCCAAGAATGATTTTGCCATTTCATAGGCAGGTAAAGGAGTTTCGAAATAAAAAACACTTATTGACATATCAGACTATTTATTATATAAAACTATTCATGACTCTTCTCGAAAAATGTACTTCCCTTAGCTCGTGCAGTATAATCCGAAATAAAACAAGAAAAAATGTAATAAACAAATACCGTTAATTCTTCTGGTAATTCTCCTTTCAAATTTAAAAAGGACATTTCATCTAAATCATTATTTTCATCAGAGCTATCGCTAGCCATAGTCAATAAATATACGCTTCTTCCTAATTCTAACGCCGCTTCTCTTATTTCAAGAGCTCTTTTTAAGGACGGGCCATCTGGCACAAACATCAATATAGGCATATCAAAGGGTTTTAAAAACCTTTCAACATGCCACCACTCTTCAACATCCTGTCCAATTGTCAAAGTTGCCGTAGTTTCAATTAATTTTGCTGCGCTATACTTTGCGATACCGTAATTGGGTCCACTACCTAAGTAGATTAGCGTTGAAAATGGCACTATTTCACTAGCTAAAGCAAAACTAAAAGATTTGATTTTATCAAAATTGGAATCTATAAACTTAGAGACATTTGGAAGACTATTATAAATGATTTTCAGCTTTCTATTTTCAGCATTACGTTCTAAACCTAGCTTACTTGCCAATAAAATCAGCCCAAGTAGACTAACTTGAAAAGTTCTGATGCCGGGGGACTTGGATTTGTCCAATAATTGAACTTTTAAGCAATAGTTTGCAATCCCCAATGCTTTTGCTTCTGGATTAGCCGTCAGAATAAGGCTTTTAACCTTATTCTCTCTTAGTTTCTCTAAACCTTGAATCATCCTCGGCGAATTACCGGAAGAGGAAACAGCTATTACCAAAATCTTACTTTTTTCTTCTTGTTGAATTGGAATTTCAATATAATTTATAAGTGTGAATGTATTTATTACCTCACATGTTAAATCAGGAATCAGATCGAATACTGATTTGACCACCAAGCCGGCAAAATAGCTATCACCAGAACCAACGACATATATTTTACTGAGAGCGTTACTGTTAATATCTTTGATTTGCTCTGATATTTGCTTCTCCAATACTGGACGCAAGCTATTGAAGTCATTAACTAAATGAGAAACTTCATTAATTATAACATTTGTTTGTGAATTCATTTGTAATCAATTATAAGATCATCTAGCAACAATGTCCATATACTTTGCAACTTTTTCTTCGTCAATAACACCTCCCCAACCATGCTTCTCAAAGCAAGAACCGACAAAAGCGCCATCTGCATTTTCTAATAAGCGTTTTGCATTTTCGTGATTGGTATACCCTGACAAAATAATTGGTAGATCAGGGCAAACATTATTTATTTTTTTGATCATGACTGAGAGCTTTTCTTCATTTTTTGATTCGACACAAACTGAATTTGCACCGACCATTTGTGCGTATTTAGCTATTTGCTCTACAGGTTTACTTGCATTGTGCCATTGAAAATGTCGTGTATGGATATCCGCAACTATATCAATTTCAAAAGCATCAATTTTATTCCGATATTCCATTAAGCCAATGGGGTCTGCCTCTATCAATCCATGAGGAGTTAAATTCATACCAACCAACGTTTCTGCTCTGATAAAACTTCCCTCACACAACTTGGCAATAGATAAAGCCGCTTTATTAGCATTCCTCATGACTTGAACGCCAATTTGAAATCCATCCGCGGCAATTTGAGCAATCGCATCTGTTATTTTTGTAAGTGCTACTACTCGTGCTAAATCAGTCTCATCATTCTTGCTGTAGACACGGTCAACGGTTTGGATCAAACAACCATGGGCTCCGCCTTTTTTCAAAGCTTCTGCAGATTCTAAGGCTGTATTCATCAGTTTTTGAAAACTGCCTTTTTCATAAAAAGGTGTCCCTGGTAAAGGCTGCAAATGAATTAAACCAATAATTCGTTTTTCATTTTTAGAAAATCTATGTCTTATCATAAGTCCCGCCTTTGTTTTAAATCCACAATATTCTTCGCTATAATTTTAATGTTTTCAAACTGGTTTGCTTGAATTAAGTCTGCAGGATATTCAATCGAAAATTCATTTTCCAATGCGACAATTAATGCAACCATTTCTAAAGAATCAACCCCAATATCAGCCAAAGGCATGGTTGAATCAATTTCAACATTCTTTAGTTGCTCTTCATCAATATGACGCTTCACTAACTTTGTAATAGTTGCTGTTATTTCCATCATTTCATTTGACTTAAAGTCCATGGTTCTACTGATTTATTTTTTCATCACCCATTTAAAACTTACAAGAGTAATAATGAATTTTGTACTCCCCTCTTCTCTCATAGCTCAACGTCACTTGTAGTCATCATTTATGAAATTTCAACGCCTTTTGATAAACAGTTTTGTATCCTGTCTGATGCTTTGGAAATATCTTCCCAAGGTCGCGCGATAGTAATTCTTTCAACTGCTCCGGTAAAACAAAAATTTAATATTCCTGGATACATTGATACTGATGTGTCGTGAAGGACTTCTCTAAAACAAAGATAAGAATCATTGTATTGAGGGAATTCCAAAGCCATATTAATGGAGTATTTTGGCTGAATAATATTAACGGGCATTTGGCCAAATTTTGAAACTGTCGTATCTCGTTGACAATTTAATTCTTGTTTAACTTCATTTCGCTCTGCTTTATAATTCAAATAAGCATTCTGAATTAATCCCAAATTAAGATTATAGCTCGAATCAAATTCTAAGACATGTTTCATTTCTGGTAATTCAACGCCTTGGTTGATCCATGCTTCCATTTTTGCCAAGAATTCAATCATGGTGTAATAAATTGACGGTGGCCCGCCATAGGTAGAGGAAGCATGTTCGTAATAATCTTTAACAAAACTTTCATCAGCAATGAACCATCCACATTTTACCCCAGGAGCCGACCATGGCTTAGACAGGCTTGAAACCCTTATAACGTTTGCTGCACTTCGAAGGTTTGAAAGCCTGATTTTAGGACCAAGCCATTCATGGCATTCATCCAAAATTATCATAGTGGATGGAGAAGCTGTACGAATCAACTCTTCAATTTCAGCCTCATCAACCAATGTACCTGATGGATTGATTGCAGTTTGAAGCAGTACAAGCGGTGTGTCTGGGCGCAGTTCTCGGATGAGGGATTTTATAGAACTTCGACCTTCGTGGGCCTCCATTGGAACAAGTTTCACATCATGCCGCATTGCAACAGATTCAACCAATGGTGGGTAATTAGGAATCAAACATAGCGCTGGAGAATTCATGTCTTTATTCTTTTTTAGAATAAAATCTGAAATCGAGCTAATAGCAAACGTTGCACCAATAGTTATGACGATATTTTCCAAGGAGTAGGTTTCTGCTTGAAGTTTTGAATTCTCAAAAATAGCTACTGCATTTCTAGTAGAATCTCTACCTCTGGAATCTGAATATCCATACCAATTTTTTTGCAATGCAAACAAAATGCATTCCTTAAGCACTTCTGGTAAGCCCCAAGATTCTTCACAAACAGCACCACTTGACAATATAATATGGTCATCAGAACTCAGCACCCCATATAGGTCATCTCTGAAATAGAAATTGAAAATTTCTTTCACAAATTTGACCGTGGTATTTGAGCAAAGTACTTCTTCAGCTGTAATTGATCTTTCTATATTGGCGCTCTTCCATTTTTCAGCTAGTTCTGGCCTCTTTTTTTTATTACCTAGCATTTGCTCTGTTCTTCCAATCCACAAATCTCTCAACTCTATTGGATCGGAGGGATTTTTTGCTCGGCGAAAAACATCTAGCGTCCAATCATCTATGCCGCAAGGCAAATTCGAAAATGTATTTATGCCAGGTTTTAACAGTGAATCATCATAAGAACAATTGAAATCTTCACTTCTACTTTTTTTCTTAAGATTTTCGAATATTCTTAATTCCTTTTTCATTAATCTTATTGGGTTTGAATAGCCTTAATACTTTTTGCCGACTTACCATCCACTATTGTTCTATTGATCATAGGATGGTCTTCATCTTCTGGTCCAAAGTCGGAATCAGGATGAAATGCAACAACTATAAGCTCTTCATCAGAATTTGTTCTAAAACTGTGAATGCCTTCTTGATGGATAATGAACAAATCCCCTGGCACCAAATCAATCGTTTCATCTGTTGTGATACATTTTCCACTACCTGAATAAACTAAGCCTATCCGGTCAGAAGGATGGGTATGACTCGTTTGATCTATTCCTTTCGGAAAAAATAATGCATTCAAACACGGATCACCTTTTTTGACGGGTGGAATTAAAAGACTATCTGTACATCCATCTATGTATTTCAATCTCCCTTTTTTTTCTATCGGTCCGCCCATTGAAAATAATCCATGATAATTCGTTTTTTCAATAATAATCCCCTCACCACCTATTAATGATGCATTCGATCCCGGAATACAGAAGTGCATTCCTTCTTTCAAAGGGATTTCCATATTTTGATAATACAATGTTGCGTCCCCTTTATATACAAAACCATAATATGTAGA
Organism: Crocinitomix sp.; assembly: GCA_013138735.1. Lineage (GTDB taxonomy): Bacteria > Bacteroidota > Bacteroidia > Flavobacteriales_D > Crocinitomicaceae > Crocinitomix. The sequence goes on along the minus strand of WTCE01000017.1, from coordinate 5,789 downwards.
ATTGTCATTTTGAAAACTAAATTCCTTGTTATCTTTAAATCCATAGAGATTCGTTGGGAATTCATTGCCATCCTCATTGCTACACACTAAATTGTGTATCAATTTATAACTTGAATAAGAAGAATTATTTGTCATTTATTATTATTATTTTATTCTTAATCTTTTTAAGTGTCGTGTCTTTTCAATATCAATTTGATCGCTTGCGCTTTTACCATGAAAAAAGATGGTATTGTCTACTATGACAAGCATACCGTTCTTCCAAGTTATCCCTGAAGTATTTTCAACACTATACATGTGTGATAATAAAATTTTAATTGATTCATGAATATCCGCTGCAGTATAGGCGTGATTTTCATCATCAAATGACCAATACATTGGGTCTGGATAAAAGTCACGAATTGAAAATATATTTCTGTTTTCTCGGTCTGTTCTTAGAAAAGGTGGTGTCTGTAAATCTGAAGAATATCGAACGTTTTTCAAGATTTTTTTATCTTTTTCACTCAATTTGTCAAAGACCTCTTTCATTGGTACCAAAACCGTTTGCGCCGAAGATAATTCTCCCTCATCACAACACATAAATGCCAAATAACGTGGTTGGTCAACAACTTTTCTTCTGCTACATTCGGTATGTAAATTAAGATGCCTTTTTGTAAAAGGCTGAGATGCTGAATTGCCGTTTGTATTATTCGAGATAACGTTTAGGATGACTTCTTTTTCAATATAAGGTACGAGCACCTCATCAGTTGGGTTTTCAGCAATGGGTGTGCCTAATTCTGAGCATACGTTCAATAAAGTGTCGCTTGACAATAACTTATCTAATTGAATTATCAACAAGCCATTTTCCTTTAAACTCTCTACAGCTGGTCCTTTAAGAAACTTTTCAAGGTCTGTAGATCTAATATTGTGAATTAGAGTTTTTGGAAGGGGTAAAACCTTCTTTTTTTCTAACAAATCAAAACGCTTTGCTGTGATTTCTTTTAATTCTACAATATTTAAGATTCCAGTTATCATCTTACTAAGCATCATATTCAGGAAAGCCATTTAATATGAGTGCTACAATTACTTTGTTAGTTTTTTATATCAAAACTTCTTTAAAATTGTAAATAAGCGAAGCGCTTTGAAAATAAAATGGGCAAGTTCGATTAGTCAATTTTTTTGTTGAAATGAATTGGTTATTTAGCTTATTATATCTTTTTTATCAAGTATAATTTGCCCCGTCTCTTATAAGAATTAATTATTCTAGATCCTTATAAAAATTTCCTATTTCAATTACTTGTACATCTAAAAAATGACTTTTTATTAAAACCTAAATGTCCTTTATAGAAAGACGCTAACGTCTTAACAATAAACCGGTTTTTTTCTATAAGTATTAATTATAATGAAGAATTTGGGTTAATTATACGCTCTAAATTTAAGATTTTTTTTAAAAAAAGCTAGAAACAACTTCAAAAAATCTAATCCATCCAGCTAAGGCTGGCAAGCACTTGTTTAGCAAGATTGCCTTGGAATAGCTGCGCATCTTAATAAAAAGCGGCTATCAACTGTTCGTAAACGAGCGCATGTTCATTCGCTATATTTTTGATCTCCACATAATGATTTAGCAAGGATTACACCAAATTTATAGGATAAGAATAGCCATTAACTGCATGAAATAAAAGTTTCCATTATTTTCCATGCTGAATCAATGCATTATTTCCAAAAAAAGAAATTAGTTCATCAGTTGAGATAAAATCATGACTAAAAGGCTAACTTTTCTGTGTCATTATTTTATTGTATCAGCTATCCTTATCAAGAAAGTGACGGATCAGATCAGCTGTTGTTACAATACCGACTACCATCTCTTCTTCGACAACTGGTAGTGCATGGAACTCACCAGAGGAAAGTGTTCTAGCAACCTCTTCTATTGTAGCTGAAGGACTTGTCGATTGAGGATTAAATGTCATTATGTCCTTCACCGTACTCTCCTGGTAGACTGCATTTCGATCATCAAGATTTGCACTTCCTATTCTGCGCATAAAATCAATTAAACTAATCATACCGACCAATTTATTATTTTCTGTAACGGGGATATGATGATGAAAATTTCCCTTTTCATATATATGCTTGACATCTACAATTTTTTGCTCAGGAGTAACACATTCTACTTCCTTCGTCATTATGTCAGATACTATTGTTGCTTTCATTTGTTAATTGTTTATAATTACAAAGTTAGATTCAATTTTCAGAGCAATAACTAATATTTGCTTTGTCCATTTCTGATATTGGTCATTTTAAAACGATTAAATTAGTGATAAATTTGTCCATATTTATAAGTCGATAGGTTATGAAAGCAAAGACAATATTAGAATTACTGACATTATCATCTAGCATCTACGTTCTAGCAAAGGACACAGACCTAATGGATAGATTGAAAGAAATGTCAGAAAAAGGGAAAGATCGAATTAATAAGGCTGTTTCTGAGCCTTTACTTGATGAGGATGGTAATGAATTAGAATTTGTAGATAAGATTATTCATAAAGCAGCTCAAGCTAAAGAAGAGTTAGAGCACAAGATTGAAGAATTAATTGCCAAATTTTATAAAAAAATCAACATAGCACATTTAGATGAGATTAGAGCATTGAATGAAAAGGCCGCAGATGCCGATAAAGCGATAGCTCTACTCGAAGCAAGACTCAACCAATTAGAGGGTAATAAATAATATGGGAATTTTTTCTGCCATAGGGAGTCGCTATAAATCAGTTGCGCGATACAATCAGATTTTAAGAGTCCTGGTCAAATATGGATTCGAGGATTTGGTGCATTACATGGAAGAAAAAAAGCGTTATACATTTCTTCGCAGAATGATTCCTAAATCATCTAGAAGACGTGCTATAAAGCATACCAAGTGGGAGAAAATGCGATTGGTTTGTGAAGAACTTGGTCCAACTTTCGTGAAATTTGGGCAAATTTTAAGTAATCGTCCAGACTTAATTCCATTGGAATTAATTTTTGAGTTTGAAAAATTGCAAGACAATGTTCCCCCAATGCCTGAGAAATTGGCTAAAGAAACGGTTGAGATTGAATTAAAAGATCGCGTAACGAATATATTTGCTTGGTTTGACCCAAAACCTTTCGCTTCTGCTTCAATGGCGCAAGTGCACAAAGTTACTTTACACTCGGGTGAGAGAGTAGCATTAAAGGTTCAACGGCCTGGCATAGAAGACATAATCATTGAGGATATTAAGGTAATGTATACCGTTGCCGAGATCTTGGAAAAAAGAGTGCCCTCATTAAAAAGCTTTGATCCTGTTGGATTGGTGCGTCACTTTGAGGAGTCTATTTTGAAAGAATTGGATTTTATCAATGAATCAATAAACGTTCAACGTTTCTATAATAATCTTGAAAATGATGAAAGTGCTAATCAATTTGCAGCTGCACCAAAAGTTTTTCAAGACTACTCTACCGCCAAAATTCTTGCGTTAGAGTTTATGTCGGGAACAAAAATTAATCGCTTAAAAAAATTAAAAAGCACTGGCTTAGATCCAAAAGTAATCGCAGAACGCTTGGCAATATCCTATTTTAAACAAATTTTTGAATACGGTTTTTTTCATGCAGACCCGCACCCAGGTAATTTAGTGGTTCTACCGAACGGTCGAATCTGTTATTTAGATTTTGGAATGATGGGGAGTATCCTACCAAAAGACATTGAAATATTTGGTCAGTTATTTTTAGCGATTACCCGCAAAGATATTCGCAAAATCATTAAAAGTTTGCAGCAATTATCAAATACGACGACCATTAAGAATATGCGTGATTTGGAATTTGATGTTAATGAATTTGTAGAGAAGTATTACGTCAGAGCCATCCATAAAAATGAGATGAGTACAGTTCTACTTGAATTAAAAGACATCATTATTGCTCATGGTCTGAAGGTTCCAGCTCACTTTTTTCTTTTTGCAAGATCACTCGTTACGATAGAAGGTGTAATTCAACATCTTGATCCTGAATTAGACCAGTTTGAAATTGTTCGTCCTTTTTTAATAAAAACGGTCTCGCGGAAATTTAATCCTATTAAAATAGGGAGGAAATTATTCAATTCTGTTTATGAATTTGGTAATTATATGGAAGATTTCCCGAGAGATTTGAAACATGCTATTCGGAAAATTTCAAGTGGGCAGGTGAAAGTAGATTTAACCCATAAAGGGATAGATCCAATGGTGCATACTATACAGCGCGTTGCAAAACAAATGGTGACTGCGTTAATCATGGCTTCATTAATTATTGGTTCTTCATTATTTGTCATCTTTGACATTCATCCTTTATGGGGAGATGTTTCAGCAGCAGGAATTGTAGGCTTCATTATTACTGGTCTTCTTGCATTTGGAATGATTCGAGATTTCAGAAAAGGCGATCATGACAACTGGAAGGGCTGGCATAAATAAAGTTTAAATTGATTGAACTCTTTCTTTATTGTTCCAGATTTAAACTACTATCTAAAAGAAATAAACAGGCATCACTGTCAATTCGCTCAATTGCATTTTTCTGACTAATAGAGCGTACACAAATTATTTGGATCGCATAAGGACTTTATAATTTACGTGGTACTGCTTTTGATGACTGGAATCCAACAAAGCCCAAAACTTCGATTGTAAAACCGTTTCAACTGAACACCGAACTAGGTTTATAGAACAACAAAAATATAAGCCACAAAAAAAACGCAGCTAATTTCACTGCGTTTTCCTGTAAACTTTTTGTAATGCCTATTGTAATATATTAAGGCGTTTTGAATGCTTGTTTAAAATGAAGAAAGGCTTCAGATACTTCAGATTGAAAATGCTCCCATTTTGTTTCTTCTTTCTTAGAAAAGCGTTCTTTTAATTTATCTACAAATTGAAAGAAAGATTCTTTGCCCTTTTCAAAAGCTTCCTTTGCTCCTTCTTTTCCTTTTTCAATATTCCGCTCTAACGCTTCAAGTTGTACCTTAAACTTTTCAATCTCAATTAAAACAAAAGCATACATACGATTAAGCGTTGGATTCGTTTTAATCTTTACTTCAAGATTGTGAATCGCCAATAGCATTTTTTTCTTTTGCTCTCTAAACGTTTCCAAAGTTTCAGCCTTACCTAATGATAATTGAACGCGCAATTCATCAAATTTGGTATGAATTTCATCCACTTTTTCTTTTCCTGCTTTTATCTTAACCTTGCTGTCATGAATAAACAGGTTCATTTTCTTTTTAACTTCTTCGTATTTGTCCCGGGCTTCGTACTTTCCTAATGCCGCTTTTAACTGTAACTCTTCTAACTCTATTGCTGCATTTTTAAGTGCTTCAACTACCTTGTCTGTAAATCGAATATTTTCTTTGGTTTCCATAAAACTATATCTTTAAGTCTTTAACTAGTGCTTGGTCGGAAATACAGCAAAATCAAAATCGCATCTTTTGAGTTTATCTCCATTATTTTCTTGTCGTCTGATGCTTAAGCATCTCCTAAATAAAAAAATGAAACTAACTCTCAAAATCTATTCGATTTCTGAAAATTCGTCTATTTCCGACCAAGCACTAACTAAAGGTATTGTTTAATAGGCGCAAATATCATGACAGATATCATTAGCCCCAATGATTTTACATTCGGTTTCACCAAATTATACTTGATTATGCTGCAATAAAATGGGTTAATTACATGAATAATCCTCGGGGCAAGCCCGCGAGGCATTAAAATAGCTTCAATTGATGATTTTCTTTTAGCTTTTTATACTCTTGTTCAATTCCTTGCTCCTTTACGTATTTTGCAATTAGCCTTTCAGTACCA
>WTCE01000178.1 GCA_013138735.1 Crocinitomix sp. | reverse complement strand
TGAAAGGCTAATTGCAAAATACGTAAAGGAGCAAGGAATTGAACAAGAGTATAAAAAGCTAAAAGAAAATCATCAATTGAAGCTATTTTAATGCCTCGCGGGCTTGCCCCGAGGATTATTTACTTTGGCCGTTCTATGCTTATTAGGTTTGCTCATTTTTATAGGGATTCGAATTCGGATCAAACGGGTGAAAACACAAACACAGCAAGAAATTTCGAGGCAACAACTAAAAATGGAAGTTCAGCAATCAAAAATTGCCGCTTTACGCGCGCAAATGAATCCGCATTTTATGTTTAACGCATTAAATTCTATTCAGGCGTTTATTTTATCAAACCGCAAAGAAACGGCGAGTGATTATTTGGCTGATTTTGCAGATTTAATGCGGAAGTATTTGGATCAAAGCCAGTATGAAGAAATTGCCTTATCCGAAGAGATTGAAACACTTGAAATTTATTTGAACTTAGAAAGTTTGCGCTATGATGGCGAAATGAATTATTCGATTAACTGTGACTCAGACATAGAACCACACGAGATTAGTATTCCAATTATGTTGTTGCAACCTTATATTGAAAATGCGGTTAAGCACGGACTAATGCATAAAGAGGGGGATAAAACACTAAAAATTTCATTTAAAAAAATAACAGAAGATCGCATTCAATGTTGCATTGAAGACAACGGGATTGGACGAGCAGCATCTGCAGAAATCAATAAAAGACGCCAATTTAAACCTGCTTCCTTTGCGACGGAGGCAATTGATCGAAAAATGGTTATCGTAAATAAAAATTCTACTCGTAATTTTAAGATTGATATTATCGATTTAATTGAAAATGACAAAGGTATTGGCACGCGAATTCTCATTAGTTTAGACATTTGATAAGGCGCGTTTGGAGGGTAAGTTTGCACTTTGTTGGGTTGCAACCCTGCGCTAGCACTGATATATCATTTACTAAGGTCAAAAAATCAGCGGTAATCAGCTTTATCTGCGTCATCAGTATTCCGTTGACTAGCTTTTCTTTTACAGTTTAGAAGCTTCCAAGCACTTGTGGTTTTTAACCCTACGCTAGCACGAATTTATAATTGACTAAATATAAAATATTTTCATCCTATAATTATTGCAGTGTGAGTCTCAATTATCCCACCACATAAAATACTTAACGCAAATTTCCGTTTACCCATTCAAATATGTAATTTTTCGACCAACATGACTTTTAAAGATGTTATGAATAAGAGTTTTCAATTAAAAAATGTGCTACCTTATTCCATTTTAATAATAGTATGCCTCTTTACGAAAAACGGAAACGCCCAAAACTTGGTGCCTAATTTCAGTTTTGAAATATTTGATTCAACCAACCTTTATGAATGGCCAGGAGCTCCAGGTGCAGGTTGTCCTATGAATACTTATGGTCAAGATTGGTTCGATACACCTAATTGTCCAGGTACGGTACAAGCATTCAGTAATGTTCTGCCAGCCCCATATACAGCCCCAAATAATGGCATTAGTTTCTCATATGGACAGCATGAGGACAGTTATATCGGTATTATGGTTTACCAGGTAGAAGTTGAATTAGATAACCGAACCGTCGCAAATGTAAAACTCATTGATACCTTAAATGCCGGAGAATTTTATGAGGTCTCCTTTCATTATAAATTGGCCTATAATGATTGGGATACGAATCCTTTAATGTCCATTGATAACTTGGGCGCCTTGTTTACCGCAGACACTGCAAGTTGCTGGGAATTGTCAAATTTAAGTCCAGACGTGAGAACAGAACCAAGTGTTATTCAAGACAACATAGAATGGAAGAAGTACACAGGGCTTTTTAGGGCAGATGGAGATGAAACTTTTCTGGCACTAGGTTGTATTGGTCCAAGGGCTGATATTGAGGTAGAATATACGCCGCCGCTATATACTGGAGCTTATTATTATTTCGATTCAGTTTCTGTTAGTCATTCAAATATAGGTCCTGCGGACGTGTTTTGGGATTTGGAACCCAACGTTTTTTCTCCAAATGGGGATGAAATAAATGAGGTCTATGAAATTGATTATTTTGGGTTTGAATCAATAGAAGTGAATGTTCTTAACCGTTGGGGGAACTTGGTCAAAAGGTATGACGCGATAGAAGAATCTTGGAATGGAACCAATCAAAATGGCCAAGAATTATCAGATGGCGTATACTTTTTATCTTTCAACGGCAGAGATTTTTTTGGAAAAGGATGGACCGGACAACAAACCGTGACAATTGTACGGTAATAAGATTGAAAAATCATCTTTGTAATTCAACGAATATTTTTAAACCATTGCAGGATTAAATTGTTCTTAAAATAACAGCTTATTATCATGAAAAAATATTTAATTGCGTTTACGATAATCGTCCTTGCTGCATGTACAAGTGGCGAGACAGTTCCTGACGAAATAGAATTAATACCTCTAAATACCGAACATCAATTTTCAGATGTATTACGCGATTCGAAAACACAATTAAAAACCCCCGTTTTATATTTTACCGCCGATTGGTGTCCGCCTTGCAAGGCCTTTAAGAAAACATTGAAGGCTGACGAGATGAAAGTTGTTTTAGTAAGCACACAATTGATTATTGTAGACGTTGACAATGATCCACAAGGAATGGCTGACCTTTATAACGTCAATGCCGTTCCAACATTCATTAAGGTAGGGCAAGATTCTTCAACAATTGCAAGAATAACGTCATCTGAGTGGGAAGAAGATATCTTAGAAAATATTGCGCCAGTGATAGACCTGTTTGTAAACAGTGATAAATATGATCGTAAGTAGCTTAACCTCCTCAACATTATGTCTACCTGTGTTGCAGTATTCTTCTTAGCAATTTCAGCAATGTAATAAAATTTAAAAGCAATAAAAATTAATTGCTGCGCGAAAATTGTGGGTGATTAATAAAAAATAAACTGTTTATTTTGAAATCACTAAATATTTAATCTAACTTCGATATTACAAAATTTAAATATCCTAACATTATGAATTTTTTCACTCTAATTGCCTGTTTACTAACTTTCTCAGTTTATTCACAAGACTTTGTAAATGGAAGTTATGAGACGAGCTGCCTAATTAATACACCTCCTGTAAGTTGGGACGGCGAATCAACCTCTGCTGGTGTAGATTGTGATTATTGGGCTACCGGTGTAAATCCTGGTGTTTCTCCTGATGGAGGGCATTTTATTCGCTTTCAAACAGCGCATATTGAATCGATTGATCAAACCGTAACTGGTTTAGATATTGGCGTAACCTATGAGGTTACAGTATATATTGCAGGAGGCACAGGCGGTGATTTTAACATTTATGTAGATGATCTTTTGGTAGAAGCATTCCCGGGAGCATCACCCTATGAATGGCATAGTGTTACAACAGAATTTGTTGCAGCTGGTGCAAGTGCAAATATTAAGTTTGAATGGAATTTACCTTCAGGTGTGGCAGACGGAGCAGCAGATGGAGCGGTAATAGAAGGTAGCTGTATACCATTAACGACCACAATTTCATCTTATGCAATTTGTTTGGGAGATTCTGTAACCATTGAAGGGACATCCGCTACAGGTGGAGCAGTTTCTTGGGATGGTGGTGTTGTGAATGGTATACCATTTTCACCCGCTAGTGCCGGAACATTTACCTATATTTCGACAAGTACGAGTGAGGAAGATTGTGCGGATACTTTGACACTTGTTGTTCATGATCTGCCGATTGTAGAAGCAGGCGAATATATCGTGATTTGCGAAGGTGATACAGTTACATTGACAGGAAGTGGAGCGGGTGATGATGGCACTTATATATGGGAAGAACCTGAAGTTATTAACGGCGTTGAGTTTGTACCAATTTTTACTATGATCTATACCGTAGCCGGTACAGCTCTTACCGGTTGTTCGAATACAGACACCGTTTCTGTCATTGTTAATTTTTTACCATCAGTTTCTGCAGGGCTTGATATTTATACATGCGAAGGAAATTCAGTCATTTTAACTGGCTCAGGAGTACTTGATGGCGAATATGAATGGGATGGTGGGGTAATAGATGGAGAACCATTTGTTGCAGATGCTACGACAACTTATACGGTTACGGCAACGGATGAAAATGGATGCTCGAATTGGGATGACATAATTGTAACAGTTGACCCGCAGCCAATTGTGGAAATCACACCGTTAGAGGATGATGTTGTTTGTCTTTCAAATGACAACATCACCTTATTTGCAGAACCGAGTGGTGGGATATTTAGTGGTTCTGGGTTAGCGGGTCCTCTTTTTTCTCCAACAGTGGCTGGAATTGGCGAACATTACGTGTATTATACTTATGAAGATGAGTTTGGTTGCCATGGAATTGATTCGGTACTGATTACCGTAGTGGATTGTTTGGGCTTAGCAAGCGAAAAACTTTCTACGATAACAATCGCCCCAAATCCTTTTACCGAATTCACAACGATTTATTTTGGGTCTGATTTACAAAACGATCATGCTGTATTGATTTACGACATGTTGGGTCAAGAGGTTTATCGCAATGAAACAGTATTCGCTTCGCAATTGCAAATCAATAGCAGTGATTTAGCACCAGGAACCTATATGCTTTTTGTGTACAATTCAGGTAATAAAAACGTATTTAGTTCAAAACTGATTGTACAGTAGTTTTCTTTCTCTCTTTTATTTATGTTTACAATGGTTCTGTAGCAATTTAGCATTCGCTATTTCTTTCAATTCATTGTTTTTTTTCTTTAAAAATGCCAAGTGTTTACAAAATGCTACCAACGCATAAATTCGTGACCAATCATACTAATACATTCGTCTTTATGCGATAGATTTGATTTTAAATAACCTAGGAATGGGCGGTAATATCTCAATAAATAAGGTGAGATAGAAACTCTTTCTTAATCTATAATCAATATTTATTTTTATGAAAAAGACAATTTACAGTTTAATGATTTTGACGGCAGTTTTGACCTCATGTTCGTCTGAGCCAATAACAGTGACAGAGGGGGAAAGCTTCGTGTTTGATGGAATAGACATTACGGCCAATATTACTGCAGCTTCAGTCATGAGTAATGATGAGAAAAAAACAACTATTATAGCACCTGAAGGCAAAATCTACGTTAAGTTGAATGCCGAAGCTGCCGAAGACGCCTATTTTATGACTTTGAAAAATGGTGATGAAGACGTAGAAGTGGTTGATTATCTTACTGCAATGAATTTTGTAGATAGAAGTGACGATATGATGGATCCGAACAAAAGTGATCTCTATCTTTTAGATTTGAATAATACTGGTTATACGGTTGAATTCAAGTCATATGTAGATGATATTGCAACACTCTCTGTTGGGCAGTTGGTAGATGAAGGTTCAATAAAAATTAATTCATCTATGTTAGAATTTGTAGCAAGTTTTAAGGATGGAGCAAGACTTTCTGAGATCGTAACGAACTATATTCCTGAAGGAGCTTCTGTATACGATTACATTACAGAAAAAGGAATGGATGTTCCTGCAGACCCTATGGTATCAAATCTTGAGATCAACTATATCGCAGATGAAAACACGTATGAGTGTAGCGACGATTTTGGAGTTGACCATATGACAGTTACTTGGTCTAATGATGGCATTGAAAAAGTTGTTTTTGATTAATCAATAATAACAATTGATATAAAGAAGCGCTTCCGTCAGCTGACGGATGGCGCTTTTTTTTTTTTGTTTAAGTAAGTAGTTAATAGTATTGAGATGCACAAGTCAATTCATATGAGATTCATTAATCATTATTACCAAGAAAATACTCAAGAAAACCCGCTTTGCGATATCTACTGACATTGAAGAGTTTTCCGTCACTCATCTCCACTTTACCGCCTGTTCCTTTATGGTATTTTGCAACATGACGTAAATTAACGATTGTGCTTTGGTGGACCCGATAAAAACCATGATCAAATAGCAATTCTTCATACTCTCCTAAGGTTCTGCTGGTCATAACCTTTCTATCATTCGTAATTATAAAATTGGTATAATTACCATCTCCTTCAAGCCGAATAATATCCTCGACTAATGATACGTCGAAACCGTTCAAATGATTGATGATTAATTTCTTGATTTTACGATCATCCCCATAGTTCTCAACCAACACCTTAATGCGCCGGTCAACAGCAGGTTTGAAGTCTTGCATGTGCGTTTCTAGTTGGTTGACAACATCTCGTAACTCTTGCAATTTAACAGGTTTTAATAAATATCCAAAAGCAGAAAATTGAATTGCCTTAATGGCATATTCATCATATGCGGTAACAAAAATGACCTCAAAATTAACAGTGTCTAGTTGTTGTAAAAGATCAAAACCAGTGCCTTCGTGCATTTTAATGTCCAGAAATACTAAGTCAGGCTTATGTTTCTTTATGAGGGCTATTCCCGTACCAATATCATCAGCATCTCCCAATACCTTAACGGTGTCATGGAGTTCACGATTTATAAGGTCACTAAGAGATTGTCTCGCCCAGTTTTCGTCATCAATAATCAATGCCCGAATCATATCAATATTTTTATGGTTACGCATGTTCCTGGAGATAAATTTTCAACGCGTATCTTGGTGCCAAGACGTTGCTCTGTTATTTTCATCCCTTTAGATTCATGCTCTTTTCGCTTCGCTTGTTGCCGAATACCAACACCATTATCCTTAATTTCGCAAATTAACATATTCATTTTTTTAGTGGATTTTAGTCGAACGATTACCTTGCCCTTTTTCTTCGCGGGAAGCAAGCCGTGCCAAATGGCGTTCTCAACAAAAGGTTGAATAATCATTGGTGGAATTTTGGTACCTAATTGGTCAATGTTGTCATCCACATCAATGGCGTAATCAAGAATGTCATTATTTCTTCCTTTTTCCAGCTCTAGATAAAGTTTTAGCATGTCTAACTCTTCTTTCACACTAATTAAATCCTTGCCGCTATTGTCCAAAATTTTACGCATTAAACTTCCAAAATCGCCCATGTAATTATTGGCTAGGTCCATTTCTCCAGCAACATACATTTGTTGTATAGCGCCTAAACTATTAAAGATAAAATGAGGGTTCATTTGGGCCCTAAGCGCTTTTTGTTCTAATTCTGATCTGCGTTGCCGTTCTTTCGCTTTTCCTCTACTCAAATAAAGCAACAGTATAAATGAAAACGAGAGTAACAAAGTTATGGCAATAATCATAAACCATTTTCTTTGATCGGCGGTTAAGTTGGCTTCGGCTTCTTTTTTCTGAAGCATTGCAATTTCTTTATCCTTTAGCTCCGCCTCATACTTTTCTTGCAGTTCGTTCATGTTTAATTGAACTGTCTCGCCTGTCAAGCTGTCTTTTACATCATGCCATTTTTCTAACCATTCAAATGCAATTTCGTAATTTCCTAAAATCTTATTGGCATCAGCTAAACCACCGTAGGAATACTCTAGAAGGTGCGCGGCTCCAAGGTTCTCTGCAATCGTTATACTTGAGTCGAAATAGGCAATTGCAAGCTCTCCATGCTCTAAATCGCACTCTAATATCCCTAGATTACTATATTGAATTGCTAATTCATATTTTTCATCAATTTGTTTATAAATTTCTAATGCTTCGGTATAATAATACTTTGCACTATCTAACGCCTCTAATTGTTGAAATTGCACACCTATATTGAGTAAAATTGATGCCATCTCAGATGGTCCACTAACGTCGTTTGCAAAGATTAAGGTAGACTGTAGTATCTCTAAAGCCTTTTCATAGTCTTTATTTGCAGTGTGTACAACTCCAATTGCGTTTAATGAATAGACTATTCCAATTGAATCATTTATAGCTAATCCTAAATTCAAGCTTTTTTCCCAGTACTCCAAGGCTTTGTCGTATTGCTGCAGTTGATAGTGCATTCCGCCAATATTATGTTGGGCTTTGGACCATCCCATTGTGTCGCCTATTTCCTGATTTATTTGGGCTGCTTCAAGATAGTAACCTAATGCCTTCTCATAGTTGCCCTGAAAGACCGCAGAATTGCCAAAATTATGCAAACAATTTGCGACCCCAACTTGGTCATTTAGGCTTTCATAAATATCTTTTCCTTTATGCAAAGCTTCTTCAGCCATTTTGCTGTCTCCTTGAGCAGAATAATGATTTCCATATAAAAGTAAAGTTTCGGCTTTTCCTCTTTCAAAATCTAGGTTTTTAGCCAGAATCATAGCTTGATCTAAATATGTTTTCGCTTTTTCGGGCGCATCCAATTCATCTATTTTATAGAGTTCAAGTAATGCTTTAATTTGATTGGTGTCTTTATTATTTTGGATTACAATAGCATCCAATACGGTGCGATCGCGCTGAGCAAAAGATGCACTATAACCGCATATTTGCAATAGGAAGATCAGAAGCCATTTCTTATCGAAAAAGACGAATTTATTTTTCATGCTATTATCGGCGTATACAAATTATCATCAACAGCTAAAAATAGGGTAAAAATGGCGACTTATGACAAAATTGTTAACCGTTGGCAGTCTCGGTGAGGGAATGGTTAGTTTTAAAAATGAAATAGCTTAACAGCGCTTATTCCGCTAGCATTTTTTCTTTAAACCCAATAAAAATGCTGTTTTATGCCATCCGTCATAGATTAAATACCATGGAATAAATTTTGGTTCTTGAATTTTCCTGAACCTCAAACAGTCTCTACTTTAGACCTAATTATTCAAACGAGTTTAAAAAAGATCTTATGAAAACATTACTTACTTTACTAATATTTGTAACACTGTATACGACTGCTGGAGTAGCACAGATCACTTTTACTACTGATCATCATAAAACATTGATGAAGGATGTTACTGACATAGACTATCTCTCTACAAATGATTTTGGATTTAAGATAGCAATTAACTCTACGCTAAGAAAGTACGATAAGATTGTAGTAAACGTTGTTTACAAAGAGAATGATGGAGGGTACAACCGTCACCCTCGATCTCGTAATTATTATTGGCTCCCAACTTCGAAGGCATTTAAAGATAAATTCTCTGGGAAAAAATATATACCTGTATACATATTCACTCCAAAAGACGACCAAGCCAGTCATGATGATTTAGTCGTTTTAAAAAAGGATAGAATGAATTTTGAGAATTTAACCTATAAAGTGACGGTTGAAGGTTATTTCCAAAATGGAACTAAAACAGAATGGACGGACGAATCATACAAAACTGTCCCTGTATACGAATATTCTAAAACAGTCTTCGAATCTGTTGAATTTACTTTTGCTAGAGATGAAGTTGCTTTCAAAGAAGCAGAAGAAAAAAGACTTGAAGCTGAAGAAAAAGAAAGAATTAAAGCAGAGCGGCGTATATCATTTGCACGCTATTCAGAAATTGAAAGTAGCTATACCATAACTTATGCACTGGGTTACATTGCTCCTGGAATGCTGATTTTTAAGAAGTATGAAATATTGAGAGATGAATTAATAGAACAAAAGGACTTTACCAATTTAGAAAAAGTAGAGTTAAAATTAATTGCACTTAAAGATAAAAAAGTCAAGGAACTTAGGCTTTCATTAAAAGAGGTGGAAGACACGAAAGAAATCATGAAATTAATTTTGGACTTTCAACCTCAACCTTAATCTAACTCAAAAAAAATAATTAAACAAAAAAATAAATATGGGATTTTTTCAAAAAATAAAAAGCAAATTGGGTATCGGTGGCGTCAAAATTCAAATTGATATGCCAGGGCAAATTTCAATTGCCGAGGGAATCGTCAAGGGAAAATTCACCTTAACAAGTAAAAGCGACCAAGAAATAAAATCAATGGAAGTTAAGTTGATTGAACGTTATACAACGGGGCGTGGAGATAACGAAGATACAAAAGAGTTTACATTAGGAAGTCAGAAGTTTGACGCGCAGTCAGTTATTAAAACTGGCGAACAGCAAGTGCATGCGTATAATTTTCCTTTCGAATTGCTCAAATCATCTAATGACGAATTAGCGGAAAAGGGTGGTGCTATGGGTAAAATTGGTAAACTAGGAAAGTTTGCAAAGAATGAAAAGTCTGAATATGTGGTGGAGGTTAATGTTGATGTAAAAGCGGCTGCCATTGATCCTTCTGAGGAAGTGGATGTCAAACTGGTATAGTTCAAAAGATAAACTTGAAATTTATACAAAAAACGCTGGGAGTTAATTCTTCTAGCGTTTTTTGTGTTTATATTTTTAACTGCGCAAAATGATTGCGTAATTGATGAATACGTTTGGCGTATAAACATTGAAAGTTATGGAATTCTTATCATTATTTAAACTCTTTTCTTTCTTCACTGAGAAGAGCTATAAGTCTGGTTATCGACCGTCATTGGATAATTATTATTCGAATCAACTTGGTCCTGCTAATAGGGATTATCCGATAAATGCAACGCATAGACTTTTTATGAGCTTGCAGCATGGTGATCAAAAAATGTTTAAGACTTTTTTGAATAAATTGATGGAAGATTCTGCCAATATTGATAAAGTAATTAAGGCAACAAACCTAACAGTACTAATTAGTATTATGGATGCATTAGCAAATCATCAGGATTCTGGTGATGCGGAGTTCTTAGAGAATCGAATTGTACTTTATTTGAAAATTTTAAAGACAGATAAAAACTCATTCAATCCAGACGTAGTTGAAAAGCAATCCAAATTCCTTCAACCAATGAATGACACCATTGTTCAGCTCTTAAATGAAATTGAGGCTCAACTGATTCTCGATAATAGAATAAAGTTGATTCGAACGATTAATGCCTGCCAAAGAAAATAACAGAAATCATGAAAACACCAACAACTGTAAATAAAGTACAATTTCAGAATCAATTGGTGGCAGCAATGCTTTCAACTGACGAACGATTGAGCTTTAAGTATTTCAATAATCGACGTTACTTTTTTAATTTCATGAATGAAGAAGATATAGTGGTATTGATTGAATTACGTGTACATTTGAATGCTAAGCGCATTGTGTTAACTGTTAAATCAAAATCGACTTTGAACGAAACGGTTAAGCAATTAGAACTTCAATATTATTACGGTGGTTTTTTAGATCTTAAAACATGTCGTTACCTCGGTTTTGTCCCTACAGATGAAGTTTTAATCCGGGACGCAACAAAAGATATTCATGCGAATTTATTGCAGATTACATCTGGACATATTTCTGAAATAGCGATTTCACGCAGAGGAATTTCTGTTGGAATGAAGTATCCTTTGGATGACAATAAGATACCAATCGAATTTCCATCAGTATATTCAAGTATGTCTCTCAAAGAAAACAAAAATGAGCAATTTAAAGCGCTTTATATCCACTTGTTTAAAGCATTAGATATGGCAAATAGTAAAATTGATGATTTTCGAATCAGATATGTTTTATTGTCAATAATCCAAGTCATTTTAACGAATAAGAAAATTCCATTTATCAATCCAGTGCATTGATTTTATTAAGATATGATGTACTCAGAGATACTGAATTGATTATCTTTAAAGGTAGAATGAAAATCGAATTACTAAAGCAAAAATTTGAGCGATTCAAATTGCTTAATAAAGGTATTAATTGTTATCATATTGGTACGGTAATGCTCGAGGATGAAGTAAGTGCTTTTGAATGCAAATATTCAATTCAAATTCCAAAAGAATTCCGATATTTTTTACTCAATATTGCAAATGGAATAGTAGATGTTAAGGATAGTATTAATTCTGTAGTGGAACCTTTAAATTTGCAAGGCATCTTGTATTCCAAAGGCTATTATAATCTTGAAAAACCTTTTCCTTTAACCGCTGCAAATTTTAAATTTGATGCTGATTACCCATTCGAAATAATGAGTGAAAAGCTAGTGGGTAAAAGTTCAGACGGAACGATTCCTGTGCAATATTCCGGCTGCGGTGCATCTGATTTTATTGTGATTAATGGATCTGAATCTGGAAATGTTTGGTGTTCCAATGAAGCGGGAGATGGTTCAGTTTTTCCATTCTTCAATTCTGATTCTTCACAAAGGCGGTATCATTTTATTGATTGGATTATCGTTAGATTAGATGAGGCAATCGATTTATTGGAAAGCATTAACCCCAAGGTTTATTACGAAAATTTGCCATTTGGTTTGGATTCTTTTCATGAAGATGACTTCTTTTTCAGCTATAAAAATAAAGAAGAGCGATTAGCGAGCGACGCATATTTTGAAAATACCGAAAATATTGAACCTTTTTTAGCAGATATTAAAGCTAAGTATGGCTATGAATTTCCGAAGCAATATCTCGCTTTATTGCGAAAACAAAATGGAGGGGAACTGTATTTAGATACTGTTCAATTGGTAACAAATAATTTTGATATTTCAAATAGTGTTCGAATTATGCATTTATATGGAATGGGTGACATAAATGTAGACTCATTGTATGGGGAATTAGGAAAGCAAATGTATTTTGGTTTTGGGATTGAAAAAACAGTTGTCTTTGCAGGCGGTGGTAATTTAAATATCTTTTTTGATTATTCGAACTGCGCCTTGAATGGTGAACCTAGAATAGGTTTTAAAAAACAGGGTAAAACCGTAACTATTGCGGATAGTTTTAAAGAATTGCTTGAAAAATTAACATCCTGGGAAACGTACAGAAAACTTAAGAATCGTGAACTTATTGAGAATATAGATGAAATTGCGGCAACTATTTATACGCAATTAAAGGCTGACAAAGCCAATGACTTTTATCCCTTATTTAAAGACTTATTGATGCATTGTATCGCAGATTGTGATTCTTTTTATCCCATTAACAGATCAACCAAATCATTTTATGTATTTGTCGCTTATCTCTTTATTAAAAATGCGCACGTCATGTCGCTAAATAGAATAGTTGAAAAAATTATAAAAGTAAAAGTCGATTTTAATAAGACCATTGATATAGACTTGGATTATGATTATCAAAAGGAAGAGGTATCAAAATGGATGAGTGATGTTTCTGCAACCTCACTTTTTAAGCGCGGCGTAACTTTTAATTTAAAAATGGATCATTTAGAGGTTTATAAAATGAAATGTGAAATACGTGATCTTTCTTTGTAAACCTGATTTATAAAGTTGTTCAGCTTCAATGAAAAGTTTAAACTACATATGGTTCGTATTAATGGCAATAGTCATATTGTCTGGCTGCAAAGAGAATTCAACGAAAGATCTAAATTCGCGGGGCACTGAGAAACCAATTTTAGCAATTGATAGTTCCAGCAATGAAACGAAAAAAGACTGGCTGTCTAATGCAGACACAACTTATTCCTTCGGGCAAGGAAATGAGATTATTTATGACTGGACTCCTAGCAATTTTGATACACTTTCGGAAGAGGCGTTTTTGAAGTTGAAAAAGACGTATCAGCCTTCTATTTCACAAGACTCTGCAGCGGTTATATTTTCTGATTCGGACTTTACGATTCAAACCGCTAAAGCCCGAATGACTTTCGAGCATGTTTTGGATCCTGGTTTAGGAGTACGTACGACCACGTATTATAATGGATTCGTAACACCTTTTAAGTTATTTCTGGTCACGCGTTGGCAGGAAGCTTCGATATTCATAGGAGGAACAACAATGATTGATAGTGTTTCTAATATAGCTTATAATGTCATCTCAACAAGTGATGGAGCAACTGAACCACCAACTGTTTCGCATGATCATAAATTTTTAATGATTCATTCTTATAATTATCATTATTCAAACATTACAATTCTAGAAAGAATTAAAGAATTTGGACCAAAAGGACATTTTAAAGAGGTAATCAGCTTCTCATTAAAAGGTCTTGTAAAAGATTTAGCCTGGATAGCTGATAATAAAATAAGTTTTACACTTGATCGGCAGAATTATTTTGATAAAAATTTGACTCAAACAGGGTATTATATTTCTAAATTACCTGTTGATCAATTAAAGTGGAAGAAAATCAAACCCTTCCAATATTAATTTCCGAATCACGTTTATTCAAGCTAGTTGCTGATTATGAAAGAGTTTGTTGCTGTATTAATCGTCATTGTTTTAAGTGGAGCGTGCAGTTCTTCTGCAGAAGAAGAGATTCCTGTTATCGAAGAAAAAAAAGAGATTTTAGGATTAATGACTACCGCAAGTAATATTTTACCAGCTATAAGTGTTAATAAATACAGCTGCGATTTTTTAGTAGTTCTCAATGACAACGGAGATACAACACATTGGTCAACCAATGATAGAGACTTTAAAACTCCGGAAGGATACTATATTGGAACAAATTGGAGTGAATTACCCACTAAATTGCAAAACTCCTTAGGTTTAATGAGAGGTTGGGGCTATTTTATTAAATTAGAATCTGGTTGGCAACTTGGGTTTTGCGAAGGATCTGCATGCACAGATACTGCTCCCGTAGATGGATCATTAGTAAAATGGATATTTAAAAGAGGCGAATAAAATGAAAATATTACAAATTATTGCATTAATTATGCTCTCGAACGCTTGCTCAGAAACTTCACTATCTGATCAAGAGAGCGAAACGAAATCGATCCCAGAAGATTCAATAATGCTTAATGACTTAACTGAAGCGGTAGGTGAATCTGGAGAAAGAGTGCAATTCGATAGTTTACATTTCAGTATAATTAGAAGAAAGCATCCGAATGGTGAGCCATATATCGAGCGTGTACTCAACAAGGACAACAAAATAGATTCATGGAAAGAATATTATGAAAATGGTCGAATAAAGAGATTTGGACTGATGTCTTCGGTATACCATTATTATATTGGTGAATGGGAGTATTATTCAGAAAACGGAGAATTAGATAGTCTTGTAAACTACGATAATGAACACTCAATTTCATATTACAATGCAATTGAAATAGCCAAAGAAAACGGATATGAAATGCCAAATATGGAGCTTGTTCAAACCTTTACTAATGAAATAATGACTTGGCAGGTGAACAGGTGGACCACAAATGAGAATGGGGGAGGGCGAACTGCTGAAACGATCCTAATAGATTGTGAAACAGGAAAGGTTACTGAGCTTGAAAATCAATTGATTAGTGTTTTTTGAAAATGAAAGGAATATTTAACCTAATTCAAAAACATAGAAACCGACATTCCGAAAGTTGTTAAATCATTATACAAAAACTTCTTTTTCCAGACAGATCGTTCGGCAAACACCGTGAACTTTAAATTTTCAACGTATAAATCAACCCCTAGGCGGACTTCAAAAAAGCTTCTTTTTAAAGCTGTATTTATTAAATACGGTGAAAAATCGCTGTGATAAGAGTTTTGTTGTGCAATTTCTGAATCGGGTTCATAGGTATGATTGTAATAATCGGCCTTTGAAAAAAGTCCTTTATCACCGTCTGGATTTATATTTTTATTCCACTCATCAGCATCATCATTTTCCAAATAATATTCGTGAAAATCTTCCAATAATTCGCTGTCGTTGGCGCCGCCTTTTTCAGTGATAAAACGCCCAGGTAACCATAGGTTATAATTGATTCCAATATGGGCTCCAATTTTGCTTACATTATTTAATCTGTTTTGATAATAAGCCTTAGTTCCTAATGTAATTTGATGGTAATTTTCACGGTAGAGTAGCCTGCGTGTAATACTTTTGATGTCTTCGCCAGTGGCCGTTTCTTTAGTTTCATAGGCCACAATTCCATAAATTTGATTTTGGTAACCCAAACTTAAATCAGCTGAAAATAATTGGTGTGGATTAATACGCACGAATCCCGAAAATTTTGGAGATTTAACAATGGTATTGATATTTCCAGAATCAAAAAATAAAGTAGTGAATATTACATTCGTGTCAATTTCGCCCGCACCATTTATAAACACATCTTCATCTGCCTTTTCAATGTAAATATAATCACCTAAATCTTCCGCATTAATGTGTAAACCGGTTATTCGGGTGTCATTTTCGGCATTTAGCTTGGTGTTTAGTTCGACATTTTGATCCTCCAAATCATAGCCCTCTAAAATTGACCAACCTGACTTGTGTAAAGATGGGAAATCGATAGCCGCACCAAATTGAAATAGTTTTGGTTTTTGATTGTATCGTCCAATCACAACAGGGTCGAGTATTGCGCGTTTATCATCACTAATAATTTGGTTAAAGTTCTGGTTGAAAAAAGTATAGTTTAGGTGTACGCCAAAACTCCCAAGGCGTTGCACCAATTCGCTATCCACATTATTGGTTTGCGTAACATTGTTTTTAGAGCCTTCGTGCACACTAGAAAGTGCAAAGCCATGAAAAATCATGTCAATTCCAACGCGCAAATTTTGACGTTCCAAACCAAAATTAATAAAGTGGGCTATTTGAAAACTTGTTAATTTAGGAAAAGCATCTAAAATTTCATTTTGATATAAAACTAAGTCGTTTTCAAAAACTAGTCCCTGATGAGATTCAAAGGTACTTGTTGTCATAATGCTACTACCCAAACCATAATAAAATTGAATGGCTCCTTTTTTATTGAGTTGTGAACCAAATGCGACGGATAGCTTATTGTATTGAACACGTTCAAAACTGTTGAATTCTGTGAGATTTTCATCTTCCTCGTTCTGTTGATAGGCTTCATAGAACTCATTGCGAAATGAAACCGAATCTAATCCGCCTGAATAGATTGCCCACGAGGCTGCAAGGCGATCATTCACGTTGCCGTCAATAGTATATGCTGTTGGACTTGCTTGTCCATCTATGTCAAATCGCCAAGTTTCATAACCGTAATCCATTTGAATCCACCAGTTCTTTTTGGCGGTATAACGTGCGAATATTGGCAAACTTATACTCTTGCTAATGTCAATATTATTGGCTTCCAGGATCAGGGTATCTCCGGCTGGTGTTAAAACATCAAAATTAAATTCAGAATTATAAATTGCCCGACTAAAATTAGCTGTGCCACCCAATCCTAAACTTAAATTCTGGTTGAATCCAACATGCGAAATGATTAACGCAAATATGAAAAGGAGTGATTTTACCATATTATAAAATTATTCTTGTTGTTTTCTTTGCGTAAAATGGGGTTTTGCGCACCCCCCGACATAGAAGAAACCGTTTCGCGTAAATAAACTTGTAATTCCATAATTCGAATAAGTTTATCGCCATTCAAGTCAGCCTCCTTATCCAATAAACCCTTTTTTAAAACATGCGTAAATAAACCGTTTTGCCATTTTTCACCTTCTATCGCATATTCTATACCAGATGCGGATGAAAGTATATTGGTTCCGCGGCTTGTGGTTAAGTCGATAAATGTGAGTTTAGACAATTCAAAAATTCCCATCTCGCCACCACCATCTAATAAAGCATTGCCACTGCTCCTAAACTGGATGTTGCCTTTTTCTTTA
The DNA here is from genome assembly GCA_013138735.1 of Crocinitomix sp. Classification (GTDB taxonomy): domain Bacteria; phylum Bacteroidota; class Bacteroidia; order Flavobacteriales_D; family Crocinitomicaceae; genus Crocinitomix. The sequence continues at coordinate 11,031 of WTCE01000178.1, read as the reverse complement.
TTTGTGGCAGCCGAATCAATGCGTACATGACTTTTATCCAATTCACCACTAAAACAGGCATCAATTAGCATAAGTTTGTTCCGACAGTCAAACTCTTCGAATAATTCTTCAAGAGCATTAAATGCCAACCCTTTTTCGCTAGGATCATTGAAATTCATGTCAGCTGTGCCTAAATAATAATCCAATTTCGCATCTAATATTCCATGGCCCGCAAAATACAATACGGCCACATCATTAATGCCCGCCTTACTCAAAAAATCATCTAAGTCAGTCAAACTATTTTTTGTAAACGCGGCATCTAAAATTGTTTTTTGATGAACGACTTCAAATTGTTTATTCGCTTGTATCAATTCGGATATATCCTCCGCATCTTTGCGTGCATATTTAAGGTTTTTATTTTGATCTTTATATTCACTCACCCCAATGCAAACCACATATAACTCGGGTTTTTCAAACGTCCTTTCGCAGGTGATTATTTGTTTTTTTATGAGTGAATTCACCCCTTTATCATTCGTGCAAAAGAACTCGATTTGATTAATGCCAGAAGCAAGTTCAATAGTTTGATTGCAGGCATAACTATTAGATGTTAGCGGAATAGGTATTTTGATCTCAATGCCATTAATACTGTATGAATAAGAGGCTATTTGTGCACTAGAATCATTAAAACTGAGTTTAAACTCAGCAACTGCGGATTTTGTACTGTATTCACCAAGGTAGCTGATGTCAGTTTCTGGTAAATCTTCTGCTATTTTTAATTTACTCTGCGTAATGCCAAGCTTTTCAAGTCGCTTATAATACGCTTTTTCAAAATCGGAAACATTCTTTTCGCTAAAGAAAGGTAAGTTTTTCATAACGATATTTGGGCGGTTATAGAACACATCAAACTGCTCAAATGAATAGAGTTTGTTTTTATAAATAAAGCCAATCTTATCCAAGGTTTCTTTGGATGAAAAATAATAATTGTCAGGATTCCAATAAGTAAACCCATATTGCCCCGAAAGATAAAGTGCCGCTAAATAGTTTCCTTTATCATCCCAAAATCGTATGCTACCGTCTCTAGAATAGCTAACCACCAATTGCCCATTGTCAGAAAACCGCAGTCCTGTAATTGGAGCCTCATGCTTTTTGGGGTAGGCGATAGTTTTGCCATATTTAGATTTTGAAAAATTCAGCGAATCAGCATGCAATTGATAATCCGTTCCATTTTTGCTATAGTGATCAATCCCAGTTGTATATTGTTCTATTTGAAATGGAATTTCTTTTTTAAAGCGTTGATCAACAGCAAGGCGCAATGAAACATCTTCGATTGCCTTTTGGAGTAGCAATTCGTTTTTTTCTAAATCCCAAACAGATTTTATTTTTTTGACTGATCGCAATAAACTCCTATTATCGTGATGGCGGTCTGTTTTTAATACCGTAAACGCTAATTGCATGTTTACAAGCGTATCAATTGAAAGGATGGAATAGTTTATTCCTTGTTGTTCCTCAAAAGCGTCTAGTTTAATCGAGTTACTGACAATTTTATTCTCAGCTAAATCAAGTTGTCTTATTATTCCATCAGAATAACCAACGAATAAATATTGCCCATACAGTTGAATTGCTGTAATGCTGGCTGAAGCGCCTTTTAAAACACGATTTAGTTTATAGTTTTCAGTTTCATAGATACAAATTGTACCTTTTTCGTTTGCAATGGCCAACCATTTATCGTCTGAACTATAGTCTAATGCTGTTAGTGCAACACCATTTAATCCGATTTTGGTAAGCACTTGCTGATTTTCGGCATTTATTATCACCGCGAATCCATTTGTGCTAGCGGCTGCAATATGGCCTTTTGCACCGTCCATATCTGTTACAAAATTATGATTGTCTTTTAGTGTAAATGTATTTTTCTTTAGTGGATTCAGTTGAACGCGAATCAAACTTCCATCAATACTGGCTAACATTAATTGGTTCGAATCTGAATACGCGACTTTATTAATATTTCCAATTAAATAACGTTGAAAAGTAAAAGGCTTTTCTAAGGATATTGTTGTGCAATAATTATCAATAGGACCAGCAACGGCTATTTCATTTCTACCAGCATGATAGGCAACAGTTGAAAATAGCTGCTTAGAAATGAAGTCTAATGTTTTTACCTTTTGTGAATGAATGTAATACAAGTGAACCCAACGTCCTACTAAACATAAGGTTGAATCATTGATTACAGCCAAGTCTTTAACTTGAAATTCGGTATGTATTGTGGTCGGAATGGCTGTTAATTCGGGATAACTCCACAGTTGAATTTCAGAATTATTACTTAACGTAACAATAGAAGAATCGGTTAAAAAATGGAAGGTTCGGATGCCGCTAGAATTTGCAAGAATTGAGTTGCGCTGCAAGCCTAAAATAATGTTCCAAACAATGAGTTTACCGTCATCACCACACGTTACCATTTCTTCATTATTGCTATGAATAATAAGTTGATTGACTTTGGCGTAATGCCCAGTTTGAAAAACAGGTTTTACGGTCTCATTTTGTGCATAAATGAATGTGCCCCAAAAGCTAAATAGTATGATTAAAATTGAACGCAATTAAAGGTTTAGTTTTCAGTCTATTAATTGATTTAAAACGGTAATTGCTAAATTAAGAATATCTGACGAATTGTTAAAGCTATTATGAGAAACTATATGCTTCAATCTGGCCTATTAATCAAGTTCAAAAAAATTAACAATAATTCAACAAAAAATACCCATTTAAAACGCATATTTTCTGCTATATTTAAAGCTTCATGAATTTAATTGATCAAAATCCATTCAGAGTAGCAGGTATTTTAGCAAGTGCATCAGCTCGAGAATTAGAAAAACAAAAGAGCAGAATAGCTCGCTTTGCCTCAGTCGGTAAAGCAATAGAATCACCCTACGATTTTAGTTTTTTGACAGCAATAGTAAGAACAGAAGCCGAGTCTAATAAGGCGTTTGCCTTAATTGAACAAAACCACGGAAGAGTGAACCAAGCTTTGTTTTGGTTTGCGGACAATGGGCCTATTGATGCGTCAGCCTTAGAATATTTAACCGCAGGGGATGTAGCAAAAGCTAAGGAAATATGGCATAAGGTAACCGATAATAAACCGGTATCTGAAAACAACTTTAGTTATTATAATAATTTAGGAACACTATTACTGAGTCAAGACAATACGGCTGACATGCAGGCTGGAACTGCCTTAAAATTTGCGCTCATCAATTCACCCATTTTTAAAAGCTTTATTGCTTTAGTTGCAGATGCTAATTATGCCATTGATGGTAAAAAGCAGATTGAGCAAACGGTTGAACAACTCATGGCAAGTTTAGAAAATCATCCGAGCTTTGAGGGCACACAATTCATGAACCTTTTCATGAATTGCCCTGATGAAATTAAATTGGCCGTTTCACGTAAGTTTACGGAAGATCCTTTGCACAATATTGATAATCGGATTGAAGCTGCAAAAAGTGCGCGTAAAAAAGATCCGAAAGAAGCCTATAATGCAGGACTAGAATTGTTCAAATCAACACAACCAGATGTTTTGGCTTTGCGTTCAACCTTATCATCCGAAGCGACACAGTTTAAGTTAGTTGCAGATAAATTGGCCAAAGAATTATTACAATGTGGTATTGATTATTTCAAGGCATTAAACGATACTGGAAATCCGGCACCAAAAGCCATTGAAATTATACGTCTCGCGAAAGAAATTACGCGTAATGAGCAAGTTTTAGATCGAATCAATGATAATATTGAAGCCATTGGTGAATGGGGTGGTGGACAACCGACAGAAGAGGAGAGAGCTAAAGTAGGAGAAGATTACAATGTAATAACTGAAGCGATTGATGAAAATGTTTCGGCGTCCACAGGCAATTTAGATGCAATTGTAAAGTTTGTCAAAATATGCCGTCCGCGTCTTGGAAAAATTAAAGAAGCCCTTGGCGCTGAAAACGAATTTTACATAGCTATTTCATCTACCGTAACCAATATTGCCCTAAATACAGTCATTGATATTGTAAATAGAGAACAGGGTAAGTTAAAACACAATCATTCACATTTAAATGCTCTTGCGGCAACTGTCACACGTTCGGTTGGTATTCTAAACGCATTAGATCCTATTGCTAAGAATGCGCCAACAAAACAGCGTTTTAATGAGAATAAACGAACTATCAACAGTATTAAATCGCAGTTAAATACAGCGAAAAACAGAAAAGCAGGAAGTGATGTTGGCAATGTTATTCGCATCATAATTGGAGTAGTTGTGCTCTTTATTTTTATAGCGCGTAGTTGCAACTAATTCAAGCATTTCTTAATAATTGACCCAATATAAATTTTATTAAAATGAAAAAAATCAGTATCCTATTATTAACCGCCATAAGCCCTATGCTAACTTATGCTGAGGAAGCAGCCGTTGCGGTAGAAGAAGCACCAGCTGATTCAGGATTTCTCGCAATCACCTTTATCATAATGGCAATTGCCTTTATCTTTATGGCAGTTGTATTTTTAGTAATCAGAGGTACGGATCAAAAAAATGAAATTTTAAATTCAAATTTGGCACGGGTAAAAGAGGAACTCAGAATGAAAGGATATAATCCTGAAAGAGCCTTGATAGATATTTTGCACCGCGAATCATCTTTATACGGTGGTCCGCCAGAACCGATCATTATTAATCAACAAGCACCTACATTAGAAACGGTAGAAGTACCAGCAAAAGCTGATCATTCTTTAGTCTTAAAAATTGCTGACGAATTAATTCGGATTCAAAAAAACTTGGGGGGTATGGATGAAGGCACACGTGGCTTGAAGCAACTCAATGCCTCTGTTGGTCGAATTGCGAATAATTTTATTGCAAATGGATATGAATTGGTAGACATGCTTGATAAACCTTATAAAGAAGGATTAAACGCAGCCGTAAGTTTCGTGAGTAGTGACGAGCTGCCGACTGGTCGTCAGATGATTACAAGAATAATAAAGCCTCAAGTAAACTATAAAGGAGAAATGATTCAGTCTGCTCAAATTGAAGTGAGCGTTGGAGAGTAAAAAGGAAGAGATATGTCAAGAGTAAAGATTGATTACGGGATAGATTTAGGTACGACAAACTCAGCCATTTGCAGAATGGAAAATGGAGATGCTGTAATTAAAAAATCAGATACACTAAAGGATACAATGCCTTCTTGTGTATACGTAAATAAGAAAAAAGCAATTCAAGTTGGAGATAGTGCATACAATGCATTAAGGCGAGATAAATTACGCGCAATGCGTGATTGGAAAGCAGACGATTCAAATACATTCATTGAATTTAAGCGGACAATGGGAACCGATAAGGAGTTTAACTGTACCCATTTAGAAAAACAATTTACCTCAGAAGAATTATCCGCAGAAGTCTTAAAAGCATTGAAAAAGTATGTGAAGGATGAAAATGTAAATTCTATTGTGATAACCGTCCCTGCAAAATTTACAATTAACCAAAATGATGCGACGCGCCGTGCGGGTGAATTGGCAGGTTTTAAACATGTTGAGTTATTGCAAGAGCCCATAGCCGCTTCAATGGCTTATGGTGTTGAATCGAAAAAAAAAGATGGGTTTTGGTTTGTTTTTGACTTTGGTGGAGGAACTTTTGATGCTGCTTTGTTAAAAGTAGAAGAGGGCATCATGAAAGTGAAAGATACAGAGGGAGATAATTATTTGGGTGGAAAAAACTTGGACAATGCTATTGTGGATGAAGTGATCATTCCTTATTTACAAGAAAATTTTGCCATAACATCTATTTTGAAAGATGATGCTAAAAAGCAAAATCTGAAAAGTGCTATGAAGCAATTCGGTGAAGAAGCAAAAATTAAGCTTTCTTTCAACGAAGAGTATAATATTTTGTCTGATTTAGGAGTCATTCCTGGAGAGGATGACAATGGGGATGAATTTGAATTAGACATTACGTTAAATCAAGAGGATATGAAACGGGTTTTAGGGCCTGTTTTCCAAAAAGCAATTGATATTAGTTTAGATCTACTCAAAAGGAATAATTTAACGGGGGCTGATTTAGAAACATTGATTTTAGTTGGTGGCCCAACATTTTCGCCGGTAATGCGTCAAATGCTAACCGACCAAATTTGTAAACCAGATACAAGTACTGATCCTATGACGGCAGTTGCTAAGGGAGCAGCCTTATATGCTTCAACTGTTGATATTTCAGAAGAAGTAAGAGAAGAAAGCCGTGATAACACAAAAATCCAATTGCATTTTGGACATGAATCCTCAACCGTTGAACCGGAAGAATTTGTAACCGTAAAAATGCTGAAGGATAAAATGGATGGTGTTATTCCTGAAAGTGTTTTTGCTGAAATAACAAGAGGTGACAAAGCATGGTCTAGCGGACGTTTTGAGGTGAATGAAAAAGGAGATGTTATTGAGGTACAATTAGAGGACGGTAAAACCAATTCATTTGTAGTAGATGTATTTGATGAAGCTGGAAATAAGTTGGAGTCAGAACCTTCAGCGTTTAATATTATTCAAGGATCTAAAATTGGGAGTGCAACTTTGCCCTATCATATTGGTATTGAAATTAAGCAAAAAGCATCTGGGAAAATCGTTTTTGAAAAGGTGAGAGGTGTTGAGAAAAATCAAAGTTTGCCTGCAATTGGAACTTGGAATGGTTTGAAAACGCAAGGCCGAATTCGACCGGGTGAAGAGGCTGATACGCTAAAATTCCCTATTTATCAAGGCGAATCTGATGCACAAGGGACGAGAGCAATCTATAATCAGCACGTTTATGACGTAATGATTTCAGGGGATGACTTACCATCACTTTTGCCTATGAATTCGGATGTAGACTTAACCATAAGTGTAGATAAGTCTCAGAAAATTAGCTTAAGTGCGTATTTCCCGTATTTGGATTATACGCATGATATTGTAGTTCCGTCCCATCAAGTACAATCAATTGAGGTGGAATGGCTCGCAAATGAATTGCGAAAGGCGCAAGGAAGCATTCAAGAAATAAAAGATGATCCAAAGACGGATTATTCAGACCGTGTTCGAAAAATTGAAGATGACATTAAAATCTTAAAAGCAGATTTTGAAAGCAATCGAAACGACGTTGATAGTAACCAGCAAGTGTTGGCAAATTTGAAGAAATTATTAAAGTCATTAGATGACGTTAGTAGCATAGCCGAATGGCCAAGACTCGAAGAACAATTAAATGAAGAGTTTTTGCGTTTAGAACGTGCCAATGCCGAGTTAGGAGATGAACGCTCTTCAAGAGTTGTTGTCGTTCTTAAAAAGCAAATGGATGAGGTAATTGCCCGTAAAGATGTGAAATTGGGCGCATCCGTTTTAGAAGAAATCGAGAATGCCTATTTCCAAATCACTTTCCTTTTCCAATTAATAGGATTTATTAGAGAGCACAATGATAATTTTGGAAGATACGAATGGAAAGATGTAAGTCGCGCACGCCAATTATTGGGGCAAGGTTTAGAAAAAGTATCACAGGATCCTTCAAAAGAAGAATTACATCCAATAGTCATGTCACTGTTGGATTTATTACCACCAGACCAACAACCAAGCGGAGATAGCTCTGTTTTAGTTGGATAAATTAAAACACTTCGAGTTTTCCACATTGCATGCGGCCTCAGTGTTCGAATAAAAAATAACAAGTCTAACGACTAACAACAGATCGCTAAGCGATCAAACAAAACAGGTCAAAACGCAAACTAATAACTATTGCATAATGACTGATCGCAAAGCGATCTAACGAAAAATAAAATGAAAGGGATTTTAGAGAAAAATATGGTCATTGATGACCTATACACTGTCAAGTTTTTCTTGAAAGAGGGAAGTTATGCCGAATCTTACCGGGTAAAAGATAGGGAAGGGGCTACGCGATTTTTAAAACTATTCGATCACGCGAAATTAAAATCCAGTCAATATACACCCGAAGGTAAAATCCGTGAAATTGAGCATTTGAAACAACTCAATCATAGAAACTTAATGGCCTATTTAGACAATGGCGGGTTAACGGTAGAAGATCAGCATTATTCGTGGGTTGTACTAGAATTTATTAGTGGGGAGACATTAGCGGATCGATTAAAACGAAACAGTTCAGTTAATGTTTATGAAGCAAAAGAATTGGTGAAAGGTGTCTTAGAAGGATTAGAATTCTTGCACTCGTTGCCAGTGGCTATCGTTCACAATGAAATTACGAACTTAAATATCATGACAGATCTTTCGCGTGATGTGCCTGTACCAAAAATTATTGATTTTGGGCATTCGCGTACTCAGGATGGCGATTGTGATGATTACTCTAGAGAAGATTTAAATCAAATTTATTTAGCGCCCGAATGTTTAGAGGGTACTTATTCTACAAAATCAGACTTATACGCTTGTGGCGTATTGCTCTACCATCTTATTTTTGGTATTCCGCCTTGGTCATTAGAACTATCGCGTTATAAAACCAATAAAGAAAAATATGAGGAAGTTTTAACTGGTGAGAGAGCTAAACCACTCATGTTTGTAAGCAGTGATGCTAGTATCGATAAAAACACCTTAGGTATTATCATTAAAGCCTTAAAAAATGATCCAGATGAGCGTTTCGAAAGTGCCGCAGAAATGATTCAGGCAATTGAAGGAAAACTGACTGTTGACTTCAAGCCAGAAGACATGAAGCAAAAACAGGCACCCGTTGGTGGACCAGGCGGAGCGTATGGAGGACAATCGAGCGGTGCATCAAGTGGTGTTACTTCGGAAGTTCGAACAGGCGAAGGTTTTAAGGACATTGCTGGCATGAAGGATTTGAAAGAATTATTGCAGGTAGATGTTATTGATGCTTTAAAAGAGCGTGAACGCTATGCGGAGTTTGGATTAACTATTCCAAATGGTATGTTGCTCTACGGACCTCCAGGTTGCGGTAAAACTTTTTTTGCTGAGAAATTTGCTGAAGAAATCGGCTTCCGTTTTTACCAAATCAAACCATCTGATTTGCAAAGTAAATATGTGAACGCCACACAAGAAAATATTGGTGCTTTATTTCAAGAAGCGCGTGAGAATGCTCCAAGTATCATTTTTATTGATGAGTTGGATGCATTGGTTCCAGACCGAAATATGCCAAATATGAACCATATGAGTTCTTCTGCGGTAAATGAGTTCTTGGCGCAAATGAATAATACGGGTGAATCGGAAGTGTTTGTGATTGGAGCAACTAATCGCCCAGAATCACTTGATACTGCCGTTTTAAGAGCCGGTAGGTTAGATAAGATCATTTATATTCCACCGCCAGATTTTGATGCACGAGCAGAGATGTTTGAATTGGTTCTAGATAAAAGACCTTTGGAAGGCGAGATAGATTATAAAAAATTGGCTGAATTAACAGAGAATTTTGTTTCAAGTGACGTGCGCTTTTTATGCGACGAAGCTTCGCGAAATGCTTTAAGAGCAAAAACGAAGATTTCACAAAATTTATTGGAAGAAACAATCAAGGCCAATAAACCTTCCGTCACCTTGTCAGAAATTAATAACTATTTAAAGATTAAAGAAAAATTTGAAGGCGGAGGGAACAGTAATTCCTCTATTGGATTTAGAAAAAAATAATTATGGAAAAAGAACAATTTGAAAAATTGCTCCTTCGCACAGCCTTTTGTTTTATGGCCTGTGACGGTGATATTGATCCTGATGAGGTTAAAATGATTCGAGAAATGGCACAAGAAACCCAACTATTTGGGGATATTGATTTAAAAGCAAATTTGGATAAAATGCTCGGCGATATTAATGAATTGGGAGGTCAATTTCTAATCGATTATTTTACAGATCTAAAGGTTGCCGATCTAACAGACGAAGAGCAAATAACATTGATAAAAGTTTCTATTGACACTATAAATGCCGATAATAAGGTAGAATATAGCGAGATAAAATTCTTCAAAATTGTCCGCGACAAACTAAGCGTTGCCGATCATGATATCTTAGATGTAATGCCAGAAATTGAGGAGTATTTAGAGCAAGATATCATTAGCCCAACCTATATCGCGAAATTGACGGCAGACTATTTAGGTTCATTTGCAACCCCAACAATTGGAAGTTTGGATAATTTGGCAGAAGAAATTGAAAAAGCAAAAAACAAGAATTAAGCAAAAAGTCTAAAAAAATAAACTATCCGTCAATGGACGGACAGTCTATTTTTATTTTTTTAAAAGGCAAACAAGTTCTATATCTGCCATTTATGAAGTGCAGAAAAAACTATTCAAAAAAAAAATCAAAAAGCTATTGTGTAGATATAAAAAAATACTTATCTTTGCGCTCGCCTAATGAAAAGGCTACACGGGGTGTAGCGTAGCCCGGTTATCGCGCGTCGTTTGGGACGACGAGGTCGCAGGTTCGAATCCTGCCACCCCGACAAAGGAGATGTTCGCATCTCCTTTATCAGTTGAAGTAACTACCGCTTCATAAAATAAAGGTAAGTGTGGGGCCAGTAGCTCAGCTGGATAGAGCACCTCCCTTCTAAGGAGGCGGTCCTAGGTTCGAATCCTAGCTGGCTCACAAAAGAAGTCTATTCGTCTATGACGAATGGGCTTTTTTCGTTTATTATGTCAGGAACTCGTTCCTGAAAATAATCACCGAAAAAAGCCCATAATCTCAATGCAATTGAGATTTAGACTTTATGCTTGGGTAAAAATCCATACAGAAGGATCACGAGCGTAGTGAGTAATCTTCAAAATCCGATTTCAATTCAACAAAAGGGGGACAGCGCAGCGACTACCCCTCAAAATCGTGCGCATTTCAACGCAAAGAATTACAGCGCAGCAAGTAATCTTCAAAATCCGATTTCAATTCAACAAAAGGGGGACAGCGCAGCGACTACCCCTCAAAATCGTGCACATTTCAACGCAAAGAATTACAGCGCAGCGAGTAATCTTCAAAATCCGATTTCATGGATCAAGTCCTTTTTCTGGGTCAAATGAAAATTTGATATTATTTTTGATTTCTGAAAAACAAAAAAATGAGCATTTATAAAGACTTTGCAGAACTGTTGCTACCTGATGGTATTTTGGATTACTA
>WTCE01000059.1 GCA_013138735.1 Crocinitomix sp. | reverse complement strand
AAAGAAATTTCTTAGGTGTATATCACAAAATAAAAGGTAAATATTTGCAAAATTATTTGAATGAATTTTGCTACAAACTTAACCGCAGATACTTCGGGGAAAGGCTCTTTGATAGATTAACATTAGCGGTGGCTAAATCTTACTGGTAAGAAAGCGACGAATCAATAAATAAAGCATCAAAACATCTGGGCAACACAATAAAGTCCCATAATTATCCTCAAGGATGACAGCATATAATGTTGTTGTTTTCTAATAAATATTAACTACGCAGAATAGTTGCGCAGATACCCTACACCTTTGTTTCATCAGATTGGAAATACGATCCAATCATATAGTTCTTTGAAAAACAAATAGAGGCTTTCGAGTCTCATTTTAATAAAAAAATTGGTAACTCATTGAGTTATTGGGGCGGCTTATCGTCCATAGATAAACTTGGTAACAAGGATAAATCTTTTTGCGGGCTACGCAATTAGAGACTGTTTGAAAAAACAGTACACGTAAGCGAGTAACAAACATAATCAATATGACTTCAGGGGCGACCGCTGAGAAAAATTAGTGATTATAGCCGAACGAAAGGAGGCTTGAGATGGAGACATCAATAGGATAAGTTATAGGAATTGGTAACGGAAAGGCTATCCACTTTTTTGGTGCTGGTTTCAGTATAAAGAATTCCCGATTGGAAACGATTCGGCATTTTGAAATACCGTGAACTGCGAAGTTCACAAGGAGAAGGTTGGCATTTTGTAGGCAAAAATCTACGGAACCATTTTCGAAGCCCTTCTTCTAAGCCACAAATTTGGTTCGATTCCAAATCTCTTCAAAGATTGAATGTGTAAAAGACTTCGAACGTTACAGCAGCTAGTAGTTGCCTAAACCCATTGTAATATATGGGATAATGAAGGTCGCAAGCCTTTATTATGTAGTTAAACATTCTTTCAGTGCCGCCCGCCTTAGGCGGGCCGCCTGTTAATGATGAAGGACCAACCTTCAATATTGCAAAACGCGACGTCAGGTTGCTATGCAAGTCAAGTCTAAGTTGCCGAACAGCTGTAATTGTATCCCGGGCAACGAGTATGTATGTGCATCTAGCGATAGATAAGCATGGAAAATAAGGCAAGGCGCGAGCTGTAATCCTTAGAAAGTTTACTCATAAACGATCTTATTCTCAAATCGTTTTTTTTATTATTGTAATTTCTTATTAAAGAAAAAAGAACGCCGTAATGGCAAACAATAGAGGTATGAAAACATATCAAATTTCCAGTTAATTGGGGAACCGAAATTGGATAGGATAATGAATAATTCCCCCTATGATCCATCATTTTTTTACTATATTAGTATCACCAAAACAACCCCTTAAATCAGTTGCGATTATTATCGCAAAACTTTTTCGCCTATCTATTTGGCGAAATAAGAAAAATTAAGGAGTCATGCATTTAAGTCAAAAAGATTTTCAAAAAGCAAGAAGAATCAGTCGTGCAATTCAAGAATATCTAGAAAAAATTAATGAAGAGGGTTTGAGAAGTACAGATATCTATCCAGTTTTAGCCCGAAAAGGCCTTGTTCAAAAGGATCGGCACAATGGTTTATACTTTAGGAAATTTCTACGAAAACTCAAGGAGAATAATTTGTTACAATTGATTCCTCAATGTCAATACAGAACTACCGAAACAGAATTTTTAGCTTGGTATTTTTATCGATCGAACGTTTAGTTATAATACTTTTCAGATTCCTTTAATGTGACTTGCTTTTTTAAAGCTCCCTTAACCTTGCACCCGCATGGTTTGTATACAAACATATTCAGGCTCATCTAATTTTAGTCACCAATCCTGGCATAATAACGAACAAGAAAACCTGGAAAGAGCCGAAATAAATCGGTAAGAAGTAAAAACAGATAACCTTGGAAAAGCAAAATATTTAATCGAAGAAAATTTGCTGCATGAAATTAGAGAGGCCATTAATGCTTGGTATCTCTCCTTTTAAACGCTTTTTAATAACTACTCGATTAACTATAAATAACAGCACAACTCTTAAGTGTAAAGGCCACACGCAATTCTTTTAAAATGTCCGTTGAATTATCCAATAATAGAAACTATATTTAAATAGTATCAGTACTACTGAAAATGAATATTGAATCTCAAGTATTAGTTCCTTGGGTAAATGAAAATAAGGCTTTAATTGATATGATGTTAAAATTGATTGGTATTTTTCTTTTATTTATAATGTTTACAAGATGCACTTCGAAAAATTCATTCGAACCCAAACTAGAAATTTGTGCTCAAACTGTGCAAAACGAATTATTGCAAATTGAATCACCATGCCACAACATCTATTTTATTGAAGCTGATTTAGCAAAGGTATTGGTTGAATCAATAAAAGCGAAAATTGGAATTAACCCAGAAACCGAAAGTGATATTCAGACATTAGCCTATGATTTGTTTACGCATAAAACATGGCTCTCATTAAGCGAAAGGATTGAGGAACTGGATAAAACTTTAGAATTAAATTTCACCAATAATGACGGAGATACATTCGAAAGTTTAGTGTTTTTTAGCGAGGGAAATAAATTCACCAAAGACACAAATCATACGCTAGAACACAATTTTGCTTCTAATGAATGTAGCTTGAATATTGTTTCGCTATTGACTGAGAAGTTTACCAATCAAGGAAATTCTATCCACATTACACAATCAATCGGTCAGCGCGATTTACTTCTTAACTACACAATACTGAATCAAAACGGAATTGAAACTAACCATGTAATTATTGTGGGTAAATGTTTTAATTACGGCCCATGGTGATAAACGGCGTATAATTCATGTAGGCGCGTTATTATGATAAACTCACCGCTTTTACGCCTGTTCCCCACCCTTCTACCCTAACAACCGTTTAAAGATTTTTAACTTCAATTAACCTTTCGTTAACTACATGCAAGCATTTCAATTCATACTATTGTAAGGAACGATTGAAAAAATTGCTCCAAACCTTAACCTAAATTGAACGGCATGAAATTTATTATTTTCTTAATATCATTAGTTCTTACAACTAGCACAATAGCGCAAGCAACAATTGACATTTCGGGTTCGATTGTGGCGCAAGATCAAAAGGGAATAGACCTTGCTATGGTGTCGCTTTTCAAAGCAAATGATTCGACATTGCTAAAGACAGAATTTACGGACGAAGATGGCACTTACCTTATTAGCAATATTGCAGCTGGTGCCTATATCATTCGAATTAAACAAGCTGGCTATCTCAATTATTCACAGGAAATAGACATCAATTCATCCGAAACATTGGAACCCATTATTCTAACCCTTGACCAAAATGAACTGGATGAAGTTACCGTTGATGGCTCCGTTCCATTTGTGGTCCGTAAAATAGATCGAACAGTGATTACACCAGATGCGCTAATTGCAAGTGTGGCCAGCAATGCTTTAGAAATTTTAGAACAAGCCCCCGGGGTATCTGTTGATCAAAATGGACAAATTAGTTTGAAAGGACGCACAGGTCTTGCTGTTTACATTAATGATAAACCTTCTTATTTATCGGGAGCTGATTTAGAAAACTATTTAAGATCATTACCTGCTAGTTCAATTAAAGACATTGAAATAATCGAAAATCCGCCAGCGAAATATGAGGCGGCAGGCAATTCTGGCATCATTAACATTAATATAAAGCGCAGTACGTTTAAAGGATTTTACGGCAACGCTTCTGTTAGCTATAGAAGAAGCCGATACAATGGAAGTAACAACAGTGTTAATCTTAACTACAACAGAAAAAAAGTGAGCTTAACGAGCAATATAAATGCTGGTTTTTGGGAAAATTTTCAAGATTTAAATATCAATCGGTATTATTTAAACGAAGCTGGGGTTGAACAATCGGCCTTTGAACAGAATTCATTTAATAATCGGAATGGTCAATATTTGCAAGGGCAAATTGGATTGGATATTTATGCAACGGATCGCACCAAGTTTGGCGTATCGTTTAAAAAATCAATTTCACCTGGAGAACGCAAAGTTGACAATACATCTTTAATATCTGATGCCAACGGCGTTCTGTTGCAAAGCGTAGTTGCAGACAATATCAGTGAAACAAGTTTTAATAATAATTTGTTGAGTCTATATTTCACGCAGGAGTTAGACACATTAGGAAGCGAAATAACATTTGATGCCGACTATGTGCAATATCTCTCCACCAACGATCAGCTTTTTAAAAATTTTCAATACAATGCAGAAGATGTGTTGACTTATGAAGATCAAATCAATGGAGAGATCCCATCTAAAATAAGTATTTATGCAGTGAAAACTGATTATACAAAACCATTTATAGATGGATCGAATTTTGAAGCTGGATTAAAATCTGCTTTTACACAAACAGATAATGAAGCAATTTACACGACTACCGTGGATGGAATTACGGAACCAAATTATGGTTTGAGCAATCGTTTTTTGTATGACGAATGGATCAATGCGGCCTATCTAAATTATAACCGAAAAATTGGTAAAACTACCGTTCAAATGGGCTTGCGTGGTGAAATTACTCAGTTAAAAGGAAATCAATTGGGTAACGTTGTTACGTCAGACACCAGTTTTACACGTAACTACGGATCTTTATTTCCAACTTTCTATGCCTTACGACAATTAGATACTGCTGGTGTTCATAGCCTTAATTTATCATACGGACGAAGAATAGAACGTCCTTATTTTCAAGATTTGAATCCCTTTATTAGTCCACTCGATAAGTTTACATTTTATACTGGAAACCCGAATTTATTACCCACGTTCTCTCATAATTTCTCACTCACGCACTCTTATAAAAACCTCCTCCACACGTCTCTTTCTTATGCTTTAATTGTGGATGGTATCAATGAAACGCTAGAGATTCAAGACGAAATTTATTATAGTCGACCAGGCAATATTGCTACAAGTCAATATTTGACATTAGCCGTAAACGGAACGCTACCTGTGACTTCATGGTATACCATCAATTTTTATACAGAAGCATCTGCTGTAAAATTCGAGAGTCAATTGTATACGGAGCAATTAAATTCGAGCGGAATTAATGTTTATGCCAGTATGACCAATAGCTTCAATCTTAAAAATGGCTGGAAATTAAACCTCAGTGGAAGGTATTCAAGCAATCAAGTTTATTCGCAACTCTTTATTAAAGGTTATGCATTTATGAATTTTGGCGTTCAAAAAAGTGTACTAGATGGCAAGGGAACTTTTCGTTTATCGCTAAACGATATTCTTTATTCGCGCATTGGGGATGGAGTAATCAATAATCTAAGTCAAACCAATGCAGATTGGAATAGTAAATATGACTCTCGAAATATATCCGTTGCTTTTTCAATTCGTTTTGGTAAATCCAATTCTAATAAGAAAAAACACGAAGGCTCAGGTTCAGAAAGCGAACAAAATAGAGTGAAGGGCTAAATCAACCGAAACAAATAAATTAACCCAACGTCTAAATAAAGTTTTAACTAGCTAATAACGTGCGTTTTAATCTTGTTTTGTGTAAGTTTTACACAAATAATTAGGACTTGTGGCATTCTTTCACCTATATTTGTGTCTGTATTACACAAAGTAATGCGACAAACTAAAAATTTAGAATATGTTTGGATTCAATTATATTAAATTTGATTCAATGGATTACGTGATCCAATATCAAAATGGAAAAGTCAGAAGAAAAGGAAATGGACTCTCTTTTTTTTATTTCGCTGCAAGTAATAGTTTAGTTAGTATTCCAATGAAAAGTATCGATTTACCTTTCATTTTTGAAGAAATTACGGCTGACTATCAGGACATTACTATTCAGGGCCAGCTTACTTTTAAAATTTCTTCACCCGATATTTTAAGCAAACAATTGGATTTTACTGTTGGTAAAAACAGAACACATTTGACGGACGATATGGAAAAACTCCGACAAAGATTGATAAATGAAGCTCAAGCTTCAATCACTGGTTATGTCAATTCTATTCAAGTAACAGAAGTATTAAGCAAACAGGTAGAAATTGGAACAGAACTTAGCAAAAATCTAAGAGTTAATCAATTGATTCAGGATTTAGGGATAGAAATATTAGGAGTTAGTATCTTAAGTATTAAAGCGACTCCCGAAACTGCTCGTGCCTTGGAAGCTAAAACGCGTGAAGCTATTCAACAAGAAGCAGATGAAGCGATATACGGCAGACGAAATTTCGCAGTAGAACAGGAACGAAAAATTCAAGAAAGTGAATTAAATACGGAAATTGCAGTAGAAGAAAAAAACAAACAAATTGTTGAGAAAAAAATGCAAACCGATTTAGTAAAATCTGACAATCAAAGAAAGCTCAGCGAGATGAAGGTTGATACAGCTATAGCAGTAGAAAGCAAAAACAAAGATTTGGTTGAAATGAAAACTGCCAATGATAAGAAAGAAGCAGATGCACAGGCTTATCTATTAGAAGCGGTGATGAGTGTTTACAAAAACGTTGATTGGAAAATTTTATCCGCTTTGCAAGGACAAGATAATAATGCGGCTTCAAATATTGCACTTGCTTTTAGAGAACTAGCCGCAAATTCTAGCAAAATTGGTACATTAAATATTACGCCCGATTTACTGGACACATTATTGACTACAAAAAAGAAGTAATGAAATTTGATAAAGTCGTCATCATACGATCTAAAACAAGATTAGAACAACTCATAGAACGTTTTAATACAAAAGCGCAAGCTAAATTCTATATTGAACGATCTGGCAGTGAATTTGGTTTTTATGAATTGGAACACAATCGGTTTTATGAAGCCCTGCAACAATTAACCGCAGCAGTTTCAATCTTTGACTCTTATAAGATTCTAGACCGAAAGTTTGTGCATTCATATATATTCTCTGATAAAGATTTGATTCTTGTTTTAGGTCAAGATGGCTTAGTTGCAAATTCTGCAAAGTATGTTTTAGGAAGACCAATTGTCGCCATTAATCCTGATCCAGAAACCTATGACGGAATTCTTTTGCCTTACACAGTTGAAAAGTTTAAGAATCAAATTCAGGATATAAAAAAGGGAAAGTTCAATGTCCAAAAAATCACTATGGCTGAGGCCAAATTTAACGACGGACAATCCTTATTGGCCTTTAATGACTTTTTCATTGGTACAAAATCACATGTTTCGGCGCGATATAAAATTAGATTCAATAATAAAGAGGAAACACAAAGTTCAAGTGGAATAATCGTTTCAACGGGTGCAGGCAGTACGGGTTGGATGAGCTCAATTTTTAATATGGTCAACGGAATTAATCATTTTCACAAAGGAAGTTTCCAAGAAGTACACCATAACGTGCAATGGAATACCGATCAATTAATATTTGCCGTACGCGAACCTTTCTTAAGTCAAACAACTTCAGTTTCACTCTGTTTTGGTGAAATCGCAGCGGGTCATGATTTGGAAATAGAAAGTCAAATGCCAGATAATGGAATTGTATTTAGTGATGGAATTGAGGCGGATGCAATTCGATTTACAACAGGAATGTCTGTTAAAATTGGAATTGCTCATCAAGCAGCTAACTTAATTGTATAGGCACCTATTTTCCATTAGCAAATGGACGCCCTTTTTTGCTTTTATAAATTACAGAAATTAGTTCGGTGTTACATCTAAATTGGAGCCTGGAATAATTAAGTCTTGCAAGATAAACCAAGCATATTTTTCCCTCGCGTTCTGGGTGTTGGTGTTCCAACAGTTGAAAACAACAAACATATTGTACCTTGGTGCAATCATTAAATACTGCCCGCCATAACCCAAGGCTGCATAAACTTCTACGGTATCATTGTCCTGTTCTAAAATCCACCAAACGTAGCCAACACTAATGTCTTCATTTAAGACGCTAGTGGGTTCGATTGATTTCTCAACCCAATTTTTTGAAACAATTTGTTCATTCTCCCATTTGCCTTTATTGAGCATTAGCAGACCTATTTTTGCAAAATCTTTTGGTTTCAAATAAAGCCCGCCTTCGGTATCTATTTCTCCCATGGGCGTTTCTTTCCAATAGTATTCTGTAATCCCAAGAGGTGCAAATAATTTTTCTTCGGCCCATTCATCCATTCTTTTGCCGGTAACTTCTCTTAATATTTTTCCAAGCAAAAC
The DNA here is from genome assembly GCA_013138735.1 of Crocinitomix sp. Classification (GTDB taxonomy): domain Bacteria; phylum Bacteroidota; class Bacteroidia; order Flavobacteriales_D; family Crocinitomicaceae; genus Crocinitomix. Next base: position 5,793 of record WTCE01000059.1, on the reverse strand, counting down.
AGTTGCTCCGCCATTATATTTAAATGTTGATCCAGGGATAGTATCCATTGGTTTATCCAAAACAAATTGAATCCAGTCATCACTTAATTCCATCAGGACACAATCATTATCAAGCTCCTCATAGTCTTCTTCGTCCCATTCAATTCCACTTCTCATTGAAAGCAAATCTTCAACGGTAATTGACATTTTCTGCTGGTCTGTTTTATCAATATTAAAATCAGAAAACTGATTCATGATGGTTGTATCATCAATTGCTAAATACCCTTCATCAACAGCGATACCCACCAAAACTGTAGTTATACTTTTGGTGACAGACTGAAGCGAATGGAGTTCTGTATTATTATAATAAGGATGCCAATCCGGATGATCATAATTATATTGATGGTTTGTCGTATCATTCTCCATTGGTATTGCCTCATAATCTTGCTCATAATGGTTATCTACTACAATTTTGCCGTTTCTAACCAAAAACATATGATTCAGTAAACCATATTTCCCGTCGCTTATATCTTTATGAATGGAATCAATTACAGCTGGGTTAATTCCCTCTGCTAATGGATCTGAAAGTTCCCATTCCCAAATCGGTTCTACTTCCAAGACATTGTCTGCCACGGTTTCATTCGAGCAACTGCCAAGTAAAATCAATAGGACGGATAATGATCCTAATCTGAATAACGTTTCCTTACCTCTTCCTTGTTTCTTCACCATAGCTTTATTTGTCTTGAATTATACTAGTAAAACATTACAGACCAAAAGTAAGAAGAAACTTTGTCGTACCTACGTTAAAGATTGTTATCACATAGATTACAAGATTGCTTTAAGTTCATTACTACTTCAAATAATCTCGTCAAATAATCAATCCGTACAGATTGAATCAAGCGTATATTTAGAAAGGAAATTATCCGATAAAGAGTAAAGACTTGCCTCTATTTGCCAATTTCAAATCAACGAATTAAATGATCTAGCCAGCGCACCTATTCGGTGCAATAGTTGAAAGTTAAAGCGTAAACATCCAATCTAAAATTAAGTGTGGATTGCTAGCATAAGAATTATCTCACGCTTTTTCCTGCATTTAATCACACTTTCGATTCCAAGGTCCAAAAACGATCTCTCCTTTGGTATTAATATAAGCCGATTTCATTTCGCCCAAACCTACTAACGCCAGTCCATGTTTAAAGCTAGAAGCATAGCTATATTTTGCCGAAATCACCATTTTTCCATCTGCATTAATAAATCCATATTTATTATTTATCTCAATCATTGCCAAACCGTTTTTAAAGGGTTTTACTGCTTGATATTGTGGTTTTATCACAACTTCACCTTTAAGGTTTAAAAAACCAAATAGACGTTTGCCTTTTTTTTGTTCTATAAATGCTATTTTTCCTTCAGAAGCTTTGCCCAATTTAAAATGAACTGGCGCAATCACAAATTGTCCATTCCTGTCAATTAATCCGAAGTGCTTAGAGCGTTTTTCTTCCTTAACATAAGGAACCGAAACTACGGCATAACCATTTGAAAAAGGTTCGGCATCTAAAAACTGTGGCACAATTATCATTTCACCTTTTAGGTTCACGTATCCTCTTTTTCTGCCAATACTAACAGCTCCTAACCCTTCTGAATAAGGTTCGCAATTTTGATAGGGTCCCGAAACGAATTCTTTTGTCCGTGTCATATAACATTTACTACCGACTTGCAAGTCATTGCTTTGACCAACGATTAAATTTTTCCGGATTACGTTTTCATAACTCTGCCGATCAGTGAATGAAATTACTTTTCCCGACCAATTAATAATTTCAAAATGTTTGTCAATTTTAACCAAAGCAATACTGTCTATAAATGGTGAATACACAATAAAGTTCACTTTTGGTTGAACGACAAATTTTCCGGTTGAATCAATAATTCCCGTTTTTCGATTTCCACCGATTCCAAACGTTTCATAATTTTGATATTCTTCACCTAATGGCACTACAGCTTTCTCGGCTTTCTGATCTAAATACGACCAAACAAATGCGCGGCCCTCAGAAAAATCCATAGCGTTATCAAATTGTGGTTCAATCATCACCTTGCCTTCGGGATCGATATAGCCTACCTTACAGTTTTCTGTAAAACGTTGCCAAGTATGACAAGGATATTTTTGTTGCGCAACAACAATTAATGCTGTAAAAAAAAGTAATATGGATAAAATGGCGCGCATTATAGTTGATAATAAATATGAATTTCAACAGCTTTCCCTGTTTCAAAATTAAGTTTGTATTTGCTCAGGTTGCACTTTTTTAGAATTTCATCCAATTGCGATTTGCTTATCGCTATTTGTCCACCATTTTTTAAACTTATTTGAACTGTGCCTTCTGCTGAAACTATTCCAGAAATAAGTGTTGTACGACATTCATTGGCAGAAACCAGTGTGTTTTCAGCAGTAAACTGCAAATAATCTAAAGCACTATTCGATTCTGTAGTTTGATAAGGTATGGAAATGGCTGCAGTTTGGCAAAATGCACCAATAAATTTATCCGTTAGTTTTGCTAAGCCCAATTCTTTCGCTCTAGTGCTTTTATCCAAAGCCTCCGTCATGGTTTCATAATTCCAAGTGCTGCTAAAATCTGGCAATAAATCATATACTTCTAAAATCATGTTGGTTTGACCTATTCTCATTGGTTTTGCACAATCAAAGCTTGGATAAGTCACATCTAATTCTTTTTTATAATCATAATTTACCTGTTCGGCATTGAACAGAAATACACCCGGTAAAAAAGCGCCATTTAGATCTTTTATTGGATCATAATTGGCATCTACTTGTACAAGCATTTTGTTTGGAATAGTTAATGACAATGATTTTGGATTACGAATGCTAACGGTTGTTTCTTTCGGCGATCCCACCTTAAAACTAAGGCTTGCATAAAACTTTATAAAGGCATATTTCGATTTGCAGGGTTCAAAACTAAATACAATTCCATTGGAATCTGGCAGAAATAATTGGATTGGTTTGGCCGCATAGAAAAAAGCATTCACTTTGTACGTTTCTCCCTTTTTATATTTGTCTGGTTCACGACCCGAATTATAATAAGGACTTCCAAAAATACCACTTATGGCTTCGGAAGGAGCATGAAATTTATGTTGATATTTTTTAAAATCATCCACTGTTAAAAAATTACTGGTCGGTGCGGCAAAAAAACCATGCTTTTCCCAATCGGGACAATTACATGGCAATGATACAGGATAGGATATTTTATTCGGGTCAACTTTCTCTTTTTTACCAAAATCATCTTCCAAAATGGCTTCTTGTTTTTCTGGATCCCACCATGCTCTTCCTGCCACCGTAACTCCGTGCCGTTCCAATTTAAATTCAATAATTTCATTCGGAATTTTAGGGATATCGACGGTCATAAAATGGCTGCCGTCGTGAACTGTGTGACTTATTCTGATATTTTTTTCATAATGTCTCCAAGAATAAGAATTAAGTGTTCTATCTGCATTCAAACGGATAGACGCAACATATTCTTCCTCCTCCCAAAACATAGCAAGTGGATATTTATCTTTATCCCATTCATCATTTATTCTGAGCTGTCCTCTAATTCCTTTTCTCTCATGTTTGGACACACCACCAGTTAAAAAGTATTTTTTTAATTCTAGTAATCTTCCAAAATGATAATGCGCTTCATGGGCCAATTCTCCGGTTAAATAATACGCCTTATGAAAACCATGCCGCATACCATAATAATATTCTCGTTCAAATAATTTTACAGAATCGTTCAGGTATAAAACGGAAGTTCCGTGTTCTAAACCTTCAATTAAAGCCCCTTTAAAATACATTGCAGTCCCCAAATAATCAATCCGATAATTACCACTCATTGTGGTGTCAAAACTGGTGGTTGTTATGGCAGAATCAAATAACATTTCACGCGGAATTTTTAAATAATAAGGTATTGCTTTATCAAAATTATCGGGATCACATTTATATTCTTTACCTGCTTCATAGTTATCCATTTTCTCCTTGGTTTCAACTAAGGCATTACGCATAATTTTCTCCTGCACCTTGAGACTTGCATCATAGGGAAATTCTAAAATACTGATCCACGTTCCCATTTCAAGGGGTCTGTTAAATTGCTGCACTTTAAACAAGCGTTTGTTCGCATTTTCTACATGGCGTTCAATTTGTAAGATTTGCGTTGTAATTTTGTTTTCAGAAACCACCCCTGAAGTAGAATAAGCCATAGAAACGTGCTGTGCCATATCTGAATGGACTATCGTATAGCCATATTCGCCTTTTCCTTTATAGTAACGAATAAATTTCATCACGACACTGTCTTCTCCAATGTGATAAACTTTATAGGTTGTCCATTCTTTTAGAACCTCCGTTCGATAGTGATATAATTTATGGAAATGGGTGTGTTTAGGTGTGTATTTCGAACTGTATTCAATTTGTTCGCCGTCTTCTTTCCAAACGCGTACAACCACTAATGTATCATTTTCATAAACACAGTCGCGCAATAAAAGACCATCATCATTCCACACTTTTGCCACGCCATTACGCACATTATTGGTATAATCAGATTCAGTTAATTTAACACCCTTTTCATTCCAATATTCAGTTTTCCCATCAATGGATTTTGGCCGTGCATTTTTCATTTGTGTTGAACGATAATGCATTTGCCCATTGTCATGGTACCCAATAATTGTTTCATGAATTCCATCTGGATCCGCTATATTTTCAATTTTTTGTTGCCCGTTTTCATGCCAAGCTTCGTTAAACGATTGAGGCGAACCATTTACGTATTTCGCAACTTTATTAATTTCCCCATTCTCAAAATACTCCGTTACAATTTCAACTAGCTTTGCGTCTGAATAGTAATAAATTTGTTTATTGGTAAAAGTGTATTCTATCGTTTTGGATAAAACATCATTGGTAAAATAGTAATGAAGGGTTCCTTGCCGTGTATTTCCTTTTTTACTACCAATATGGTGCAATAAGCCATTTGGGTAATAAGTGATAAATGCACCTGGTTGACCTGCATATTTTGCACTGTCAATTTCATTTTGAGAAATCCCAAAATGAGTGGCAAATAGTAGAATCAGAAGAATGATTAAACGCATCATAGCTATTAGTGCAAATATAAGTAGCCATTTTTAAATTAGTTACGAATGACTTGCATTCAATCAACAATTACAACTTTTACTTTTCCCAATCACCAATAAAACAGTATGCAAACCAAAAGTCATCCTATTAAGCATGCATTCAGACGAGAGCTTATTTTGCACTTTATGGAATCAGGCGCCAATGGTTATTCACATAAAAACACACACCCTCAGGAGGTTGAAGAAGCAATAATAAAAGTGGCTACAAGTGGTTTTTATTTTAACGATAGCATTTCTGAAATTCTATTGAACGGTGTTCAAAAAAAGAAGGAACCTTTGCCCGTTTTACCGGGCGGTGAAACATTAAATGAGCGCGAAATTGAAGTGCTTAAATTAATTTGCTTAGAACAAACCACTACGGAAATAGGTAAAAACCTTTTCTTGAGTCCACGAACAATTGAGGGATATCGCAAGCAACTTTTTGAAAAAATTGGCGCTAAAAATGTGGCGGGCTTGGTTATTTATGCCATTCGTGCAGAATTGATCACTGTATCCTAACGCCTCTGCTCCTAGTCCGATTTACCTTTTGTAAATAATCGAGTAGGAAGATAGAGGTTATTCCCCTATCTGTCCTCTCACACCACCGTACGTACGGATCCGTATACGGCGGTTCATTAAGTTAGTAATTGTTTTGAGTACATTTCCATAAGGCTAATGTAT
>WTCE01000129.1 GCA_013138735.1 Crocinitomix sp. | reverse complement strand
TCCCGACAGCTCTGTTCTGTTGGGAAATCTGTCACAAATTCAAGTATAGTCATTCCTTTTTTTCTATAAATGAACAAACTCAATACGTAATCTATTTACGTTCTGGTATAATTGCGACGAATCAAATTTCGTAACCATATTCTTTAATAATTTCCCAATCTTCAATTTTCATTTTATATCCTCTAGCGGTTGAATAAAATTAGCCATTTATAGCGAACAGCTTTGCCCTGATTTTATTTTTTGTTGTAAACTGTTCTCTATTTATTTACAAAATTCGTGGATTGATCTATCAATTATAGATCTCTTCTTCGCTTAAATTGGTTCCAATCTTTTTTGCATGACGGTAATTTTGACAAGCACTATCCAATTCATTCCTAAATACATTAATCTCGGCGATATTTAAAAATGGCTCTGGTCTATTTGGATAAAAAGTAATTGCTTTATTATTGTCATCTAACGCTTTCTCAATTTTTCCTAATGACCGATATGCAAAACTTCTATTTAACAAAGCACCGAAATTATCTGGCTCATAACTAAGAACCTTGGAATAATTTTCGATAGATTCTTGAAAATTACTAAGTCTCATATGACAAATCCCCATCTTTTGACAGATGTTTATCATGAACAATTCTACGTCGGGAGAATTTAACACCCTAGTTTGAGCCTTTTCAAGTTCAATAATTGCTTCTAAATATTTTTGCGCAGCCATTAACTCATTTGCTTCAACTATTTCATGAATTCCACCTTCAGCTTTGCTATTATCATATTTAATAATATCTGCATTTAGAAGTTCAGAATTGCCTTCGGTTGAACACGCACAAATTAGAGCAATTATAAATAAGTAGAATATTCCATTATTAATTTTCATGCAAATAGTTTACGGTTAGTATTTGGCAATCAAGGCAGTAGAAAGCGATAACCTTTCAAATTTCCTCTGAGCCACATTTTTATATTTTGTTTTTAATTGATTCATCTTAAAAGCCAAATTAAAAATTTGGCGGTGTTTGTAAATAGTACTGAACTTTCGTAAACCACCGAATGCCCTATTTGCTATATACAGTATTACTAGCTTTTTCTATTCTTTAAACTCAATTATATCAGTTTTCATTTCTTTATTCCAAAAATCTATTTTGTCCTTATATATTGTTGTAGTTGGATATCCATCTATTTTCGATTTCCAAGTCAAATGAACAACAACAATGTTTCCATTTTCCAATTCTAGCACAATGTCATCATTGTTAGTTTTTCTTGCAATTAAATCCGCATTCTCCTTTTGTAATAAATGATTTTCAGGCAATTCAAGTTTCAGTTCGTGCATTAGAGCTTGAATGTTTTTCTCTTCCATTTCCAGAGCACCCCAGTATGGTTCAAGATATTTTAATCCAAAAATTGACGTGTTAAGTTGTTCCTCTAGGTTTCCTTTCCCCAACAAATCAGCAATTGTTTTTTCAATACAACCCCTAGTCAATTCTTTAACAAAAAGGTCTGGGGGCGTTTGGTAAAGTCCATCTAAATTTTCTCCGTTTTCTTTATCTTGTTTGGTTGATGATTCAAGGAATTTATACGTCCAAACATTAATCCCATAATTTCTACCGTCCAATGTGTCAACCGCAATATTTGCGAAATCATTTTCAAGGTCATTCCACGGACTTGTTTCTTCAAATTCAAGCCATAACTTGAATGGCGCCTGACCGTTTTTATTTTTTTTTTCACTTTGTGGATTCGAATCCATATTTAGGCTATTCACATCCATTTTTTTTAATTGCTCGTAATATTTGAATAAAATTAGCCATTTATAGCGAACTGCGTTAGCAGTGGATTTTATTAGTTGTTAGCATTTGTTTTCAATTTTTCCAAGCTAACATATTCAAATCTATATTCATGCTGCTTTTGATTGTTGCAATAATTCACTATTGCGTCAAAATTGGCAACGGATTCTATTGGTACATATAGTTTTTGAAACTTCTTTCCGCTACTATTTTGAGTTTCGAAAATGGCAATTTTGTTTTCCTCGTCTATAATGTAAATAATCGTTTCCTTGGTCTCTTTTTCTTCAGAAGTTGAAGCGGTTGAAAATCTAAATTCTTTTGAATTGATTTTTTCAAAATTTCTCAATGGAATTGGATTTGGACCATCCATACTCCAATAGACATAAGCACTGTCGTTAAACATCCTTCTACCAGTATTTCCCCAGTCACTTGGAGCGTATAAGTAGTATGATTCTTTATAAATATAAAGAGGCACCCAAAATCTAGGAATAGAAGCTAAGTCTTGTTTTTCAAAAGACTGATTAAGTGTCTTTGTAAAATGTTCAATTCCATAGCCATAATTTTGGGAATCGAATTCGCAAAATTTAAAATTAGATAATCGTTGATGAAAAGTTGAGTTTCTATTTTTTTCAATGTAGATAGCATGATAAAATTCATTTGTCAAATCTCGTTCAATAAAGGCCGTATCAAATTTTTCTAAAGGACTAATTTTTTGTACAAACTCATCATTTTCAATGGGTTTTGAATCAATTGTATCATTCTGTAATGCGCTAGTTGAAATATTAAATTGATCATCTACAACGTTGTCAGTACATCCAACAATCAGGAGTATTACAATTGATATGTATTTAATCATATTGTCTATAATTGCTATGATTTATATACATTGTTGTGCTTTCGTTAATTATTGTCGATTTCATTTTTGACACTTTGAATTAACTCCTCTATCCTTGGTGTAAATGTTTCGATTGCGCTTTTTGAGCTCCAAACACGATAATCAATATCCGAAAGGAGCCAGACGAATTTTGGTTTTTGTAAAATGTCTTCTGGAACACGGTTAACTACCCAATTGTTATATTCATCAAGGAAGGGGGCTTCGCGAAATGAGAGCAGCAAATCAACATTAGACCTATATCGTCTCGTAGTATGGTCAATTTCGGATTGAAACTCAAGCAAGCTGAAATCAAAGAAATTTATAAGTTGATTTCTAATACTATCATTCGAAACACGGTCAATCCCAGAGGATTTCAGGGCATCATAGGGTCCTCTATTAAACTGAAGATATTTACCCCAGTTTAATTTCCATAAATCAGATAGCATAGAGTCAGCAAAAATGACATGATCATTTGTCAGTTTTGAAAAATGATCTACAGTCTTTTTGAGAGTAGTATAACCTTCATAATGCTCATGTAAATTCGATAAATCTAGCCGTAAACCTTTTTCAATTTCTGACAACATTTTAACCTCATAATCCCTATCTTTTTTTGCTTCATTCCAATTATTAATGGAAAGAGCAATCAATATCCCAATAACTACTAGGATTATTTCTCCAAAGGCATAAATCAGATACTTACTGAATTTGTTTTCAGTCAGCAATTTTTTTCTAATTTTTCTAAAAAATTTTATCATTGGTTACGGTATGTCATAATAAAGCACAACGTCATTGTATGATGCGTTTGCATCCCGCAGGGAGCATATGCAATATACAATTTGTTATAACCAGTCATTTTTTAATATTTCATATCTCCTGTCAATACAATTGTCAGATTCATTAAAAAACTCAATATTTGAAGACATAAATTTTTCTAGAATCTTAACAGAATTTTGATTTCTAGTATCGACATCAGCTGTTATTTTTTCCATTTTCAATTGCTCAAATCCGTATGTAATTAATCCTTTGGCAATTTCAGTTCCGAATCCTTTTCTCCAAAATTTCTCTCTTAAACGATAACCTATTTCGTCTTCAGTTACATTATTCTTTAAGAAAGCACACAGTCCAATAAATTCACTTCCTTTTTTTAATTCAATTCCCCAAACTTTTGTTTCAGATTGATTTTGACTAGGACTCAAAAAATCATTTAGGTGATTATCACTTTCTTCTCTCTTCATTACTTTTCTCGGAACCATATTCATTACTTTTGGATTTCCCATCATATCAAAATAATCGTCCGAATCCGCTTCTTTTAAGTTTCTAACTACTAGTCTGTCTGTTTCAAATCTTTTCACTTGAATTACTATTTTTTCTTATAATTGGTTATAACATCTGAGTAAAGCTCACTAATGTGTAACAATTTACCGAAAAATTCTGATTTAGTGGAGATACGTGTTACACACTTTGCAAGTATTTACAGCTGAAATATCGATTTCAAGACTATCCTTTTATTTTTCAGATGGTAAAGGAGAATTCTATCAAATCCTCATTCTGTTAATTGATCCGCTAGCTCTTTCAGAATCGCATAATCCCCTTAAAAACATGCATCAATTGGTTCGAATATAATCTCATTATCAACTACTAAGAACAGTATTTCTATTCTTTGCTTTTAGTATTCCCATTGAGTCTTGAATAAAAATACGCTCCAACTCCGAGTATTGCATATATGCTAACAATATAAACCAACTGATAAGGCGCCTCGGTATATTCAAAATAGAAAATTGAAACCGCAGCCCCGAACAATCCTATCATTGCCCCAATCGCTAGTAATGTGTGAGAGTTGGTTTCTTTTCGTTTTACGAAATTTGCATAGGCCATTAAGAACGAAACAATTATAAAAGTTACGCTCCCAAATTCCAACAAAAGCTGCAATCCACCGCTCAAAATCAATACGAATGCAAGTAAACCCATTGTTATAATTGCATTTTTTGGAATTGAGTTCTTCGTTTTTTTGGCTAAATATTTCGGGAAATAACCATCATTCGCAATAACAGCGATCAAGCGTGAAGCACCAAATAAAGTACCACTAATTGCACTTGATGTTGCCAATAATGCTCCAAAAATCACAACAAATAATCCTAAATCCCCAATAATATTCTGTGCTCCAGCTGCCAAAGCAAACTCTTGATCTTTAATGATTAGTTCTTTTGGGATTGCGGATAAGGCGCCTATTGCCAGAATCACATAAATTAAAATAGCAATGACAATTGATCCATAAATAGCTCTTGGAATATTCTTAGCAGGATTGTCCATTTCATTATAGGCATGAATGACTAACTGAAACCCTTCATAGGCAACGAACGTAATTGATGCCACGATAATGATGGCAGAAAAGGTTGTGTTTGCTTCAAAAATTGGTGTGAAATTTTCAATACTCCCTTTTCCAGCAAGCAGTCCTGAAATGAAAAGAAGCAGGATTAGTTTGGTATACACCATCCAATCTTCTATTCTTCCCATTCCTTTTACACTCACAATATTTACAACCGCAAATAATGCAATAATTAATCCGGCAATCACTTTATTTAGCCATTCCATATTGTCAAACGGCAAAACACTTGCAAGATAGGAGGCAAATGTGAAGGCATACAATCCTAAAGTACTGATATAGCCAAATACAACAAGCCATCCGATTACGGATGCTGAAAAATGGGATTTGGTAAACGTTTTCTTATAAAAAGAATAAGTTGCGCCTTCATCTTTATATAACTGAGAAAGTTTTACGTAGGAATAAGCCGCCATAAGTGCTAAAACTCCCCCTACCGCTATTGCAATGGGCGTAGCATTTCCAACACGAGCCACGGAAATACCCAATATCGAGAAAATCCCTCCCCCAACCATTCCGCCAAGGGCAATTGCTATTAATTCAGCTAAGCCAAGCTTATTTGAACGTTTTCTTGTAAGCTTTTTATTAAGCATTGCTTATTGATTACCCCGATTAAAATAATTACTCTTCCAAAAAGCGTAATTTATGCTTAGTATCTATCAACTCCTCTTTCATCAATTCAATGCGATCCAACAAGTTTAGAATCACGTCAACACCTTCCAAATTGATTTTAAGTTCATTGGTAAGACGTATTATTTGTTCCAACTTTCCGATATCAACTGAATCAATACAAACTGCTCCTTCAATCTCATAAACCGTTACCAATTCATGTTCAATGATGGCGTTAAAAAAATCTAGTTTCACCTCATAAACAACAGTGAGGTCAACTATCGCTATAAAATCAGGTTTTTCCATTTTCAATATTTTTTAATTCCTCAAATAATTCTTTTTGTTTGGCAGTTAGGTCTGTTGGTAGTTTAATTTGGTATGTAATGTATAATTCACCAAATTGATCCGCCTTTTTATACTTAGCAAAGCCCTTGCCTTTCAGCTTTACTTTTGTGCCATTTTGTGTACCTGGTTTTACAGTCAATTTCACCTTACCACTGAAAGTTTTCGCTATAATTTCACCTCCCAAAACGGCCGTATAAAGATCCAATTCAATAGTAGAATGAAGATCATCTTTATCTCTCTTAAATTCAGTATTATTGATAATATTGAAAGTAATGTAAAGATCTCCAGCTGGACCACCGTTTGCTCCTGGTGAACCTTTTCCTTTTATTTTGATGGTTTGCCCATTCTTTACTCCGGCAGGAATGGTCAATCTTATATTTTTTTTGTTGACTGTTAAGGTCTGCTTTTGTTCAGCATAAGCATCCTTGATATCCATTTGAAGTTCTGCACGAAAATCTTGCCCTTTGAATTTCTGGGCTCTTCCCTGTCCCGCCCCACTGAATCCGCCACCAAACATTGAACTGAAAAAATCTGAATAATCACTGTCACTAAACTGTTCTGACCTTTGCGAAGAACCTTGTCTCGCTCTTTGTTGTTTTGCTTTTTCAAATTCTTCCGAATGCTTCCAATTCTCTCCGTACTCATCATATTTTTTACGATTTTCAGGATCACTCAAGACTTCATTTGCCTCGTTTATCTCTTTGAATTTACCTTCAGCAGTTTTATCATTAGGATTTACGTCCGGATGATATTTTCGCGCTAATTTCCGATAGGCTTTTTTAATCGCCTTTTCATCAGCAGTCTTAGGAATTCCTAATATTTTATAATAATCTATAAAGGCCATTTACCGGTTTTTATTTCCTTAATTAATTCTACATTTTGGTTATGCTCGGCAGAATAAGACATCACTAAAGTTCCCTTAGTACCGTCATTTGCAACAATAGCAAAAAGTTCCGTTTCGTCTTCCGGATTTGTCATTCCCTCAAAACGATATGATGCCGTAATAGTCAATTCTTCGGGCCGAAATTCTTTTTTAGAATAAAGTGCCTTAATGCATTTTTCTTCCGCTTTAAAATCGTCTTTATACCCCTCTTTTGTCAAAGCATCAACAGCTTGCGATAAGGAGTCAAAATTTGTTGGTTTCATTTTATATACCTCTGTATTTCCTTAATTTTTCGTATTATCTAGAACTCGACAATCGTCAATCTTTCCATTAATAAAAATATAACCTGGCTTTCCTACGTTAACCATAATTACGACATTGTCTCTATTTATTTCTCCAATATTACTTAGTTCATCAGCAATTGTCTCCATAACAAGGGAAATGCCATCCTGATTAAAAACTGTATTCATATACAAATCAACAAATATTGGTATCTCAACATCCTTTTTATTAAATATTCTGTGCGCATCATTCTTATGCACTACAATATCCAATGACTGCCACATACATGTAGCCATAGCATCAGGTATTAATCGTACCCCATTAACTGTGATGGTATAAAGTGCATTTTCTATATTTTTCATAATTTGTTCCCTTTCAGGAACATTCTTCAGCGTTGAAATTTTAATAAATGGCATAATTTGCTTTTTAGGTTATTATTATCTGTTTCGCTATCCTTTAAATTATATGTTGAACCTTGTCTCAAAACTTCCTTGAATGGTCAAGCGAGTGGTTTTTAAACTGTCCTCAACTTTATGAGCCTCAGCAGATCGAACTTGAGCAATTTGAGCAAGGTTAGATCCTAACAGTACGCTTTGTTGAAAAACTGTTCTTTGCTCAACGGGCAGTTCATTGACTATTAAGCCGATATGACGTTGTATTTGTTCCTTGTCTAATTTGTCACTGATTTTATCAATTAAACCCTGTGCGCTATTGTCAATAAAGACATCTTTTAAGGTATATTCATGTGTTGGATATGAACCGCCTTCAAATTCTTCTAAGAGCATATATTTGCCATTAATTCCCATAGAGTACTCTTCTTCCATGGCGTCCCACTCTTCATGTGTATATTTGTCAATGTTTTGAAAGAAAAATTCGTTGAATTCTTCTTCAATAGAAGTGTCTTCTAACAACTCATCAAGCTGTTGAATTAACCAAACATAATATGCCTCTGACGAATCATACCGTTCAATATTATCGTAAGCATTAATAAATAATTCATCCAAGAAATCAGCTACCTTATATTTATTATCAGGCAATTTTCCTTTGTTAACGCTACTCGTTATGCGCGCTGCAATATATTTTTTAAGTTCAGGAACAAATTGCATGAATTCTTCATTGAATTTGCTTTTGTCATCCTTAAATTCGACAATGTTAGTCCACGCATCCTTGATCAATACATGCAATGTTTCATATTTAGTCATAGTGCTAATTTTAAACTCGTTTAAATCTACACGAAGTGCAGCATGTCTTGAGAATTATGCATCATCACAACTTTCTCACCTTTCATAACAATAGGCGCACTTAGGATATCTGGATTATGAATCAATAACGTAAGCCAATCTTGATCACTCAAATCAGTTACGCCGTTGAACTTTTGTATAAAATCTGGATCTTCAACATTTACTAAATCTTTCACTTTAAGCCCCATTCTACCAGATATTTCTATCCATTGTGAGGGTGTTAATTTTGTATGTTTCAAATCTATATCACGAATGGGTAAACCTTCTGTTTGCGCATAGGCAAGAATTTGTTTACCAACATGTTCGTCTGAATGATAAATAATTGTAATCTCCTTATCTGTATTTTGAAATATCATATAAATTAATTTTTAAAAGGTATTAATCATTCAAAGTTATACAAGAAGACTATGTCAATCGAAGACCTTAATCAACCCGTGAACTGATTTTTATCAATTGAAGTCATGAAAATTTAATGCAACTTCGTTTATAACTGAAAATCAATTGCATTAACGCAAATAAAATGGACCAGCTCATACATTTTTTTGAAAAACAAGATCCTGTTTTAGCTGCGTTATATGCATCATTATTTACTTGGTTCCTAACAGCTTTTGGCGCGTCTTTAGTTTTCTTTTTTAAAGGATTAAATAGAGCCTTTATGGATGGAATGCTCGGCTTTACGGGAGGCGTTATGGTTGCAGCAAGTATTTGGAGTTTGCTTATTCCAAGTATAGAAATGAGTCCCGGAACTAACTTTATAAAAGTGATTCCTGCTTCAGTTGGCTTTCTCTTAGGTGCCTTATTTATTTTTGGATTAGACAAAATCATCCCCCATTTACACCTAAATTTTGACGAGAGTGAAAAAGAAGGGATTAAATCACCTTGGCACAGGACAACCTTATTGGTTCTTGCGATTACATTACATAATATCCCTGAAGGATTAGCCGTTGGCGTTTTATTTGGAGGAGTTGCTGCCGGAGTGCCAGAAGCGACAACTAGTGGCGCAGTCATACTTGCAATAGGTATTGCCATTCAAAATTTACCCGAAGGATTGGCCGTGGCTATGCCATTAAGAAGGCTTGGCGTAAGTAAATTCAAGAGTTTTTGGTATGGGCAAATGTCTGCGATTGTAGAACCTGTAGCGGCAGTAATTGGTGCTGTTGCGGTTAGTTTCTTTATTCCAATATTGCCTTATGCACTTGCTTTTGCGGCAGGAGCTATGGTCTTTGTTGTGGTAGAAGAGGTTGTTCCCGAAACACAAAGAGGCAACAATACAGATATTGCCACATTGGGTTTCATAGGCGGTTTTCTTGTTATGATGGTATTGGATGTTGGTTTAGGCTAAATTTATAAAAATAAAGGCATATTCATTTCACCTCTTTACTCGACAAAAAATAGGGCCAAACCAAGCAAAACAAATCCAAAAATTGCCCCAACTATAGGAATCCACAAACTTGTTTTAAAGACTCCTTCTGGGTGAATTTTATCTGTTAATTTAATTTTAATTAATGAAAGGTTAATTAAAATCCAAATACCGAGTATGATAAACGAAGTAACTTCAGCCAGTTTAACCAATGGAAAACTAAGGGCTAAGATTAATGTGATGAGCGTTACAATTAACGTAGCTCTAAGTGGTGTTTTTGTTTTTTTATTAATTTTCCCAAAGGCTTTTGGTAAGTTATTCTGCGCAGACATTCCGTACACCACACGAGATACCATAATGATTTGAACTAATATTGTATTGGCAGTTGCAAAAACAGCCACGCCATTCAGCACCAAGGGTGACCCACCCGTTAAGCGTTCATATACCAAACTGAGTGGCGCATCAGATACCATAAGCTCGCTTGAAGGAACAACAGAAATTGCAACAAATGAAATAAGCGTGTACAAAAGTGCGGTTATTAATAGCGTTATAAAAATTGCGCGGGGAAGTACTTTTCTTGGATTCTTCGTTTCTTCGGCAACATTAACCATGTCTTCAAATCCAATGAACGCGAAAACGGCTATTGCACTTGCACTTATTATTCCCGGCCAAATTGAAAAATCATCCATTGGCGGAAATAATTGGCCAAAATCACTTGACTGAATAAAGTCGCTTGAAAACCCAATGACAATCAAAACGATTAATGCGCCAGCTTCAATAACAGTAAGAACGGCCGTGACTAAAACTGATTCTAAAATCCCCTTTATTGCAATACCACCCATTATAAGGATAATTGCGGTAATCAATATTGCTTCATTTATGTCTATAAAATTATGCAAATAACCGGCACAGCCTATTGAAATAGTTGCCGACGCAATTATTCCAGAAAGAATAACCATACCGCCAGTTAGAAGAGACCAAAATTTGGATCGAAATGCTGCTTTGACATATACTGCCTCTCCAGAACTCACAGGATACCGGCTTGAGAGTTCGGCGTAAGACATTGCTGTTGGAATAATTCCAATTGCGGCAATTATAAAAGCCAATGGAGCATAAATACCTGCGTATCCTGCTGCCGCACCAATTAAAACATAAATACCCGCACCAATTGTAGCGCCTACGCCATAAAAAACCAATAAACCTAAGCTCAGCCTTTTCCGTAATTTTGGTGCTTCCTGATCCTCTTTAGACATCCAACATTATTTGAATTAGAAAACAATGGTATTTTTCATTTTACTATTGAAAGCAAGAATTGGAATATGTGTATGAAATAAGATTTTTTTGGTCAAACTTCTATGGAAAACTTTGTCGAGCAAACTCGTTGTTTTAGTTGTAATTGCCAACATATTTATTTCATTCTCTTTAATATACGCGTCAATTCCTTCAATGATATCTTCCACTACAATATCCTGATAAACAATTTTACCATGTTCGGTTTTCGCCACTAAGCTTTTTAATTGTTCAAGATGTTTCGGTTTAGCCTTTGCATCATAATCCAAATGAAGAATGATTAATACAGCGTCTAATAATTCTGAGAACTTAGCCAGATAATCAACGGCCTTGCTTTCATCATTTTCTAAGTCAGTTGTATAAACAATACGTTCAATCGTGCCAAAAACAAAATCGCCAGGAATTGCCAAAACGGGACAACGCACACTTTGGATAAGGTTTTTAGTTACGCTTCCCATAAACAATTCTCTATTAGCGGTCTCTCCCAAAGTTCCCATTACAATAAGGTCAATTTTATTTTTGCCCGCTACTTTTTGAATTTCCTTTTGCGTATTTCCTTCTTGAATGAAAATATCGTACGACAAGCCCTCCAAATCTACATCTGTTATCAGTTCTTGCATTTTACGGTTTATGGCCGTCAATATCAATTCTTCCGAATACGTCATAGTTTCTTCTCTGCTACTAAAATAATTAGCAGGAGGAACCAATGGCACATCATAAGCATGCATTAAGAATAGCTTGCCGCCATTTTTTTTCGCTAAATCTATAGCAAAGGGCAAGGCGTTTTTTGAGTTTTCAGAAAAGTCTGTTGGGAACAATATATTTTTTATCATTTTATAAGAATTTATAGGATTAAAAATCTTGATCGATATAATAATTCGCTCTAGCGACTATTCGCCATAAAAATTCCGCACCCATTCTTTCAATTGATTTTCGGTTAATTTATTACCTACAGTCTCAACTCCAACTAGCTTATCCTTTATTTGATTGTTCATTTCAATATTTTTTTGAAAGCCCAATTTCGTTTCAGCTGGCCCAAAAACAACAATTTTATCTGCAGTTCCAATGCGACTGATTATTTTGTCAAAATACCGCTTTGTTTGCAATTTTTTTCTTTCTAAAAGCTTCGTTTCTGAAGTAGCATCCTGAGTTCCATACGGCGTTTTACCTTTTGAACCACCATGCAAATGAAAATGCTCAATTTCCGAAGAAATGGTTTCTAATTTATCCTTTTTATTCTCAATAATTACGGCCTTTTCTGAATCCAACCATATTCCTATATTTACTTTCATAACAGTTTATTTTACAATGAAAAGCAATTCATTTGCTTCTTTTTAAATTTCGCCTAAATTGATCGAAAAATAAATGAGGAATATTGAGGTATCGTATGATTTTAATCAATAATTGGTCGAATACAATCCATAATTAGCCCTTTTTCCGTGAATTAAAACCCTATTTCACTAATTAATTCGTCAATCTTAGACCATTCCTAAAAAGACCTTAATAGCTGCCATATACTGACTTATTATCAAGCAACAAATCAGAAAAATAAATTTACTCTCTAAATTCAACATGATAAAAATCATTGCATTAACAGGCATTACACACTGCTTTATAGATTCTCCTTTTCTAACTTTGAGTAGATAATATGACAGGCTATGCTAAAAGAGAAAGAAGAGATAAAATTAAAGTTTTTAGGAGGCGTTCAAACAGTTACTGGTTCTAAGACGCTTATTGAAGCTTATGGAAAAAGAGTTTTAATTGACTGTGGCCTTTTCCAAGGGTTAAAAGATTTAAGAAAGTTGAATCGCGCAGATTTTCCAATTGACCCTTCCAGTATTGATTGTATAATATTGACGCACGCACATCTTGATCATTCTGGGTATATTCCTGTATTGGTTAAAAACGGATTTAAAGGCGAAATTTATTGCACAACCCCAACACAAGAACTGACGGAGATAATATTACGCGATAGCGGAAAAATTCAAGAAGAAGATGCGATACGCGCGAATAAATATGGCTATTCAAGACATAGCAACGCTAAACCTTTATACACGGTAGAAGATGCTAACGCGGTCATTCCACATTTTTCAACTCATAATTACGACGAGTGGGTATTCATCTCTCCAACCATTAAGTTTCAATTATTGAATGCTGGTCATATTCTAGGTTCAGCCATGGTAGAGATGAAAATTGGTAAAAAAACCATGCTTTTTTCAGGAGATATGGGACGGAAAGATCCTTTGCTCCTTTATCCACCCAAAAAGCTCAAAAAAATTGACTATTTAGTACTAGAGTCTACTTATGGAGATAGAGAGCATGATGTCAGTGATGTAAAAACCGCATTAACAAAAATTATTTTAGAAACGTATAAGCGAAAGGGAATTTTGATGGTTCCATCATTTGCAGTTGAACGAACACAAGAAATCATCTATTTAATTCATCAATTAAAAGAAGAGGGAATCATTCCTAATATCCCTGTATATTTGGATTCTCCTATGGCCGTTAAAGCGACATTGGTTTTTGATAAATATCCGAAATGGCAAGATGTTTCAAAATATGAATTAGATCATATGTATGATAATATCCACTTTGTAAGTGATTATCAACAGTCTAAATCAGTTGTGCTTAATAAGACACCAAAAATTGTTTTAGCTGGAAGTGGAATGTTATCCGGTGGAAGAATCCTGCATTATTTAAACAACCACATGAAGAACCCTTTAAACACCTTATTGTTTACAGGGTTTCAGGCCATGGGCACAAGAGGCCGTGCCATTCTTGAAGGGAATAAATTCATTAAGTTTTTTGGTGATTATCATGAAGTAAAATGTCAAGTCGAGTCCATTTCATCCATGTCTGCCCATGCAGATAGATTTGAAATGATAAATTGGTTAAGAGAGTTTAAGACACCGCCTAAAAAAGTGTTTTTAAATCATGGAGAACCACATCAGGCAGATTCGTTTCGCGTTTTAATTGAAAGTAAGGTTGATACCAAAGTGACTGTGCCATTTATGAATGAATCTTTCAAGTTGTAGGTGATACTGCTAAGAGGATAGTTTTCATTAGAAAAATGTCTCTGGAAAAATGACTGCCTGATCACTTGAATTATTTCGCTTCAAAATTTAAGAAAAGTCGTGCTTATTTTAAGCTCCTATCACTCATAGATTAATGCTACTTTTAAAAATTGATACCGATTAATAATTAGAATGAAGACAGTGAACAATGATGAATGTTAGCGTCATATTTTTACTTCTTGCTTTATTGGCTGAAGTTATTGGAACTGTTGGTGGATTTGGTTCCTCCGTTTTTTTCGTTCCCATTGGCAATTTTTATTTTGACTTCCAATCGGTTTTGGGCTTAACAGCGCTATTTCATTTATCAAGTAATTTAAGTAAAATCGTACTCTTTAAAAAGGGATTGGACAAACGCTTATTAATTCAGATTGGGGTGCCCTCAATTATATTTGTAATAATTGGCGGATTTTTATCAAGCCTTGTTAATACGTTAGCAATGGAGATTACTCTTGGTGTTTTTCTACTGACACTGAGTGCCTTTTTTCTAATCAAAAAAAACTATCAAATTCGGGCGTCTAAAAAAAATGCAATTACAGGTGGGGCCTTGTCGGGATTTTCTGCAGGTCTATTAGGAACTGGTGGCGCAATTAGAGGATTGACCATGGCCGCTTTTAACCTTGAAAAGAGTGTGTTTATTGCAACTTCTGCATTTATCGATTTCGGGATAGATTTTACGCGAACATTCGTCTATCTGAAAAATGGATATATCCACATGCATGACTTGATTTATGTCCCATTTTTATTCTTAATTGGCCTCGTAGGCACATATATTGGGAAGCGCATTTTAAAATATATTCCGCAAGATAGTTTCAAAAGAATTTCGTTGATTTTAATCTTAATTATTGGGATTATTACGTTGGTTAATGCGTTGCTATAAGGATGCAAATCAACTAAGAAGTTTTGACATGCTGATACTTATCAATAAAAAAAATGGTAATCAGCACTTTGCAAATGCATTCATCCAATATAAAAAAAGCAGACCCTGTTACCGAATTAATTTAACAAGGCCTGCTAATAAATTTTACGTGAAAATCGGTCTTAGTTTTTTACAAAATGTTGCTGTATTGTTTGACCATTATCATTTATGGCTGTTATAATATAAACGCCAGTTGCCAAATTGGCAACGTTAATTTGATTTTGACTTCCATTATTATTCAATTTATTTTTGAGTAATATTTGACCTTCAATATTCATAATAATCAGGTCATAATTACCATTTTCTGTAATTGAAAAACGCAGTACATCTGCTGCAGGATTAGCAAACAATGTCAATTCATTTGCCATTTCATCTTCCAAATTAATGTCAGTATTGCCCAAAGCTGGTGACATATTAATAATGCAAGTTGTAGCTTGAGTAGAACTAGTCATAATTATAGGATTCATTGGAGCTTGTAAGGATCCAGATGCCGGGCCCTCTTCAAGGCAAACATCTGCATAGATATCATGCGGTACTATAGCCATCTCAAAATCCAAGATACAAGGTGAACTACCAATACTAGTTTTAACCCTTGAGGATATTATATCGAATGCAAAATCCACTCCAGGAGTAGGCAGGATACTTACAAAATTCCATTTTGGGTAACTACTTAAAGTAGTACTTTGTGGTGTATAGACATCAGAATTTAAAGTAGAAGGATTGAAAAGAGAATAAAATCCACCTTGCGCTGGATACCCAGCCCCAGTAGGAATTTCACTTTGGGACCAGTACTTAGCAGGCGCTACCATAGTTCCGCTGGCTAAATCAATCTCCTGATAAACAGAAAGTACCATATCATCCGGTTGGTCATAAGCATCTAACATTCCAAAAATCAAATAAGTATTGTCCCTCTTATTCGGTAGAATTTTTAGCCCTGTAAAACTAGGATTATCCACAAATGAACTTGGATTAGACGGGAAATAATCATCTATTCTATACCCATAATTAAGGTTTAAACTTGCTCCTGAAACGTCATACACAGCAATATAAGGTCTATTTTCATCAACCGTTGGTGAAATAGATACATTGTATAGCAAAACAATTGTTTGTTCAAAATAATCATAATATGCCGAAACCCCCATTGCTTGCTGTCCTCCTAAAGTATTTGTTGCCACAAAAGAAGCATTATCCAGTATGCTGCCAGAAGCATTGTCAACCAATGCTAATAATACCTGGCTTTGCCCCTTTGAATAAGGCGGACCAGCATTTGATAGGTTTCCAGTAATAAGGTAATTCTCATCTACTGTTATTATATCGTTAATTGAAGCCATTCCAAAATCATCACAAAACGCATCATAGTTTGTTGCCCATTGGTAATTAAACCCACCATCTAACGCAATTAAAAGAGCTTTTCCCGCTAATGTATATGCTAGAGATTCGAATCCTCCAATTATAAATTGGTCATTGATTGAAGAATAGATTATATTGTTACCTGTAGCACTATACAATCCCGTATATTGAAAATCGTTCATAAGGTTACCTGCTCCATCATACAATGCTGCATAAAGTTCTGGTCCAGCACCATAATCAATAAATCCTGTAACAGCAACGTCATATCCGTTTCCTACTGCAACATCTAAAATTCGCCCCTCAGCTACTCCTAGGTCTACATATTGCTCCCACACAATTATGCCAATAAGGTCTGTTGTAAAAATGTGCATTATTGTTTAGCCTCCAGATGTGAAAAAAGTTCCTGCGCAAGCATACGCCTGCGAATTATCACCAGTAAAGCTTTCAATTGAATAATGATCACAACTATACCCCATTGAATTTGTATAGCTCTCTTGAAATTGTTGTGCTTTTACACTGAAAATTGCAAAGAGCATTAGCGCATTAAATAAAAGTGTTTTTTTCATTTGAATATATATTAAATATTACCTACTCTATTAATTGTAAAACTTTGAAAAGGCTTTTCGGCTTCCTCCTTTTATTATTATATTGATTGTTACAATTCATTCAGATCTATGCTGATGTAACTACCTTTGCTTTTAAGTACAAGCAAAGTAGAACCGAATGCAAAAAACTCTTTTTAATTTGGATAGTGAAATATAATTCTCTTGTAATTCAAAGCGCTTGTTCTTGGGTTCAACAACACATTAAATAATGGAACAAAAAATTTATTTGATAAAAAGAGAGTTCTTATTGTAAGCGTTTTGTTTTGGGTTAATAATTTAATTCTCAATACAATTAACGAGATATTTAAGCATGATCCAATTGTATTTCATAACTGGTAGAAGTTATTTCATAACTGGTCAAAACAAAACTAAAAAAGAAAAATAAACCAATCAACCCTGTTGATTTCGGAACTAGTTGGCTACTATAGCTCAACTGAAAATCATGAACGATCTAGCCTTATTTGGAAGGAAAGAATAAATGCATGATTTGTGAAAATAAAACCAATTCTGATTTGTTTCTATTGGCATAAGCTGAAGCGATCGCATAAACATCCTCAATCAATTGCCTGCGAATAACTATAGGGTACAAACTAGTATGCGATTCATAATACTGTTGAAATTGTTTAAAAGCAGCCTTAGAACTCATCTCTGAATCAACCAATGTTTTCAACTTTGAATAGACAATATTTTCAACGTCTAAGTCCAAATCTCGTAAGGACCAGTATTTTTTAATGATACCGATAATCACTTTTTTTTCCTCCACAACAAATCGTTTATCCGTCATGCCCATTGCATAATACAGCAAAGCCAAGTTTTGATAAAAAATGGCATCTCTTTTTTCTAGTGTATCCATATTATAAATTTAACGATTCTAGGTTTAATTTCATAGTATGCAATACTAAGTGATAAAAAAACCTGTGAGGATAAAGTGGAGCCATAGATTAACCGGTTCCTCTCTGCTTCTCTGAGAACACAAATCAGGTTTTAGAACCGAATCCCCATAACACAAATGTCGTCTACTTGATATTGATCACCTTTCCAGCTCCTTCCTGTCATTCGGCCTCTTTATAAAGATTGATCCGAGTGAATCTACCGTTAAATTCAATTTTAAATCCAAGTCAGGATCTGATGCATAAATGAGATCATCCCACGCCAAATAAGCTTTTAAAATATCGCTGGACTTTTCACTATGGTTGATTATTTGTTTTAAAGAATCTACTTTTATGTCAACATCAGATTGACCATATCCCATATAGGAAATAGAACAAATGCAAACAATAAGTGTGAGTAGTTTAAAGATAGCAAGTAGATTGTAGAACGCAAGATATAAACGTGAAGTTAGTGAATTAATTGCATTGACAATACATCAAACTTGACCGCATTAGAAATTCGCGGATCCTTTATCAACCTTTAAAAGAACAGTGCTGAACCCCTTCTGTTTTTCTGCCTGGCCCTTATCGATATAGCATTCTGACTGACTTTCCCCGAAAAAAAAGCCAATCAAAGATTACGTTTAACTTATGCTGCTATGAGAAGCGGAATTAACTTCATTGTCCTAAGTTTTAAGAGCGATTTGGAAAACGTATTTGTTCAGATGAAATCTAAACTAACTCTACTAAATTATGCTTTACGCCATACAATATAAGTTCCGTAACATTACAAGTTCTTGTTTTTGAAACAGATTATTTCGGTGACCATTAACCGTTTTTTTACTAATAAAAAAAACAGACCCTATTACTTACTTAAAGTAACAGGGTCTGCAAATAATTATATTCAAAAAACTGGTCTTATTGTTTTACAAACTGTTTCTTTAGTAATTGACCTTTGTCGTTTATCGCCGTTAAGACATATACACCAGTTGCCAAATCCTCAATGTTAATTTGATTTTGACTTCCTGTATTAGTGAAATTATTTCTGATTAATACTTGACCTTCCATGTTCATAATGATAAGGTTGTATACACCTATCTCTGAAATAGAGAAGCTTAACATGTCATGTGCAGGGTTAGCAAATAATGTCAATTCATTTTGCAATGAATTATTTACATCAGTTTCAGAATTACCCAAGGCTGGTGAATTATTAATAATGCAAGTTGTTGATTGAGAGGAAAGAGTTGTGATTGGAGCATATAATGGAGCAGAGATACTACCACTTGTTGAAATAGCATTAAGACAAATGTCTCCAAATAATTCATGATCCTTTAAGTCCATTTCAAAATCATCAATACAGCTTGAACTTCCTGCAC
The DNA here is from genome assembly GCA_013138735.1 of Crocinitomix sp. Classification (GTDB taxonomy): domain Bacteria; phylum Bacteroidota; class Bacteroidia; order Flavobacteriales_D; family Crocinitomicaceae; genus Crocinitomix. The sequence goes on along the minus strand of WTCE01000129.1, from coordinate 23,291 downwards.
CAGTATTGAGCGTTGATGATATGATATCATATGAGAAATTACCTGGCCCAGTTCCACGCGTAGGCAGAATACTTACAAAACGCCTTTTATCTTGGCTTAAAGTTGTAGTTTCTGGTGTATATACATCTGTACTCAAGGTACTCGGATCAAAAAGAGAAAAGAATCCTCCTTGAGCAGGAAATCCAGTTGGAATTTCACTTCGTTGCCATGTTTTAGCAGGTCCTACTAGCGTCCCACTTGTTAAATCTATCTCTTGAAAAACTGAAAGCACCCTGTCATCAAGTTGCCCATAAGCATCTAACATTCCAAAAATCAAATACGTATTATCATTTTTATTTGGAATGATCTTTAAACTGGTAAAACTAGGTACGCTGACAAAAGGAGTTGGGTTCGCTGGAAAAATATCATCTACTCTAAAGCCATTTATCCAATTCAAATCGACACCTACAACTTCATAAATATTAATATAAGGTCTGTTCTCATCAATTGTAGGTGAAACAGATACATTGTATAAAAGTATGAGTTGTGATTCGCTTTCATTAAAGTATCCTGAAACACCCATTGCTTGTTGTCCTCCTAACGTATTGGTCGCTATGAAAGATTCATTATCCAATACAACACCAGACACATTATCAACCATTGCTATTAATACTTGACTTTGCCCATATGGAACAGGAATACTAGTATTAGATACGTTTCCAATGATACAATACTGTTCATTCACTTCAAGAATATCGTTAATTACTGACATTCCAAAACCTTCACATACTGCATTATAGTTTGTTGCCCATTGGTAGTTAAACGAACCGTCCAACGCTATTAGAAGTGCTTCTCCTGATAACGTTAAGCCTGCAGATTCGAAACCTCCAATCATAAATTGATCGTGCAATGAAGAATAGATTATATTATTCCCAGTTGCAAAGTCAGTGGCCCCATATTGAAAATCGTTTATTAAGCTACCTCCTCCATCATACAATGCCGCATAAACTTCGTTTACGCCTGCAACTTCAATAAATCCTGTAACGGCAACAGAATATTCACTACCTACGGTAACGTCTAAAAGACGGCCATTATCTCCTCCAAGGTTTATGTATTGCTCCCACTGAATTATACCAAGCAAATCTGTTGTAAAAACGTGCATGTATGTATCGGGTCCGTCGAAAAAAGTTCCTGCAAAAGCATAGGCCTTTTCATCCCCTTCCGGAAAGGTTTCAGAGGAATAATGATCACAACTGTACCCCATTGAATTAACAAAGGTTTCTTGAAAAGGTTGGGCCTTTGCACTAAAAATGGTAAAAAGCAAAAGCGCATTAAGTAAAAATAATTTTTTCATTTTAAAGTGTATTTAATATTACCTACTCTATTAATTGTAAAACTTAAAAAAGGCTTTTCGGCTTCCTCCTTTTAATAAATTATTCTCCATAACAATTATTCCAGATCATTTTTCAATTGATTCCGCTACTCTAATTGAGTACTTTAAATAGATTTGAAAACAATTCGGATTTGTATCTTCCTATATGCTGTAGCAATCTGTGAATATCAAAGTTGAACCACAAGCGAAACAGGGTTATAACTTAGCTGTGGTAATAAAATTCTCTTGTAATCGAGGGTATTAAATCTTGCGTTCAACTTCAGATTGTTGTTATTTTAATTGGGTACAAAATTCGATCCGAGAATAAAATGTCTTATTGTAAATGTTTTTTTGGGTTAATACTTTTATTACTCTTGCAAGTAACGCTAAAAATAAATAGAATGCAATTTTCTTTTACACAAAACCGCCATTATTTCTTAACTATTAATAATAAACTTGATAAGCAAATTCGCTCTTAACTACTAAACTTAATGGAGTTTGTGTGATTGAACATCATTCACATTATAGGCAAAAGAAGCGCGATTAGAACAATATCAATATTGAAAAAATTTCAATTTGAGTTTTGAAGGAGGACAGTTTTCAAGTGTCAGTCTATTTCGATAATTATCAGGACAAAACTGTGCTACTCTTAATGAAAGAAGATTTATTTGTTGGTTACGTTTAATTTTAAACTTTCCTGTGATTTTAATAAACTCTCAGTAAAAACTTTACGATTAGGTGGTTTATTCCAACTTGGCAATAAAGATTCAAGTTTGGCTTTGCCTTCTTCCGAATTCAATATTTCAGGAAAGGTTTTTTCAAGCACCTGCATCATGATCGCTACAGATGTGGAAGCCCCAGGCGACGCTCCTAGCAAACAAGTTATTTGGCCATCTTCACTACTGACAATTTCAGTTCCAAACTCTAATTCTCCCCCTTCAAATTCACTCCGTTTTATAGTTTGCACCCTTTGACCCGCCACTCGAATTTCCCAATCTTCATTTTTAGCATTTTTCATGAATACACGTAAGGCATCCATCCGATCATCAAAAGACATGGTAACTTGTTGAATCAAATATTTGGTGAGTGGTAAATTATTCCAAAAAACGCCCCACATGGACGGAATATTACTGAAATTGATGGATTTAAACAGATCTAAACGTGATCCGTTTTTTAAGAATCTGGTGCTAAATCCAGCAAATGGTCCAAATAACAATTCCTTTTTACCATTAACATAGCGCGTATCTAAATGCGGCACAGACATTGGGGGATCTCCAATACCTGCCTTGCTATAAACTTTTGCAGCATGTTGCTGAATGATGTCCTCATTTTTACAAACCAACCATTCGCCACTCACAGGAAAACCACCGTAGCCTTCTTTTTCAGGAATTTCTACCTTTTCAAGTAACAATAAACTTCCGCCACCTGCACCAATAAATACATGTTTGGCTTCTATCAATGTTTCTTCATTCGTTTCTAGATTTTCTGCCACCACATTCCAATCCTCATCAGCCGAAGGGTCTACATCAACCACCTCTGTATTAAAATGAACTTTCGTGTCAAATTGGGTTTCTAATATTTCAAACAATTGTTTCGTTAAGGTTCCAAAATTAACCTCTGTACCGCGCTCTATTCTTGACGCTGCCATTACTTCATCCGAATCTCTGTCATTCATCATTAATGGAAACCATTCTTTCATTTTTACTTGCTCTTTAGTAAACTCAATGGTGTCAAACATAAAATGCTCTTTCATTGCCAAATAGCGTTTTTCAAGATAGGCTGCATTTTCTTTGCCAAATACCCAACTATTGTGTGGAACAGCGTTAATGAATGTACTCGGATCTTTAATTAATCCTGCATTAACCAGATAAGACCAAAACTGTTTAGAGGTTTCAAATTGACCACAAATTTTTATGGCTTTACTAATGTCTATTTCACCATTTTCACCTTCGGGTGTGTAATTTAATTCGCAAAGAGCAGAGTGACCCGTTCCCGCATTATTCCAAGTTCCAGAACTTTCTTTGGCGACACCATCTAATCTTTCTATGATTAAAATTTTTAAATCTGCCTTAAATAGTTTACAAAGCAGGGCTAAGGTTGCACTCATTATTCCGCCGCCAACACACACCAAATCGTATTCTTTATGTTTCATAACATCTTAAATCTTCCTTGAAAGATAATATAAAACTTTTTTATGGTATTATTTCTTTCTTATGGTGAAGTATTTTATGGAACGTTTTATCAAAAAAAAGTTCCCAAAATAGCGCTCGACTGATCGAAAAAAAAAATGCAATATCGGATATATGATTTCTTTCTAGTGCAGTAATCAGTACCTAATTCAAGGATTATGGAAGCAATATTTAATTATATTTGCAACTAACATTCGAATTGCTTGATCGTGTCAACTTCAATAGTCATCAAGATTCTTGAATTTTTACAGGAAAGTATTTCTCTTTATGATTCTACTGGCGGCTTCTCCAAAAATTTCAAAAACACAGGTTTTAACCATCCCAATTAAGGGTGTTTATGGGGTTGATTATATAATAGTAAACTATCCTGATTGGCATGCTGATGATGGTCCAGTTTTAGTAGAAGACGGTTTCAAGAGCGATCATAATAACGGGTCTAAAACTTATGATGGTCATCAAGGAACTGATTTTGTAATTAGCGGATTCCCACAAATGGACAGTTCTGTTTATGTAATGGCGGCTGATGCTGGAAAAATCATTCATGTAACAGACGGTCTTTTTGACCGTGAAACAGATGGGATTAAGGAATACGGTTTAGGAAATTATATAGGCATTTATCATCCGTCGTCAAATACATATTCCTATTATGGCCATTTGAAAACAAATTCGGTAATCGTTAAAGTTGGAGAAGTGGTTAGCGCAGGACAAACCATTGCCGAAGTTGGAAGTTCGGGGAATTCAACAGATCCTCATTTACACTTCGAATTGTGGAAAAAAGGAGTGCTTTCTGATCCCGCAATCGACCCCTGGGGAATGTCTCATGATTCGGGAAGTGCACGTTGGAAAAGTCCTCCAACTTATGATGATTCATACGCTGTTTGGGAATCTGGATTTGTCAATTACGACTCAGTTGAGAATTTTGTTCCGGCAACTTGGTTTCCATTAAGAGAAAGATCTGCCCTTAAATCTAACTTTAACAATGCTGATCCCTTTTTCACCTTTTGGGCCTTACAATACGGTTTGAAAGTTGGAGATAAAACTTCCATAAAATGGTACGAACCGAATGGAGATTTGTATGCAAGTGAGTCGACAAGTTATTTAACTCAGGATTGGTGGTTTCATTATTATAACCATTCCATTCCCACGCCCCCCTTGAGCAAACAAGGCGTTTGGAATATTCTTTTTTACTATAATGATACACTGCAACTTACTAAATCATTTTCCTACGGTCATTTAACGAATAAAGAAAAGCAATTAAAAATTCCGAAGCCAATCATTCAAAATTTAGATAAAAAAACAATCTTAATCATTCTACCTGATGATATTTTATACAATGAGCTCAAACTTTATAATTTAGAAGGAAAACTTTTGCTTAAAGAACGTTTAAGCGGACTTAAAGAAGTAGAATTAAGCTTCCCAAACACTTTTGAATCAGGCACCTATATTGTTGCGATAGGCAATGATAAAACACGTCATATTCTAAAGGTTTTTATTGAGTAGAGAGTTTGTGTAAGGAATCAATTGCTATACGCTCCTTTTCACAAAGGTTGAATAGACAATTATTCAGATTTATTTTTTTGGGGATTTAAGAGCATTCGAGGAAATTATCACGAAAAAAACTCAAACCATTAAAACAGTTTTTTTGCTAATGCGGGTGAAGTTGTTTTGGCTAAATCTTGCGTTAAATGAACTGTTTTAAAATGAACTTTCACCCAAAAGGGCTTCAATTAAGTACCACTTATGAAATAAACAGACCACTTATGAAATGCGCCTTAATATTGGACAATAATGAATTCCGATTCTTTAATTTTGCGACCTAATACAAAGACCATGAAATCACCACCTACACAATTAATCGAATTAATTCATGCACAATTTCTTTTAGGGCACGACTCCGCAAAATTAAAATAATCCGTACCGCTGAAAATCAAAAAAAAGTACTTTATTTTAACGGAATATGATCTTGAAATTGACCTTGCAAAAAGAAAAGTAATACAACTTACGGATCATTGGTCTCAAAAATAAAATCATCTCAAAATTCAAAATACCAATAAGTTAAATCTATAAAAAACAAAGCAATGAAAAGATTAAAGTTTACAGTAATAGCAGTAGTATTAACTACATTAATTTCTTGTGGCGGAGGATCGGCAAATCAAGAGGCTACAGCAGATGGCTTTACAGAAATTCAAAACGAATTCAAGAGCAAATTCGGTGATAATGCATATTATACTGACCTAGATATTGTGTATGATGAATCTATCGGAAATATAATTAATACAATAGTAACAAGTGAACCGGAATCTCTAAAAATGGCAGAATGGAGTCAGTCGCAAGGTGCTTGGACAGAAACTTCAGAGGTATCCTTAGAAATCCCTGAAGGCACTAAAGCTACGGACTTTATGTTTCAACTGGGAGATGAAATCAGCTTGACTGAATTAGGTGGATTGATAGAAAAAGCCAAATTAAAATTGAAAGAAGAAAAGGATTTAGCAAATCCTACTTTGTCTATAGCTTCTATTATTTTCCCTGATGATGGAGATGTTTCTAATGCATCTTACTCGATCAGTTTAAATCCAGAAAATGGAGGCACTACCTTCCGTTTTTCTTATAGCCTTGACGGCGAATTATTAGACATGGATTACTAAGAAGAGAAAATTTGTAAAACACGAATGGCTCTTTTACTGGATTGTAAGCAATAAGCGTAAAAGAACAGGAATTGCCAAAAGCAACAGTATAACGATTCTTATAGTTAACCCAAAACAATTTTAAACCAACCGGCCTATGGCGAGTTGGTTTTTTTTGTGGAGAATGTGAGATTTCAAAAGGGGAATTTTTGAGAGATGAAATCATCATTTTGAAGTAAAAAAAAATCAGTGTGAGTTTGAGTTTCGAGGAGAACTTTTTTCGAGTGCAAGTTTCTCGCTCTTGTTTCCGTCAGGGGATGGAAAGGCTTAGACTCATTCAATCCTTTTATCTTGATATTGTTAGTAGCAGATGTTATTAGGATAGTCAAATGTTAATAACTGATAAGTGTTTCTCTTATTTCTGATATTAGTCATTGAAAAAAGAAAGAATTGGTAATATCTTGCACGAATAAGTCATTATAAGAAGATTTATTATTCACAAGAGAATTAATTCAGCATGAAAACCACAATTATACACCCAACTGATTTTTCAGAATGTGCAGATAACGCTTTAGATTATGCCATTCTCATTGCAAAGGCGTTGAAACTTAGTATAACTCTTGTTCATTCTTTAGATTTCAGTCGCATTCCTAAAAACGAACAAAATGCCGAGATTATGCTGGAAGCTACTAAAGCTATTGAGATGGAAGCTGAAGAAAAATTGCGGCAATTGGGTACAAAAGTAAAAGGTCATGAAATTGAATGTAATACGGAAATTTTTAATGGAAAGGTCAACCTTTGGCTGCCAGACTATATCAAGGAAATCAATCCAAGGTTTACTGTAATGGGAACCACTGGCTCCAGTAATATTGCAAACAGAATAATGGGAAGCAATACTTTTTCAATCATTAAAAAAATAAATTCACCACTGCTGGCTGTACCATTGAATGCGAAAACGGAGCGGTTCAATAAATTCGTTTTTTCAACAGATTATAAAGATGCAGATGTAAATGCAATAACTGATATTGTTGAAATTGCCAAACATTATGAGGCGTCAGTTGATATTGTGCATATTCTGAATAATGAAACGATAAAAAAAGTGAATAATAAAAAATTGCTTGATGATCTTCAATTGAAAGTACATAAAATGGTTAATTATTCAAAGCTGGATTTTCAACTGCTTTTAGGCGAGAATGTGCATAAAAGATTACAAGTATTAACGAACGAAGTTAAACCAGATTTTCTCGCACTAATCATGAGAAAACAGAACTTCTTTGAACGGTTGTTCTTTGGTAGTTTAACTGAAAAAATGGCCTATCATTCTGAAACTCCCATATTTATTTTCCCCTCGGAAAGCAATTGATCAAATCATGAAAACAAACGAGTTGGAGTTGGTCCTCGATAGCGATCTGGACAAAACTGATTTGCAGACAGTAAGAGCTTAACTTCGTTGATCACATTTGGATAATCCTTTAGAAGCATAGAAACCAGCCATTTCTTACAGAAATAATTATGGTTTTTTTATCGTTTCAAATTCGATCGAACAAGTTCGTCAAATTGCATCCAATAAAAAAACCAACCAGCCTATGGCTGATTGGTTTCCTTTACGCGGAGAGTGGGGGACAGTTCTCGAACTCTCTTATTGAGGATTTGAAGGTGTTGGAGGAACTGGAGTTAGTATTGAATTTATTCAATTCAGAATCTAATCATTAGGTCTAGACCATGTCAATAACTAAAGTTGTTTTTTTTAAATTAAACATTCCGTTAATCATATTCGATTACTAAGGATCCTTAGTAATCGCTGGTTAAAATATGATTGTCTCACATATTGGTTTATTTGATTCGAATGAATCGCACTCTAATCAATAAATTCTTCATAGTTTAAGAATTACATTTCGAGATTCCACAATGTTCATAATTAAATGATTGGCGCATGAAAAACTAAACTAATAAATAAAACGACGAATCAATAATCTCACAGCCAAAGCAGGACCAATATTAAATGTTTTTACGTTTTGAATTTCTTTCGTAATGCTATAACAAAAAATACCAAAAAGATTGAACTCAACAAAAACTGAACATTACGAGCTATTAACCAATACCCTTCAAATGGATTTTTCATACCGATTTCAAAGTAAGAAAAGGAAGCATAAAAAGATCGTTGAATAGCGTTTGCCCAATTGAAATCAATGAAGTAATAACTAAATAATCCAAATAATATGAGAGTAAAAAAACTTATCAAAGGTCTCATAATACTATTAGTATAACCACTAAAAAAACCATAGAACCAATATATGAACCACTCCATTGGCTTAACCTTAATCCATAACCGTCTTTTTTTCATTTCCATTTCACTAACGTAAGCGTGTCCCATTAACTCATAATTTCTTGAACTTTCGAAATTTTTTTTTAATTGTCGATAAAGTTCTTCCAAGGATTTATATTCGTTTTGATTTTTCGTATTCTTTTGAAGTCTGTCTTCATCTTTGAGTTTGATTCGATAATTATTAATGACATTCCATTCACAACTTTCAAACCTAACTTTGGATATTTCACATTCAGCAAATGAAATACCCTCCATTTTTTGTTTTCTAAACACAAATGCATGAGGAAAGTCGATATTCAAAAAGTTTAATTTCGGTGAGGAATTATCACGTGTTACTAAAGATTCAAAAATGATTCTCTTTTCTTCAGGAAATTTTATTTTAGAAAAAATAACTGTTGTTGAAAAAGTCGATCCAAAAAAATCTACGCCTTGTGAAAAGGTTACTTGAGAAAATTCAACTTCACCTAAAAAAGTAGAACCAGGAAAAATGACTGTTTCATAGAACTTTGTTTTGCTGAATTTTACTTTATCTAAAAAAGATGTATTCCAAAAAATAACAGAGTTAGAAAATGTAATGCTTGTAAAATCAGTTTCAGCCGAAAACATTGCTCTCGAAAAGTCCGCAGTTCCTGAAAATATACCATCAGAGAAACTCACCTTTGTCGAGAATTTGACATTCTGAAAATTCACATTTTCTGAAAACACAACTTCGGTGAAATCTGCTTTATAAAAAAAACGTGCACTTAAAAAATTGACTTTTTTTGAGAATTTAGAGTTTGAAAAATTAGCGCCAGAGAATTTGGATGTGAAAAAATTAACGTCTTCCAAGAATATAACGTTTGAAAAATCGGCTTCGGGTATTGAAAGTTTCGAAAAATCGGTCGCTTTTGAAAACGTGGCTCCTGAAAAACTGACCGCTTTTGAAAATGTGGTCATTGAAAAAATAGCTTCCTCTAAAAAAACAACATCTAAAAAACTTACATGAGAAGAAAATGTTACCCCGATAAAGTAAACCCTTTTTGAGAACTCAACGCCTTTAAAATTCGCAAATCTTGAAAAGATTGCTCCAGTGAAATTAATGAATTCAGTGAAAATTGCCTTTTCTCCTTTATTCCAAAAAAGAGCAGGTCTTTGAAGTATCTTTTCTTTGTTAATATATGTTAGAATACAGAGATTGAATTCGGGAAAGTGAAAATCTGAAAAATCAAATTCTTGATTTACATTTCCATTTTTCATTGCATGTTTTCTAATAAGATCCCAGAAAACTATTATTGCCTTATTGCGCGCCCAAAATTTTAGCCTTTTTCCATTTTGACTTTTGGGAATCCTAAAATAGTTATCAACTAGCTCTTCATACTCTCCTTTCTTAAGGTTTTCGAATGAAGTGTTTATATAATATTCAATTCTTTTAATAGAGAGCATAAAATTGGGTTTTAGCTGAAAAAACATTCTTATTATGGTTGTAATCCTCAGGTTATCTCATTATTACTATGTTCTATATTATTTCCATTATTTGGAATGTATCAGCGATTATATCAGAGCAATTGACTAAAAAAAAAAATTCAGATAAAAGGGCGCAATATAGTAAGAGTGATAAACGATCTATTTAGAAACTTGAAACTCTTTTAGCATCTCGAGAAAAGAATCTATTTGCTTTGCAAAAACTATATCTTCATTTTTTGCATCTCCAATTAGTATGGCTTTGGTAAGTCCAAGTGATAGTTTCAATTTTTTTATTGACACTGATAATTCAATCTCGGACGCCTCCGCATTTAGTTTTCTAGTTTGAGCAGATTCTCTTTGTCTTGATGAATATAGACTGTCTATTTCAGCGACTATTTTTTCATTTTCTAATCCAGCCCTTTCCAGTTTATCTTTTGCATGCTTCAAGAATTTAGTCGTAAACTCCTTTGCCTCTTCTCTAATTGAACTATGGTTTTGAGAATCAATAGTTGTATCAAGAAATTTATTAACTGTATCAATGAGTTTAACTCTCATTTTTTTCCATAAATCCTCTGATTTTCCCGCAACATCAACCTTTAAATATTTCTTTTTTAGATTGTCCATAGCCGTCTTAAATTAATTCAGGTTCAAGAAACTCAATATACTGGAGCTGTTGCATTCCTTTTATAATTATCTCATCACCTCCGATTATAGAGTAAATGTCCGATAGCGTTGAAATAATTTTACTAATTTCTTCTGGAGAGTATTCATCTAAATTAAAATACAAACTGAGGCAATTATTTTCACCTGAAACTTTATCTCTTACTTTGGCAGGTGCGGCGATAACCTGAACATTGACGGCGTTTAACCCCCTTTTTCCTTCTTGAAGTTCAAACTCTACAACATCATCTTCACTAATTACATCTATCAGACCAGAAACGTGGACAAAATGCTCTGTGTTCTTATCGTCATCTATAATGAATCCAAATCCTTTGGAGTCATTATAAAATTTAACTGTTCCTTTGTTCATATTAAAATCGTCATTTTATATCCTGTTGCATAAGGACTTATTACGTATTTATTTTTCATGTCACTCGGAAGAAATGTGGGGAAATATTTACCTCTGTCAGCATATTCTATTTCATTTAAATCAAAATTTGACATTAAGTTTATTTGTTTACTACTTCCTTCAATATAATATAGTCGATTGTTTTTTGATACTTTTATTAATGGTTAGCTCATTCACGTCATTTTTAGCCAAATTACATCCGAGCAGTAAAATAGATAAAAGTTTACATTCGGTTACTATATTCCTATGGTGCATAAAAATCGAGATTTTAGAATTCTAAAATAAATGAATCTTTAGTTAATAAACAACAGTATAAACACCTGTTTTTTTAAATAAAAAAAACTTAAAATGCTGAAACGAATAAAAATGTCTCCAATAAACCGTTATGCATTATAATTCGAGAAAGAAATACCGAATAAAAAGGAAATTTTATTTCCAAAACCTAACCTATCAATCCGCTCCAAACAAATCTTTTCAGTCAATTTCAAAAACGCATCCGTCTCCTTCTTCCAAAACTCAATCTTATCCATATCCACAGGAAATTCCTTTTTATTGAAGTGAAGGTTTCTTGTTTTAGCAAAAATCATCCGTTTTTTTGATTTAAAGGCGTTCGAAAGAATTTGAAGTGAAACAGAAGCCGTTTCATTCTAATCAAAAGCCCCCATTCCCTTTTCTTTTAAATTAGGCAATGACACGAAAGGAATTTTTAGTTCTCGTGTTGTTAAATATCTTGTAAGCATATCCTCTCGCGTAACGAAGAAAGATTTCACACTATACTCGGACAAATCCAATTTATATTTTGTTCCTAGCTGATCTAAATTCTCTTTCAGCCATTCATCACGACCAACATGCTTATCAATCCATCCTTTTTTTGAATCGCTCCCAAACAGTTTATTTACTTCCTCAACCATTTCTTTGATATTTCTGCTTGGAGCCATGCTTTTACATTCAAGGCTATATATTAGCTCGGATGATTTATCAATAATTAGAACATCAACATCACCCTTGTCTGAATCTGCTTTAAGTTCAGATTTAGTATTTATTAAGACTTCAGAATCAATAATCAACTGATCGTTTTCTAATTCTTGTAGAACTGACTCTACTAAATCTTTACCATTTATTTGACTCAATTTTCCAAGTGCTTTTTGAACAGCTCCCTTTTCAATTACTCTCAGTCTGTTTGTCATACATTGATCAAAGAGGTATCTTCTACTTGTTAATAATTGCCTGAAACCCCAATAAATAATTGGATCTTCAGGTACATCTATGTTATTTCTTGCGACTAATGGTTTTCTTAATAATGACAGGCGCCGATTGAAGCGCCAAGGAGAAATGTCAATACTATCAAAACCGTCTGGTATATTTTTAACTTCTCCTCTCTCGAATAAGCATAAATATTCTAATCCATTATTAAATTCTTCATTTGTATAGGTATGATCAAACTTGTTTATTTCTATAAATAGTTCACTTTTTACGATTGCAGCGAATGATGTGGGTTGTTGAAAAGCAATAATTCCAAGGTCATTGATTAGTTCACAAATTCGTGTAAATGTTAAACCAAACTCTGATAAGAATGCATTTTCAAGATATTCAGGAGGATTCTTACTATCTAACTCAAGATGCTGCGGAAAACACTGTTCAAAAGTGTCAACAGCATTTTGCATATTCTCTTTCGATTTTGAAGCATAGTAAGGATCAAAAATCGCATTTTGAAGGGTTTTTTCGGTACCAATTCTGCCTGAAGGTAACACTGATAATTTAACGTCAAAAAGATCATGATTTATCTGATCGCCAAGTGAACCCCAAGTAATGATTTGACTCATGATAGCAATCAGTTCATCAATGGCAGTGGTGCTTACTATTTCATTTCCTTTGCTTGGCTCCGCTGCTAAATGCTCAATTAGACATCTCACTGCTATTGTGGTCTGATTCAATTTAGAAAGACTATTATGGAGATCAGCCGTTTGCTCTTCAACTGAAACAAAACAAGCGATTCGTGTAGGAGTTTTTAATCTTAAATCTTCTCTTTTTTGGATTAAACTTTCATTCAATCCGATTAATCTTTTTAAAAGTGATTCATGTTGATATTGGCTAATCGTACTGCTTAGTGTTGGCAATAAAACTCTCAAGACGATATTCATTGTAAGTCCTGTTTTATCTTCTTTTGCTATTACATCACCGACTGCTGGGCATAATCCCCCTAAGTCTGGAACAATATTGTTTAGTACTACATTTACATCATAGCTTTGGATATACCTATACTTATTTAGGTTGGATGGATCTAACAATAGATTATCACTGGTATCTAATATAAATACTTTCTTTTTGACACCTAATGGTGCTGCTGATTCTATTATAGTATTTATCCTCTCATTTTCAATGACCGCTTGTTGCTGTGTCGATAATAGTTGATTGAAGCCAATTAATATGTGTTTGAGTAAGAAACGTTCCCCTTCATTATCTGCACCATAAAGATAAGGAATGATGGAGCTGGGAATAGAAATATTGAGTGTATTATCTGTTACAGTCACATTAAAATGATCCGAAAATACTGGATCTCTTTCAAAATTTCTTTCAAAAGGGTCAAATGATTCCTCTGGATTAAGATCAAATGTTACTGTTAAAGGAGTGTTACCTAATAATGCCAAATCTTCTTTGATTAGATCCTGACATTGCCACAACCAATAAGCAATTGCGTCAGTCATTTCATAGTATAATCCTCTTGCAGTATCAGGAATTACACTTGTTGCTTTTAAGGGCGAAACCCATAAAGATTGAAAGAATCCTTCAACCAATAATTGGAGTTCTAATCCCAAGTCAGAGGGGGAATAGTAAATGGGTGAGGATTCTTCCTTCCTTATAATGGGTACATTGATTAACCGATCATTATATAGGCGCAGTGCCGAATGCTCGTCCGATAACAATTTTGCTTCCTGATATAAATCGGTGGCATAACCAGGCTCTATATGGAGTATCGTTTTCACATGATCATCTGATAGGTAAAAAGAATCATCATTCTCCTTATAAACCTTAAAAACATCTAAGAATGAAGCCCCGAACATACGGCTGTCAGGGATTTGTTCTTCACGAGCGATACTAAACTTCCATAAATCGAAGGCTGAATGATCTTTTAATTTAATTAGCGTGTCAAAGTCATGGATCGGCATTCCAACACTGTTAGACTGATTAGTTCGACTAAACATAAAGAACACCTCTTTACCCATAGAAGAGACTAGCACAATATCCATAAACTTATGATCTGCAAATTCGGTAGCGGCTAATGTTTCATTGATAACGTGTTGCTTTCTTTCTTGATCACCTGCTCCACTGCCAGTTAAATACTGGACATAAGCCAGTTTATCATCATCAAAGCGATAGATTTTCTCTCTTATTTGAGTATCGCTAATTTTAGTTATTGATGAGATTTCTATTTCGCTAAATCCAAGTTGACTAAGATGCAACTGAGTATTGTTCCAAATCATACTATGATACGCATTACCTAATTGATCCTTATAACCAAACTGATTGGCTTGAGATGTAATAAATTCTGTTAATGCATAGCTGAGTGTAGCAGGCGACACAATGATATATTCTCCATTATGCAATAGTATTGGCTTCACCAATAAAGGACTTTCCTGCATGCGCTCATTTTGCAAATCTGAGTCACTTATATCGAGGAGAAATATCTCTAGCGCTTCTGGTGCAATACTATTTTCCTTGAGCAGCCCTTGAATTTCTTCTTGACTAAAGGTCAGTGCTCTTTGCAACATGTTTAATTGGGTATATGAAGGTATGCTTATAACTTGTTCCGTCACGTCTCCCTCCAAATACCTGTTGTAGCCTAATCTTGTTGCAATAGCATTTGATAGACTCAATATTAATTGAGAAGCATGCATGCAATTACTCTTGAATTGATCAGGAATGCCGGAATCAGGCCAGTTGAAGACAGCAGTTAACAAATTGGATAATACATAACTTCCTGCATCTGTTATGCCGGGGAATATGACGTAGTCACCACCATAAAAAGTGATTAGATCAGTGAATAGGTTTATAGAAATATCTTCTAAATGATGGGAAGTATAGTGGTTGCTTAAATATGTTTCAAATTCCGCATGTGGTATGATTGTTGGCTCGGTGTTTAAATTAAGAATAGACTTTTTTGTCAGCTCTTCCAACCTTATATTTTTGCCGTGATTTTCAGTGATCAAAGTGAGAGCAGCAAACTTTTTTATAAGGTCAATAGAATTGTACTGACTAAAAATAGAAGGAGGTTGTGTCGCATTATCATTAGCACTAAAAGTGCGACCCGAACCTAAACAGCATTTTTTGTATTTAATACCACTACCGCAAGGACACTTTTCATTTCGACCAATCTTTTTACTCATTTGATTTTAGTTTATTTGACTGTTATACTTTTAGTTCTTCAAATGATTACAACTATTTCACTCGATTTTTATTCTTTTTTTGGTTTAATACCTCGGGGCTTGCCCCGATTCCGCTTATTGGGTCCAGGGCTTGCCCTGGGGTTGAATGCCTTTTACTCAAGGAATATTACCCACTGAAATTCCTCATTGATTTTACGATCCTCAATTTTTAACAGCGATATTTAGGCATTTTAAAAAGTGATAATCACAAAGATTTGGGCTTCACATTAAGTAAGCAAAAGAAAAGACTTTATTTGAAATTTACAACAGTAGAAATACCTAAAGCTTCATAATCATAAAAACCAAAAGATTAAACTTTATTAGCGCTACGCAAAAATATTGCGTAGTTTGTTATTAAGATTGCTATATATTTAAAATCCAATGAATATGCAGGATGAAGAAAATAATGGAATGAAAACAATCAAAATGACTATACCAGAACGGTATGAAGACACAGCAGGTTATTTGATTGTTGCGCTAGAAGAAATTAAGAAAAATCCGAATCATGGATACTCTGATGAAGATGTGGTGCGTATAAAGAAAATGGAAGAGGATAGTCTTTCAAGAGTGAATGTTGACTCTGAAAGCCTGCGATTCATTGCTGATGTGGTAAAAAATGGATTTGCAGCATTTAAGAGTTTTACAGAATCAATATCACACCCCGTTATAGCTAAACTTCAAAAGGCAAGTGAGAAGGGTTGGTATGTTAGCCCAAATGTCTTTAGTCGTATACCAATGTCGGAATTAGAGGAATTGTTAAGTCAAAGTTCATTAGATGAATTTGAAGTTATGCTTATGGAAAATTCAGAGAAAAACGTGAAAAACGCTTTGAAAAGGTGTTCAGAATCTTTTCCCGAAAACAAATCTGTTTTTAATGAAATCAAACAACTTATTGAAAACGGATTTTATCGCGCTTCGATTATTATGGCTTATAGCATGGCAGACTCAATGTGCAACACCAAATGGGGATTTGGATTTTTTGATAGATGCAATGGTAAACCTAAATTGTATGATAAATTAGAAGATATGGAAAAGAACATTTCTTCTCTTATAAAGGACCAATTAGGTATCAAAAAGAATGAAATAACTCGGAATTCTAAAGATGCTTCACTTAAAGACCATATCAAAAGAAAACAGTCTTTCAATCGACATTTAATTGTGCATGGTCATTCACTCGAATATGGGACAAAAAAAAATGCGGTTAGAGCCGTTTATCTGCTTGATTTTATTGAATATTTATCACATTTGGATAAGAGAAATTTGTAGGATAATCCTACTGTTCACTATCATAATATATTTTGTAAAACTTCCTTCCGTCTGTTTCAGTACCTTGCTCTATCAAATCCCGATCACCGTGAATATAGATGTGAAAATTCTTATCCAATTTAAGAACTTTTTTGAATGCTCTTGATTGCTTTTTTACGGCTTGTTTAGATATGCTAAACTCACTAGGTATTTGAACATTATTTTCTTCTTGAAATGACTTATTGAACTTTTTGAAAGAATTTAACACATCATTATTATTAAAGACTTGTTCTTCAAAATCACCGTTGTCAAAAGTCTCATTATTCTTAAAGTACTCCACCGACTTGTTTAGAATATTAATCTGGTCAGCCTTAGACACTTCTTCGTTGGTAGATAATTCTTGAGTTACAAATTTCTTGGTAATTCCTAAAAATTCATTTGTTTTATGGTATTCGTTCTCTATGGGTTGAACTCCTAAGAAGTTGTCTTTCCAATATTGTGCCTCTCCATTTTTATTAGTTTTATCGACAACAGATACCAAAAATCCATTTTCTTTTTCAGTATTAAAAATTAAGCAACCTTTGTCTAATTTGGTTGTGCTCATCCCAGTACTGCTCTCAAGAACCAGATCGCTTTCGGTTTTATCAATCTTTAGAATAACATCTTTATTTTCAGATTTAAAAATTCCAACACAATCGAGAATTTCATCATCAATTCTACAATCTTTAATGTAAAAAATACATAATTCGCCTTTTTTTATTTGCGGATGAACACTTTTATCGTAGAGGTATCTCGCTATATGATTAGAGGCTTCAAGGAATAATTCTCCTCTTTCAAATATTGAACTTATGAACTGGAACATTGGATTCAATTGGATACGAGGATTAAAGTAAAATTGATGTAGTTCGTCGGAAATAAAATTCTTATTAATTAGTTGTTTAAAATAATCTTCAACATTAATCAAATCAGTGAAATTCTCTGAAAATTTAACACCGTCCCCATCATTTTTGTTACCCACAAAATGAACGATCAGCTTATTGATATCTCCAATAAATAATTTTTTATTGAAATCAATCATTAAAAATATCGTTAGGTATTAATCCATTACCTTCAGTAAATTCGGCAACTGTATGAAAGAATGATAAGTTGTTATCAACCCAATACTCCTTTGGAGCATGTTCCACCATAAAAATTTGAAAATCATTCTTCTTGTCTTCGACGATATATTTTACGAACGAATTTAATAGCGTAAAAGCATCAATTAATTTAGTTTTATCATCATTTTTTCCTTCGTAGTAAGGTGTACTAGGTTGGTCTATAAATAAAAATTGTGGTACGTGTTCTTGTTCAATGTTAATAATATGTTCATGTAGTCCCAAATAAAAGCACAAGTGCATAAACATGTAATTTGATGCACTCCCGACATTATCTAAAGGAAATATTTGTCCTTCGGGAAATAGCTGCAAAAGCATTTTTTCACTGTTAAATTCTACACTGCTATTCTTGTATTTAGCTAATGATTCTAGCTGATCAAAATTTCGCTGAATACTTTCATTCAGAAACCTATTCATTGAGTTTTTGATCTGAGTGGTATTAGAAGGTACTTTTTCTAATCGTTCTTTTTCTTCATTGAGCCTATTAAGTTTTACTGTGTCAATTGGTTTGATGGTTTTTCTAGTTAATGTCTGATTGAACATTACTTTTATCTCGCCAAAAGCCATAAATTTATTAGCCTCTAGGTCATAATTTCTTTTTAGAAGATTAATTCTGTCAATTTTGGCCTCAATTTCCTTTTTTTCCTTTGTTAATTCTCTTACATCTCCATCAACTTTTAAGGGTTTATTCTGTTTTTTTGAAATACTAGACTTAATACTTTTCAATGAAGATTCCAAAGAATCAATGAATGTTTTGGTTTCATAAGAATCTACTAATTGATCTGATAATTTTTCTTTTAAAAAATTGATTGGCTGCAAACTATCTGCTGATTTATTCAAATTTTTCGTGTAACTGTCAAATTCTTTTTTGTACGAATTTAAAGAACTAATTTGCGCTCTAATGGCGTTTCTCTTGTCTTGTAATTGATCAAGTTCTTTAAAAACTTCAGTATTGTTCGCTACTTGTTTTGCATTCTCCAACACTTGTTCAATGGCAAGAACAGCCTCTTCAATGTCATTAAATCCCCTGTCATAATCTATGAAATTGTTTTGTTTGCTTTTATCAATCAAGGCAAAAATTGATTTGTTAAAATTATTGAGGGAACTTTTATTTCGATCCTCTTTTCTTTTTATTTTCAAAAGCTCCTCGTTAATTTCTTCTAGTCTTTCGAGTGCTTTAATTTTTTCCATATCGTTTACCCCAATTACAAGATTGTAAATATGGGTTAACGCTTTATCATAATCCTCTTTTCCATAAAATGTGGTATCAAAATAAGTTTCAGGAGTAAATATTATTGTTTGAGTAAGAGAATTAAAAAGTAAAAAATGTCTGTAAGATATATTAAATGTTGTTTTTCCCGCTTCTTTACCAAATGGAAACCTGAGTTTATCATTGATACCGAAAGCTCTATCTAACGTGGATTTTATAACAGAAACTTCGCTATTCGCTATTGGAGTGATTGGAAGTTTACCTTCCCCAAAAAATACATCTGAAGAAACTGAACCATGACTAGGTGTTTTCCTAACAATACTAATTTCTCTTTCGCCTATTTTGAAATTTATTCCAAACCATAAGACTTTTTCGATAATTTCAGTTGGGATCGTTACTTTTCCTGATAAAAGGCAATAATCCATAATATTCCAAAAACTAGTTTTTCCTTTGGTTGAATCCCCTGTAATCACGTTTATCTTATTGGGAAGAAATTCATAGCTTTTAGGTTCTAAGTCATCATCCTTAAACCATAGTCTAATCTCATTTAGTATAAATTTCATAATTGTACTTTTAATATTTTATAGAGTTCTTGCGTCGAATAAGGATCAATCAACATCAAAAATCTAGGAATAATGGTTTCTATCTTTCTGAATCTTTGCCCTAAATCCGCACTATCAAAAACGTCAGTGTCTAACTTTGAAATATGTGTTCCAATCAATATCTGAGCACTTTTTCTTAAAAGAATTAGAGAATTTATAGTGACTGGTAAAAGCGATAAATACCTTTTGTTAAATGATGTAAACAGACGTGGACTATCACTGATCATTTCCTCAAGATTAAAATCAATGTCTATATTATTATTCAAATAATTCACCGTTCTGTCATCAAGTAGAAAAGGAAGTATTAAGCATGATCTTGGAATATCTATATTTTCCACATCATCTAATATTGATAAAAAAATACAGCTTGAAATAGCTTCGTTATTATATACATAATATACCTCTTTCATGCCTTTCCATATTTATTTTTCCAGTCGAAATGCCATCCTATGTCTAGTTTATCTGATAGAGCATAAAAATGTCCATTACTATGACTTATTCCTAAAGAATAGAATCCCTCAATCGATAAATTTTGTTTTCTTAATTCATCTATTAAGCTTGTGGCTAAAATCTTGATTTCATCTTCTAAATTAGCTAGAGTAGATCCTCCTCTGATTTTATTTGTTATCGTCCTATATTTCGACTTGAATTCATTGTGCCAAACTGTTACACTATTTTTATTGAACTCACCAATCTCAGTGGGTAAAAGAAAATTTTCATCTGACCAGAAGGAAAAGTCGTTTAAGAACTTTAGCATTTGTGTGGTATATGTTATAATATCTTTTGAGCCCTGTTCTATTTCTCCGACATCAATTAGCTGCTTAATGAAAATTTGATCTTCTGGATCTTCTGGAAGTGTTACAGGTAAGTTTCGTTTTGGGAGAGGTTTTTCTTGAAAAGCGACCTCAAAACATTTGCCAAACTTTGAATTAAAATCATCATAAGATATTTCGAACTTATTTCTAGTCTTAATATCTGTATATTTCGCTAGAAGCAAGTTAGCGGATAATTTTTCAAAAACTGGTTCGACTAAGTTATCTTGTCGAACTATTTCGTGGATTTTGTTCTTAATCTTAATTTCAATAGAATTAGTATCGGTTTCAAGTTTAAGTTTTTCTAGAAAAGTTCGTAATTTTCTTTTGCCTAATGAAATAACACTTTTTAAGTATGATTTTAAAGATGAATCAGAGGTGTCCTTTTTAATTTCATTTAGAGTAGCAAGAATTTTGTCAATGTCGTTATCTACTATAAAAATTTCCAACGCATCAATAAATGAGTTATTATTCACATTCTTATTTGTGACTAATATAAACTCATGTGTGTCAAGAAAATTTTTATCTGACTTTATAAAGGCTGACCAATTATTAAGTGTTTTCCATAAATCGATATCGCTCGTGGTCAAATTTTGAATATTTCCTTTAGAATCTTTTTGAATAGTGTGTTTTGCCTGAAATAGCAGTGTAATACCATCCTGTCTATCAATATGAATATCATCTTTAACTTCAAACCCTATCTTTTGACCTTGTGTAAGCGTTAAAGACAAAAACATGAAGTAATAAAACTGATAGTCGTACCCAACGGATTGTGGACCAGCGGTGTGTTGATCCAAGATGTTTTTTTCAGTCATATTTATGTTTGATTCTACCTTTAGTTGTTTTGAAATAGACAGTAACCATTTGGGGCTATTGGCTGTTTTAACTTTAATCTATACCGTGAAAATTGTTTTCAAAACATTAACTTTCAAAGAAAGAGCATTTCATGGTGAATTAAAACAGTATAAATACCTGTTCTTAAAGAAAATTAAGACTAAAAATTATACGGTAAAATAAAATCTGCCGAAATAGCAGATAACTCACCCAAGCACAAGAAAATAATACCCGAAATAAAAAAGAAAACTACCCTTCCAAAGATTTAAACCCCTCAATCCGCTCCAAACAGATCTCCTCCGTCAATTTCAAAAAGGCTTCCGTCTCCCGCTTCCAAAACTCAATCTTATCCATATCCACAGGAAATTCCTTTTCGTTACGGTAACGACCTCCAATGTACGCATAGTTTAATTGGTCAAACAGTTTAGTATGCTCCTCATTATCATAATGAAAAACACCTTTTAGACTTTTATGAAAACGAACACAACGATCACGCAATACAAACAAGCTATGTTCATGCGGATTATAATGGCTAAATACCATTTCAATCGCAGTGTACCCCATTTCAATGGATTGTTGCAGCATGAATGAAGCCTCTAGTAAATATTCTTTTTCAGCATTGAATTTAAAATTCTCAAAAAAGCGTTTTGCACCCGTAAACCATTCTTCAAAATCCGCTTCTGCTATCTCTCTTCTTCGAGTAGGAGATAATCCCTTGAACGAAGCAAAATCATAACGACCAGAATTAAACAATTCAATTCCTTCCTTTTTAATATCCGAATAGAAATAACGATTTTCTTCCAAGGCTTTATTTACAACACCGATAGGGACAACCAACGTTTGAACTACAATTTCCATATCCTTAAACGCTCCACGCAATTTTGCAACCACTTGTTTTTTACGTGTTCCGTCTTCGGTAACAATCAGAATATCAAAATCACTTTTCTTTCCTTGCTCTTTGCCACGTTCGGTTTTAAAATCACCTCTAGCAAAAGAGCCAAACAAAACTATAATGTCAACTCGGTGCGTGTCCAGTATTTTTTGAGTGATATGCTCTAAATCAGCAATCCTTTCGGATGGTAGATGGGATAGTATTTGGGTCAAGTCAATCATTTTCGCTTTTCAATATATCAAACTTAATCAATTTTTAGCACAAAATACCATAAGCGAGCGTGGCGGAGTGTGACTAAAACATGAGGGAGTGTACTGATTTTACTGGGTTTCATGTTTTTGAAGAATATTCACATTTTTTGAACCTCAAATCAAATAAATTTTCGATTGTCAAATTAATTTCTTTACTTAGCATTTCCTAAATACAAGTATCAGAATGAAATTAACAAAGACACTTCCCGATAGATAGCGTGCGGATAACTGGAAACAGCCGACTCATACTTGGTGTGCCGTGTTTTGCAAAAACGGTAAAAGAAGGAGTTCTTTAAAAGTAATTGCAATACCTACAATTTGTAGGTAAACTGTAGATAAGATGGTGGAATCATACTGATTTTGTATTTCAGGAATGGCGAACCACCGTAGGCGCTGTACAGTCGGAGCCTGCAAACCACCTTACGGTGCTTAAATGGCAACATTTAGGTGTTGAGCGGATAAGGAAAAAGCCTCAAAAAGAGGTCAGGTATGAGTAAAAGAGATGAACGCAAGTGAACCCTCCGAAGACGTTACGAGAAGCCGGTATTTGTTGTCAAAACTGGGAAGTCAAGTAATCCTTAGGATAATCACAGAGGCAAACTGTTTACTGTCTGTGGGGCAACCGTAGTTAAGGGGGCATGACTTTTACTTGGGCTTATTTACGGAACACGGGAAACAATATGTAAATGATAAGGGAAAAGTACAAGCAGGAAAGCCCTGTGAGACGAAATACCAATGTTACATATTGTGGCGGACAAAGTCGTAGTAGTGCTGAAACTTTTGTAATGAGAGTGGAGCGAAGGACTTTGGCTACTCAATTTATCTATTTAACAACCTGTATTTAGGGATGATTAAAAAGAAGAAA
>WTCE01000069.1 GCA_013138735.1 Crocinitomix sp. | reverse complement strand
TTTAATTCAAAAATTAAAGCTTTTAGATCTCAATTTAGAGGCGTTAGAGATGTCAATTATTTCCTTTTTAGATTAGAGAAAATTTTTGCTTAACACTCAGATAACAACAACAATTGTACTTGATCCTGTATTACTATTGCAGAGGATGATGATGATGACGACGACGATCCAGAAGAGGATGGTGAAGCTGGTGACGACGTGGACATTGATGAGGGTGGTGAGGATGAAGTGGATGATAGTGGAATAGCAGAGAACAATGCGGCTTCATTTAGAATATTTCCAAATCCATCTCAAGGTCAATTTACAATTGAAGTAGAGGATATAGCAGAAATCAGAATTTTTAGCGCTGATGGTAAAGAAGTTGAGCGATATTATCCAACCACAGATAGAGTAGTGGTAAGTGAATTTAACCGCCGTGGAATCTTTATCGTTCGAATTCTAACTACAAACGGAGATTGGCAAACTGCTAAATTAATTGTCCAATAAAAAAAGCGGAATCAAGATTAACTCAATTCCGCTTTACATTCAATTTATTATTTTTTCTATCCTAAAAACGGATATCTATAATCAGTTGCTGGTACAAAAGTTTCCTTAATTGTACGTGGAGAAACCCATCTAAGCATATTCATATAAGAACCAGCCTTATCATTTGTTCCAGATGCTCTTGCACCGCCAAATGGTTGCTGTCCAACAACTGCTCCAGTTGGTTTGTCATTGATATAGAAGTTTCCAGCAGCATTTTCTAATTTCTTGCTTGCTAAGTTAATTGCATATCTGTCTTGAGAAAAAATACCACCTGTTAAGGCATATTCTGAAGTGCTATCTAATAATTCTAACGTTGCTTCAAACTCATTTTCGTCATATACAAAAATCGTCATAACAGGCCCGAAAATTTCTTCGCACATTGTTCTGAATTTTGGATTAGTAGTAACGACAACCGTTGGTGATATAAAATAACCTTTCGATTTATCATATGTTCCACCGACAACGATTTCAGCATCATCTTGTGTTTTAATATAATCGATATAACCTGCGATTTTATCAAAGGCAGGCTCGTCAATTACAGCATTAATAAAGTTGCTAAAATCTCCAGGCGATCCCATAGTGAATGAAGAAACGTCTTCTATTACAAGATCAATTACTTCTTTAGCCATATTTGATGGCAAATAAGTTCTTGATGCAGCTGAACATTTTTGACCCTGGAATTCGAATGAACCACGCGAAATTCCAACAGCCACTTCTTTTGGTATTGCAGATTTGTGTGCAATAATAAAATCTTTCCCACCAGTTTCACCTACAATTCTAGGGTAACTTTTATAAGCATCAAGGTTTGTTCCAATTTCTTTCCATAGGTGTTTAAACACAGCAGATGATCCAGTAAAGTGAAGTCCACCAAAATCACGGTGTTTAAATACTTGTTCGCCTGCAACTGGTCCGTCAACTGTAATCATATTAATTACGCCATCAGGTAATCCTGCTGCTTGAAAAAGCTCCATTAAAACTTGTGCTGAGTATACTTGCGCCTCTGCTGGTTTCCATACTACAACGTTACCCATCATAGCTGGTGCAGCGCATAAATTGGCACAAATTGAAGTAAAGTTGAACGGAGTAATAGCAAATACAAATCCTTCTAAAGGACGGTATTCTAATCTATTCCACATACCAGGAAGCGATTCCGGCTGCTCATTATAAATTTGCGTAATATAGGCTACATTAAACTTTAAAAAGTCAATCAACTCACAAGCAGCATCAATTTCTGCTTGCATGCAATTTTTTGATTGTGCCAACATGGTTGAAGCATTCACTTTATCTCTAAAAGGTCCAGCTAAAAGGTCAGCTGCTTTTAAAAATACTGCTGCTCTTTGTTCCCAAGGTAGGTTCGCCCATTCCTCACGTGCCGCCATTGCAGCATCAATTGCATCATTTACGTGAGATGCATCTCCGTAGTTAAAATGACCCAAAATATGTTGATGGTCATGTGGAGGCGACATTGGTTTTTTGTCATTTGTACGAACTTGTTCCGATCCAATGTACATAGGTACATCAATTGGAGTTTGGTTGTACATTTCATTATATTTATTCAATAAACTAACCGCTTCAGCACTTCCAGGTGTAAATGGAGTAACTGGTTCGTTTGTTGGTTTTGGTACATGATAAATTGCTTGTGGCATAACTTATATATTTTAACTTTTAAAGCCACAAATTTAAGCAATTTTTAAGGATTCCGCACCACAAGTGTTAGGAACCTTATGAACTATGAAGTTGACATAAACTAATGGTACGTGGATGACACTGATCGCGCATCCTGATAGTTATTGGGACTATTGATTTTTTTGAAATTTAAAATGAACCTTAATTCATTTTCAGCTTCGCAAAAAGCTCAAATTTTGGAACAGCCACGCGAAACCTTTCCTTCGTGTCTTGGCGCTCAAACATATAGTAACCGCGCATAAAACCAATTTCGCTATGTAAATCTGTACCACTTACATAAACGTGCTTTTGACCAGGAACCAAAATAGGTTGTTCACCCACAACTCCTTCGCCCGAAATTTCTTTTGCTGGATTTAAAGAATCAAAAATAAACCAATAACGAGAAATCAATTGGATATCATAAGAATTCATGTTTTCAATCACAATTCTGTAATTAAAAAAATACATGCTGTTCTTTACGTTTGAAAGGTCTTTTCTGTAAAGACTTTCAACACTTATTTTTACGCCGCATGTTAATCCTGTTATCATCTGTTATAAATATACAAATTATTGCCGAAAATCCTAACGTTGGACTTTTTACTTATACACAGATAACGTTTAATAATGTGATTTAGTTGGATATTCAGTTAATTAAATTGAAGATATGCCAAATATTCCATCCCCCAAGCAACACCTAAATGAGCAATCAGGCCACCATAAATGTTTCTAGACGAGTAAGCCAGGATGCCCAAAATATAACCCCCGAATATAGAACTAATGGCTTCACCAGCAGGTTTTCCAAAGTGTAAAAAGCAATAAACCACTACCATTATCAAAATGGCATCTTTACCTACAAAACGGGAAAGTGCTATGACCATAAATCCTCTAAAAAAAAGTTCGACAGATAAAAAATCAAAACCATAACATAATTCATAGATACCAGCAGTGATCCACTGGTCGGTTTCTAAAAATTTATATTCATAATTGTCAGTATAAGTAGGATAGGTCTCTAAAAAGTCGGGTTGGAATGATGCCAAATAAATTAGCGGTAGCATAAAAAGAATGAGCCAAAAATAAGGAAGTACTTTGGCGCCATTCAAGCGCAAACCATACCATTCTGGCCTGAAATGCTTCACCAATAAATAGATTAAATAAAGCGGAATGATAATCGTAACTGTACTGGATAAATTGCTGGCGCATGCGCGTCCCCAGCGCTCAATAAACTGATTGTCAGAAAACCACCCTTCGGTATATTGCATGATATAATAACTGCAATCTAAAGCCAAAAAGAGCATAGCTATTATACCAAAAAGCATGAATTTGCGATTGAATAATGGCTTTCCTTTGTTTTTAGAGAAATACGATAGTATACCCGCAGCAATTATAAAAGCAAAAACATAGAATAGGAATAAATAAACAACTGAAAGCGGTTCTTTATTATACGTTTCGGTAATTCCGTGATAAAAATCAGCCTTACCGTTTAATTGAAAATTATAATTAATTAACAGTGCAAGTGTCAAAAAAATACCAATTGCAATGTGACTAAGGACATTAAAATCAGTTTTGAAATAATTGAGAATGTAATTGAAAAATATTTTCACGGGCTAAAAGTAGGATAAATTAAATTATGGAATAATTTTGGCATTAGCATCTATAATAGAAATCACGTTTAATTTATGTTGAGAATATTTGCCATATTATTTTTAGTCTCTTTTGCTTCCATTACGGATGCCCAAACGTATCAGTTGTCTGGTACAGTCGTTGATGTTGATGGAATACCTATTCCGGATGCTTATTATTTTTTTTCCAACACACCTTTAAATAAAAAAAAGACGAGTAGAGATGGTGCGTATTCGATTCGATATACTGTTGGTAAAAACGATACCTTAAAGTTTAAGCATGTTGGTTTCGATCCCTATTCCTTAGTTATTACAGAGCGTATGATGCGCCGTGCAAAAAAGAGCGGTAAAATTAACCTTGAGGTGGTTATGCCAAATCGTGTGACGAATATAATAACAGTAACTTCTAATGTGCCAGATACCTTATTTGGTACACAAGAATATAGCGTTTCAGATTTTGAGTTTGATAAAAGCGGTCAACTTATATTATTGACCTACGAGAAAAATTTGAGTAAAGGCGCAGTATTGCGATTGCTAGACACCAACCAAATGGTTATAGATGCTTACTATGTGCCAGGTGATGCGGTTGAATTGCGCACTGATTTTAGAAAAAACACGCATTTAATTACAGAAGAAAAAGTTTTTTTAGTGAATGTCGTAGACGATCGAATGAAAGTTTATTTAGAGGATCGCGATTATTATTTTAAATATATCGCACCGTTAATTGACACAATTGACCAAAATATTTATTTCTCCAATTACTCAGAAGTATATCCCGCATTTGATTACCTCGAATTTAATCGAATAGATTCTAGTTACACAACCATGAAAACGGTGGAAGACACCTTGATGATGGAATTATACAGATCGGAATTTAAGTACGTTGATGTTAGAACCAAAATATGGGCGCATGATAAACAATTAGAAACGGGTATTGATAAAGAGATTTGGGTTGGAGCAACTGTGTTCACGAATTCAGTTTATTACGAACCACTTTATGCACCATTATTTAAAGTAGGCGAGGACAGCATCTACGTTTTTGATCATTATAAGAACTTAATGTTCAAATACACGCCAGAACAAGGTTTTGTAGATAGTGTTAGAATCGATTATCATAGAAATCAACGCAAATCAGGTTGGGAACAGCCACTTATTCAAGATCGTAGTAAACGAACAATTTACGCCACCTTTGAAAGAAACGGTTATACGTATTTAAGCGAAATTGATCGCAATACAGGAATAGTTTTAAAATCCTTCCGCCTGCACTTTAAATATGTCGAGCATATCAAGATCATAGATGGTTATGTTTATTATATCTACCGTCCGTATGAATCTGTGCAGAAAAAATATATCTATCGTGAGAAATTAAGATCAGCACCGAAAGTGGAAGATAAGGAAGAATGATCATTAGATTTTAGAGGGTGGATGTTAGAATTCCATTTGACTTGAAGGTGGTGCAGGATTACATCCCGATAGGGATTGGGACCAGACCAGCCTCAAGAAAAACAAGTCAAAACGCAGTCTAATATCTTTTATCTAACAGCGCAGCGGTCTAAATAGTTGTTTGCGTAGTGTGGTTAAAATCACGTACAGTTTTTTATAAAGTGCTTCTTACTTTTCTTACCTAAATACCTTTCTGAGCGCAAAGAAATTAAATCTCCGTTTGGAAGCACTTTAAAAATCCAATTACTATCGCCATAAAGTTTTGTCTGATTCTCATTAACATCAATAAAATGTAGATTTAAGTCTTCGTTTTGGACGCGCCATTTACCGTTCATTGTATCCGTATAATCATAACAGACTTCATTTACGTAAAACAAAAGTAAAAATGTCGAATCTGAATTGATCCTTAAGGTGTACTTTCTGGAAATAGGCGTATGGTCAAAGTTGATATCATAGCAATATTTTCCCGTTAAATTTTCGTTTTGACTAAAGGTGAAAAGCGGAATCGCGCATATAAAAATAAAAACGAATCTTTTCATGATTTTTTTAATAGTTGCGAGAGCAATAATCCAACATCCAATCTATTATGTCAAAACGCAGTCTTTAATCTTTTATCTAACAGCGTAGCGATCTAACATCTAAATACTAACGACTAGAAAATCAATCATTCTTAACAGCTGATCTAGGCTCATTCCGCCTCTTAAACCAACCTTTACGGTGTTTCTTATCCTTAGATTTCGCTTTGCGTTTTTCTCTGCCTTTTAGCTCAACATCATCTTCCAAAGGAGCTATGGCATTAGTTCCACCGCCATTAGGATTACCGTCAACTGGATCTGTCCATTTATCGTTTAGATCAATAAATTCCTTTTCTTTTCCAGTAGTGTCAGTCTCGAATTTAGGATTGTAAACTCGTGTTTTTTTATTTTCTTGATTTGTCGCAATTAAATCTACATTATACCTCCAAATATCACCTTCCCAGCGGTAAGCATCATACGTCATGTCAGGTACATAAAATTCATACATTCCTTTCAAGTCTGCAGTTTCAGGAACTAAATGGTCAAATACAATTGCATCTAACTGCGTATTCATATTTACAGAAATTTTTGCTTTTTCAGAATGTTCAAAGAATACGCGACGAACTAATCGTGATGATGTTTCTGATTCTTGAAAAATAGGATAACCCATTCTTAATTTCTTTCCTTTAAAATAGAAAACGTCCAGCATTTTTCTATTCGTGCTTCTGCCAGCACCATTGTACCCAATCATGGTGTACATAGTTTTGCTGCCCTTTCTAACTGGAATAATTTTATAATACAAAGCGCCATACCAGTTATTAGGTGTTAACATATTTGCAGGTCGCGGTGGAATGGTAACCTTATCTTCTTTAAATTCAATTACCTGATTCGGTTTCTCTCCGCGAGAGGGTAAAATCATGTAGCAATAGTGCGAATTCAAACCAACATTATCTTCAATATTCCAATTAAAGATACGAAAAGCACCATCAGGCGAGCTAATGGTTGACATACTTTGGAAAGAAGCAAAGGGATAAGTTAAAGAACCTGGGCGAGCCAAAATCGATTCCACTAAATCTTTTAATGATTCGTTTTCTAAATAGCGCTGGTTATCATCCTTAGCAGCGCGCACAATTTCTAATTGCTGATTAATTTCAGCTTCCATGCGCACTAAAAAGGTATCTACCTCAATTCCTTTTGCAAAACCAGTAGAGGCTGCAAGCAAGAAAATATATGTAATAAATAGCTTCATATTTGTTTAACGTAATCTGTTACAAAGGTAACAATTAATCATCATTTATTGTCTACGTAATTTTACGGTACATGTTATGATTAATCAACATTTAGGCCAAGTTTAAATTTACAATTACCAAATGCACCTATCGGTTTTCTAGATATTTCTAACTTTGTAGCCTATGAAAAACGTAAAAATTCGATTGGGGGGTGTACCAGAACATTTTAATTTACCCATTCATTTGGCAAAGGAAAGAGGAGTTTTCAGTAGTAGAGGAGTTGATTTAGAGTGGACGGATTTTGGAGGAGGTACAGGTCAAATGACAAAAGCCTTGCGTAATGGAGAAGTTGATGCGTGCATCTTATTAACAGAAGGAATGATAACGGATATCATTAAAGGAAATCCAAGTAGTATCATAAGTGCCTATGTAACCACTCCTTTAACATGGGGAATTCACACAGGAGTGAATAATCCCTTAATGAACTATCGCGATATTTTTGACAAACAATATGCTATCAGTCGATTCGGTTCCGGATCACATTTAATGGCGATTGTAGATGCTGATAGTAAAGGACATAAAATTAAAGAAGAGCAATTCTCAATAATTAAAGATATTGACGGGGCTTTACCGTCGCTTGATAAATTAGAAACAGATGTTTTTTATTGGGAAAAATATACCACTAAACCTTTTGTTGATGCAGGTAAATTAAGAAGGATTGGCGAATATAATACCCCGTGGCCGTGCTTTGTAATTGCTGCTACTGATAAAATATTGAAGGAACATCCTGACACCATTGTTCGCATGTTGCGTACCATTCATGATGAATGCGATAAGTTCATGCATGATAATTCAATGATTCAACTGGTGAGCGAACGTTACGATCAAAAGATTAAAGATGTTGAACGTTGGTATAACAGTACAGAGTGGGCAATTCACGGTTGGGTAGGTGAAAAAATGATGAAAAGCGTTATTTATCACCTTAAAACAGCCAATATTATTGGAGAAGATGAAGAAATTCCTGATTTAGTATGGAAAAGATAAATCCAGCCCCTTTTATAATAAGAGAAGCAATTGGTTCTACCGTTCCATTAATTATTAGTATTCCACATAGTGGAACAGCCTTTCCTTCTGAAATAATTGATGATTATATTCCAGAGCAAGTAAAAGCAGTAGATGATACTGATTGGTTTTTGCAAGACCTTTACGATTTTGCACCAGCAATGGGAATCACAATTGTGCAGGCGCATTATTCACGCTGGGTAATTGATTTAAATCGAGATCCTGAAAGCGCACCTTTATATAATGATGGAAGAATAATAACAGGTTTAACATCTACGACAGACTTTTTAGGGAATCCAATTTATAAAGAGGGCAAAGAACCTGATCAGACTGAGATTGACAGACGCCTTGCAACCTATTATTGGCCTTATTATCAACAAGTCACAAATTTGTTAAAGGAACGAATTGCCGAGTTTGGAAATGTAGTGCTTTGGGATGCGCATTCTATTCGCGAATCTGTGCCGACAATTCGTTCTGAAAAATTTCCAGAAATGATTCTAGGCAACGCAGATGAAACTTCTGCACATGCTAACTTAATCAAGGCCGCCTTAACTGAATTGAGAAAAGGATATCAGGTTAACCACAATGATCCATTTAAAGGGGGGCACATTACACGCTATTTCGGAAATCCAGATAAAAATATCCATGCCTTGCAATTGGAAAGAAATAAGAATATGTACATGGACAATAACGAGCGAAATTTTGATGAGGCCCGTGCTGAAAAAATGCGCGTAATTTTAAAAGCAACTTTATCCCAATTGATATATTCTGTTAATAGTTTATAAATCACGCATAAATTCAAGCGGACAGGCATAATTAGTCAGCTAATTTGGCTAATTTTAACTCCGTTTAAAATCAAATGAAAATTCTACGCTTTATATTATTTCCTTTTGCCATAATCTATGGCGGAATAACGGCATTGCGTAACGGCTTTTATCGCTTTGGAATTTTCAAATCATCTAAATTTAATTTGCCCATTATTAATATTGGCAATTTGAGTACCGGCGGAACAGGAAAAACTCCGCATACCGAGTATTTGATTCGTTTACTCAAAGAGAAACATCAATTGTTTACACTAAGTCGTGGTTTTGGAAGAAAAGAGCGGGGATTTATAATTGCAGATGAGAACTCAACAGCAACACAGATAGGGGATGAACCTTTGCAGTATTCTAAAAAATTTGGAACTGAAATTGGAGTAGCCGTTGAAGCAAATCGGGTAATGGGCGTAATGGAAATTTGCCGCAGTCATCCTGAAACTGATCTTATTTTATTGGATGATGCTTTTCAACACCGTGCCATTCATGCAGGATTGAGTATCTTAATTACCGATTATTCCAATCCATTTTATAAAGATTTTATGTTGCCAGTGGGTAATTTGCGTGAATTACGAAGAGGTAAAAATAGGGCAGATCTAATTGTGGTAAGCAAATGCCCTAATTTTGATGAAATAGAGAAGGAAAAAATCATTGCTAGGATTCACCCAAATAAAAATCAAACTGTTTTCTTTTCTAAGATAAAATATGGTGGGATTTTTGCCTTGTCGGGCGCAGCAGAAATGGACCAAATCATTGATCAAAAAATTATATTGGTGACAGGTATCGCAAAGGCGAATCCGCTTCTTAATCATTTGAAAGAAAGTAATTCAATCTTACATCACTTCAATTTCAATGATCATTATAATTTTAAGCAGGCTGACATCACTGAAATTCACAATTTATTTGATAAATTTGCAGGTGAAAATCCAGTGATAGTAACTACGGAGAAAGACGCTATGCGATTATTAACCAAAGCATTTGCAAGCAGTACCCAAAAGTATCCTTGGTTTTATCAAAGTATTGAAATTGAGATGGATAATGCGAGTAGATTTAATGAAATTGTAAAGCAATATGTGGAAAAAAATAGTTGAAACAACAGAATATATAAGTGCTAAGTTTAATCAGCAACCAGAAGTTGGAATCGTTTTAGGTACAGGTTTAGGTGGACTAGTGGCTGAAATTGATGTAAAATGCACACTTGATTATAAGGATATCCCAAACTTTCCTGTTTCTACAGTTGAAAGTCATTCAGGTAAATTAATTTTTGGTTTATTAGGAGGGAAAATGGTTGTCGCTATGCAAGGCCGATTTCATTATTATGAAGGATACAGCATAAAAGAAGTAACATTCCCGATTCGCGTAATGAAAATGTTAGGTGTTAAGCGTTTGCTTTTAAGCAATGCCTCAGGAGGTGTGAATCCGGACTATGAGGTGGGTGAAATCATGTTGATCAACGATCATATCAACCTATTTCCAGAACATCCGTTAAGAGGTCCAAATTTAGATGAATTAGGGCCAAGATTTCCTGACATGAGCGAACCTTATGATTTATCAATGTTGGCAATGGCAAAAGAAATTGCTGCTGAAAAAGGAATAAAAGTAAGTGAAGGCATTTATGCGGGATTAACTGGACCATCATTAGAAACACCAGCAGAATACAAATACATGCGTTTAATTGGTGCAGATACAGTAGGGATGTCAACCGTTCCTGAAGTAATTATTGCAAGACATATGGAAATTCCAGTATTTGCGGTATCTATTATCACCGATTTAGGTGTGCCAGGAAAGATTAAAAAAATAAATGTTGCTGAAATTATTGCGGTTGCGAATAAACAAGAGCCAAAAATGACAGTAATAATGAAAGAGTTGGTCGCTCGAGTTTAAATAAAAGCGTCACTGATAAATGGAATTAAGCGAAGAAATAAGAAATAAATATCAGCCGGTTATTGGTTTAGAGATACATGCACAAATGTTGACTAAAACCAAGGCTTATTCAAACGATAAGAATGAATATGGTTCGGTGCCAAATACGAATGTAAGTCCAATTACCTTGGGGCACCCGGGTACATTGCCGCGCATGAATAGCAAAACAATTGACTTTGCCATTAAAATGGGATTGGCCTGCGGAAGCGATATTGCACCGGAACAGCATTTTGCACGTAAAAATTATTTTTATCCCGATTTGCCAAAAGGGTATCAAATCACACAGGATACAACCCCAATTTGCACGGGTGGTGAAATTGTAGTGAAGGATGCTGATGGAAATGATAAGGCAATTAAGGTGACAAGAATCCACATGGAAGAGGATGCTGGTAAAAGTATGCACGACATAGATCCTTTCAATACGCTAATTGACTTGAATAGAGCGGGAGTTCCACTAATAGAGGTTGTTTCTGAACCAGATATTAGAACATCACAAGAGGCATATAATTATGTGACTGAGGTTAGAAAATTAGTGCGTTATTTGGAAATTTGTGATGGGAATAT
Organism: Crocinitomix sp.; assembly: GCA_013138735.1. Lineage (GTDB taxonomy): Bacteria > Bacteroidota > Bacteroidia > Flavobacteriales_D > Crocinitomicaceae > Crocinitomix. Next base: position 8,950 of record WTCE01000069.1, on the reverse strand, counting down.
GGAAGAAGGTAGTTTGCGTTGTGATGCAAATATCTCTGTCATGCTAAAAGGTGCGGCTGAATATGGAGTGCGTGTTGAGGTTAAGAATATGAACTCAATGCGAAACGTGCAACGTGCAATTGAGCATGAAATTACACGGCATATTATAGCAATTGAAAACGGCGAAATAATTTATCCAGAAACCCGTAATTTTGATGCCTTAAAAGGAACAACAACTGCCATGCGTTCAAAGGAAGCTGCAAATGATTATCGTTTCTTTCCAGAACCAGATTTGCAACCGATTAAGATTACGCAAGAGAAAATTGAGAGCCTTAGAGCAGAAATGCCACCTTTACCTGCAGCACTTTTTGCTAAGTACACGAAAGAACTAGGCTTGTCTGAATATGATGCGCAATTATTGACAGATCAAAAAGAAATCGCCTTGTTTTTTGAGGCTATTATTGAACATACAAGTAATTATAAAGCTGCTGCCAATTGGCTAATGGGAGATGTAAAGTCTTATTTAAATACCAATGCCATTACAATTGAAGAGTTCCCTATCTCTGCTAAAAATATAGCAGGTTTAATAGCCTTAATAGATTCGGGTAAAATTTCAAATAATTTGGCCAGCCAAAAAGTGTTTCCAGCAATGTTAACAGAAAATGCTTCGGCATTGGAAGTGGCAGAAAAGCATGATTGGATCCAAGATTCAGACGAAGGCGCAATTATCGAAATAATAAAAGCTGTGTTTGATGAAAATCCGGGTGAATTTGAACGCTTTAAAGCAGGCGAACAAAAATTAATGGGCTTTCTAATGGGGAAAGTCATGCAAAAAAGTAAAGGAAAAGCTGATCCTAAATCAGCAAGTAAACTAATTAATCAATTAAGTAAGTCATAAACAACAGCCATTTTAACTTTTCGTTAACCCCTTTTGCAAGAAAGATTGGTTAATTTCGGTAAGAGTATAAAGAGCAAAGAGAAAAGAACAAAGACAAAAGCGTCAGTTCGAGTGATTGAGTATTAAGAATAACCAATTTACAAAACAAATAAGCATAAAAACAAAAAAGACGTTAGCGTCAGTTCGAGTGATTTTAGATAATTGCAAAGCAATTAATTAAAATCGTATCGAGAACAAGCACAGAAAACTACAACAATGAAAAAGCACTTAATTCCATTTTTATTATCAGCACTTATTTTAACCGCCTGTGGCAGTAATGGTGAGTCAGGATCTGAAACTGAAGCAGATATTCCACAAGAAATCCCTGGTCACACAATTACTGGACAAATTGAAGGAGCGGATGGTGAGCAAGTAATGTTGGTTGTATTTGAAGATAAAAAGGACAAGGTATTGGATTCAGTCATAGTGAAGAACGGTGAGTTTAAAATAAACACGCTTACCAAAGAGCTAAGACAATATGTGCTTATTGTTGGCACGCAAGAAATGCCGCTTATTTTAATTTTAGACGAAGAGTCAGTTAATCCTACAGTACAAGGAACATTCCCTGGTATTGGTAAGAATTATACCGTAACCGGCAGTAAAGAAAGTCAATACGTGAAAGAATACATGACCTTTTTAGAAGAGTTCATAGATGTTGAACAAAGTCTTTATGCGCAAATAAACACGACTAATCCTGAGGACTCTGTAAGCTTACAAAGTTATTTTGATCGTCTAGATAGTATTTCATTTATTCAACGGGATTATGCCGTGGAGCATATTGAAGGCCATCCTGGTTCTCCAGCAAGTTGGTTAATGCTGCGTGAACTGTTCCCAGCAACAGGACTGATGAAGTTTGATACACTTGATTTGGCTTATTTTTATGATGTAGCAGATGAAATGGCAGATAAATATCCTTATTCAGAATATCCTGAATTAATTAGAAGAGACATAGCAGGTGTTGAAGCGCAAATAGAGCAAATGTACCACCCAGAATTAGTGCCAGATATAGTTATGGAAGACATGAATGGTGAAACGGCTAAATTGTCTGACCTACGCGGAAAAGTAGTTCTTTTAGATTTTTGGGCCTCTTGGTGCGTTCCATGTCGTCAAGAAAATCCAAACGTTGTTAGAGTTTACAATGAATATAAAGACAAGGGCTTTACGGTGTTCAGTGTATCATTGGACGAAGATAGAGACAGCTGGTTAGCGGCAATTCAAGCAGACAACCTAGCATGGCCAAATCACGTCTCTGACTTAAGGGGATGGCAATCTGCAGGTGCAGCGCTTTATAATGTTAGCTCAATTCCTGCTACTTTTTTAATAAATGAAGAAGGAAAACTAATTGCAACGGATTTACGCGGTCCTGCATTGGAACAAAAGTTGCAAGAGATTTTAGGATAAATACGAATTAAATGAAAATCAAGAATATATTATTGCTTTTATTTATAGTGCTGGCATCAGTAACGTTTGGTCAAACAGACATTGCTCCTGTAGGTGGTTCAATTCATATTGAAGGACAAATTGTTGGCGCAGAAAATCAACAAATTTCCCTAGTTAATAAAAATTTGGGAGGTTTAAAAGCTCCTATCGCAGTAGTACAAGCAACTGCTGAAGGAAAGTTTGTAATGGACACTACAATCGCAATTCGTGATTATTACTTTTTGCGTTTAGAAAATGGGCAATTATTAAATTTAGTGCTCTCACCAAAAGATGTGGTAACCGTTTATGGTGATGCAAGAGATTTATTGCGAATGACCAATGTAATTGGATCCGATCACTCTGTTTTATTGAACGGATTTTTAATTGAATTTCAAGGCTTTAAAGCGCTTGAAGATTCACTAAAAGGAGTTTTAAAAGTTGACCCATCAAAGCAAGCTGAAGTGAATGCTTATTTTTCCCCAGTTGCGCAAAGGTTTTATGCTTACCGTAATAATTTCATTAATACCAATCAAGGTTCGCCAGCATTAATAGCAAGTTTAAATGCCTTGGATCAAGAACGTGAATGGAAAGAGTATAAGCAGGTTGTGACCATGTTAAATTATTCTTTTGGAGATGCTCCTACTATTCAGAACTTAAGCAAATTTATTATTCAAAAAGATGCGCAAATGAAGCAAATAGCTGCTACCAATGCAGCAAAAGAAGCACTTTTTAAACCTGGAACGTTAGCTAAAGAAATTGAAATGCCAGATACTTCTGGTGCTATGATGAAATTGTCAGATCTAAGAGGTAAGGTTGTTTTGATCGATTTTTGGGCATCTTGGTGCGGGCCCTGTCGTAAAGAAAATCCGAACGTAGTAAAAGCATATCATAAATACAATGCAGATGGATTTGAAGTTTTCAGTGTTTCGCTTGATAAAAAAGGAGCAAAAGCCAGATGGATTGCCGCAATTAAAAAAGACGGTTTAGTTTGGCCTTATCACGTATGCACATTAAGCGGATTTGCGACTAAAGCCGCGCAAGATTATGCTGTTAACAGTATTCCTTTTACGGTATTGATTGATGCAGAAGGCAAAGTAATTAAGACGAATTTAAGAGGGCCACAACTCGAAGCCGAATTATCTCGTATCTTTGGGCATTAATGGCGGACAAAAAAATATTCTTTGCATCTGATTTCCATCTTGGAGCGCCCGATTATGAATCAAGTTTGCTTCGTGAAAAGAAAATCATTCGCTGGTTAGACGAAATTAAAGATGAAGCAGAGGAAATCTATTTATTAGGTGATGTTTTTGATTTTTGGTTCGAATATAAACACGCCATCCCTAAAGGTTTTGTAAGATTACAAGGTAAAATTGCCGAAATTACGGATAGTGGAATCCCCATTTATTGGTTTATTGGAAATCATGATATGTGGATCTTCGATTATATCCCTAAAGAACTGGGCGTAACCATGATTAGAACCGAGATTGAAAAAGAATACGGAGGTAAATCTTTTTTTATTGGACATGGCGACGGATTAGGCCCAGGTGATCGGGGGTACAAATTCATTAAAAAAGTATTTCGAAACAAGGTTTGCCAATGGTTATTTGCACGCTTACACCCAAATTTCGGAATAGGATTAGCTAATTTATCGTCAAGAAAAAGTCGTGCATCTACGGGAACAACAGATGCTATTTTTCATGGAGAAGAAAAGGAGATGTTGATTCAATATTGCAAAAAGAAATTAACAAACAAACATTACGATTATTTCATTTTTGGACACCGTCACCTGCCAATAATATTTAATTTAGAAAACGAAGCCACCTATGTTAATATAGGGGATTGGATTAAGTATTTCACCTATGGTGTATTTGATGGTGAAAAATTCGAATTGCGTACATTTGAAGGAGAAGCAGATATTGTTCAATCATCTGTGTAACGCTTTAGGGATTTCTGATACGATCCTTATCTTTATAACAAAACAAGTATGAAAGTATATTGCCTTTTTCTTATAATGCTATCCATAGGCCTTTTAAATATAGGGTTTGGACAATCTGATGACGAATCAAACAAGCAGCCCGTTTACCGTGTCAGTGGGGGACAATTTATTTATCCAGAATTGGATAGTTTGCAAAATTCAATTGAAACTCCTATAAACGAGAAAGATGATTTTAACATGGCTTGGTATGCCCCAGAAGAAACTCCTGGTGTAGTAGGGCGCTTTGAAAAATTAGAGCTTGGTGTGCAATTGCCAGCCGAAATTAATGCCCGTGTACTGGAGCACCGTAGTAGCGAAAATGGGTTAAATCCCTATAACCCAGAAGAAATTGACGTATATGCCGAATTCTATTACCAATTAGGAAATAAATGGTTTGGTCCCGTGCGAACAAATGGGTTTTACTATGTTGATTATGCCCGTGAAAAAAAATATTGGCGTAAGGTAGAAACGGATCATAGCTTTCGAATTCGATATGCACCACCAGTTGTAGGGAAATACAAATGCATAGTTACTGCAATTATCAACCAAAAAGACACCTTGGTAAATAGCGAGTTTAGGTTTGATTGTAAGGCATCTGACAATAAAGGATTTGTAAATGTAGGAGAGAATAAGCGCTATTTAAAAGTTGGTGACGAACCGTTTTTCCCTGTTGGTCAAAATTTAACAGGACCAAACACAAAAAAATTGACACTTGAATGGGGAGATAAAGTCGCACCACCAGAACTTTACGACGACTTTTATGGTTTAATGAAAGAATTGAGCGATAGCGGAGCAAACTATTTTCGGTATATCGTGTCACCTTGGCAATCCGAAATTGAATTTGAACATTTAGGTTATTATGGTAATCGCATGAGTAATGCTTGGGAGTTTGACCGCCTTTTGGATACCGCCAAGGCATTGGATTTAAAGATGCATTATAATATGGCCATGCATTATTCCTTTGAAGCACCCAGTGGTTATGCCATGACCTATTGGGATTGGTCAGCGAAAGGAGATCCATTAAGTCCAGTTTATCCTGAAGATGCAGCTTGCTGGCGGGATCATGATTATGGTTATTGTTACCGAAATGAGCTAGACATGGTTAATCCTGTTGATTTTTTGAGCGATTCAATCGCCATTACGTTTTATAAAAGAAGAATTCGTTACATGGTTGCCCGTTGGGGTTTTTCAACTAGCATTGGGGTGATGGAATTATTGAGTGAAGCCAATAACTTTGGAGAGGCCGCAATTCTTGATCACAATACTATAAATGGTAAAACAGGTTGTTATCGCGTTGCAGACACTGCTGATATTGCATTTGAGCCATATAACGATAAGCCTAAGGAAACAATAGTGGACTTAATGGCTTGGCAAATTGAAATGTGCCGCTACATCAAAGAAGACTTAGGGCATAACCAACACCCTATAGCCATAAACTATACAGGAAATCCAGATGTTGATAATGGTGACGATACCTACTATTCTGAATATGTAGACATTGCCAGTTACAATAGTTATTATTTGGATGTGGAGAAGATTGAAAAGACGTACAGAAAAGTCACGGATTATTACCACAATGAGAAAGATAAAGACAGTTATTTGGACAAACCAATTATGAATAGTGAGTTTGGAACAGGTGCAGGTTCGTATAAGTGTGATGCAAATACGGGGTATATTCGGAGGGCTGCTTTAACACCATTTACAGGTACAGTAACCGCAGCTATAACATGGGATTCGCATTTAAATGAGTTTGGTCCTTGGGGTTATTTACGCCCTATTCGCGAATTAATGGAAGGAATACCGTTAGACGCTGAAAATTGGAGCGTACAACCACCAATGGTTCAAGAAAACAAATCGGTTGAAATATTTCATTTAAGAAAAGGGGAGTGGGGCGAAAATTCTAAGATTGTTGGCGCAATTGCAAACAGAACCTTTAATTACTGGACACAAGGCGATACTCTGAATTGTCTAAGTTCAAGTAAACGACCGCCAAATGAGTACGCTAAAATGATTGATTTTTCGGCGACTGATTTAGATAATTCGTCCAGACGTTTTAAAAAGATGGGGTCACGTAAATCTTATAAAATTAGCTGGTTTAATGCACTTACTGGTGAATTTATTGCAACAACAACCCAATCGAGTAATTCATTTGGACGTTTAACTTTAGACTTCCCGGGGATACTTACAGGGAATAATGAAAGCCCAATTTTATTCTTTCAAATTTGCCGCTCAGACGTTAGTTTTAAACCAGTTGCAGGATCAGCAGCAACGCCAAACAATTAATTTTCATTTTTTTTTGAAACCTTTCAGTACCATTTGCGTTCATACTAATGTAAACGGATTTTTAAATCTCGATTACATGACTATAAGGGTTAGGAAGAGAGTATGAGAGTGCTCTCTTTTTTTTGTGCCCTAAAATCTCGTTTTATTAAGTCCTTTTTTGAGATAGGAATAATCAGTGATTTGTATGTATGGTTATAAAGAGAAAGCTTTGGAAGAAGGACTTTCCTTAGTTCAAAACTTATTAATCTGTATTCAGTTATTAGTTTGTCTAAATTTATAGGATTAATTATGTGATTTGATTTAAAATTGGTAAGCTATTTCCCAAAGGGAGATTTCCAGTTTTTAGCGTCCATAATTACCTTTACTTCGTCATACGAGAGTGGGTGAAAATCATGGCAATCTACGCCAATATCAAAACAACGGTAGTCTGGTAAGTCGGGCAATCCTCCATGACTGTGTCCGTAAAGGTGCCAGGTTCCTCTAAACGAACTTCTCCAAACGCGCATAGCGTAATGAAAAAGTATAATACGCCGTACACCATTATCACAATCTGGATCAGGTACTTTTAATTCATAATAATCCTTTATCCATTCAAATTTGTTACGGTGTGCATTCGCTGCTCCTTCATGATTTCCGGCAATTAAATAAATTTTGCCATTCAGTTGATCTAATATGCGACCAATCATTTCTTTATTTTTGGTCATTCCAAAATCACCTAAGTGATAGACGTGGTCATTTTTTTTAATTTTTGCATTCCAGCGTTCAATTAACACTTCATTCATTTCATCAACGTCTGCAAATGGACGGTTACAAAATTTAATAATATTCGCATGACCAAAATGATGGTCAGAGGTGAAAAATAATTTACTCATAATTTAATTTGTTAAGACCTGTCAATTTATTTTTTTTTGGGACAAGTCTGACGCCATAAGACGCAGACTTATGCGAGGAGTTGCTTTTTTGAGTAGCGTTGGACCAATATTTTTTTCGGATTAAATCTGGTGTATTCATAAAAAAAACAAATCCATTGCACACAATTGTTCTATTTTTGCAGTCTCTAAAGACGTTTGAAATAGGACTGTAAACAGGAGACTTTTAAGCAAGCACTTTGAGTGATTTTCGAATTAAACGAAGTAAAATGTGTAATCAAACGATCCGAAAACATATGATTTATATCACATCACGCCGTTTTGAGCATGCAAAGTCCCTTATTAAATCATATTATTAATTATCTTTGCAAAAAAATTAAGTATTATGAATACAGGAAAAGTAAAATTCTTCAATGAATCAAAAGGATTTGGATTTATTTTAGATAACGAATCAGGAAAAGAATATTTTGTTCACATTTCAGGATTAATTGATGAAATCCGTGAGGATGATGAAGTAACCTTTGAATTGAAAGAAGGAAAAAAAGGTTTAAATGCAGTCGACGTTAGAGTTGCATAATTGAACTGAAATATTGACATAAAGCCTTATCTTAAATTATTGAGATAAGGCTTTTTTTTTGAATTGAAATGATTGAAAGAAAATGCCTTTCATGTGGCACGTGGAATAAGGAGGAGGATCATTGTTCCAAATGTGGAAATCCTATTTCACCAAAAGAAATTATTAAAGTAGAGACGAAGAAGAAGAAACTTGAAGAGGCCAATAAGCCAAAAGGTAAGTTTGAGCTATTTACCGAGCGCATGAAAAACCACAAGTATTTTTTGATACGGGTTTTTTACAAAATTGGTTATTCAATAGGGATGGTATTTGCTGCCCTGGGAGGTTTTTTTGCTTGGATGGTAGCCATGGCTAATGGATAATAGATGTTCAAGCCCCTTCTAAAACCTTATTTTTTAATTGCCATAACGCTCTATATTATTGTGCGCTTAGGGAGGTTGGGTTGGTATGCACCTAATGAATGGCTGAATAATTACCTGAATGATTTTTTATGTATGCCAATTATTCTAACCATTTGCCTTGTTGGCGTGCGATTTATCAAGCGAATACCCAAATTTCATTTAACGCCCATAATGATTTTTGGAATGACCACTTTTTACGCAATATTATTCGAATATATTCTCCCAAATTCAAATCCAATTTACACCGCTGATTTTGTCGACGTTGCCATGTATTTTGCAGGTGCGTTATTTTATTGGGTCTATTGGAGGATAAATCGTGCGAAGGTTGCTTCCGCTATTTCATAGTACCAAAATTCTTTCACATAATAGTAGAAAGTGCTTCGCTTGTCCTGATAGCTCCTAAAATCCGCATGTCTAATTTCAGTCGGCATTTTCCCTCAACTTTGGATATAAAGTTAAGTTGTACACGATTTTTTGTATCTGATTTCTAATAGGTTTTAGCTTTCAAAGCAT
>WTCE01000158.1 GCA_013138735.1 Crocinitomix sp. | reverse complement strand
TAAAAGGAATGACGTTAATTTCTCGATAACAGTGTACTTTTCGTCACTTAGAACAATCCATAACTGTCATTCCCCTCATCAAGTTTGTTTCGTTTAATTTATATAAAAACAAACATAGGAGAACAGCTTAAAATTCAGCCAATGTTTTATCAATAATTGAAACGCAATCCATTAATTGCTCCTCTGTCATTACTAAAGGCGGTGCAAAACGAATTATGTTACCATGTGTTGGTTTAGCAAGCATTCCATTGTCGCGCAATTTCATGCAAATATCCCATGCAGTTGAACTATCCTCTGTATCATTAATAACCACAGCGTTTAGCAAACCTTTTCCTCTCACTAAATTCAATAGATCATATTTGTCAACCAATTTTTGAACTTCAGCTCTAAACAAATCGCCAAGTTCTCTTGCACGTACAGCTAATTTCTCATCCTGTACAACATCTAAAGCTGCAACTGCAACCTTAGCAGCAACAGGATTCCCTCCAAAAGTAGATCCGTGCTGACCAGGCTTAATCACGTTCATGATTTCGTTATTTGCCAATACAGCCGATACTGGATATGCCCCACCCGAAAGAGCTTTACCTAAAATTAATATATCTGGAGTACTATATGTGCTTTGTTTCTCACATCCGTTTTGGCAAGTACAATTACCGCAAACAGCTAATAAACTTCCTGTTCTTGCAATTCCTGTTTGTACTTCGTCTGCAATGAATAGAACATTTTTAGAATTACACAAAGCTTGTGCTTTTTTCAAATAATCCTCGTCTGGAACAAAAACACCCGCTTCTCCTTGAATTGGTTCAACCAAAAATCCGGCAATATCATCCTCACCTAACGCCGCTTCTAAGGCGTCTAAATCGTTATAAGGTATTTTTACAAAACCAGCAGTATAGGGTCCAAAGTTTTTTCTGGCATCTTCATCATTGGAAAAAGAAATAATTGTTGTTGTTCTGCCGTGGAAATTGTTATCGCAAACAATAATCTTCGCTTTATTTTCGTCAATTCCTTTTACTTCATACGCCCATTTTCTGCACAGTTTAATCGCTGTTTCAACAGCTTCTGCTCCAGTATTCATGGGTAATACTTTATCAAACCCAAAATAATCAGTGACATATTTTTCGTAGGGTCCTAATACATTGTTGTAAAATGCTCGAGAGGTTAACGTTAAGGTTTTTGCCTGCTCCATCATAGCATCAACTATTCTAGGATGACAATGTCCTTGGTTTACTGCAGAATAGGCTGACAAGAAATCGTAATATTTTTTTCCTTCAACGTCCCATACATAAACTCCTTCTCCACGCTCTAATACTACAGGTAATGGGTGGTAATTATGTGCACCATGACGATCTTCTAACTGAATCAATTGATCAGATGATAATTTTTGAACTGTTTCCATTTTTAAATGATTTAAATGATTAATAAAATAGGCTCGTCAAGGAGAGTGCCCCTCCTTTCCTCAATTCAACAAGTACAATAGAATATGCATTTGCTTGGGGAGAAATCATCCAAAGCAAATTTAAAGAATTAATTTTAAATCTAAATTAAATTGAGCTGTAAAAATAGGATTAAATGGTCTTTGCCTCTCAGTTACGAATTACTGGAGAAGGCTCAAACTACAATAAATAGATTCCTAGAATTAAATGCTCCATGACTGAACTTCACCTTTCTCGTGTTCGAACTTTAGAGAACAACCCGTGAATTATAGGATAACGCTTGGTAAAGATAGGCATTTTTAATGCCGTCGCAGAGTGTGTTGGTGTTCCTGCGTGGAACATCAGGATCTGTACAAGTTACCGTGAGAAATTTGCGTTGGCCAAGTGACGGTGTGAGATTTACTTACCTTGTAGTGTACCGTTATTCATTTCCTGTCAGCATAAACTTGGTAATCCAATGAACCTCAGTACTTATTTCAACTTCGGTCGGCTTCTCAACAATCCTATTTAGCTCTTCTAGGACTTCTTCTGAAAATTTATTTCCTGTTTGATTAACGAGTCTGTTAATCAAAAAGTATTTCCACTCATAGTCGTTGCCCTTCAAAATATTCATTATTTGTGGAGATAGTTCTAGAGTATAGGGTTTTAGAATTTCACCAATAGGGCCAGCGACAGGCCAGTGCCCATCCTGAAGCCATCCCAAAAGTTCATTTGCGATTGGTTCAATTTGCTCAAATGAACATTCGCGTAACTTTTTCATAGCAACTTGGTCATCTTTATGTGAAGGAATTAACTCTGATTTACCCATTTCAATGGTATACAACGACTAAATAAAGCTAACTAAGCCTCTATTTCACCACCAAAACTCAAAAACACGTCTCCGTTATTGGATTTAGTTTTGTCATTAAATTTCGGCTTAAAATTTGACTTGGCCGTTCCTTCAATTTGACCTTCTTGGGGCTCTTCGTTCGCAGCAATATTGAGTTCAAAACGACATTTATACTTTAAGGCAACTTCTTGCAATACCCGCTTCGTTTCATTCAACGCTTCACCTGACAATTGTCCATCTGCAAAAACTCCAACCTTAAAATCCATAAATTTCATTTTGTTCATTACAAATGTACGCCGCATTAAATGGGACAACTAACCGTTTCCCAAAACCTATACAATGCCCAAAACTAAATTTAAATACATAAACTACTGATATAATTACTGATACACGACACATTATTACAGTACTCAACGATAAGAATTGTGCAAAACAAAAATCATATTTCTCCAAACTAATCCAATTAAATAGTGCCTTATTAAAATATATTTACAACATTTGAAAACGAAATTAGCCTTCATTAGAAATAAAGCTAAGCAGTTCATCACCGTCATCAATCTGTAAAACACATTTAGAAAGAGCAGAACGTACAATGTCTACCGATCAAAAAAATAATTTATTTGTATTGATTCAATCATTAACGAAGTCAGAAAAAAGACAATTCAAACTCTTTTCTGGTCGGCTGGACGGGAATTCAAATGCCAACTTTATTGTTCTTTTTAATTTACTGGACAAAATGAAAGTGTATGATGAGGGCGAAATCATTCGGAAAACTGCCATCAAAAAAACACAATTATCTAATACTAAGGCCAATCTTTATCGCCAAATACTGGTGAGCTTACGTCTTACACCACAGCAACAAACCACTCAAATAATTATTCGTGAGCAATTAGATTTTGGGACAATTCTCTACAATAAAGGACTTTATCAGCAAAGTTTAAAAGTATTGGATAAAGCCAAAAAAATGGCGATTGAAAATGAAGAAAATAATATTGCTTTTGAAATTGTAGAATTTGAAAAAGTAATTGAAACGCAATATATCACACGAAGTTTAAGCTCTCGCGCTGATGATTTAGCAATCCTGACCAAGGAATTAGGTATTAAAAACGTATTAGCCAGCAAATTATCAAATCTGTCGCTTCAAGGATATAGCTATTTATTGAAAAATGGATACGCAAAAAGTGAAGAAGATTATCAACGAATAAAGACCTATTTCGACTATCATATCCCCTCATTTGACATGGATCAATTGGGCTTTAGAGAAAAGCTGTATTTATATATGGCGCAACTCTGGTATAGCTTTATCATTCAAGATTTTAAATCCAGCTATAAAAACGCTTATAAATGGGTGGCACTATTCGATTCTAACCCAAAAATGATTCAAACCAACCCTGTGTTTTTTCTAAAGGGGAATAATTATCTATTGGAATCGCTTTATTATTTAAGATACACTTCAAAGTTTGATCACGTCTTAAATACATTTAAGCAAGCATTGCAGCATAAAGACTTTAGGTTTAATGACAATACTATACTACTCCGTTTTCTATATCTCCGGTATAACGAAATAAACCTGCACTTTTTAAAAGGTACGTTTAAAGAAGGAATTGAAACCATACCAGAGATTGAAATCGAAATAGATCAATACCATGAGAAAATTGATGCCCATCACATCATGGTTTTCTATTATAAGTTTGCCTGCTTGCATTTTGGTGATGACGATCATGTCAATTGCATTCAGTATTTAGACAAAATTGTTAAAAACAAAGAGTTAGGCATGCGTGAAGATTTAATGTGTTATGCCCGGATTTTACGTCTGATTTCGCATTATGAATTAGGGAGAGATGGACAAATTGAAGCGCTAATACGAAGTACTTTTAAGTTTTTATTAAAAATGAACGATATGCACCGCGTTCAGGCCGAGATCATTGTATTTATTCGAAGTTTAAAAACTATCTATCCACATGAATTAAAAGATGCCTTCAAACTCTTGCACGGCAGACTGAAGCAATTGGAAGATCATCCCTTTGAAAAGAGATCTTTTTTATACCTCGACATTATTTCTTGGTTAGAGTGCAAAATTGATGGCAAACCAATTCAAGAAATTGTTGCTGCCAAGGCCAAATTAATGAAATAAATTAGCCCTATCTTTGCGCCGTGACTTCTAAAACAGATGCATATATAACCATTGACACCATTAGTGAAGGTTTTTATAAAGAAAAAGGCTCCAAGTTTTTAGCTTTTGCTATTCCCTGCACAAATAAAGTGGACGCTAAAAGGCATATTGATGGTTTTAGAAAAGAACACCATCAAGCCTGTCATGTCTGTTTTGCATGGCGTTTTGGTGCCGAGAACTATACGGATCGGTATTCAGATGATGGTGAACCAAACAACTCTGCAGGCAAACCAATTTTCGGACAAATTCTCTCCTTTGAAGTTACAAATATTTTAATTGCAGTTGTTCGTTATTATGGCGGAACAAACTTAGGAGTTGGCGGCTTAATTACGGCTTATAAAACAGCTGCTAAAGAAGCACTTCAACAGGCCGATTTGAAGACGCGGTATATTGTTGCGCATTTCACACTCCAGCACGATTATCAAGACACGGGAAATGTCATGAGTGTGTTGAATAAAATAAAAGCGCAAATAACCAACCAAGGTTTTGCCAACAACCAACCTACTATTAGCTTTAACATTAACAGATCAGATAAGGAAAAGGTGATGACAAGTTTTGAACCTTACCCATCTGTACAAATAGAACATATTAAAACCACTTAAACAGAACGAAAACAATGCAATTATTAAAAGAATTAATAGCAATTAGAGGCGCAAGCGGAGACGAAGGCGAAATTGCGGCATTCATTATAAATCACGTTAAAAATGAAATGGCCAATTGGGAAGTTCAACCTACTATTTTAAGTGGAGATGGATTTCAAGACGCGGTAGTGCTTGTATTTGGGAAACCAACGACAGCTGTTTTCGCACATACTGATTCAATTGGATTTACGGTTGGCTATGACAATAACCTCATTAAAATTGGCGGTCCGCAAACTATTGATGGTATGGAATTAGTTGGTAGTGATAGCCAGGGTGAAATTGACACAGAATTAATGCTAATTGAGCACGAAAATGAATCAATTAGTTTGCAATGTGTCAATGAACGAATCATTGACCGTGGCACCAACCTTACATTTAAGCCCAACTTCAGAGAATCGGATGATTTTATTCAATCGCCTTATATGGATAACCGCTTGGGCGTTTGGGTAGCACTTGAAATTGCTAAAACACTTGAAAATGGCGTACTGGTATTTTCAACCTACGAAGAACATGGTGGTGGTTCAGTTGGATTTTTAGGACGCTATTTATATGATAATTTCAACATAAGACAAGCCTTAATTGCAGACATAACATGGGTTACAGATGGTGTAACACATGGCAAAGGCGTTGCAATTTCTATGCGTGATCAAGGTATTCCGCGGCGTTCTTATTTAAATAGAATTATCGCTCTTGCAAATAAGCATGAAATAGATTTTCAATTAGAAGTTGAAAGCGCAGGAGGTAGTGACGGAACGGCCTTGCAAAAAAGTGACGTCCCGTTTGACTGGTGCTTTATTGGCGCACCAGAAGATAACGTGCATACACCGGATGAAAAGGTGCACAAATTTGATATTGCCGCAATGGTGAAGCTTTATCAGGTTTTAATGGCTGAATTATAACCTGAGCTAATGCTGCTCCGCAGTACAGGCTAATATATGCTCAATTGCCTCAATTCTAGCAGTTGTTTTTTTATTAGCATCAATTACTTTCCAAGGCGCACTTTTAGTGTTTGTTTTTTTAAACATAGCCTTTTTATACTTGGTATAAACGTTCCACAATTCTTGAGCTTTTAAATCAACAGGTGTGATTTTCCATTTTTTCAAGGGGCTTTCTGCAATTTCTTTAAAGCGCTTGGCTTGCTCTTGTTTCGTAATTGAAAAATAAAGTTTGATTAGCGTAATGCCTGACTCAGTAATCATTTTCTCAAATGGGTTAATGTGTCGCATAAAATTATTGTACTGATCAATAGTACAAAATCCCATTGCTGGCTCTACTATAGCTCTGTTATACCAACTACGATCAAAGAACACAATCTCACCTGGCTTGGGTAATTTATTAACGTAACGTTGAAAGTACCACTGACCTTCTTCTTCTTCAGTTGGCTTAGGTAGCGCCACAATTCTAAAATGACGCGGATTAATTCGCGCAGTAATTCTTCGAATCGCTCCACCTTTACCGGCAGCATCTCTTCCTTCAAAAATCACTACAATTTTCTCATTGTTTCTAATAACTCGCTCTTGCAAGGCTATTAATTGCTCTTGCAAACCTGCCAATTGAGTTTCATACTTCGTTTGCCTTAATGCTCTATTAACATCTACATTTTGGGATTCTAACAATTTACGTAAACCCATTTTTGAGTTTAACAATTCAATATCCTCGGTGTTTAATTTTATATTTTCCATCAATCAATAATCAATTTGTGGTAAGTGTCTATAATATCTTGCTACAACGTTCGGATCAGGCATTAAAAATGATCCTTCCTCTTTTTTGCCATCATAATCAAAGCGCGATAATACATAACGCATACTCTCTAATCTGGCTGTTCTTTTATCATTGGTACTCACAATCATCCAGGGACAAAAATCTGTATGGCTGCCTGAAAACATCAACTCTTTATACTTGGTGTATTTAGCCCACATTTGCTGTCCCTTTTCGTCTACAGGACTAAATTTCCAACGTTTTAATGGATTGGCTAATCGCGCTTTAAAACGTTTCGCTTGCTCATCTTTTGAAATGGAAAACCAAAATTTAATTACCGTTACGCCATCTTCATATAGCATATGTTCAAATTCTGGTACTTGTAGCATAAATTGTTTATACTCGTCATTAGTACAGAAATCCATAACAGGTTCTACCACCGCTCTATTGTACCAACTTCTATCAAAGAATACAATCTCACCTGGGTTTGGCAACTCTTTTATATATCTTCTAAAATACCATTGACCTTTCTCAACCTCGGTTGGTTTGGTTAGCGCAACTACCCGCATAGAACGAGGGTTTAGATGTTCTACAAAACGCTTAATCGAACCTCCTTTTCCGGCAGCATCTCTGCCTTCGAAAATTACAGCTACGCGCTTTTTGTTTTTCGCAATCCATTGCTGCAAGTTCACCAACTCGGCTTGCAAGTCTTTCAATTGTTCTTCATATGACAAGTTCCAAACATACTTCTGCATTTTAATTCCTCGAGCTTTCGCTTTTTGAACCAGTGCTTTTCGGTTTGTAATTGTCGTTAAATCCTTTTCTGTTAGCATATCTATTTATTACACATCAAATTTGCCCATTTTTAACACTTATTTAAGTGAGTTTGAACATAGATAAACATGATATTAATCAGCAATCGCATAAATCGATTTAGATGCTTGGCCCTGAGTACTGCGCCAACATATTAGTTTTAATAAAATCGTCACCTACTCATTATACTACCTTTTTTTTTCGTAATTTGGTTAAATAGTGCTTGGTCGGAAATAGACGAATTTTTATAAATCAAATAAACTTCAAGAAATAGTTTTATTTCTTTCTTTAAGAGATGCCTCAGCATCAGACGATAAGAAGAAGTGCAACTTCTGATAACACCATCTGAAAGATGACTAAAAATAGGTTGAAGAGTATTGATTTTAATTTTGCTGTATTTCCGACCAAACACTAAAGAACTCGGAGGGCTTTATATATGACAAAAAATCTACTCACTGCAGCAGCATTACTAATTGGCTTGTCTGCTTTTAATCAGCAACAACAATTCATTGGCGGTGGCAATTCCGAAGGAGTTTCCGTTAGCTCTAGTAGTGACGCCAAATTATACGACGGTGTTTTTACTGCTACTGGAGAAAATACGATTAACGGTGCCGGACTGGAAGCCAAACAAATGGAGGCTGTAAGGTTTCTATCACAAGCCACTTTTGGCGCTGACCCGGAATTAACGGATTATGTTGCTGAAATTGGAATTGAAAGTTGGATTGATGAGCAGTTTGCCATTCAACCCAATTATTTGGCACCTTCAATCAACGAGATTTTCCAAACTACATTCGAAACTTTTTTAGCTGAAGGTGGAGATTCTTTAGATTTTACGACACGCCCAAATTGGGTCCATTTAGATTATGCTTGGTGGGACAATACTATTAAAGGGAAAGATCTATTGCGACAACGCATGGCTTATGCTCTGAGTGAAATTGTAGTGATATCTGCAGAATCAACTTTAGGCAGTTATGGCGAAGCGTTAGGTGTTTATTATGATATTTTGATTGAGAACGCTTTTGGAAACTACAGAGATATTTTGGATGATGTGACCCGAAACGTTGCAATGGGAACCTATTTAAGTCATTTGCGAAATGCGAAGACGGATACAGTAAACAACACAAACCCAGACGAGAATTATGCGCGTGAAATTATGCAGCTTTTCAGTATTGGTTTATATGAGCTCAATCAAGACGGCACATTAAAGCTTGACGGTGATGGAAACAGTATTCCAACCTACAATAATGAAGACATTAAAGAATTTGCCAAAGTATTTACAGGTTTTGGAATTGGTGGCCGTATAGATACAAGCGAAGCGACCTTCACCAATAGTATTTACATTGCAGACGTCACGCTTCCAATGAAAATGTGGGATGAAAAACATGAACCTGGCGAGAAACATTTGTTAAATGGTTATGTTATTGCAGATGGACAAACGGGAGATGAAGATGTATCAGATGCCCTGGATCATTTATTCAATCATGAAAATGTGCCACCGTTTATTGCAACACGTTTAATTCAGCATTTTGTTAAGTCAAATCCAACGCCTGAATATGTGTCAGAAATTTCTGCAGTGTTCATAGACAATGGCGCAGGTATTCGTGGCGATTTGGGTGCGGTACTTAAAGCGATCTTGTTGCATCCAGAAGCCAGAACATGTGAATGGATTAATGATGCGGCCCAAGGTAAGTTGCGAGAACCTATATTGCGTTATACCACGGTTGCCAGACATTTTGGTGGATTTTCTCCTTATGATAATCGCTTCTGGAATTATTCTTACAACTTCAAAAGTGATGTTGATCAGCACCCACTCCATTCTCCAACAGTTTTCAATTTCTTTAGCCCCGGATTTAGTCCGAATGGTGAGATATCTGATGCAGGCTTAATTGCCCCCGTTTTTGAAATTCACAATTCACGTACAGGTATTAATTATGCGAATTGGGTTTATTATTGGGTGGAATATGAATACCTACTTGCATGTCGATCTAGTGACGTTCCTGAAGATAATGACAATGTTGTAGGCACCAACATGACAAGACTCTATGAATATGCCAAGGATGCGGACGCATTATTGGATCAATTGGATTTATTCCTATGTCATGGACAATTAACGGAAAGAACTAGGGGAATTATTAAGGAAACCTTGTTGGAATACCCACCCACCGTTACTGGGTTAACTGAACGCATTCAACTGGCAAGTTATTTAATACTAATTAGTCCAGATTACAATATTTTAAAATAAGCAAGGCTTAAATTATGGATAATAATTTTGAAAATTCAAGAAGAAAATTCTTAAGACAACTCAGTATTGCATCTGCACTGGGCTTTGCGTCTCCATTGTCTTCTTTGGCTAAATTTAAAAGCATAAACTCAATGATGAGTTCACCACCACCACCACCTTTTGGCAATTACAAAGCCATTGTGTGTGTGTTTTTACATGGCGGTAATGATTCTTATAATATGCTTGTGCCCAATACAGCTACGGAGTACGATCATTATTTTAACACCCGTTCAAACTTGGCGCTTGAGCAACCAGACCTTTTACCAATAGGATCTGGAGATTTTGGTTTAAATCCTAGTATGCCTGATGTGCGTGACATGTTTAATTCAGGTGATTTAGCTTTTTTATCAAATATTGGAACCTTAGTAGAACCCACAACTGTTGAGAGTTACTATAGTGGCTCTTCTCAAATTCCAATTGGCCTATTTTCTCATCTTGATCAATACAAACATTGGCAATCAGGACGTGCACATGAGCGCGTTACCAAAGGCTGGGGAGGATATATGGCTGATCTTTTGGGTTCAACTAATAGCAATGACAAAATTTCAATGAACGTTTCCTTATCAGGAAATAATATTTTTCAAAGTGGTAACAGCACTACACCGTTTTCAATGAATAATAATGGTCCAACCTTACCCATTAATTATTACGCTGAATGGGGTCACAATCAAGACCGTCGTGCAGCTATGGACAGTCTTTTAAATCATAATTTTGGCGATCCCTTCCAAAACACTTACGCCAATGTACTTCACGGTTCAATTGAAGCAGGTGCTGAATTTAAAGAAGCGCTTGATTTGGTACCTGAGTTTACTACCGTATTTTCAGCAGATCGTCTTTCACAAGAATTAAAAGTTATTGCCAAAACAATTGCAGCACGCGAGGCACTTGGATTTGAACGTCAAATCTTTTTTGTTCGCTACGGCGGTTGGGATCATCATGACGCACTAATTACAGAGCAAGCTGAAAAATTAAGTGTTGTAAACAATGCCTTAGTTGAGTTTAAAGATGTCCTCAATGAGTTGAGCGTTTTTGATGATGTTACAACCTTTGTAGGTTCTGAATTTTCACGAAAATTACTCTCGAATGGAAACGGAAGTGACCATGGATGGGGCGGAAACTCAATGGTAATGGGCGGTAATGTAAATGGTAATCAAATTTACGGAACCTATCCAACCCTTGAAATTGACGGACCAGATTACTTAAATGGCGGAATTATGGTACCAACAACTTCGGTTGATTCTATGTTTGCCGAACTAGCGCTTTGGTATGGATTGGATCCGAGCGATTTAGGTACACTATTTCCTAACTTGGGTAATTTCCATGATTTAGGAGGACTTTCAACCGATACACCACCAATTGGATTTATGAACATGTAAGCTATGAAAAAACTACTATACGTATCTGCATTTTTATTAATAGCAAGCCAAGCTTTTGGTCAATGCTATCCTGACCGACACAATACCTCTTGGTTTGATGGATGGATTTCATGCGAAACAAGTGAAAATCCAAATGAAATTAGAGGAGAAAGCCACTGGATCTCTTATGACTTTGGTCAATTATACGAATTGAATGAATTAAAGATTTGGAACATCAATGATCCTGACTTACTCTCAAATGGTGCGCAAAATGTAATTATCGATTATTCAGTAGACGGAATTAATTGGACAGAGTTTGGCCAAGAAGTATTTCCAAAAGCTACAGGAGTCAATAACTATGAAGGTGAAGTCATTGTAGATTTTGAAGGATTAAAAGCGAAACATTTATTAATTACAGTAGTCGATAATTACGGCGGTGATTGTATGGGTTTTGCCGAGCTTCGTGTAGCTGTGGACTCCGCAAAAAGTGAGAATGAAGATATATGCATCATAGCAGATGTATATCCTAACCCTGTGGAGAACGAATTCTCTGTTTTTTTAGAAAAAAAGTGTTTAGGTGATGTATATATGGCAATTGAAGATGCTACTGGACGTACTGTTATGGCAGAAGAAATCATCAAACTTTACGATACAAAAACCATTGATGCCAGCCAGTTTGGACCAGGTGTTTACTTTGTTTGTCTGCGAAACGGAGAAATTTTAGAGCGAATTAAAATTGTAAAGCAATAAAACAAACTAAAAACTGGCTTTAAGCCTCAGTTCTTTTTTCAAACTCATCTAGCTTCGGATTAGCTCCGCCAGTGGTCGGACACATTTGCTGTGGCGACTTTAATTTCTAGACGTATTCACAATAACTCTTTAATCGAAATTTTGTGATTAAGCCAGCGTATTTGACCTATTCAACTGCTTCAAATTAGATTGAATAAAATTGTATATTAGACCAAGCGTCTTGCTTGACATCTATGCAGCAAACTGTGATATGAAAGTTAATAGTGAAACAAAAGCGAAGCAGCACAGCTACTGCGCAGCCTAGGGGTAAAACTAAGAATGAGGATCAGGATTATCGCCACGGTGAGCGCATTATTTACCATAACGGTAAAGTGCTTTTTAAAACACATCAAAAAGGACGAATTCGGTCTGGTCAAATAAATCGTGCTTTGAAGAAGAAGTATAAAATTGAATGATACTAATTTATGAATAATAATAAAATGATAAGACTATATCAAACAGGTGCATTTCTACTTCTTTTTTTAATTTCCTGTTCGGGTTCAAACAAAGAAAAAGAAGATTGGGAGTATATGCATAAGGAAGATGTTGTTGAATTTAAATTTCAATACATGATGTATGCTTGTGGAGAATGTTTTAATCAACACAACTTATTAGAGGTTATTTATTCAAAGTATGATTATACTGATTTGTTAGATAAAGATTTTTATGTTGAGTTTGAGAATAAAAAGGAAGAAGAAATATTGGACAAAGAAACTTCAAAATGTAAGATATGTTACGATTACATATACAAGGGCAGGGTGAAAACGAAAAAAAATGGAGAATACTTGTTTGAAGTAATTTCAGGAGAAGCTCTATTAAGAGATGATAATTGTTGCGAATGAAAACATTAGATCAATTCAATAAAGCTAAGAATTACATCTTTGTCTACCAGCGGCGAAGTAGCTGTGCTGCTGCGCTTGCTATTAGAAGTTTAGATTTTGAATTTGATAAGACCGAGTGTTTTGACCCCTATAAAACAAGAGTAATCTTTTAAATTTCGATTATTAATTAAGCTGTTTTTTTTCTGGTTAAAATTAAGTGTTTATTTTGACTCCACTTTTCGGCTGGCGTGACTCTTCCTAAC
>WTCE01000165.1 GCA_013138735.1 Crocinitomix sp. | reverse complement strand
TTTTAATGCCAAAATAAAGGAGTTTAGAAGAGTTTTTAGAGGGGTTAGAGATACACCGTTTTTTCTATTTAGATTAACTCAAATTTTTGCTTAAATAAGTTACGACCCAAGTTTAGCGTTTGATCCATTTAAATGTACCTGAAGTTAAATTGAGTAAATTGCACAAAGTGAAATCCTACTTTGTTATTGCTCATGATGATATTACCATTTTGAAAATTGCTGGTTTTAATCAAGCTCTAATTTGTCACCAAATCAATGAACTAATTGAATGTTATGAAATTGACTTGGGTAAGGTTAAGGCTATTTACAAAGTTGTTGAGGCTCAAAGGGAACCTCAGTTTTAGTATTGGTAATGTTTTATGCTCGGTTAGGGAGTTGAGATTTGCTTAATGTGGTATATTTAAGTTTTAACCTGAAACAAGGCATTCGAAATAAGCCTTTATTGGCTGTTTTGCCGACATATTAGCTCTAAAGCCAGGTAATATTAAAAATGGAATGAAGAAAAAAATTAAAGATTGGCTACTACTAGGTGGCTTTCCTCTTGAGATGAAATTCGCAGATTCTTTATTAAAGAAAGAATTTCAAGTTGCTCAGTCGGTTTATTATAAGGATGCTGAGACTGAAAAATTTAGAGAGACCGATATTATAGCCAATAAGTATGAGAAAATAAATGATACTTGGGTTTTTATTACATTTGTCATTGAATGTAAAAAATCAACAGATAAGCCCTGGATTGTGCTGAAAAATGATCAAATATCAAATCACATAGAAGAAATTCTCCCTGTTTATCACACTAAAAATGGGGATGAATTTTTAAAAAGCTTGGGCAAAAAAGATGTTTATAAATCAGACCTTTTCTTTAAAAATAGTCGAAGTATTGGTTACTCACTTCAAATTGCTTTTGAAAAGGGGAAAGACAGGTCGTACGAAGCCATTCAGTCTGTTAGTAAGGCAGTTGAGTATTTTTCACAGAAAGTGAATGATCGGAAAAACACATGTGCTTTTTATTTCCCTATCTTGTTAGTTGAAGGTAAATTATTTGAAGGAAAAATAGCCAATAATGAAATTGAGATCGAAGAGGTTGATAATTCAGAAATATTAATTGCAAGGTCCTTCCATGAACATGGTAACTCCCATATACTAATTTTCAAAAGTTCCGATCTAGATGCAGTTGCCTTGAAATTAAATGGTTTAGCATTAACTTTCTTTAAAAAGTATCGGGAAATTTTGAAGACTCAATTAGCCTAGTTAAAAGGCGTGTTTAAGTTTTGATAACTTAACCGACCGTAACAATAACAACAACATAGGTTAAGCGGAAATTATGTTTTTAATTTTTTAACTTTTATTGAATCTACAATTGAAACCATTTTTTTTTAAGAAGTTTAATTGATGATGCATAAGATTCTCGCAGTATTCTAAAATATTCTTGATTAATATCGAAGAATAGTTCATATGCTTTTTTCACGTCTTGCTCCGCCTGAGAATATGAATTATTAGGAAGCATTGCAATTGTCTTCTCGGAAGTTTTAATCGCATCATCTATTATTTTTTTAAATGTTTCATTACCTGATATTATTTCGGGTAGATTTTTATTTATTTCTCGCATCATTTGTTTCTCTGTCTTTCCCATTTGTGAAGCGATTAGTACGGTATTGTTATATTGATCGTATTCTTTAATAAAAATTGCTCGAAATTTTTGAAGTTCCTTGGTTAGTTGAACCGCGTGTTTCTTCTTAGATATTCCACTCTTACGGAGAATTATTTTTATTTTATTGCCAATCTTATCTGACTTTGGCTGTTCCAGTAAGTAATTTATTTTGTCATTCTCTGATATTGTTTTTCGAACATTTTTCACAATTAAATCTGCGATTTTTGACATTAAACTGCCTTTTTCAGATGAATACCTACTATAATCCTTTAAGCTATCAAGGAATCTTAAGCTCGTGTCAATTGCTTCGTCTGCTACTTTAACTTGATTTTTAAAATAACCTGACGCCTCATGTGAAATCTCATTTGGAACGAAATACCTTTCCTCAGCTAGTAGCATTAAATGTCTTGTAACCAGCATCCCGAAATCGGATTTTTTATTAAACTTCCAGAAATATACTCCTCGTTTCCCCCAATCTCCAATCAAGTGTTTAAGTTGTTCCAATTCGTTAGAGTCTTGTCTTTTAGTAGGTTGCAGAGTTGTTTTGAAATAAAGCATCAAATTAACACTTTGATCCTCTTTCTGTCGTTCTAATGCTCTTTCTATCTCTTCAACGGTGCCAGAACGGTGTTTAGGTGTTGGTGTTCCAATCTTTGACCAAAATATTCCTATCAGAACTTCATAATCATCTCCGAATTGAATATTTATTGCATCCTGAGCATACTTTGCAACTGTTGGATAAGTGTTATACTCCCAGTCTTTTGCAACAAATTCAATGTTCAAGTGCTTTGCCAAAATGTTGACATTGAAAATTGATTCTTTCACTAATTTTTTCTCTCCTTCAACATCCCCTGGACAGGCAATCACCACTTCCAATTTCTTAATAGGACTCATGTAATAAAGATAATGAATTTTGTGTGTTTCAATCTAAATAAATACGGTGCATTTAATCACTCTAAGCTTCAAAATAAAAATTCGCTAACACGTTTTGGTTGAAGCTTTCTTGTATTTGTACTAACACTTTCTTCAGGTAAGGAGCTGCAGATATTTTTTTTCTCGGTGGATCCTGTTATGCCGAAATTTAAATAGTATATTTATCTACTAACCTAAAACAATCACACACTATCAATGGATATAGCAGATTTTAAGGACTTTTTAGAAACACCAATAAATAAATTAATTAGTGGATTTGGGAGGGAGGTAACGCAAATGACTAAGAATAGGTTGTTGGAGTATCAAGTGAATGAATTCAAGAGGAATTATTACTCCAAGACATTACTGCACCGGTCTGAATCAATAAAACTGACTGATTTCTATTTACCACTTCATGTAATTTCATTAAAAAATAAAGAGTCAAACAAGTTAAAGAGAGAACCAACGGATGAAATATCTAAACTATTTGGTGAATCACATCAACTTACGCTAATAGGCAACGCAGGCAGTGGTAAAAGCACAATTGTAAAATACCTCTTTGTAAATGCTATCCTTACGGATTTCAAGATACCAATAAAAATAGAATTACGTTATCTTAATGATTATGATGGTACTCTAAAAGATTATATATTTGACGAAATTTTCCTCTTTGAAAAACTTGGATTTACGAGTAAGATTATCGACAGATTACTGGGTAAAGGGGATTTTGTTTTTTTCTTTGATGGATATGATGAGATAACGTCCAATAAAAAAGAGGCTACAACAAAAGATATTGATCGATTTGTAGCACGATATCCGGATAATTATTATCTCTTAACAAGTAGGCCCTATACTAATATAGAGACCTTACCTTTGTTTAAAAATTATTTAGTATGTAATCTTTTGGATAAAGAAATCCCTGCTTTTGTCAAAAAACAAATTCCTGAAAGTGAGGTTGAATTAGCGCAAAAGATTATCAAGGCAATTTCGCAAATTGATAACCAATCTTATCGTTCTTTTTTGAGTAATCCTCTTCTTCTTTCCATGTTTATTTTAACTTTTCAATCTTATTCAGAAATTCCAAAGAAGAGGAGCGATTTCTACAAACAGGTTTTTGATACTCTCTACTCTGTTCATGATAGTGTCTCAAAACTGGCATTTGTTAGAGAAAAACAGTCAGGACTGCCCAAGGAAGGTTTCGAAGAACTACTAAGGTTATTTTCTTTTATCTCATATTTTGACGAAAAATTTATCTTTAAACCAGAATATTTAGAATCAAAATTTACTTTGATAAAACAAAAAAAGCAGGAACTCAAATTTGAGAATGCCAGTGTAATAGAGGATCTGCAAGTTGCAATTGGAATTTTGAATAAAGAAGGAGTAGACTATACGTTTCCTCATAGATCTTTACAAGAATATTTCGCAGCAAACTACATTAGCAATTTAAGCGAGGCTAATAGTGAACTTATGTTATTGAGAATCAGGAATTCTATCGAAACAGATTGGTTTTATGTTTTTGAGAATGAACATTTTTTCGCCCTATTAGCGGAACAGTGTTATAGATCGCTTGTTAAAAACATTGTAATTCCTTTATTAAAGCATCAAATTTCTAGAGTTAATAAAGCTAAAGTCACAACTGAAACTAAATTTGATACTCAAACCAAAATCTACCTTTTAGGGACACAATTACTACACGAAGATATGCATGATGAAGAGTTTCAATTAGATTTTTGCGTCAATCGGATGCCGAAAGTGCTTCGTTTAACTGAGAATGAAGATACTCTTTTAATCAGTAGAACACGTGAGTATAATAAACAAGCTCTAGAAGAGCTTAAAAAATCTATTCAATTAATCAAAAAAAACGGTGAAAGGTGGTTGATTGACCTCCATAAAAAATTGGAAGATCGAGAAAATAGCGACATGGATATTATCAATTTAATCTAATATAAACGTTTGAATTCATTGGTTTTTATAAGTGTAAGTGGATCAATTCACCAACGCCTTAACCGAAACATTCACCAACACATGCCTGATTATAAGAATCCTGCATTTGCACAAACACTTTCTTCAAAAAAGGAGAGGCACCATATCTCTTCTTCTCAGTAGATCCTGTTATCCCTAAATTAGTCTGGCGCACATTTAAACTCTTGGCCCGTTTAATAATTTGAAATACCGCCTGTTTGTAATTTTTGTGGCTGTACTTGTATTTATAATCCAAACCCAAATACAAAGGCGTATAGACCTCTGCCGTTTTAATCTCTCTAAATCCTTCAGCCAATCCCAGTCGGCCACAAGTATCCATGAAATCAATACTGTATCGCAATCACACCAGGATTAATCCCTAACATCCGTTTATTGAAAATCAATCCCCATTTATGACCGCAGTCATCATTTAAAATGTATTTGCGCTTTAACTTTGTTTAAAGGAATCGATTATGCAGAAATCAAAAAACAAGCAAGTTCAGGGTTTTATAGATGAACTTTTAAGCGTAGATAATGAAAAATACAGCACATTAAATTCAATGCGTGACTTAGTCTTTAAAAACTATCAAACAGTTGTAGAAAGAATAATATATGGCGGCATTATGTTTTCGGTTAATGCTGAAGATTTTGGTGGTTTATTCGTGAGAAAAAATCATATCTCTTTCGAGTTTGTCAAAGGTTTTTTAATGAAAGATCCGAATTTATTTCTAGAAGGAAATGGAAAATATCGCAGACATTTGAAGATTAAATCCATTGATGATATTCAAAATAAAAATGTTGAATTATTCTTGAAACAAGCAGTTTAATATAGTGATGTAGCTAGAAGAGCTACTGTCAGTGTTTATGAAGAATAGGACATTGAAAATAGCCTTAAAGAAAGTATACTGTAGTTTAAAAAAATAAAAATGGTATATTTAGTACTAAGATGTGCTTTGCTAAGCGCTCTAAATCACCGATTAAGATGATAATCATCATTTAGTCTGGAGTTCTATAATTGTACTTTTAATGGATAATAGTATATTTAATATATTAACCCTTAGTGCTAAATAATAAAATCAAATAATATAAAAACGAATGGTCATTACAATTACAATTATTATTGTTGTTGCAATTTTTGGGATAGTTGTTGCTCTGTCCCGCTCATTGCCTTATCCATTGCCAAGTGGAGACTTTAAGGTGGGTACTGTGAAATTAGATATAGAAGATTCTTCGAGAACAGAATGGGCTTTAGATGAAAAACATCAAAACCGAAGATTTGTTACTAGAATTTGGTATCCGGCAAAACCCACTGGAAAAGAAACAATGCTCCCAATAATGGAAAAGCCTTATTCAGAAGGAATGAAAAAACTCTACGGTTTACCTGTTGGAAAGGAAAAACCTTCGTACTCTCATATCGACGCACCAGTACTTTTAGAAGAAAAACCATTCCCCATTCTTATATTTACGCATGGGGTTGGTTCATTTATGACCCAAAACCTCTCTTCAATTGAGGACTTGGTTTCACAAGGATTTATTGTCATGAGTTTATCATTCCCTTATGAATCCGTTACTACTGTTTTTTCAGATGGTTCGGTTATTAAAATGAAAGATATTGAGGTGTTTAAGGCTGGCATGAGTACGTTGTCAAAGAACAAGGATTTCATTTCACAATTCATTGATAACACGGAAGAAATGAAGAATTCAGATCCTGAGCTAGCAAGTGCCGCTAGCATTGCACTTGGTCAAAAATACTTGACGCTATATCCAGATATGAAAGTCTGGCTTGATACAAGAGTTGAAGATATCGCTTATTTAATAAATAGCTTTGATAAAATAAGTATAGCAGACCAAAATCTAATTGATGTTGCCGACATTGATAATATTGGACTTTTTGGACATTCTTTTGGTGCACTAACTACCTTACAATTCCTTATGACAAAAGACTTGCCGACTGTGAAATGTGGTATAGCCTTAGATGTTCCATTCTTCAATCTTGATGCTACATCTGATGTTTCGCTCAAAGCTCCTATACTATTTATGAGTAGTGATTTTATAAAATTGTCGGGCAGAAAAGTAAAACTTAGAGGGTTAAATGATTTCTTAAAACACTTTACAAATGAAACCTTGCACGAAGCAAATATAAAAGGTGCGGCACATTATAACTTCTCGGACATGAACTACCTGCCAAAATTAATGAAGCTTACGCCCATGTTAGGATCTATATCTCAAAAGGAAGCTGCAAGGATTATGAAATACTATTTAGATGCTTACTTCAATGGCCATCTTAAAGGTGGAGATTTAAGCAAAATTGAGAATAGCATTAGTTCGGAAGTAGAGTTTAGAGAGCTTATTAAATGATAGTGGTAATGCCTTTGGGATGACAGTAATTATATAATAGCCGCTATGCTTCATTACAAATAGCCATTGCAACATATAGAACATAAAATGAAAGCAGTTATTTGCACAAAATATGGATCGCCTGAAGTACTTCAATTACAAGATGTTGAAAAGCCAATTCCAAAACATAATGAAGTCCTTATAAAAATAATTGCTAGCAATGTAACCGCAAGTGATTGTATTGTTAGAAGTGGAAAAGTTTCACTTTTATATTGGATTCCAATGAGATTGGCACTTGGGTTTACTAGACCCAGACAACCTATTCTTGGACAGATATTATCAGGGATAGTTGAGGGTCTTGGAAAGGATGTAAAGGATTTTGAAATAGGCGATAAAGTATTTGCACATACATTTATGAAATTTGGTACCTATGCAGAATATATATGCCTACCTGAATCGAGCGCATTGACCAATATGCCTGAAAATTCAACATTTGAAGAGGCTGCATCAATTCCTTTTGGAGGTACATTGGCACTCTTTTTCTTAAAAAAAGCTCAGATAAAAAAAGGACAAAATGTTCTAATTTATGGTGCATCCGGAGCAGTTGGAACAGCAGCAGTTCAAATAGCAAAAAACTATGGAGCAATAGTTGACGGAGTTTGTAGTAGTACAAATTTAAAATTGGTCAAGGCTTTAGGGGCAGATATCGTTTTCGATTATACAAGCAAGGACTTTAGGCTTGATGATGGCAAGTATGATCTGATTTTTGATGCGGTAGGTAAGAAAAAAAGCAAAGGATTTAATTATAAAAATGCTTTAATGGCAAATGGGAAATTTCTTTCCGTTGATAATGGCAACCCAGGAAAAAAAGCAGTATGCAAAGAGAATTTAAACATCCTTAAAGACCTAGTGGAATCAAAAAGAATTAAACCTGTCATAGATCGCAAATATTCAATTGAACAGATTGTAGAAGCGCATAGATATGTCGATAAGGGACATAAAAAAGGTAATGTTATCATTTCCTTTAGTGATGATAGTGCTGACGTCAGTCATTAAAAAAACCGATAATTGTTCCGCAAAGATCGTAGAAGTAGGGGATAGTCTCTCAGTCCTAAGTAGAGAGATCTAGACTTTATGCTTGATTAAAAGTCATGCGGAATAAAACTTTACTTCCGATTGTAATAAATTTCGTTCGCTTGTCATTTTATTCTTCTTCCTTTAACTCAAAACTAGCATCTTCTTGTATCAGGTCCTCAACATTAATTGTTGGAAGAATGAATTCATTGAATTTAGTTCCTTCTGTTTTTGCATGTAGAATGCCACGAGCAGTTCCTACACAAATGACACTCAAATGTCTAATAAACCCTTTTGGAAAGACTAATTCTTGCTCATCAGTGAGTAATAACCATGTTTCGTCTGAAACCATAAAATCACAGTGAACTTCAATTTTTATAAATACTTTTTTTTGTTTTCAAAAGTAAATGTAACTGCAACGGTAAGAATCTTGTATTCTCGATTTGCGGCAAATTCTAAATTTGTATTGAGTTCTATTGCTTTCTCCTTGGCGGGCAAATTTTCTTCAAATAGGGCAAATTGCTCCGTATCAATTCCGATTAATTCAAATTCTAACATGTCTGCTGCCATTACGCTGTTTTTTCGTAGTGAAAATGTGATTTTTTAGAAGCGTTAAATTCCGTTCTTTTGTTAATACGGAATACTTTTTCTTCATTCATCTCAGGTGTTTTCTTTTTCTTAGGGATGCTATAGTTTTGAGAAGACTGTAATTTTATTGATGATAATATTTGTTCAATTTGTTTTTCAAGATAAGTTGCTAAAATTGGAATATCCAATGCGTCTTGCAATCTAACCTGAGTATCTAATGTAAGATTCTCTTTGCCACTTACAATCTTTGTGATTTGCTGCGGTGAAACTTCCATGGCCTTCGCAAGTTGCCGCTGCGACCAACCAAGTTCATCCAATTTATCAAGTACTTTCATTGCAATCGCTTGCGATTCTCTTAGGCGCTTTCGATTTTTTATACGTGCTTTATTCTTTGCAATTGTATCCGTTTTTTCATTAGATACTAAAGCTTCAAACTTTTCCTTCTGCGTCATTCTAATTCGTTTAATAGTGAATAAAAAGAATCATCAACTATAATACCCTCCTCTTTTAAATAATTTTGTACCATTTTTAATCTCTGCACGGCTTCATCTGTGTCTTTGCGTTCTTGCGTAATTTGGCTCATTTTTATTGCCCCACTTGTAATTGCATAACAATTATCATGCACCTTTATTGCGTACATACGTAGCCCATTACTTTTATGTTTACCTTTTCTTAGTGAAAGGATTACATCTCCACGATATTCTTGATTATGATAAGGCATAAAATAGGCTCCAAGATCTTTCTTTTGGGTTAGAATCTCTTTAATTAAATCATCTATTTGCTCGGTGTCACGAATCCGCTTGTTCACGAAATCGTTGATATTTGACACATTATTTACTTTCGCATAATTGCGTAAATATTGAACATCTGTCCATAATTCCATCAAGCGATCGAATTCGTTTTCTGTCTGATTTTCGTAATGAAAGGTATATAAATTTGTTTCAAATAGGAACTATTTTTATAAATCAACCTATAGGTTTACTTTTCTGGGGTAATGATTGATTTAAATGTAGTTATTTTCCCATTTAAGTTGTAGAAACAATGCATATTATTTTCTGAAAAAAATTCATTTGGGCTGTTGTTTAAAGGATAATAATATGCTTTATTATTTTAGTGGGGGGCAAGTTAGAGTTAAGAGCGCAGCCAATAATTCTCAAAACAACCAACCTAACCCAACCCACAAAAGTTTAGAAAACCATTCCCAATAATTCATTATATTTGCCCCCATTAACCCAATTTAAAAATCAACTTATGAGAGTACGCAAACTATTTCCTTTTCTAGGAATCGCATTATTATTTCTTGTTTCCACATCATTTAAGATGGCTGGAAAAAGCAATGCTGCAAGCGCAGATAAATTATTAATCACCAAAAAGGTATACTTTGACATTACAATTGATGGAAAAGCTGAAGGTCGGATAGAAATCGGACTTTTTGGAAAAACAGTGCCAAAGACGGTTGACAATTTCTATCAATTAACTACAGGTGAAAAAGGATACGGATACAAAGGATCTTTAATTTACAGAGTTGTGAAAGACTTTATGATTTCTGGAGGCGATTTCACAAATAATGATGGAACTGGTGGGAAATCTATTTATGGACCAACCTTCGAAGATGAGAACTTTACGCTTGAACATTATGGAGCTGGTTGGTTGAGCATGGTTAATTCCGGCGAAAACACGAATAACTCTCAGTTTTTAATAACAACAATAAAAACACCTTGGTTAGATGGCAGACATGTTGTTTTTGGAAAGGTTATTAGCGGTATGGACATTGTTCGTAAAATTGAAAAAACTGCAACTGATGCGAGTGATCGTCCATTAAAAGATGTGAAAATAACCGATTGTGGTGCACTTGAATTGAGTGCTCCGTTTACCGCAACGGTTGATTAATTTCTGATTAGGTTAGTAGCAACCTTAGACATGCGGTTTACAAAAGATCTCCTGAGCAATTTCATTAACTTAGCAGAACAAACGTTGAAAGAATAAAATCCAAATACTAGCTGCAATATGAAATTTGTAATTATATTCTTTGGATTTTTATTAGTAAGTGTGCAATGCACTGAAAAGAATAAATGCGAAAGTATTAGAACTGGAAGATTCGTTTATGAAGATCCCGAGATGTCTGAATATGAAATTGAGAGAACGGAGAGTACACAAGTGGAGACAAATCTTGAAACAGGAATGGAAATTCATTGTTCGGTTATATGGAATTCTGATTGCGAATATGTGCTGAAATATGAGCGTTTCAAAAACACTTCCGTAAATACCGAATCTTCGATTGGAAGAGAAATGACAATCACTGTATTAGAGGTAAATGATAAGGTATTCAAATGTCATTTAAAGAGTGAATACTCAGATGAAGACATAACGTTTAGGCGGCTGTAGTAACGCAACTGCTTCACTCAAAATGTCTGAAATATGATTTCATTTGATATCAGAATTTCTACAGGAATTACAGACTCAACCAAAAAAATCAACGCTTCGGGTGCCAAACTGCTGGTTTTTATAGTAAATAGTGTCTGGTCAAAAATAGACAAATCCGTCACCCGACCAATTGAGCAGATTTTGAGAATTCCGATAGCGAATCTTATATTCATGCAACCAAAATATATAATTTTCCGTTCTCTAAATGTCTTATATTATTTAACCTAATAAGTTCATTATGAAAAACAGTCTGCTCCTTATCGCTCTAATTTGTTCATCAGCCTCTTTGTTCGCTCAAGATTTTGCGCTAACCTATGAATCAGATGCTATATTCGAAACTATTATTGTCAGAGATGTTTCTAAAACATCCGACGGAGATTTGTTAGCAGGATATGATTTGTTGTCTGCTGGGCAACCTCCAACAGCTGGAATAATGAAAACAGACGGCAATGGAGAAGTTCTTTGGTCAAAAAAACTAGAAATAGCTGCTTCAGCGGCTGGTTGTGCCTTTGAGGTTGTTGAAAATGCTGAGGGCAATTTTTATTTATGGGGACTAAGTAAAGAAGCAGAAACAGATAATATGCGTGCTATTCTTTCTGAAATTAGCATGGACGGTGAAATGTTGTGGTCAAAAGAATATGACTTTGGATATAACTTTACAGCTGCCTACACGGTGAATAAACTCTCTGTATTGCCTTCTGGTGATTTACAAATGATGATTTCAGTTTATGGGAAAGTCATTGTCATGAAGACCAATGCTTCAGGGGAAATCATTTGGGGAACATACTCTTCAATTGGACCACCAGATGAAGGCGGTAAAAATCCAGGATTTGAATGGTTAGCAATTCCAGATGATGGCGGTTTATGTGCAAGTAAAGCAGGGAACGATTTTTCTCTTTTGAGATATAATAATACGGGTGAAATTATATGGAACCAGACCTACCAAATTGGAGGATATACACATGGCAAAACAATAGCGCGTTCGCCAAATGGAAATATCTTAATTGCTGGTTTCATAGATTATGTGCCGCATATCATGGAGATTTCTGATGAAGACGGTTCAATTGTTTGGATTAAGGTTTTTGAAGAGCTAACACTTCCATTTGCAGGAAAAGCGCATTTGAGCATTTTAGGAGAGACTATTATCTTTGATTTCACAACAGAGCTGAATGATCAATATATCGTATCCCTTAATGCGGACGGTGAGGTTCTAAAAACCATGAAAGCGATATATGCTGTTTTCGATTATAACAAAATAGAAATCATAAATGAAACAGAGTCCTATTTCTACGGCGCGGCAGCCCTAATTGGGGGATTGGAAGGGATGATTCAAAGAACAACAAGTGTGTTGGAAGAATCGTGTATGATAATTGAAGTTGAAAATTTAATTGCGACAGAATATACATATTACTCTGCGGTAGAATTTGAGCCATTTACTATGGACTTTACCAGTGAGGACGATATTGAAATCACCTTAGTTGACGTACCATTGCGGACAAACATTGCTTGTGAACTCGATCAGTCAGGAATTGATTCTGATGAAATGAATGAAATTTCAGTTTATCCAAATCCAGCATCCAATAGCATCACATTAAACGTTGCGAACAACATGGTGAATGCTACTTATACAGTAACCAGTCTTTCAGGAAAACAAGTAATGACGGATCGTATAATTGCGACTCAAATGCAAATCGATTTATCAACATTAACGCATGGACAGTACATTTTAGCTATTCAAACTGAAACTGAATTAATTACAAAGAAGATTACGTTACTTAAGTAGTAATCGCTACACAAGGCATACTTAGAAACGCCGCTTCTTCACTCAAAATGCCTGAACTATGATTTTATTTGATGTCAGAATTTCCTTGATGTTTTTGTTTCTGCGGGGCAAGTTAGGATTAAGAGCACAGCGAATAATCCCAAACACAGTACTTCTCTAATCTATCAAATCCGGTAGGCTCACAAATCTAATTTCTCAATAGCTGCGTATTTTTGTCTGATCCTATTTCCTTTTACGCAACATTTTCTTTAGTTCAAAAGGTTTATTCCTTATTCGAGCAGATTTGTTTTTGAATGAAGACAAAATTCAGAATCTTTATAACGTTAGAAACATACCGAAAAACAACGATAAAATGTTGGGGTAGGTTAACAATTTAAATAAAGAACTATGAAAAAATTATTCGCACTTATTTTTATGACAACGTTATTGTCATCCGCAACTCATGAATTGAGTCCAACTATTAATTTTTTGATTAAAATTGATCCAATAGATTCAGGTATCGGAGGAGCTGGATGTTATTATTCATTGTCTGAGAATTCAAAAACAATTTTATTCATTAATGCCGTAAGTGGAGCAGCATCTATGAAGATAGATGGAAAAAATCAAACGTTTGTGCACAGTACAGAGAACAGGAACGAATATAAAAATGATGAATATTCATTATTTATACTTACTGAACAAATAGAATCTGGACATGAATCGACTAAAGAACAAGGTTTCATAACGATAACATCAAAGGAGGGAGAAATTATAAAAACGAAAGTTTTTGCTGATTGCGGCGCATAAAATGTTGCCAAATCATTCAATAAATTGTTGTTCTTTATTTGGCTAGGACGCATTAAAGAATTTGCTATTAGTATTACCTTTAGACTATTGTAGTCGTTTTATAAAAATTCTCTTATGAAAAAAATTGCTTTACTATTTCTTTTTTTAAACTGCTGTCTTGCGTTTGGACAAGCGCAAAATCAAGATGTTTTATATCTAAAAAACGGCAGCATCATTAAAGGCTCCATACTTGAAATGGATCCAACAACAGGAATTAAAATAAAAACTACAGACGGTTCTTTATTTGTCTATAAGATGGAAGAGATTCTTAAGACCGAAAAAATGGAATTTGTTGGAGATGAGGTCAGTCAAGAAACTACAGAAGAAATAAGTCAAGCTGCCATTGAAGATGTTTTTACAAGCTATATCGCTAAAAATAGATCTGCCTTACAATTTATAGGTGTTTCAAAAGTAAACGGCATCAAAAAAGAAGTAGAAGGACAGCAAATTTATGACATTGAGTATGAATTAATAATTGAGTCAACAGCAGCAATATACGTAAACGACAAGCGTTCAATGTATAACAATAAATCATTTATTGATAATTTTGATTATTACATAGAGAATGCTAGTGCGCAAGACGTTAAATATAGTTTATCTAAAACGCTGAAACCCTTTAACAAGGGGACTAGATTTCTATTTCAAGGGACATTACCTTTTGAGCAAACAGATAATGGTTGGCGTGCTCAGACTTTCTCCAATAAAAGTTATAAAGTTGTTTCGTCCAACTACATGACTCCAGAAATGAAGAAAAGAGAGGCCGAAGAGAAAGCCCGACTATTGGAGGAGTTAAAAAGGAAACTTGACTGGCGTAGGGATGACGTAGCATCCTTCGATTTTCGAAATCTAGATTTAAAAGCGACAAATGTTCCACTCTTTGATTACGGATATTCGAATTATTCATTGCAGAAATCTGAAAATTATTCTGGAAGAAATGATGTTTTGCTTGAAATGCAGGAAGTGTTTTACTCAGCATTAACTAGTTCAAACCGTTACACAGAAGTAGAATCTTCAGAATTAACTAGCTCTGAGAATAGTGGAATAGTGGCGTTCTCTATCGATAAAGTTGATTTTACCTTTGTTGAAGCTGGGTATCGCTGTTTAATGTCCATATCTGTTAAAATTCAGGGTGATTACAAGGCTCCAAATGAGTATACTTATGAGTATACAGTGCCAGTTACAGCACAAAGCACTTACGCAATTAAAAATTACAGTAAAAGGGAGGCATTTAATTCTGCTTTAGGCTCTTTGAGAATTGCTATAAGAGCCTTTGTGTTCAAGTATGAGCCAATTGAGATAGAGGTACTTCGAATAGAAACAAATAAGAGAGGTAAGCCTACTCAAGTTATTTTCAAGAAACCTGAGAAGTTCATATCCGCAAGAAAAATTACGTTTTTAGTGCTTAATCCAGACGCTGTTAAAATTGAGGATAAAACATTTAAAATTACGAGTAAGGTTGGGAACTGCATTTTTAAAGGTGAAATAATTGGAGATGAAATTATTTGCGAAATCAACGGGATTGAAAATCGAAAGGCCTTTATAGGTTGTTTGGAAAATAATGTTGAATTAATTGGGATCTCAATCTATTAAAGGGATGGTTTAATTCAAAACAATGTAGTTCAACACTATGTGAAAATGCATTTTAACTGCCATTACCATTGATTTACAAAAAAATGAATCTAATAAAATTTTAAGATATGATTGAATCATTATTATTGTCAGCAGGTTATGATATTGCAAAAGCAGGAATTTTAAAATTCACAGGTTTATTTAGTAAAGATAAAATTGGATTTAAAAGCATTGAAGATTTTAAGGAATATGATAGACGAATCGAAACAAATTCTAAAGCAAAGATTAAAATAGCGAAAGGCGTTACAGAATTAATAAACAACTTTTTTGACATATCTATAAATCCTATTCTTTTAGATTGTGGAAGTGTTACGTATTATATAAGTGATGAACTATTAAAAGATAGTGTAGGTAATATTGTGACCAATAGTATTGGAATACATTCATTGTCTGCTACAATAACTGATCACCCAATAACTGTTAATACTATTCCTGGAGAAGTTAATCCTTTAGTTGGAGCATATGTTGGATTTCAAACAGCAGAAACCGCAAAAAAACAATTGACGAATGGAGTTGGGAAATTATCTAAATCAAAAATTGCAGTTCTAGGTTTGCGCGCTTATGACCCGTCAAAAGGGTTTTTAGAAAACACAGCAAGTCTGACAGATTTTCAAGGAGCATTATTTGAATTTTCTGAGAAACTGATTGTAGTTGCTCAAGGAGAAAAATTTTTAAATAAAGCTTATGCCCCAATTTTGGAAAGTGAAAAGTTTAAAGAAATATTTAAGAGAAGAGTTGCGGAGAAGTCAATTTGGTTTGTTTACCACGAACCAACTTGTAAATTAACTGACTCTCAAAGAAAATTTTATGAAAACAATTTGAATGATTTTTTAAGCAAAATCCCAAGCGAGTACGTAATAAATGTATCTAAAAAATAAAAAGCCAGTCTTAGTAAAAAGCCCAGCCAAAGGTCATTAGTATTCAAACTAACAACCTTTAAAGGTTCGGCAACACGCGGAATTAAGGTTCAAATTACAACCTACAAAGGATAACCAAAAAACAGAAAACCGCAAATCAAATAATGATTTGCGGTTTTCTAATTCAATATTTAAAAGCTAGGTCCACCCAATAATTCTAACGAATCAATGTCGTATTCCCCTGCATTTTTCCTTTTGCACCTGATTGCATATTATAGATTAATACCCATGTGAAAACTCCTGGATTTTCATCCCTGTTTTTAAAGGTTCCATCCCATCCTATGTTTTGCAAATCACTTTGGAAAACCTTTTCTCCGTAGCGGTTATAAACTCTAAAACTTAAGGATTCAATGCCATATCCTTTGACAAATAATACATCATTATTTCCATCATTATTTGGCGAAAAGGCAGTAGGTACTCCAATTCCTTGACGAATGTTGACCAATACCATTACTTCAGCTTCTGCTTTACAGCCGTTCTCATCAATAAACGTTACGGTGTACGTAGTGCTATCTTGTGGATTAGCTGTAGTAATAGGGCACTCGTCACAATAAACGTCAAAATCAGGTGACCAACTATATAATCCTGTTGATGTTGATGTAGCGATTAAATCTGCGTAGTCTCCAAGATCAATGATTGTATCATTACGTGCTGTTAGGTTAGGTAATTCATTCACAGTAATTGAATTTACAACAGACGAAGTTGTCCCATTAATATTCGTTACCGTTAATTGAATTTCGAAAACTCCGACAGTATTAAAGCAAATAAATGGATTTTGATCGGTAGAAGTAGAAGGATCAACAGCACCTCCAAAATCCCAATCCCAATTCAAGATTGTTCCAATACTTTCATCCGTTAGTGTAATACAATCTCCAATACAAAGATTATTGTTAAATGCAAAAGCTGCAATGACGTCTTCACATTCTATAACTAGAATATCAATACTTGTACTTCCCGAACATCCTTCTGTGGAAGTTCCTTCAACAATAAAAGTAAATGTTCCAGCAGTCAGTGGAGTAAAAGGTGCTCCATCTGTTACGCCACCGTCCCAAACATAAGTGTCAGCTCCACCGCCATTTAAAATGACAGCATCACCCAAACAAATCTCAATTTCAGATGCACTTGCCGTAACCGTTGGACTGGCATTAACAGTTAAATCAATTGTCGCTGTGCTTGAACAACCTTCTGCTGTGGTTCCAGTAACTGTATAGGTTACGGTTCCGGGTGCTGGAGGAGTAAATGCAATACCATCTGTAACGCCTAAGTCCCAAGTATAGGAATCTGCTCCGCCACCTGTAAATATCGCCGATTCGCCTTCGCAAATTTCGTCATCATCCACAGAGGCCGTAACAGTAGGTAAATCGTGAACGATAATATCAACAGTTGCCGTATTTTCACAACCAGATCCTCCAATTGTACCCGTTACGTTAAAAGTAAAAGTACCTACAGCTGCAGGCGTAAATGAAACGCCATCTGTAACTCCACCGTCCCATATATAAGTATCGGCTCCACCCCCTGTAAACGTAGTTGATTCACCAATACAAATTTCAGTAGGACTTGCGGTTGCTGTAACAACAGGGTTATCGTTAACAGTAACGTCAATAGAAGCTGTATTCTCACATCCAGTTGTCGCGTTAGTACCAGTAACGGTATAGGTTTCTGTTCCCAGCCCCGCAGGTGTAAATGCAATACCATCCGTTACTCCTAAATCCCATACGTAACTGTCAGCGCCACTTCCGGTAAACGTTACATCTTCTCCTAAACAAATTTCTGTGAAATCTACAGCTGCAATAACAACTGGAAGTGCATTCACAGTTACGTCAATAGTAGCTGTGTTCTCACAAGTGGTTGTTGCATTGGTTCCGGTAACAGTATACGTTACGGTTCCAGGTGCTGCAGGAGTGAAAGCTACACCATCTGTAACGCCCATGTCCCAAGTATAGGAATCTGCTCCGCCGCCAGTAAAAGTAATTGATTCGCCTTCGCAAATTTCATCATCATCTACAGAAGCCGTAACAACAGGTAAATCGTTAACTATAATATCAACAGTTGCGGTGTTTTCACAACCAGATGCTCCAATTGTACCCGTAACAGTATAGGTAAATGGACCTACACCGGCAGGAGTAAAAGCAACGCCATCTGTAATTCCACCATCCCACGTATAAGTATCTGCTCCGCCGCCTGTAAACGTAATTGATTCACCAATACAAATTTCATCAGGACTTGCGGCAGCTGTAACAACTGGGTTATCATTAACAGTAACGTCAACGGTGGCTGTGTTCTCACATCCAGTTGTCGTGTTAGTTCCAGTAACCGTATATGTTTCCGTTCCAAGTGCTGCTGGTGTAAATGCAACACCATCCGATACTCCTAAATCCCATACATAAGTGTCGGCGCCACTTCCTGTAAATATTACATCATCTCCTAAACAAATTTCTGCGAAGTCTACAGATGCAACAACGACTGGAAGTGGGTTTACAATAAATGTAACTGAATCAATACAATCTGCGTCAAAATCACTTGTTGCATGATAAGTGAATGTTCCTGCTGTTACAGGCGTAAATGGTACACCATTGGTAATACCACCATCCCATGTAATAGCTCCGCCATTAATTGAAGTTGAGGTAAAGGTTAGGGCTTCACCAAGACATATTTCAGTTTCAGTTGCAGTAGTTGTCAATGGATCACATGATATATCAACCGCTAATGCGGAAACGTCCGTGAAAAGCCAAAGACTATTATCTGTTGCACCATCAGCCTCAATTTCAAATCTGTCTGTTGTACCGAGTGCCGTAAAGGTTACATCTACTGAATACCAAATCCTCCAATTGGGTTCCGTAATATAATTGATAGTAACAATATCCAAAGCTGCGCCACTTAGCATGGCTAAATCACCTCTTCGGTTTAACGCTGGTGTACCAATCACTTTGTCCATCATATAATAACAGGTAAGTGAGTATTCAGTTCCAGGCGTTAGGCCAGAAATATTATAACCCCATTTCTCTTTCGTGGCGCCATAAAATACGCCGCCATGGTAAGTTCCACCAAGAGGTGAAGGGGTGAAAATGTGCAAGAAAAAATCAGCAGCAATAGGATCCGAAGATCCGACTAAGTTCACTGGTATTGGATCGACTATCTGCGCAAATGAGAAGTTGGACATCATAAAAAATGTCAAACAAATGAATGTGGTAAATCTTTTCATAGTGTTGGTTGGTTTCTTTTTTAATGGGTCAGTTACAATTCTACGGCATAATCTAAAATGAGATCGGCTCTGGATCCTGAGATCACATAGGTGCCCTTATTGCATCCGTTAAAATCTATTGTAACAGTTGTTTCATCATCTGAAACAACAATTTTAGGCAGAATTAAATCGGCCTCTGTTGCAGTGCATAAAACAACTGCGATTGAAGCAAAGTCAATTTGACTGGAATGAAAGCTTATTTTATTGTCCATTAACATAAAAGACTGCATCTCGGACAAGGCTTCACATTTTTCAGAATCTTGAGCAAATGCGCCAGTTTGTATACAAATTGATAGGATAAATAGTATGAAACTTGTTTTCATTTAAAATTGGTTTTTAGTTTTCAACAAAAGTGAAATTCAAAGCTTCACTTTAAAAGGGGTATTCATAATACGACAGGAATTGGCAATGGTTGCGCCAATAATCTAGTAAGTTAGTTGATTTTTATGGAAATCGAAAATAAACGATAGAATTCGCAGGAAAAATTCAATATGATTGGCGTATTAAAATGGTCTTTCTCTTTTAATAAACCATTTCTTCTGGTATCTAAAATTATAGCGGAAATAAAACGCAAAACTAGATTCAAAGAAAAAAACAACAATTTTTAAAGCATAATTAAATAATCTTGCCTCAAGCCTTTTTCCTTCTGTTTTCTGTCTTCTGCTTTCAGCCCTCTGTACTAATGACTTTTTTGCCTTCTGCCTCTTGCCTAAATCTAGATTCTTTATTTTCTGTTAATTGTCTTCTCTAATAATACAGCCCTTGGTTTTCTTGGCTTATTTTTAGCACCAAATGCTTCAAGTCTCGCCATTGAATCTATATGTCTGATAATTTCGTCCTCATCATCTGACCATAAAAACAAGGATAAGTCAGAAGAACTTATTGTTTTCTCTTCCACTAATCTATTCAAAAATTGGATGAGATCTTTGTGGAAATCTATTCCGTAAATAGCGATTGGAAAAGAACCGATTTTTTTAGTTTGGATCAATGCCAATGTTTCAAAAAATTCATCTAATGTTCCATACCCACCTGGCATAACAATATATCCATAGGAATATTTTCGAAGCATATGTTTACGCACTAAAAATTGCTTTATCAGAACATATTTATCGAGATAAGGATTTGGTTTTTGTTCTCTAGGCAGCACAATATTGCATCCAATAGATTTACCCTGTGCATCCTTTGCTCCTCTGTTCGCGGCTTCCATAACTCCTGGTCCTCCGCCGGTCATAATGGTGTAGCCTTTCTCTGATAATTTTCTAGATATTTCTCTCGCAACCTTATAGTATTTATGGTTTTCATCAAATCTGGCTGAACCAAAAACGGTGATGCACGGGCCGGCAAAATGCAATGCTCTAAAGCCCTTGATAAATTGAGAAAAGATACTCAAAGCATATTTAAACTCTGACCACCTAGACTTTGGACCTTCAAATTGGTCTCTGTCAAACCTGTTTTCAATTATTTCTTCTTTGAGATCCATCTTTTATAGTGGCCAATTTCATTTAAGAATATTCTTACAAAGAAGTACATAATAGTTACCAAATTTGTTGATAAATGTCAGATGATAAGCTAAATTATATCACATGACATGATTGAAAAAATACCAATATTCACAAAATGAAGAATGAATTAGATGAGAGGGTAGAGAAGTTAGCAATAGAAGCGATTAGATTATACCAACACGTGCAGATAACACCTTCTAACGATCAAATATTTACCAAATTTTTGGAATTGTCAATGGACCTTATTCTTGCGCAAAAGGAGAGCGAAATTGTGGCAATTGTAGTTGGCTTGAGGAAAATAGCTGCTCTTTTGGTCAGAACGAATTATTTTGAAGCTAAACTACAGTCCGATTTTGATCTTTTGTGCACCTCCCTTGAAAAGAAAATGGATCAGTCATAAAAGTAGGGGAGGAATTAGTATTTCATAATATACAGACAGTTTAAATTAAAAATTTTGAGTCTTGCAAAACTTCGATAAGTAGTTAAAATGGTCATAGGCGTTCGTCGAGAATGTGCCCTCCAAATTTAAGCCCAGCTACTTCAAAAGCAGTGCTTTTTCTCCTTTTTGGTGCTTTTTGGTCGAGCAAAAAGCACGAAAATTTCATAAAAAGAATAAATCTTAATTCATTATTAAATTTGAATATGAAAGGAAATCATTTTGAAGACTGATAACTTTTAACTATAACCCGCAATAAATTGGTCTTGATCCAAGAAAATCTTAGGTCAGCAAATACCTGATACTGAATAGAACTTTTGAAAGGCCCAATCGAGGTCAACATACTTGCAATACGCCTTTTAGTGCCGATACTTTATTTTATAGGTAAGTTTGTTTTTAAAATCAATCGTCACCTTAAAATGAAAAAGTACATAAGCATTCTTTTGCTAACACTCGTTTCAATAACGAGCCATAGCCAAGAAAAAATTGAAGTAATCAAAGTCAAAAGTTCACACAGAACGATTTATACTGACATTATTATTGATGCGCCACCAGCCAAAGTGTGGGAAGTATTGATGGACTTTGATTCCTATTCAAATTGGGCCGTTTTTTTTAAGGGGATGAAGGGTGAGATTAAGGATCAAGGAAACATATTGGCTTATATCGAAATGAAACCTAAAAAGGATAAGGTGAAAGAAGTTGAGCACGTCATTTTTTATGAGGAAGGAAAAATGTTTGGTTGGAGTGATAAAGTAACTTTGGGGATAAGGGATAATCACCGATTTATAGTTGAAGCTGCTACAGAAGGCAAAACACGTTTCATTCAATCTGATGAATTCAAAAAAGGAGCAACTTGCTTATTGGGAGGTTACGTAACAAAATTATTAAGCGAAAAATATCCTGAATTTAATAGAAGTTTAAAGGCTGAAGTGGAAAGACGGTTCAAGAATTAGCAATAAAAAACAATCAATGGAATTTGTTTCTAAAACACGTTTAGGAGCTGCAAGTGGCTATTAGATAAAGTTAATCAGCATAAATATTAGGATCGCTATTAGAAAGATATCCAAGGCTTTTTCAAACTGTGCGGGGTTTAGTAATTTAAGAATAGCTCGACTAAGAAATACAGATGGAATAGTAAATAGCGCTAAAAAAAGCGAGAGCCAAATCAAATTTGTAGAGAGTATTTCAGTAGCAAGGTATCCAGGAATTCTAATTATTTGAAGTGCAGTTTGTAATAATGCTACGGTTGCAACAAAATGCGTAAGTGTTAATCTTTGTTTGCGCATGCCAATGAGCATAAACGGGCCGGCGGTTCCACTGAGTCCACTAATTATTCCCGTTGGAATCCCCCAAAATATTGCCGAACCTTTAGGCTCAAACCGTTTACTAATTAACCTATTAATAACAACATAGAGCAGGACAATTGTTACAAATAATTTAAGAACCAATGGATGCACGGATTCGGTAAAGAATGACGCTAAAAATGCTAACGGAAGAGCAGTTACACCCATCCGAAAGGCACTTTTTACGTCAATACTTTTTTTGAAGAGCCATAATTTTGCCAAATTATTGATTAACATGGCCGGAACAATTAGTGCAATAGCTT
Source organism: Crocinitomix sp. (assembly GCA_013138735.1). Taxonomy (GTDB): domain Bacteria; phylum Bacteroidota; class Bacteroidia; order Flavobacteriales_D; family Crocinitomicaceae; genus Crocinitomix. Next base: position 3,021 of record WTCE01000165.1, on the reverse strand, counting down.
CTTTAGGTTCGAAAAAGAGCATTAGCGCCGGAATAATAACTAAAGGACTTCCAAAACCCAATGTGCTTCCTAAGGTAAATCCTAGGAAGAAAAGGATGGAAAGAATAATAATTATATGTGCACTAATTTCTAACACTTATTCATCCACTAAATATTCCAAAATACCACAGGCAAGAACCGCTACAATTGGTCCTTTAACACCTTGTTCACGCAACTGAAGTGCTGCCGAAATAGTGCAACCCGAAGATGGCCCTGCCAAGATTCCAAAAGTTTTGGAGAGATTTTTTGCCTGACTCCAAGCCTCCGCAGATGCTACTGTTACTATTCCTGCTAATAGCGATTTATCTAAAAGCGGTTGTGGAATAGGAGGAGCTAAACCAGGTATATTATGTGGTGCCCATTTACCACCGCTAGCTATCGGAGCCTCTTGCGGTTCACATCCATAAATAGCGATATCAGGGTTTGCTTCTTTTAAAGCCAATGCAATTCCAGTGATTGAGATTCCAGTGCCAATTCCAACGGTTACAGCTGCTACATTTGGCAATTGTGCCGCAATTTCTTCTCCAACAGGTTTATAAAGGTCAATTAAATGAGTCTCGCCAGCCTGACCAAAAACATAAACTTGATCAGAAGTTTGATACTGTTGAATGAGTACTTTGGCATCATTTGGTGGAACGAGATGAACCTCTGCGCCAATCCATTTTAGTAATCTGACAATATTTGGAGGAGCACTCGGAGGCAATACAGCAATGGGATGTACTCCTTTTAAAATTGCGGTTCTTGCCATTGCAACTGCTGCTGATCCTGCACTACGCATTGCAATTGAACTCCCGGGTTTTACTTCTCCCGAATCAATTAATTGTGCAATAAAAGCTGGAATAGCTCTGTATTTCATTGCTGCAACAGGGTTTTCAAATTCTATTTTTGCATAAAGATCTTGATCCAATTTCGCTAAATGGATCATTTTTGTTATTTCTTCTATCATAATAATGTGTTTAAAGTCTAAAAAATCGTGGAACTTTTGAGCCATTTGTTGCGCTCATTTTATTTTGTACTAAGGTTTCAATTACTGCACTTTTCACCATTGATACGTTGGGTGATACTGCGAGATTTCGATTATATTGACCAATAAGTATTTTTTTGACCTCTTCTTCTAATGCTACATTTTGAGCTTCGCATAAAACGGTGACAACATCTCCTTTTAGTACATCTTGCTTAACAGTAACCACAGATTTTTTAATTTGCTCAAGGTCGTCTGCAATTTTTAAAAGATGATTTGGAAAAATTGTTTGGCCCATGATTTTTAATTGGTGGTCAACCCGTCCAATGATCGGTCCCATAAATTGTTTGGTCTCGCCATCAATTTCTTTATGCTTTAGCCATGCGCAAATATCGCCAGTAGCATACCGTACAGGTAAAAAACCTCTTGGATGTGTCAATGCGGTTACAACCACTTCACCCGACTCTCCTTCTATAGCAGGTTTGCCCGTTGTTGGATCAATTAATTCGACATAAAGAAAATCACTGTGCACTAACAAGCCCTCATGTTGTTTGGTTTCGTATGCAACAGGTCCAATTTCAGATGTGCCATACTGGTTTAATGCTTCTGTAAGGCCCCATAGTTTCATTGCTTTTTCAGCCACTACATTCCTTTTCAAGTCGGTGCAAAATGTGGCTGCAACGGCAAAAAAAGCGCCTTTGGGTAAATCCTCTGGCTTTGGCCATTTATCTCCTGCTTCCTCAGCAATTCTTACCATTACGTATGGATTGCCTATTACAAATTCGGGTTTGGAATATTTGATGACGTCCAAAATTCGATCGATTCTTGCCGGGGAACAACGAAAGGCAGTTCCGCCTTCTGCTTTAATGCCTTGCCAAACCAATACGCCAAGGGTAAACATATCGTTTAAGCTAAGTAGTTGTAGCACTTTAGATCCATGCTTAATTCCTAACTCCCTTAAAAGTCTGCGTACTCTTAAAATCCGCTCTTTTTCTTGTTTTTCAAGGACAGGAATGTCAACGGGTCTTCCGGTGGTGCCTGAGGAGCTTACAATGTCCACGGCTCCAGAATAGTCAATGATATCCTCCATGGCTTCCCGTATATTACTCTTTCGCGTAATCGGTAGGGCATGAAAGTTTCCACTGTTAACTAATTCGTAAGCCTCATTAATTGATTCAATCTTCCAATGATTTCGATAGAAAGATCTATGCCAAGCAACACTAAGAATGTCGCAAAGCTGTTTCTGCTTTGGATTCATAATAAATAAGTTTTTGGTAGGGGTTAATAAAGAATTTTGACGCAAGCTAGAAGTCTTACTTACAATCATTCAAATTTAGTTGGTGCAAAAGGGTAGGTTGTAGTAATCAGTATGTTAAAGAAAAAAGTGTTTTGATATGATGTGAAAAAGGAAGTATTCCAAGGCCTATTTCAAAACCCCGTAGGGGGGATATAATTCTATTCCAATTTTGATAAAATAGCTATGAAAAAAAATACTTGATAATCAGGTTTTTAGAATTGAAATTTTCATTATTTTTAATTAAAAAATATTATGAAAAAGTTATTGATTACTTCGATTGTCGCATTAGCCCTGTTTTCATGTGGTAAGAATTACTATTGCGATTGTTCAGCAACAGACACGTCACACAACGATTCGTTTCTTCTTGAAAATTATAAAGAAGATGACGCAATAGCTAAATGTGCTGAATTTGATACGAGCGGCGTTGTAGACGGATGGTCCTGTGAATTGAAATAGTGACAATCTCGCTTAATTATAGTCGAGCTCAGGTTCGTAAAGTCCTCTAAAAGTAGCTGAGTGTAATTATCAAAATTTTGAAACTAGATATTTTGGGCTTAGATATGAGTATAAAACTCCTTCCTAATTTTTAGGTTGGAGTTTTTTTGTTGTGTGCCCAGCATGGGCAATGATTATAGGGTTCAAGTCCCGAGCACGCCTTTATAGCAGGAAGTGTTAGCCAATAGCAAGGGTGTCCTGCGTGAGCAGGAATCTGAAGGAAGCTCAC
>WTCE01000028.1 GCA_013138735.1 Crocinitomix sp. | reverse complement strand
AATCGAGAATAAAGACATAGACCAAAATAACAATGTTAAGTTTAAAAAAGTGTAGAGAATTATTAGGAGAGACAGGAAAAAAATGGACAGACGAAAAGATTGAACAAGTAAGAAATTACTTAATGAAGTTGGCTCGAATTAATGTTGAAATTATTAGAAATTTAAAAACGAAGAGAGATGAAGCGAGTAGCAATAATGTGTAGAGTAAGTTCAGATGAACAAGCGAAGGGATATAGTATTGACGATCAGTTTGAAAAACTATCGAATCATTGTAAACGCATGAATTATGAAATCGTTTACAAATTAAAAGAGGATCATTCAGCTAAGTCATTTGACCGACCTGAATGGAAAAGGATGATTGAAAAAATCAAGTCTAAGGAGATTGAAATTGACGAAATCCTGTTTACATCTTGGGATCGTTTTTCACGAGATTTGACTGGAGCGTTGAATATGATTCAATACCTAAAAGCAAAGAAGATTGTTCCTCAATCTATCGAGCAACCAATTGATTATAATATCCCCGAAAACCTATTCATGTTGGCGATTTATTTAGCCAATCCTGACGTGGATAATCAACGAAGATCAATAAAGGTTAGGGGAGGAATACGACAAGGCTTAAAACAAGGACGTTGGGCAAGACCACCGTTTTATGGTTATATATCTGCAAAGAACGCAGAGGGCAGTCATATAATTATTCCCGATCCAGTAAAAGCACCTATTGTAAGAGAAATATTTGAACGGGTAAGCAATGGTGATTCACAAAAGGAAATTCGAGATGATTTTAAAGCGAGAGATATAATAATCTCTCGTAACAACATCTGTAAGATTCTAAAACGCATTTTATACGCAGGTAAGATTGTAGTTCCAGCATTGGATAATGAACCCATGCAAATCGTTGAGGGAATCCACGAACCTATTATTTCTGAAAAGTTGTACTACCAAGTGCAACAAGAATTAACAGGCAATCGAAAAGCAAGGGGTAAATCCATTCCTAAGTATGAAAAACTAAGAGACGACCTACATTTAAGGGGTATCATTAATTGTAACTGTTGTGGTGAAACCTTGACAGCTAGTTTCTCAAAAGGAAAAATGGGGAAACGATATGGCTATTACCATTGCAATCACTGCAAAGGTCAGAGAGTATCTGCAATTAAGGTTCATAAAGCATTTGAAGAATTGTTGGATTCAATTATGGTGAACAAAGACGTATTAAACCTCTATATCCATATTTTGGATAATCAGATTAAATCTTCCACAAAAGATAATTCAGCCGATTTGAAAAAACTCAAAGAGAAATTGCAAGTCTTTGTGAAACGTTTAGAGAAATCCTACGAAATGATGTTGGATGATAAGATCGAAGCAGAGGACTATATGGAAGGCAAAAAACGATTCAGTATTCAGAAGGGAGAAATTGAAAAAAAGATGAATGGTTTGCAAACCTCAGTTAAAGAAATCGTGAACCTTGCCAAGTCAGGATTAAATTTTCTGTCAGATATTAAGGAAACGTACAATACCGCTACGATACAACTCAAGCATAAGCTCGTGAGTTCGATATTTCCCAAGAATTTCTATTTCGACGGAAAAAAATGTCGAACTCCAAAACGCAATTTAATATTTGAGATGATTGCCTGTATTGACGAGGGTTTACAGGGAAATGAAAAGGGGATAACAGATTTAAAAAATCTGTTATCCCCTGCTGCGGACAGTGAGAGATTCGAACTCTCGGTACCTTGCGGTACGCTAGTTTTCAAGACTAGTGCATTCGACCACTCTGCCAACTATCCGCGGCAAAGATATACTTATTTTTTTATTGAGAAATAAATTAATGAAAAACTATTCGAAACCCCAACAATTGCCCATCTATGGGTTAAAAAATACCGTTCAATCAATAATCACCCTTTTTAAATATGTTTTAAGAGATCAGTATAAATAATTACCTACCTTTATATTTAAACGCTAACCATCATGAAACTTCTATTTACGTTGATTACACTTTTGTTTGTGGCAACAAGTTTTGGCAAGCCACAAGTCTATTTTAACTATAAGCTCTTTCACACGCCAGATCAAAAGGCTTTTGTCAGTACTTCACTGCAATTTATTAGTGGTTCTTTTAAATATAAAGGTGATGGAAATGGCAATTTGAATGCGCAAGTCGAAATCACTCAAATATTTAGTAAAGACGAGAAAATCATTATTGCAGATAAATATGTGCTGGATTCACCACTCATGAAAGACTCTACTGTTGATGATTTTTATGATGTACAGCGCTATGCGCTTGAGCCGGGTTTTTATAATTACGAACTAGTGATCAAAGATTTATTGTCTGGTGAAGAGGTAAAAGGCGAGCAAATGATTGAAGTTGGTTCAATGGACAAAGCTAGTGTCGTCATATCTGACATTGAATTTATTGAGGATGCTTATAAAACGGATGAACAAAACAATTTTACAAAAAGTGGTTTTTTCATCCTTCCGTATTTAACGAATTATTTTCCGCCTGAAATAACAAAAATTGCCTTTTATGCGGAGGTTTATAATTCCTCTCACGTTTTAGGAGAGGGTGAACAATTTTTAATCACATGTGATGTTAGTCATTATTCAACAGGAAGAAAAGTGGCTGGTATTTTTAAACACCAGCGCATGAATACAGGACCTGTTAGCCCCACTATCATGTTCGTTCCAATTGAGACTTTGCCGTCTGGCGACTATAATTTAAACGTTAACGTAATAAATAAGGCCAACGACACACTAACAACAAAACAAGTTTTCTTTCAACGCCGTAATGATATTTTACCAGAAGAAATTGTCTCTATTCAAGATATAGAAATAGATCCTTCTTTCAAACAAAGCATCAATTGGGACTCTATCCCCTATTTCTTAGGCAGCCTTATGCCAATTAGCGAACGTTATGAATATGAAACGATTCGGAAAATGTTAAAAGGAACGGATACAACCTTTATGGAAAAATATTTCTATGCTTATTGGAAAGAAACGAATTCAATTGATCCGCAACGCGAATGGAAAGCGTACAAGCTTCAAGTTCAATACACCGAAAAACTTTTTGGAACACAAATTAAATTTGGTTGGGAAACTGATCGCGGAAGAATTCATCTTAAATATGGTTCTCCTAATCAAATGGTTGACCGACCTAATGAGCCAAGTGCTTATCCTTATCAAATTTGGCATTATTACCGCATTGGCCAACGTTCAAACATTCGATTTGTATTCTATAATCCAGATCTTGTTACAAATGACTACCCTATGCTACACTCAGATATGCAGGGTGAATTACAGAATTATAGATGGGAAGCGGACTTACACAAACGCGATACACCTAACACAAGTGTAGATGACCCAGGTGGCTCTGTTCATTTCGGTGGTTCTAGTGGAACACTATTTCGTGATTAACGCCGCACATCATTTCCCATCATTTTTCATAGCTTTCGACTTTTAACTGCTATATTTACGTCGATTTAACGCATGAAAAAAACAGCTGTAGTCATACTAAACTATAACGGTAGAGCTTATCTAGAGAAATTCTTACCCACTGTGATTTCACTTTCTCCGGAAGCGACGATCTATGTTGCGGACAATTGTTCTACGGATGATTCGGTTACTTACCTTCAAGAAAACTTTAAATCGGTTGAATTAATCATTAATAAGGAAAACGGTGGTTTTGCAAAAGGTTATAATGATGCCTTGAAGCATGTTACAGCCGACTATTATGTATTGCTTAATTCAGATATTGAAGTAACCCCCAATTGGATTCAACCTTGTCTTGATTTATTAGAAAGTGATCCTGCTATTGCTGCTGTTCAACCAAAGGTATTGGCCTATAATGCAAAAGATAGATTTGAACATGCTGGTGCAGCTGGTGGATTTTTAGATAAAGACTTTTACCCATTTTGTCAAGGTCGAATTTTCGATCAGACAGAGGTAGATCTAAACCAGTATAACGAAAACCGCGAGGTCTTTTGGGCAACTGGTGCTTGTCTATTTATACGGGCAGAAAAATATCATGAACTTGGAGGCTTAGATGAAGATTTTTTCGCCCACATGGAGGAAATCGATTTATGCTGGAGACTTAAATCGAGAGGGAATAAAATATTCTATTGTGCGCATTCGGCCATCTATCATGTTGGTGGAGGAACATTAAGTTATGATAATCCAAAAAAGACTTATCTTAATTTTAGAAATAGTCTCTTCATGTTAACCAAGAATTATGATGGGATTTTGTTTTTCAAAATAATGAAGCGACTAATGCTGGATGGTTTAGCCGCGGTATTATTCATAATTAAATTACAATTCAGGCATTTTGGAGCGGTATTCAATGCACACATAGCCTATTATGGTAAATTGGGAGCCTTCTTAAAAAAGCGAAAGCTAGAGAAGGCCGTAGGACGTGTAAAACCTACAACTGGTTTGTACAAAAAAAGTATTGTCTTTGGCAGCTTTCTTTTTGGTAAAAAGTCTTTTCAAGATTTGGATGAAAGTGATTTCTTATAACCTGTATTCTATTAAATAAAATCGGGCTTTCAGAAGATCTAGGTTCGAACTAGAAAATTCGAGTTCAAGGCCCGTGAAGTCAAAAATTATGAGTTTACTTTTGTAAAAGAAAAAGCGCAGCTTTTGAAGACCAAGCATAACGCCGAAATCGTGCTTTATAGAAGAACAAAAAAACGCCCACTTACAAAGTAAATGAGCGTTTATAATTTCTATTGATGCTAATTTTATAAAATCGCGTCTAATTTTGTCGTTAACTGTGTTTTTGGAACGGCTCCAACAGACTTATCAACTACATCTCCTCCTTTTATAAAAGCAACTGTAGGGATATTTCTAATTCCGAATTTTCCAGCAATTCCAGGGTTTTGATCTACGTCAACTTTACCAATAATTGCTCTTCCTTCGTATTCACTGTGCATTTCCTCGATAAGTGGCCCAACCATTTTACAAGGTCCACACCATGCAGCCCAAAAGTCAATTACTACTGGAATACTTGAGTTTGCAACGATTTCCTCATAATTTGCATCTGTTATTTCTATTGCCATAATTTAGTTGTTTTTTGTTTTTCTAATTTTTTAAGTGCAAAAGCAGTACCAACTCAACTTTCATGACACTTTGGCTCAAATCCTAGCTTATTGTCATTCACTTGATACTGTATTGTGCAAATTTGTCAATAAATTTCCTTATTCCTTACATTGTTTGTCGAAAAAATCCACAAGCAAATAAAAACTAGGAATGCATTAATACCCAACATTTCTGATCCGAACTCATAGAAAGGCTCACTTTCAGGCACAGAAAAAATACTTCTGAGATTCCAATTAAAGAGAAAAAGAAGCGTTGGAATTATAATGCTAATAGGAATACTAAAATGATCTGCAACCTTACGTTTACTAATAATGCCAAACATAAATAAGCCTAGCAGTGGTCCATAAGTATAGGATGCAGCAGCAAATAAAGTCCAAACAACACTGTCATTATTCGCATATTTAAAAATAAGTATCGTTATCAATAATGCAAAGGACATGATCACATGTGCCATCCTGCGTTTTCGCTCTTGCACTTTTTTCTCATCATTTTCGATATTCAAAAAATCAACTGATAGTGATGTTGTCAAGGATGTTAGGGCTGAATCTGCGCTACTATAAGCTGCAGCAATTAAACCAAGTAAGAAGAAGACTCCAACTGTCCCACTCAGCCCCCCTTTTAAAGAAATTGTTGCAAATAATAAATCTCCTTGACCTTTACCATCTTTGCCCAAACTATTCCATATCTCTGCCACATCTGGATTGGCATCAATATATAAAAAGAGTAAACCGCCGAGTGTCACAAAAAGTATGTTTACAAAAAACAATACAATTGAGAATGAGATCATGTTCTTTTTAGCCTCTTTTTCATTTTTACAGGTCAGATTTTTTTGCATCATGTCCTGATCAACCCCAGTCATACCCAAAGTGATAAACATTCCGCCCAAAATTCCCTTAATCCAATAATTCTTTGCCAAGCCATCTTCTGTTTGAAAAACTTCACCGATTCCGGCGTCATCAATTGCTCCAAAAATTTGCCCTAATTGTAAATTAAGATCGTCCGAAATAAAGTAAATACTCAACCCTACAGATATAAGCATGAATAAGGTTTGCAATGTATCTGTCCAAATAATAGTTTTAATTCCACCTCTAAAAGTGTACACCCATATTAATAAAATACTAATGGCAACAGTATATTCGAATTCAACACCAAGGTCATCAAAAACGAATTTTTGCAATACAATTGCCACAAGATACATGCGCAAGGCGGCTCCAATCAAACGGGAAACAATGAAAAACCCTGCCCCCATTTTATAAGTATAATGACCAAAACGCTGTTTTAAAAATTCGTAGATCGAGGTTAAGTTTAAGCGATAATACAAGGGCAATAAAACAAAAGCTATAATAGCATAACCTATAATATAGCCAATTGCCATTTGCAGATAAGTAAAACTGCTATTACCAATTACTCCCGGAATAGATATAAACGTTACTCCTGATAATGAAGCTCCAATCATTCCAAATGCAACCAAATACCATTTATTATTTCGGTTTCCAGTAAAAAAAGTCTCATTATCAGCATTTCTACTCGTGAGATACGAAATGCCCATTAACACAAGGAAATAGGAAACTAGAATGATTATAATATATGATTTATCCATGGTAATTGGCTATAAAACAAATGTAATGGATAGTTGAATGCTAATACAAGTCGTCAAAAAAATAAAGCCAACATTAAAAAGTGAATTATTTAGACCAGAAGGATCGAATGGTCTTCTCAGCCAACTTATTCTGTGGTGTAAAGTCCACATCACCGTTTCCGCCTTGGTTTTTATGATCATGATACCATTTCCATATAAAAATGCCACCAAACCAAGTCTCATCCCAAAGCACATTAAATAATGCTTTGTAGGCGTTATGCTGAATTTCCTCCGAGTATTTTGACCGCGTATTATGCTCCCATGGTTTAATCGTGGATCCTTCCATACTGCGATAGCCTATTTCTGTAAAAACAATTTTTCGATCGAATTTTTTAGAAAATGCGGAAAGTACTTTTCTGTGAACATCCCACCCAAGCATTAATTCTTTTAAATCCGGTTTCTGAGAAATACTAATCGGAAAATAGCCATTGACCCCAATCACATCCATTTCCTTCCAAAATGGCACAGCTGCATAATCATCCCAATTTGCTGCGTAAGTTAATTCACCCGCGTATTTCAATTTGATTTTTTTAATCAATTCATTCCAAAATTCTGGTCGTGCTTTCACAAATTCTCGCCATTCAGTTCCAAAACAGAACATTTCAACATCCAAATCAATTGCTATTTCTAAGAATGATAAGATGAACGAGGCGTATGATTCTTCAAATTTCACCCATTCTTTTTCCGTCGATAATTTATAATCCCCGGTATAAGCATTTCTCATCCAGATTTGAGGCTTAAGCATAATCTTTAATCCTTCCGCCTTGCACAATTCAATCGTTTCCTTAATTCCTTCTTCCTTTTCTCCCCACCATTGCCATTTCGAGTTGTACATCACCCCACCGTTACTTCCAACAAATCCATAAGGCATTAAAGTCACCCAATTGGCATTCATAGTAATTATTGGAGCCACGTCTGTTTTGTCAATAGGTGAACTTGATGCAACAAAACTAAGACCTTTAATTTTGGCTTTTTCTTGCCCATAAACCAATGTTACCGTAAAAATGAACAGTAGCATTAATAATTTTCTATCTAATAATGATATTCCCATTTTAATCAAATTGATTCGTTCTGAGCATTACTAAAGTACAAGCCGAAAGTACTTCAACTCCTATTTCGGTCAGCTGTTGCTCAAGTTGATTATTTTCGGCTCCAGGATTTAGGATAACCCGAGTAGGTTTTAACTGCAGCAAATATGAGAAATATTCTACTTGATTTTTCGCTCCTAAATAAACGGTAACAGTATGGATGTCAGAATCAGAAGGCACATCTCTTGAAATAGTCACCCCTCTCAACTCTCCTATTCTTTGACCAACAGCAATCACTTCATGTCCATAATCTACTAAATCATTTATCGCTAAATACGAATAACGTTGAGGTTTTAAACTAGCCCCCAAAACAAGTACTTTCATAATATATGTTTAAACAATAAATGTACCAATTTAATCCCTTTAAGACCGCTTTATTTGCGTCGCCTTCAACACATAGGTTTTTCTTTTCTTATTTTAAGCTGTTCATTATAATCTATATTCTATGATTAAACCAAATATAGAATACAGGATAATAGTATTATTCCCTTATTTTTACCATTCCAAAAAGATAAAACATGTCAGTACATAAAGAAGTTAAAAAAATTACAACACACGTTCTACAAGAAATGAAGAACAATGGTGAGAAAATTGCCATGTTAACTGGTTATGACTTTTCAATGGCTAAAATTTTAGATAAAGCAGGCATTGATATTATTCTTGTGGGTGATTCTGCATCAAATGTAATGGCTGGTCACGAAACCACACTACCAATCACATTAGATCAAATGATTTATCATGCATCTTCTGTTGTAAGAGCTGTCAACCGAGCACTAGTTGTTGTTGACTTGCCGTTTGGGTCATATCAAGGCGATTCAAAACAAGCGCTAACAAGTTCTATTCGCATTATGAAGGAATCTGGTGGTCATGCTGTCAAATTAGAAGGCGGACAAGAAGTAGTTGAGTCAATTAAGCGAATTTTATCTGCAGGAATCCCGGTAATGGGACATTTAGGACTAACGCCACAATCAATCTATAAATTTGGTACATATACCGTTAGGGCGAAAGAGGATGAAGAAGCGGCACAATTAATTAGTGATGCCAAATTATTAGAAGAAACCGGATGCTTCGCTATTGTGCTAGAAAAAATTCCCGCCAAATTGGCGAAAGAAGTCGCTTCAAGTATAAATATTCCAGTAATCGGTATTGGCGCTGGTAATGGCGTAGATGGTCAAGTCCTTGTAAGTCATGACATGTTAGGGATTAACAATGAATTCAATCCTAGATTTTTACGAAAGTATCATAATCTATACGAAGAAATGCTAGGCGCTTTTGAAAATTATATTGGTGATGTTCGTTCAAGCGACTTCCCAAATGAAAAAGAGCAGTACTAAATGGCAAATCTGGATATTCTCTTTGAGGACAATCATCTTGTCGTTGTAAATAAAGCCGCCGGAACACTTGTTCAAGGAGATAAAACTGGGGATGTTCCACTCAATGAACTCGTCAAGTCATATATCAAAACCAAATACAATAAACCTGGTGACGTATTTTTAGGCACCGTTCACCGTCTAGACAGACCTACAAGCGGAATAGTGCTTTTCGCACGTACATCCAAGGCCCTTACACGTATGAATGAGCTTTTTAAAATAAAAGACATTCAAAAAACTTATTGGGCAGTAACTGAAAAAGCACCAAAATCAACCAAAGGTCTTTGCATTGATTTTTTATTGAAAAATGAAAAACAAAATAAAAGTTACGTCAAACCAAACGATAACGGCGGTGCTAAAAAAGCAGAACTAACTTATGAATTAATTGGCAAAGGTGACAACTATAGTTATATTCAAGTAGCACCTGTCACCGGTCGTCACCATCAAATTCGTGTACAATTATCTAATATAGGCTGCATCATCAAAGGAGACCTTAAGTATGGGGCCAAAAGATCAAATAAAGATGCATCAATTCACCTGCATGCGCGCAAGCTTGAATTCATACATCCCGTAAAAAAAGAACCTGTATGTATTATAGCGCCACCACCCAATGAGGTCCTTTGGAATGAATTTCTGAAAATTAGTGCTAAATAAAACTAGTACGAAATAAAACTATTTCTTTTTATTCCGCTTAGGTTCTCTCTTCTGATTGCGATCGCCATATTTATGTTCAATCAAACTCCCTGAAAATATTTCAAATTTTCTAAAGTCACAACTTAACGAACCATTATAAATTTGAAGCTTCGCAGAAGGTTTCAGCTCAATTTTTTTCAATGCGTCAAAATTTGAACTCAACACCCAGCAATCATACCCTTGCATTTTTCGTTTGAAAAAATTACCTAAACCTTGGTATAATTCGTCAAGATCTTCCATTTGTAATCGCTCACCATAAGGAGGGTTGCAAATTAAAACGCCTTTACCTTCCGGCGCTTCTTGATCGTTATAATCTTTAATCTCAAAAGAAATTGTTTTGCCCAATGGCAAAGCTTTTATATTATCTCTAGCTTTTAAAATAACATCACCATCCGTATCAGATCCAATAATCTTAATATCTAAATCTCGCTTAGGATGATTTGGTGCACTTTCAAAAACACTTTTCCAAAGTTGCTGATCGTAATTTTTCCAATTTTGAAAACCGTATGACTTTCTCGCGATATTCGGCGGAATTCCATTCGCAATTAATGCTGCTTCAATCGGTAAAGTTCCCGATCCACATGTAACATCAACAAAATTCGATTCACCGTTCCATTTCGCTAACTTAATTAAACCTGCCGCTACAACTTCATTCATTGGTGCATCACCCGTCTTCTTTCTGTATCCTCTATGATATAACGGAGCTCCTGAACTATTCAATGAAACAGAACAAGCATGTCCATCAATATGTACATCAAATAATATTTTAGGCTTCGTTAAATCAACATCCGGGCGTTCACCAAACTTATCTCTAAAATGATCAGCAATGGCATCCTTTAGTACTAACATTGGATATCCTGTGTGATTAAATAAGTCAGAATTTACAGCACCTTTAGCAGCAAAAGTATCCTTAACCCCCATAATCTCAGAAAAATCAATCCGAGTAAACTTTCGGTATAGATCCTTTTCATCTGCAAAACGAAACTTTTTAAGAGGTATCAAAATAGAAATAGCCGTTCTTAACCATAAATTACTTTCATAAAGCAATTTCATATCCCCTTTATAAGTCACAACGCGGTTCCCTACTTTTACATCCTGACCTCCCAATGCAACAATCTCATCTTTCAGTACTTCCTCTAATCCGTATAGCGTCTTTGCAACAATTTCCATATTACTTTTTTTGCAAAGATATCAATTGTCCTTGAAAACCAACCTTTAGAACCAACAAAAGTAAATTCTAAAAAAAAAGTAATTACCTTTGAATAAAAGGCTCCTTTGAAGAAAATTATATTACATAGCATTCTCATGTTGATCTGTTCACTAGGATTTTCACAACGTGTGGGAGTTGTATTCAGTGGAGGTGGTGCAACAGGTTTTGCGCATATTGGTGTGCTAAAAGCTTTGGAAGAAAATAATATTCCAATTGACTTTATTACTGGAACCTCCGCAGGTGCATTGATTGGAGCCATGTATGCCTCAGGTTATTCTCCAGCTCAAATTGAGCAAATTGTATTAACAGATAAGTTTCAACGCATGTCTTCTGATCGATTAGAAGAAGATTTTCGCTATTCAATTCATAACCCCGATCGAGATGCTGAATTAATGTCGCTTCGCGTGGCAAAAGATTCAATCCTTCAAAAATCGCTTCCCACAAATATTCTAAATCCCACTTTTTTAGATTTAGAAGTACTAAACTTATTAGGTAACAACTTAGATATTGGCAACGGCTCATTTGATAGCCTCTTTGTCCCTTTTCGTTGTATTGCTTCCAATATTGCGACTAAAGAAAGTATACTATTTAAAGAAGGGAACTTGAATCAAGCAGTGCGGGCTTCAATGACCTATCCATTTTTCATTAATCCAATTGAGATAGATGGCATCCTAATGTTTGATGGTGGTCTTTACAATAACTTCCCCGCTAACGAAATGTATAATGAGTTTGATCCCGACTTTATTATAGGTAGTAATGTGAGTTATAACGAGGCCCCTCCTCAAGTGGATGATTTAATGTCCCAAGTTAAAAATTTATTCTCGGCTCATTCAGATTATGGCTTGCCATGTGAATCCGGTATTATTATCGAACCTGATTTGGGTGAAATTGGCACATTTGATTTTGATAAAATTGAAGAAGCAATCGAGATAGGCTATCAGGCAGCACTCGAAAAAATTGATTCAATCAAATATTTTGTCAATCTTCGTGTTTCAAGTGACGAACTAGAAAAATCAAGAGCAATTTATCATAGTAAAAAGAAAAAATTGCGGGTAACAAGTATTGTAGTTAAAGGCGTTTCTTTAACCGAACAAAAATATATCGAGCGCAAACTAATTAACACCAAGAAAAATGAGGTCCTAGAATACGAAGAGCTTAAAAAAAGATACCTCCGCCTCTATCAAAGTGAACACGTACTCTCAATGTTTCCAACGCTCTATCCCAATTCTGACTCCACCCAAGAGCTCGTTATTGATTTCAGAAAAGAAAAACCGTTCAAAGCAGCTTTCGGTGGCCACTATTCCTCTAAACCCGTAAATACTGGATTTTTGAGCCTTTCCTATTCAGATTTTAAAGTCACGCCAATCACCTTATATGCCAATGCCTATTTTGGCAAATTCTACGGTTCAGTCAAAACCGGTATAAAATTCTATTTACCTACGAAAACAACGTCTTATGTTGAACCTTTCTTCGCTATGAATCGCTGGGACTATTTTAAAAGTTTTTCTACATTTTTCGAACCTTCTAAACCCTCCTACCTCGTTCTAAATGAGCGATTTTGGTCACTCAAATATGTAATTCCAGCAAGCTCCAAAAGTAAATTAATTTTTGATTTCACAAATGGTTCCAACGAAAATACCTACTATCAAACCGATAATTTTACGCAAATAGATACTACCGATAATACAAATTTTCTCTACTATTCACCTGGCTTTGAATTTACAGTCGATAAACTAAATCGTAAACAATTCGAATCCGCAGGTTCTTATTTTTCATTTAAATCTCGTTTTATACATGGTATTGAAACAACAGTACCAGGCTCAACATCCAACAACAATGAAGTCACCAAGTCCTTCAAAAATTGGTTCTACGTCAAGGCAAACTATAAAAACTATTTCATTCAAAAAGGTCTTTATCGACTCGGAATCCAATTAGAAAGTGTTTACTCCACCCAGCCATTTTTCGAAAACTACACAGCCAGTATACTTTCTTCACATGCCTTTCAACCCATCCCTGATTCTAAAACAGGTTTTTATGATGATTTTAGAGCCAACAAATATTTTGGTGCGGGCCTAATGAATGTTTTCACATTAAAAGATAAAGTAGATTTTAGAATAGAAGCTTACATTTTTCAACCCATCAATCGCATTTTAAGTAATGATGGAGTTGCCTATGAAGGTGAACTATTCTCTAACCGTTTCGGTATTGCAAGCGCTTCGTTAATCTACCATTCAGTAATTGGCCCAGTACGAGCCACTGTAAACTATTTTGATAGTCAGTCACAACTCAAACCACTTTCATTCCAGCTAAGTTTGGGTTATGTCATATTCAACAGTCACGGCCTCAAATAATTTAGATCACAAACCAAATCGAATACCCATCTTGTGCACTCTTCAAATAAATAATCTAAAATTCAATTTTAAAGTAATAGTTTTGGGCTTAATGGACAAAATTTAGGCTCATATTCTCTGTAAGCATTGTTATTATTAGCTTTGACGCAAATGAAAGGTTATGAATAAAAAAAGTGTATAAACTGTAAAGGGAAAAACACCAAGAAAAA
>WTCE01000166.1 GCA_013138735.1 Crocinitomix sp. | reverse complement strand
ACTGAAAGGCTAATTGCAAAATACGTAAAGGAGCAAGGAATTGAACAAGAGTATAAAAAGCTAAAAGAAAATCATCAATTGAAGCTATTTTAATGCCTCGCGGGCTTGCCCCGAGGATTATTTACTTAGAAATGAATAAAGATGACATTCGTGAAAATGGCAGTATTTCTGGTAAAATCGAAGAATTTGAATTCAATAAGCAAGGCTTAATCGCATATCGTTTAAGAAGTGACAATCGTGGCGCTCCGCCTTTTATTGCGTATGGAAAAGGTTCTTATTTTGAGGCAAAAAAATATGATAAAAAAGGACGTTTGACGCACCATTATATGGAGGATTATCAAACTATCCAACAGGACGTCACGACTTATGATGCAAAGGGAAATCGAAGTTCATTGGTTCATTTAGGGAAAGAGGATACGCTTGTTTCTATTGGTTTTACTTGGGAAAAAGGACAGTTGGTAAAATCTAAAGTAATTGATCATTCCGTAGCAAGTAAAACAGAGAGTCAAGGTGCAGCGAACTGGGATCAAACGTTTGATGAACAAGGAAGGATTATTGAGACAACGTATGAAGGAATTCGAATTTTGCATTCATACGAAACGCTAAAAGATTCATTATTGACAACAATGAAAATCTATCATTTAGGCGTGTTAGCGTCTGAGTAGAAGTATACGACTTGGATCAAATATAATCGTGTAACTTCATGGGACAAGTTAGATGCAAAAGGAACTGTCACGGCTTCTATGCGGGTACATTATGATAAGTATGGAAATGCAACAAGCTACCATTATGGTGAGGGTAAAATTAAATCGGGTAATGGAGCCGTTAGCATTCAAATAAAAAATGAATATGATAAACGAAAACTCTTAGTCAGTCGATATTATTACACGTCGAAAACTAGGGGAGACAAGGTTTTAAGTCGAATTGAGCGATTTGTTTATGATAAAAAACCATTGGTTTTTAGCTTTAAAAAGGGCGATTTGAACTTCTAAGGTTACTATTGTGCCGAAGAATGGGGTGTAAGTTGTTGAAAAGGTTGAATCTAAAACTCTTCTACCTCTATAATTTCAAAATGAGCTTTACTAAAAATGTTTGCAAATTCTTCACCTGAATCTAGCATATCCACGTCATCCGTTTCATAATGCCATTGAACTGAAAAAGTATTTTCTGGCAATGCATCATTTAATTTTTGAATTGTATTTCTAAGTGCTAAAGCCGATCCTGTATTGAAATACTCTAATTTAAATGATAAAAGCGTCTTATCGTTTGGCGCTTTCACGTATTTGTCAATTTCGTCTAAGAGTGGTTGATAATAATTGTAAGGATTCTCAGGCAAAGAGATTCCAGATATTTCAATGCGTCCGCTATCAAAATCGGCTGCGATTCTGGGGCATCTTTTGTCTCCTTCAATTAAAAATGGCATATGGTAATCCTTTAGTTCAAATATAGCATTTTTTCTATTAATGCCAGTATTATAGAGTTTAAACTACATAAAACTTTCGATTAAACGCATTGCTTTGCGCGCTAATGCTATCTCGAAATTAAAATTTAAAGCAAATTATAAAGACTTTTATCGATCTAATTTATAGAAAAATTTTGATTCCCAATTTAAGCTCCATATGAACAGTTAAAATATCGCCCATAGAAATTAAATTTTCAAAAGCATTGGTATTGTGATATTTACCAAGATCAAGCTTTAATTGATTCCGATTTTGAGGTGATGAGATAACGTCTTTTTTCATACGGCGGAGAAGGCTTCTTGTGCGCTGTTTATTGACGGAAAATCGTTTCTTCATAGCGACTCGTTCTTCCCGCATATATTGGTTCGCTACACTAACGGTTAATAATTCTTGTCCCAATTCAACAAGTGCTTTATTGTCGACATAAAATTGGGGTAAATAGATGTTTTTTCTTCCTTCGTAAGATTGTTGATCAAAATCAATTGGTCGGAAGCGATATTGAATATTGTCAAAATCTTGAATGATTTCAACCACAAAATTGTAAGCGCGCATATCTCCAAGAAGCCGTGTGAAACAACGTTCATTAAATTTCACAAACTCTTTAGCAAAACGCAGCCGGTTTACAATTTTGACATTTTTATTATTGAGCAGAAACTCGTCGCAGGGCACCCCAACTATGTGCTCTTCAATCAATGTTTCATTATTTACTAAAAACGAAATTTTATCGGGCGAAAATATTTCTTCAAGTTCTAAGCCATAAACACGGGATGCGTCCGCCCGTTTGACGTAGAAATAATCATGATTATCATTAATTTCATTCACAACTTTAATTCGAAATGGTTTTGAGTTTCCAAAAGAACAAAATTCAATGCTCTCGATTCTTAAATATTGGTAGCTTTCTCCGTCTGCTACCAGCAGTTCATAAACCCTGACTAACTGTTCCTGTAAAACGTCTAAATCTGTATGGTTGTACAGTACGCCATACCATAGGGTAGGATTGCCCTGATCGTCTGTCATAGGAATTAACTCACGATAATGTGTCAAGTCCATATACGTTATTGGAAGATCACTCAAACGGGAATATTGGCGCAAATGTTCGCGCAAAGGTGCCTTTATTTTGTAAAAAGGTTTTTTATATTCTATTTGATTAAAATCCATGGAGCTAATTTTTGAAAATTATGATTTTCAGCTGTTCTCCTAAGTTAGTCAGAAAATAGAATTGATGTTTGAACTACATCATTTTTGATCAATAAAGTTGTGACACTTACTGCCTGTTTATTGCGCGTTATCTAAAAGAAATGCGTGAACCTAATTCTTCGCCGCTTTCAATTCTGCAGCCTTTTTCTTTAAAGCTTCGCCTTTCAATTCTTTGCCTTCCCAATAGAGTGAAAAACCAAGCTGCTTGCCTGTTTCGTCATAAGCAATTTGGTAACCGTGCTTTACGGCATATTTATACCGCTCGATCATAGCTATTTTCCCATTAGGATGATAGTGTTTTATTTCACCATGTTTATTCCCATCAACATAATTACCATGTTCGGCTACTTTAGAATTTGGATGAAATTTTTTGTATTCGCCATGCTGAAGCCCCGCTTTCCAATACGAATATTCCATAACTTTGTATTGTCCATTGTTTGGTTCGTAAAACACTACACTTTGTCCGTCTAGTTTTCCCTTTTTATAATCTGCTTGACTACTGATTATTCCGCGGTCATCATATTGCACCCACGTACTATCCTTTTCTTTGTTTAAATATTTGCCTCGTGCCATTAAATAGCCCGTCTCATGATACATTTTCGCATAACTCGTTTTACCGTCTTTCCAAAAATCCATAATGATTTTTGTTTTTCCCGATTCATAGTAATACGTGAATTTGCCAATTGGCTGATCATTTTTAAATTGACCAACGTAAATAAAGGCCGAGCTATTTTCATAGGGCTTTTTCCAAACGCCTTGTTTACGACCTTGCGCGTCCTTTTGATTCACCTGTGCAAATGCACCAATAGCTGTAAAGGTGAATAATAAGAGTATGTATTTTAATGTTCCGTTCATCTTAATGAATTAGTTCTTGTGAAACCTGATACAAATTTCCAAAAATATAATCAGCTTTCGTCGATACGTTACTGGAATTTTTTAACATTACTGTTTTCATTCCCAATTTCATACCAAACTCGATATCGCTTTCAGAATCGCCAACCATTATTGATTTGGAAAAGTCAATTTCAGGGAAATCAAGTTGTGCCTGAAGTCCCATTCCTGTTCCTGGTTTTCTATGATTGCTGTTTTCGCTGCGCAATTGCGGAGCAAAATAAAATTTGTCAATTTTGCCACCTGCGGTTTTAATAACTTCTTCGATAAAACCATGTACGATAGAAAGGTCATCTACTGTCATCATTCCACGACCAATACCTTGTTGATTTGTAACGACAACAATTCTACCAAATAGTTCGGTGAAGCGTTGCACTGCTGCGGGTACTTTTTCAATAATTCGCAATTCATTTAACTGCTTTACATAATCATCAATCAAGCGTTCGTTCATTACCCCGTCACGATCTAGAAACAAGGTCCAGCTTGAATCGATTTTAATTTTTTCGTATGGCATAGCGTTGTAAAATTTTATTTGGCCCTCTTTAAGGTCTTTTTCAAATTGATGATAATCAGTTGGAATGCCAATATCTTTAAAATAGGCTTGGAAAACTTTGCCGTACAATTTTCCGAGTCCAGCTTTTACAGCTAAATAATCGGTTTCAAATGAAAAGGTATGTTCAGTTTTAAAATTCGCCAAAGCATTTGTAGCAATGCAATAAACACCGCCGTTAATGATTGCTTTGGCTCCCTGCTCTTTCTCATTAAAGGCTTCAATTGCTCCAGCGTCATTCATTGTAATGCTTCCGTACCTGCTGCTATTATCGACTTGTTTAAGCGCTAAGGTACACGTGGCGCTGCCGTTTAAATGTTGCTGCGCCAATTCATTGAGTGGAATATTAAAAAGCGTATCGCCGTTTAAGACAAAACAATTCTTGGTAGCAATTTTTTCCAAAGCCAATTTTATTGCGCCACCTGTTCCAAGTGGATTAGACTCTACTGAATAAATTAATGAAAGTCCTTTATAATTGTCACCAAATTGTTCTTGAATTAATTCCCATTTATAGCCAACTGCCAAGACTACTTTTTGAACACCATTCTGCTTTAAATAATCTAAAAGGTATTGCAAAAATGGCAGATTGTTAATAGGTGCAAGTGGTTTAGGGAATTCACCAATTACATCACGCAATCGAGTGCCTAGACCTCCTGCTAATACTATGGCTTCGCGAATTTGCATCTGTTTATTTCATTTATTTATTAATGAACCGTCCAAGTTGTTAATCCTGCAAAACAAAATTCAAAATGTTTAACCTCACCATTAAAGGTGTGCAGTTGATCGATTACTGCAGTTCTGTCTGGATCGTTTACATAAAAAATCATAAAACCACCGCCGCCTGCTCCAGAAATTTTTCCACCAACTGCTCCTGCTTGCATGGCGGTATTATAAATTCCGTCTATTACTTGATTTGAAATTCCATCTGCCATCATTTTTTTATGATGCCAACTGGTGTTCAAGATTTGTCCAATAGCCTTTAAATCGCCTTCTATTAAAGCTTGCTTCATTGCAAAGGCTTGTTCTTTTAACAAATGCATGGCATTAATGGGCTTGCTTTGTTTGTTCTGCACGTTTTCTGCTTGAATTTGAATGATTTTGGAAGATTCTCTACTGGTTTTTGTATAAAACAATAAGAGATTCACTTCCAATTCATTCACTAAATCGGTGTTAATGTCTAGCGGATGCACCAAAACTTCATTATTAGCACCAAATTCTAAAAAATTTATCCCACCGAAAACTGCTGCGTATTGATCTTGTTTGCCACCAGCCATTTGCAAGTCCTCGCGCTCAATTGAATAAGCCAAGCGAGCGATTTCATAATCGGTCAAGTCTAACTTCAACCATTCAATAAATGCACCTAAAATAGAAACGACTAATGTGGAAGATGTTCCTAAGCCAGATCCAGAAGGAACGTCCATTTTTGTGGTGAGTTCAAACGAAAGTGCTTTCTTTGAAAAGGTTTTAACTATGCGATTGTACACTCCTTTTTGCAAATCCAATTCACCGTCAATTTTTATTTCATCCGTAGTGTCTAATATTATTTCTTTCCCCAAATCTGTGGCGCGAATGATAATCTTCCCGTCTGTTCTTGGAATTAATGTGGTGTGTGCATATAAATTTACTGTTGCATTGAGTATTGCTCCACCATATTTGTCTGAATAGGGACTAACGTCTGTGCCACCACCGGCCAAACCCAATCTAAAAGGAGCTTTACTGCGTACAATCATGTGTTTTTAAATATCATCCTAAAGTTAAAGAAATCCCTTTAAATGGGGTTAGAGTTGATCTAAATTATCGCATAAAACTGACCATTCAAAGCGTTTTTTTTCTTCAGCAATCCCTGCTTTATAATGCGCGATTTGCGCTGACACCGACATTTCCTTCATGGCGTCAACAATGGCCTGATTATTTCCTGCTTCTACAACTCTTCCAACCTTGCCATCAGTAACCATAGTGGCTAAATCACCAACGTTGGTTACTAAAATTGGTAGTTCCATTGAATAGGCAATTTGTGTCACTCCGCTTTGTGTAGCTGTTCTATATGTTAAGGCTAAAAAATCCGCAGCCGAGAAATAATACTTCACTTCGGCATCTGGTATAAACGAATCAAAGCGAATGACTTTATCATTTAAGTCAAGTTCATCAATTAGCGATTGATAAGTTGCCCAATCGCCATAACATTCGCCAACAATTAATAAACGGTGATTTGGATGTTGCTCTGAAAAATCATGAAAAGCTCTGATCAACAAATCAACTCCTTTATATTTTCGAATGAGCCCAAAAGATAGAATGTAGTTTAAATTGGGATCAAGGTTTAATTTTTCGTAGGCTTTCGCTTTATCCATGGGGTCTCCATAAATGTCAAAAAGTGGGTGAGGAGAGTAGGTGATTTTATTTTGAATCTTAAATTTAGCCTGTAGCTCATGAATTCCTTTCTTAGACATGACCAAAAAGCCGTCTAGTTTTTTATAGAAATACTTGGAAAGCATTTTATCTCCAAATCTGGATTCGTGTGGTGAAACATTGTCGATTAAACCAACAAATATTGTTTTGCCATTTTTTGCAAAGCGAATAATTGAACCTAAACACGGCCCTAAAAAGGGCAACCAATACCGGATAATAACTTTTTTAGCGTTTGCTTTCTTTAGTTGTCTGCCAACCTTAATCCAGTTAAAAGGATTGACGGATGAGATTTTGCGGTGAATCGTGATTCCCTCAGGGGCATTGTGTTTTTCTAAATCTAAATATTGGCTTTTTCCTGGAAAGATGATTTTGGGATAAAGCATTTTGTAAGTCCAAATTTCAACCGTTTCACCTCTTTGACTGTATTCTTTTGCAAGACGGTCAGTAGTGGCAGCAATTCCACCGCGATAGGGAAATGCAGGTGAGATGATGATGATTTTCTCAGGAGTATTGGTTGGACTGCTCAAGATTAAATTTCTTTTTCTATCAAATAATTATTTCGAGTCGTCGAATTTCTACCTATTAACTCAGCTATAAAACCAGCTAAGAATAATTGTGTACCCAATATAATGAAAGTGAGCGCCAAATAAAACTCAGCGCGATCTGCAAGAAGGCGTGATTGCGTAGCAATAAACAGTTTATAAATGGCTAACCAAATAGTTAAGCATACACCCAAGAAAAAGAAGATTGATCCAATCAAACCAAAAAAGTGCATTGGTTTTTTACCAAAACGGGTTATAAATGTAATGGTAAACATGTCCAAAAAACCGTTCACAAAACGGTTTAAACCAAATTTTGTTACACCATACTTTCGTTCTTGGTGTTGTACCACTTTTTCTCCAATTTTAGGAAAACCAGCAGCTTTCGCAATAACTGGGATATAACGGTGCATTTCACCAAAAATCTCGATTGATTTCACAACTTCCTTTCGGTACGCTTTTAATCCGCAGTTCATGTCATGCAATTTAATGCCGCTCATCATGCGGTTTACGCGATTGTATAATTTTGTCGGAATAGTTTTTGAAAGTGGATCGTGTCGTTCCTTTTTCCAGCCCGAAACTAAGTCAAATTTATCCTTAGTAATCATGCTATACAATTCTGGGATCTCTTCAGGGCTGTCCTGTAAATCCGCATCCATTGTAATGACAACTTCACCTTTAGTTGCTTGAAATCCCACATGCAATGCCGCAGATTTTCCGTAATTACGTTGAAATTTAATGCCTCTTACACAGTCGTTTTTGGTTCGTAAACTTTCGATAACCTCCCAAGACTGATCTGTGCTTCCATCATTAATAAATATAATCTCGTAAGTGAACGCATTTGCGGTCATTACTTTTACAATCCAATCGTGTAATTCTGGAAGTGATTCATCCTCGTTATATAACGGGACAACAATACTGATATCAATCTTTTCGTTCTCTCTCATGTAGATAGCCCCCAAATATAAAGAATTATCAAGTTAGTACGAATTTAAAGTATGTTAAAATGAACTCAGGTTAACAATTGAAGAAACTAGTTTAACGTTTCTGTTTTTAGATCCATCAATACGCTAAAAGCTTTGCTAACTATTTTCGTATCCACAACAATTGTAAACTCATTTGTAGTAGAAATAACCTCTGCTAAATTTATTCCTTCCCAGGCTAATTTTTTTAATAGGTAGTAATAAACGCCTGAAATTTCTGAATTGATAGGGGGTAATTTCATAGTAATTGACGATAACTCAGAAGATTCAGAAATGAGTTGTGACTGCGTAAAGATGTTTGTTATTTGGCTTTTGAACTGTTCGTTTGTAATGATAGTTGTTTCCGCTACACCACGCGAAACCGTATAGAAATTATCGCTAATGTCCTTTATTTGAGTTAAAAACTTGGCTTGATCTTGCGAAATACCCACGTAATTGTTAAAAGTGCATTTCACCAAATTACTCCGAACAATAAGGTCTCCCAAATCGGCCATGAAATTTTTAATTCGGCGTTCTATTTTTTGATTAGTTCCAGGTGGCATCCGCTTAATGGCCATTATAATAGCACTGTCAGAAACTTCTTTTCCAGTAATTTTTGCAATGTCAGGATTCAATTTTCGGGCCAATGAACTAATGTTAATTAGACCTTCTGATATGGCCTCTTGAATAAATGGTGATTGATTAATCAACCGTTCTATAACTTTACTGAGTCTATCCATGTTAAAAATAAAACAAAACGTTAAAAATATAATACAAATATAATTAAAATAACATTGGTATTTACTTATGACTTAAATTTGATAAAAAAAATCGATAATAATGGAAAATACACCTTTTTATTTTTATGACCTGAATGTTTTGGATGAAACGTTGAACACTGTGTTAAACAACACAAAATCAGACAATTTTCATATTCATTATGCAGTAAAGGCCAATAACAATAAGAAGATCTTGGAAACAATTGCTGATAGCGGATTTGGTTCTGACTGTGTAAGTGGATGGGAAATTGAAGCATCAATCAAAGCAGGTTTTAGCCCTGCATCAATTGCTTTTGCTGGGGTAGGTAAAACGGATAATGAGATTGCGATTGCTTTGAACAATCGCATAGGAATGATTCATTGCGAGAGTTTAGAAGAGATTTTGGTGATTAATGAAATGGCAAGAGCCATGAACTATATTCCAAAAATTGCCCTACGCCTAAATCCTAATGTGAATGCTTTAACACATGAAAAAATATCAACTGGCCTATCTGAAAATAAATTTGGATTAACGGTATTGGAATTCGCAGAGTTGGTAACAATCATGCCAACATTGAGCCATATCAATATTGTGGGGCTACATTTTCACATTGGCTCACAAATAACAGAAATGAGTGTGTTTGAGCGATTATGTGAACGTATCAACGAAATTGTTCCCCAATATGAAAATACAATTGGTACACTAGAATATTTAAACGTTGGTGGCGGTTTAGGCATTAACTATGATGATCCTGATTCTGAAATTATTCCTGCATTCGAGGATTACTTTGACACCTTTAGATGGGGTTTACGCAAATTAAACGTGCCCATTCATTTCGAATTGGGACGCTCAATTGTAGCACAATGCGGCAGTTTGCATACAAAAGTGCTCTATGTTAAAAAATCTGAAAACAAAAATTTTGCTGTATTGGATGCTGGTATGACCGAGTTAATGCGGCCTGCATTGTACGGAGCAAAACATAAAATTGAAAAACTCAATCGTGAAGCCGTTATGTTTGAGGAATTGGCCTATGATATTGTAGGTCCTATTTGCGAATCGAGTGATAGTTTTGGATCGGATGTTATTTTACCTGAGCTTAAAAGAGGTGATATTTTGAGTGTCCGTTCTTGCGGTGCCTATGCTGAATCAATGTCATTGCGATATAATGGAAGACAAGAAATAGGGAATAATTTGAAAAGACAAGTTAGCACTACTTTAAGAATGGTTAAAACAGCGTAGATTTTTCTAAGAACTCAGTTTAAGAGCTTATACAATTTTGCGAGTTCATGATTACCTCTGCTAGTTAGTCCTTTTGAAACTTCTTCTTTTACTAAAATTTCAATTTGGAAAATCACCTCTTGGGCTAATTCTGGATATTTCGCGGAAATTTTTCGCAAGCTAGTCATGGCAAATGCTTTAATCGCTATAGCTGTGTCAAGACTTTTTAAGTAGTTCATGGCAATGTCAAATAAGTCGCCTTCAATTTCTTCGGGAATGTCGATAAATTGAAAAACACGCATGGTGTTCCTTTTTACAGCATCAATTGGGTTTGATTTTAAATAAGCAACTAAGTCAATTACATAAGGTCGAATTAAACGGGGTTGTTTTTCTGATATCACACCAACGGCCTGACTAGTACCTATAATAGATTTCGTTTCACCAATAAAAAAGATGTGTATTAGTTCAGCAAAGCGTTCATCATCCTCACCAACATAGGCAATTACCTTGTCCCAGTTTCTGCGTGATGTTTCTCTTGATAATTGTTGCCCAATATCCATTATTATCGCTTATTCAAAAATACTGCAAATTTAAATCAATTTAGCTATTTGTTGGGTGGCGTAAAAAATTAAAATTAAAGTCATAAGAAAAAGATTAATAAGTATCTTGTGAAAAAATAGACTAAAATGAAAGTGATTTCAATTTCATATACCGATACTGACTCTAATTGGAACCTAGAAAAAGTTGAATTTAAAAACTTAACCCTTTTAGTTGGTGCTTCAGGAGTTGGTAAAACTCAGATACTCCAAACATTGATGAGACTTCGAGCAATTACAGAAGGAGAAGCTATAAGTGGTACAAAATGGGAGGTTGAGTTCGAGACAATTGATGGAAGTATTTATATTTGGTCAGGAGAGTATGAAGGAAAAGGAAAAATCAGCCTAAGTTTTAGGAACCCTGAAAATGATGATAAAAAAGACATTCCTAAAATTATCAATGAAAAACTGCGTTTAAATGGTAGAATAATTGTTGATAGAAATGAGGAAGACTTGTTTTTTGAAGGAAGTAAGACTGTAAAATTATCTCAAGATAAAAGCGCTTTAAACTTGCTAAAGGAAGAAGAATTGATCTCTCCCGCAAACATAGGTTTCCAAAGAATTATTTTTAGTGATCAAGTTGAATCAAAAAAGAGTCCGCAGAGGTTTAACCCAGACTTTCTTACTAAGGAACGAATTTTAAAGAAATATTCAGATATAAATTCAATTAGAGAGGCTGATGAAAAACTTATTACAAAGCTTTATTTAGCATCTAATAATGCTAAAGATATAATGGATTCGATAAAAGAAAAATTTATTGATATATTCCCTTTTGTAACTGATATTAAAATCGCGCCTTTGGATTTTGAAAATGGAGATGACACACCTTCAATACTAAAGGAACTTCCGTTTATTCAATTAAAAGAAAAGGATGTCTCTGATTGGATTATACAACCTCAAATATCTTCCGGGATGTATCGTACATTAATGCATCTAAGCGAATTATATCTTTGTCCTGAAGGGACTATAATTTTGATTGATGAATTTGAAAATAGTCTTGGAGTAAATTGTATAGATGAGTTAACAGTAGACCTTCAAACTTCATATCAAAGAAAACTACAATTTATTATTACCAGTCATCATCCTTATATCATAAATCAAATTAGCTTTAAAAATTGGAAACTGGTTTCAAGAAAAGGAAGTAATGTAATAACAAGGGATGCTGAAAAAATTGTAGATTTTAATAAATCTAAACAAGAGGCATTCATTCAACTAACGCAATTAGACGAGTTTACAACTGGAATAACTAATTGATTATGAATTTATATTTCTTAGTTGAGGGCAGAAGTACGGAAAAAAAAGTTTACCCTAAATTTATTAGTCATTTTATTGGGGAAGATTTAAAAAAGGTTACTGAATTTGATGAAATAACTAACAATAATTACTTTCTACTTTCGGGAAATGGATATCCTAGGATATTATCTAGCGTTCTAAAAAATTCTATCCTTGATATTAATTCTCAAAATAACTACAAATATTTAGTCATTTGCATTGATGCAGATGATAACAGTTTTGAAGAAAGAAAAATAGAAGTTGATAAATATTTGAAAGAATTTAAAGATGACAACGTTGAATTAATAGACTCTTGTGAAATCATTCTTATTGTGCAAAATAGGTGCATTGAAACTTGGTTTTTAGGAAATGAAAAGGTCTATAAAAGCAATCCTCAAAGTTCAATTTTAAAAGAATATCAAAATCATTTTAATGTTAAAGATAAGGACCCAGAATTAATGGAAACATACTCTGAGTTTGATACTCACGCAAATTTTCATTTTGCGTATCTGAGAGAAATGCTTTTGGAACGAAATGTTAGATATTCTAAAAATCATCCAAGAGATGTTGCTGAACCGCATTACCTAGATAATTTAGCCTTGAGATGTAAAGAAAAAGGACATCTTGAATCATTTCAAAAATTCTTAGACTTTTGTCTAACAGTAAAAGCACAATTATAGGCTGCCTAAAGGTGTTTGTAGTCTATTGATAAACTGCGGGTTCCGTGTCGTTTTATACATTGTTTGGAATAATCGAACACTGGTTTTAAAACCAGTTAGAAAATTCTTATCTTTGCTTTTCCAAAAATAAAGTTAAAAAGATGTTTGAGAATTTGACCGAGAAATTTGACAGAGCCTTTAAAGTATTAAAAGGGCATGGACAAATTACTGAAATAAATGTTGCAGAAACGCTAAAAGAAGTGCGTAGAGCATTGCTAGATGCGGATGTTAGTTATAAAACTGCGAAGGAATTTACAAAAACGGTTAAGGAAACTGCTCTTGGACGAAATGTACTAACCACAATCTCTCCAGGCCAATTATTGACAAAAATTTGTCATGAACAATTGGTTGAATTAATGGGTGGCGAACAAGCTGACATTAGTTATAAGGGAAGTCCTGGGATTATTTTAATGTCTGGATTGCAAGGTTCGGGTAAAACAACTTTTTCTGGAAAGTTAGCCAACTGGTTAAAAAATAAACAAGGAAAAAATCCACTATTAGCGGCTTGTGATGTCTATCGTCCAGCGGCAATTGATCAATTGCACGTTTTAGGCGAGCAATTAGGAGTTGAGGTTTTTTCTAATAGAGAAGAAAAAAATCCTGTAAAAATTGCTGAAGCTGCTATTGCTTATGCAAAAAGTAATGGGTTTAACGTCGTTATTATTGATACTGCGGGTCGTTTAGCTATTGATGAGCAAATGATGCAAGAAATTGCGGATGTTAAAAAGGCTATCAATCCGTCTGAAACGTTGTTTGTTGTTGATGCAATGACCGGTCAAGATGCGGTGAACACTGCCAAAACATTTGATGAAAGAATTGATTTTGACGGGGTTATTTTAACCAAGTTAGATGGTGATACAAGAGGTGGAGCTGCCTTATCGATTAAGTCGGTAGTGAATAAGCCCATCAAATTTGTTGGTACGGGTGAAAAAATGGACGCCTTGGATATTTTTTATCCAAAACGTATGGCAGATCGTATCTTGGGAATGGGAGATGTTGTTTCCCTAGTTGAAAAAGCCCAAGAACAATTTGACGAAAAGGAAGCAAAAAAACTCCAAAAGAAAATTGCTCAGAATAAATTTGATTTTGATGACTTCTACAGTCAATTGCAGCAAATCAAAAAAATGGGTAATGTGAAGGATTTGATGGGAATGATTCCAGGAATGGGAAAAGCCATGAAAAATGTTGAAGTGGATGATGATGCCTTTAAAGGAATTGAAGCGATTATCCAATCTATGACCCCAAGAGAGAGAGGCGAACCTTCATTGTTAAACGGTTCAAGAAAAAAGAGAATTGCTGCAGGATCTGGAACTTCAATCCAAGAAGTCAATAAATTGATCAAACAATTTAGCGAGACTAAGAAAGTTATGCACATGATGTCCAACAAAAAGAATATGGCCAATATGATGCGCCAAATGAAAGGTGCTGGCGGCGGTGGCGGATTACCAGGCATGTAATCAGTTCCGAGTTTTGAGTATTGAGGAGGTTGACTTGTTGTTTGACTGTGTTTTTCTTGGACTCTAGACTTAACCTTTTGCTAAATATTGGCATTCATTGAAAACATAATGAAAAAAATAAGTCAAATTATTTTAATACCCTTTTTTCTAGTACTTGGCTTTTCTTGTTCTAATAATAACAACGACAATAATAAGAGTGAAGCGTTTATATCAGAGCGTGAGAATTATAGCACTCAATTAATTCCAAACTCTTTCGTTTCAGATGGAGAAACTCCAATACCTCCAGACTCACTTTTCAAAATAGTTAAATACGAATCAGAAGTAGGATTGCTTGATGCATACTTAAGTACGAATATTGACACAACTAAAAAGTATCCTGTTGTAGTTTGGGCTCATGGTGGTTTTGGAGGGATTGGCTCATGGTTTTGGGAAGATCAAAGCTACATTTCGAGTTTTATTCATTCGGATGTTGTAATATTCTGTCCCTCATGGAGAGGAGAAAATAACAATCCTGGGAGTTTCGAACTTTTTTATGGAGAGGTAAATGATTTAACTAATGCTATTGAATATGTTAGTTCATTAGCTTATACAGATTCTAGCAGGATTTACCTTGCTGGACACAGTACAGGAGGAACTTTATGTATGCTTGCTTCAATGATGAGCGACAAAATTAGAGCAACTTTTTCTTTTGGAGGAGCACCAGACATTCAAGCCGTTGTAGGAGATGGGGAAGGTTATGGAAATACACCTTATGATTATAAGGTAAATAAAGAATCTGAGCTAAGATCTGCAATTAATTTTGTTCAAGACTTTAAGAATCCTGTTTACTATTTTGAAGGTGAAGATTCTTTTTATTCTTCATATGCTTTAAAAATGGAAAAACAAGCTGTGAAAATGAAAATTCCATTTCAAACATTTATTGTACCAAATGGCACGCATTTCAATATTGTAAGTCCTATTAATGAATTAATTGTGGAAAAAATCCGATTGGATGACCAGCCTGAATTAAATATAAATTTCACTTTGGAAGAGATTAATAATAAAATGCAATAGCGAAAATCTAATTTTCATTACTGTTTCGTACCTTTCAGCAACGAAAATTTAGCCAAGTGCTAAAAGCACCACTTAATACTTTACACATAACACTTAATACTAACAAAATTGCCGATTAACTTAACCATATTAGGATCAGGATCCGCAGTGCCAATACTAGGCCGGGGAGTTACTTCGCAACACCTTAATATTAACGAACGCCGAATATTAATTGACTGTGGTGAAGGGACGCAACTGCAATTGCGCAGGTTCAAAGTGAAATTTCAACGAATCCAGTTCATCTTTATTTCGCATTTACATGGCGATCATTTTTTAGGCCTTTTTGGGTTGGTTTCATCCATGAGTTTACTGGGAAGAACGAAAAATCTGAGAATTTTTGGACCAGAAGGTTTGGAAGAAATTGTGCGGCACCAATTTAAATTATCGCAAGTTTATTTAAGTTATGAATTAGAATTTGAGGTGATTGATTGCAAAGAAAAAGCCTTGGTTTTTGAAGATAATTCAATCGAAATTTATGCTTTTCCATTAAAGCACCGCGTCAAATGTCATGGTTTTTTGTTTCAAGAAAAACCGCGTCCACCAAAAATGAACAAGGATAAAATAAAAGAATACAGTTTAACCTTGGAAGAAATACTGGCTGCCAGAAAGGGAGAGGATATTATTAGAGAAACGGGCACACTTTTAAATAATGAAGTAACACATGGCATTGAAAAATGCCTATCATACGCCTATTGCACTGATACGCGCTTCGTTGCTAAACTACCGAAGTGGATTGAAGGTGCAAGCTTATTGTATCATGAAGCCACGTTTACGAAAGCTCATACAGATCGCGCCAAAGCAACTGGGCATTCCACAGCTGAAGATGCTGCAACTATTGCGAAGGAAGCTAATGTTGAGCAACTCATCTTAGGCCACTTTTCGACCAGGTATAAGGATACTGAAGGCTTATTAGATGAGGCTAAAGCTGTGTTTAAGAATGTGAAGTGTGTGGAAGACGGGGATGTTTATTTAGTTTAAGGCAAGAGGCCAGAGTCATTAGAAAACATAATGCTGTGACTTAGCAATAGAAAATGTTAGTTTTAATCACATTGCACATTGCACATTGAAAAATTGGGCTTAATGGACAAAATTTAGGCTCATATTCTCTGTAAGCATTGTTATTATTAGCTTTGACGCAAATGAAAGGTTATGAATAAAAAAAGTGTATAAACTGTAAAGGGAAAAACACCAAGAAAAA
>WTCE01000003.1 GCA_013138735.1 Crocinitomix sp. | reverse complement strand
TCAATGCCTCAATATGTAATTTCTGTTCGTCAGACCAGAACTTTGCCGTGAGCTTCCTTCAGATTCCTGCTCACGCAGGACACCCTTGCTATTGGCTAACACTTCCTGCTATAAAGGCGTGCTCGGGGCTTGAACCCTATAATCATTGCCCATGCTGGGCACACAACAAAAAAATCACCCGTCAAATGGCGGGTGATTTTTAATAAAAGAGTTGGTTATATCGTTCTTATTCGCTCAATACAATTTTAACATTTCCATTTCTCGTGTAAGAATAGTTTGTTGTCATTCCACCCCCATCACTTTCGATTTGATTTCCACCACTATTATTAACCTGAATGAATACCATTTCTTTCTTCTTCAACATATCAATTTCATAAATGACTGATGACTCACCCTCCGAATAATTTCTATTGTCAGTGACCAGATCTTCCACAACTGTTTCGGAACCGCCTCCCTCATAGTTGGTCACAGTCGTTGTTTGACTGCTCGTCTCAATAGAAATCGAGTTTAAAACAATTCTTTCTTTGTTCTTATAATCATCACTCTGCCCGCCTAAAAACGACCAGCTACCAGATTCTGACATGGTTTCAACTGCTGTATGATCAAAGCTGTCTATGATCAAATCATCTACCTCTTCTGTCCATTTAGATGTTTTGTTAAACACTGAACTCCAAGTGCCGTCCTTCTTAAAAGTAAAAGAAGCTTGATCAACCTGAATGCTATGAATAGTTGTTTGTTCATCCAATCCAAACGGTGTCAATTTTATGGTTCTAGTGCCTGTTGAACCTGTAATATCTAAAGTTAACTCCTGACTAAAACTATCCGTATACTCTGCAAAACTGGTAGAAAACCAAGAATCAATGTTGTATTCTCCCGCTAGCCTTGCTTTTCTAGTACTTAAACTAAGGAAAGGATCATTTTCCCCTTTTTTACACGACGGTATTGCGGTTAATAAAAACGCCGCTGTCATCAATAATAATAGTCTTTTCATCTTTATAAGTTTTAACGAAGTTAATTAAAAAACTGTTTTTTATATTATCAATAAATCCCATTTTTATACCTGTCCATTTTCCTGTTTGCTTCATTATAAAAACAGGAGTTATTAGCATGCGTTTTAAATGATATCTCGATCACTTCTTTATTAGAATACGATCGAAAAATAGAGTGGTTTAGGCAGATTTCCATGAAAGCCCCTCAAACAAAAAACTGTTTAAAAGTATCATGATTATTGCGAATTACTCCCCTTAATAATACCTAGCTTTATAGTTTAAACTAAAATCCAACAAAAATGAGTTATAACAACCTTTTAACCGAGCGAGAGGGGCTAGTCTTAAAAATCACGATCAACCGTCCAAAACAGTTGAACGCCTTGAATAAAGA
The DNA here is from genome assembly GCA_013138735.1 of Crocinitomix sp. Classification (GTDB taxonomy): domain Bacteria; phylum Bacteroidota; class Bacteroidia; order Flavobacteriales_D; family Crocinitomicaceae; genus Crocinitomix. Next base: position 39,091 of record WTCE01000003.1, on the reverse strand, counting down.
AACTATTCAAGAGCTCAATCATGCATTGGAAACGGCTAACAAAGACCAAGATGTAGGAGTTGTGATTGTAACTGGTGCAGGTGAAAAAGCTTTTGTAGCCGGAGCCGACATTAAGGAGTTTGCTGATTTTTCGATTGAAAAAGGGCAAGAATTAGCCGCGAATGGTCAAGAGATATTGTTTGATTATATGGAATTCATGTCGAAGCCAGTGATTGCCGCAGTGAACGGCTTTGCATTAGGCGGAGGATTAGAATTAGCTATGGCAGCGCACATCAGAGTTGCTTCAGACAATGCCAAATTAGGACTGCCAGAAGTTTCACTTGGCGTTATTCCTGGTTATGGAGGCACACAAAGACTAACGCAATTGGTTGGAAGTGGCAAAGCATTTGAAATGATTACGACAGCAGGAATGATTAGCGCTGAAGATGCGTATCAATGGGGTTTAGTTAATCATGTTGTTTCTCAAGAAGAACTGATGCCTTTAGCAGAGAAAATTGCTGGAAAAATAATTAAAAATTCGCCGAATGCAATAAATGCGGCAATTCGCGCAATTAACGCCAACCATGTAGAGGGTGTTGACGGCTTTGAAGTTGAGATTGAGGAATTTGGAAAATGTTTTGGGACACCCCAATTTGTAGAAGGAACAACGGCCTTTCTCGAAAAAAGAAAAGCAGATTTTAGAAAATAATTCAGGGTTAAATAATTAGTGAGCACCTTAAAAAAATTAGCAGGTCAAACAGCCATTTATGGCGGTTCTACCATTATTGGTAGGTTGCTCAATTATTTGTTAGTACCGCTTTATACTTCTGAATTTGCGTTTACCCCTGCAGAATACGGTTCCATTTCTATTTTATACAGCTACGTTGCCTTTTTTATGGTTTTCTTGCTTTTTGGTATGGAAACCACTTTTTTTCGATTTGTTAACAAATCAGAAGACAAGGAAAAAACGTTTAACCAGGCTTTTTCAATTGTACTCGTAGTCAACGCCATTGTTCTTGTAACGCTCGTTGCATTTTCTCAATCCATTGCAAATTGGTTGGGCCATCCTGAATTTAAAATTTATGTGATTTGGTTCGCATTTATTCTTGTTTTTGATGCTACTTCCTCCTTGCTTATGGCGCGTTTACGTTTCTTAAACCAGCCTAAACGTTTTGCATTTATTCAATTGAGTAATATTGGAACAAACATCATTCTAAACCTCATCTTTATCTTCTATTTTTTACAAGATGGCGCAGAATTTAGAATTGGATATGTTTTTTTGGCCAACTTAATTGCTAGTTTTATTAAACCGGTTTTACTCTACAAAGACATTCTCAAATTCAAATTCACGTGGGATAAGATATTAGCAAAAACAATGTTCATATTTGCTATTCCATTAGTAATTGGAGGCTTTGCGGGAGTTGTAAACGAAGTAATTGACCGTGTTTTATTGAGCAAAATGTTGATCGACCCAGGAGGCATTGAATATGCTGAAGGTCAAGTCGGAATCTATTCTGCCAACTATAAATTATCCATTCTGATTACCTTATTCATAACTGCATTTCGATACGCGGCAGAACCTTTCTTTTTTGCACAAGAAAAAAACAAAGACAAAAATAAAGTTTACTCAAAAGTGATGACCTATTTTGTGATCGTTGTTACGCTCATCTTTTTGGTCATCAGCCTCAACCTTTCAATATTCAAATGGTTTATACCAAATGATGCCTATTGGGAAGGTTTAAAAATAGTTCCCATACTGTTAATGGCGAATGTGTTTTTGGGTATTTATTATAACCAATCCATCTGGTATAAATTAGCTGACAAAACGAAATATGGCGCCTATATTGCTGTAGGTGGTGCAATACTGACTTTGGTTTTAAACATTTCGTTCATTCCAATAATCGGATATATGGGTTCTGCAATAGCCACCTTTGTGGTGTATTTTAGCATGATGGTTGCTTCTTATTATTTTGGACAAAAGCATTATCCTATCAAATATAACTTGCGAAAAATCGGGCTTTATGTCTTCTCGGCACTAATACTATTCTCAATTAGCAAACTCATTGTAAGAGATCAAATTACATTTGCTTGGTCAACCTTTGCAATGAATGCAATTTTATTACTTGTTTTTATCGGAATTATCTTGTTCATAGAAAGGCCTTTGCGAAGGCTTAAAAAGGGATAATTTTATTACTTTTGGTTTTTACCTCATATCATGACAATTGAAATTATAAATAAGTCCAAACATTCGCTTCCACAATATGAAACACCCCTCTCTGCAGGAGTTGATTTACGTGCGAATTTGGCAGATTCAGTGACATTGCAACCTTTAGAACGTGCTTTGATTAAAACAGGACTCTTTATTGCACTTCCAGAAGGATATGAAGCACAAGTAAGACCAAGAAGTGGCCTTGCGTATAAAAAAGGAATTAGTGTATTAAACTCGCCCGGAACAATTGATGCAGATTATAGAGGAGAGATTGGCGTGATTTTGGTAAACATATCAAATGAACCATTTGTTGTAGAAGATGGTGAACGAATTGCGCAAATGGTTGTAGCCAAATGCGAACAAGCAACATTTGTAGCAGTTGAAGTATTGAATGAGACTGAGCGAGGAGAAGGCGGATTTGGAAGCACAGGAGTGAAGTGAGTGCAAAGCGCACTTCGAGAGCCTCAGTGTGCGAAGCTCGTAGTGTGAAAAGTGTTAGGTTAAGAGTTTTTCAAAATCTAACTAATAATGACTATTAACTAATAGACTATTGACTTAAAAAGAAAACCATGAAAATAATAGTACCAATGGCGGGGAGAGGAAGCAGATTAAGACCTCATACTTTAACTGTTCCCAAACCATTAGTTCCAGTTGGTGGAAAACCAATTGTGCACCGCTTGGTGCAAGACATTGCAAAAACGAGTAGCGAAAAAATTGAAGAAATTGCCTTTGTAATTGGTGATTTCGGTAAAGAAGTTGAAGCTGAGTTAATAAAAGTAGCTGAGAAATTGGGTGCTAAAGGAAGCATCTATTATCAAGATAAAGCCTTGGGAACTGCACATGCTGTTTTATGTGCGGCAGAATCGTTAAGCGGCCCTGTTGTTGTCGCTTTTGCAGATACACTTTTTAAAGCAGACTTTACGCTAGACAGTGAGGCAGATGGAATTTTATGGGTTAAACAAATCGACGATCCTTCATCATTTGGTGTAGTTAAGTTGAATGATGAAGGTATTATTACGGATTTTGTTGAAAAGCCAGAAACTTTTGTGTCTGACTTAGCAATGATTGGGATTTATTATTTCAAAGATGGCGCAAAACTGAAGTATGAATTGCAATATCTCATTGACAATGGAATAATTAAAGGCGGCGAATATCAGCTACCTGACGCCTTGCGGAATTTGACAAAAAAAGGAGCACAATTTAAACCTGGCAAAGTAACAGAGTGGTTGGATTGTGGCAATAAAGAAGTAACCGTCCACACAAACCAACGTGTGCTTGAATTTGATAAGGATGAACCTCTTGTATCACCAGATTTAGTATTGAAAAATTCAATCGTTATTCCACCATGTTTTATTGGTGAGCATGTGGTAATTGAAAACTCTGTGGTAGGACCGCATGTTTCTTTAGGCCGCGGAACTACAGTAAATAACTCGGTGATCACCAATTCGATTGTTCAACAAAACGCCATGATCGCCAATTCAAATTTGCAAGACTCTATGATTGGAAATTATGCAAAAATTTTGAGCCACGGAAAAGTAATTAGCATTGGTGATTACACTACAATTGAATGATAAAAAACAGTAAAAATAACGTCCTTTTGATATTGAATCGCGTAATTATATGCGCATTTGTGCTGCTTTTAGTCGCAAGTTGCAATAATTCTAAAAAAGCAGAAGAGGTCAATATTTATACGCAACGTAAAATTTTCAAATCAGAATTTCATCAAGCAAATTCTGAAAAAATGATTGGGCATTATGAAAAAGCAATTGCACTTTTTGAGCATTGTTTAGTGCTTGAGCCAAATAATCACGCCGTACATTTTGCCTTAGCCGATTTGTATCAAACGCAAGGAGACAAGGATAAAACCTTGCTTCACGCCGAAAAAGCTTATACGAATAATAAAACCAATAAATGGTATGCATTGCGATTGGCGGATCTTTACTTTGAACGGAGCGAATTTGTCAAAACTGCCGATTTATACGCAGCAATTATTGATGCCGAAAAAAACGTTGACATAAAATTTAAATATGTGGACGCGCTCATTCGCGCCAAGAGATTTCCGGAGGCTATTGCAATGCTGAACGAGATTGAAGTTGAAACGGGTGTGATTCCGGAGCTGACGTTTACCAAATATGATTTGTATACACAGTTGGGTGAAAATGAAAAGGCGGAAGAAGAATTGACCCGACTCATGAATGAAAATCCTGAAGATTCTGATTATAAAATAATGGTAGCGGAATTTTACATGCAACAAAAACAATTCGCTAAATCAAAACTGTTGATCCAAACTATTATAGATAATAATCCAACCTACGGACAAGCCTATATAATGATGGCTGATTTAGAATTAAGACAGAATAATGTGACTGGTGCGTTTGATAATCTTAAAAAAGGATTTTTAAGTGAGGATGTGGACTTAGATCGGAAGTTGGAAATTGTGCGGGGTTTATTGCCCTACACAGCAAAAAATGAACGTGATTATAAAGAGATGCGTGCGGGTGTTGCAGCCCTTTTTGATATTGTTTATGATCCGAGTTTAGAGAATGGCAAAATGCATAATTATTATGGGGATTATTGGAGCTTTCAAGACAATTATGCCAAAGCCGAAGAGCAATATGAAATGGCAATTGAAATTGACCCCTCTTCATTTAACCTATGGTTGCGCTTATTGGATGCCCAATCGAATTTAGAAAATTACAAGGGACTAACAAAGAACGGCGAAAAAGCAGCAGAACTCTTTCCTGCGCAACCTATTATTTACCTTTTAACGGGTATTGGTGCAAAGGAATTGGGTGACTATGAAAAAGCTGAGGAGTGGTTTTTTCTAGGTAAAGATTTGGTGGTTCAAGATCCACAATTACAATCGGAATTTCTATATCAATTAGGAGATATGAATTATCGACAAGCTAATTTAGATGAGGGTGAATTTTATTTTGACCAAGCGCTGCAATCATTTGCTGGAAACATAAACGTGTATGCCGACAAGGCCACGCGACTAATGAATGACAATAAATTAGATTTGGCAGAATCGGAAATAATAAAAGGGATTGCTGTAGCTCCAAAAAGCTCAAGACTCTTAGACGTTTATGGTCAAATTTTATTCCAAAAGAAGCAATATAAAAGTGCAGGAGATGCTTTTTTAAAGGCCCTGTATGAAAACTATGGAGACGGGGGGGTTTTGGAGCGGTACGCAGATGCCCTCTTTTTAGACGGAGAAAAAGAAAAAGCAATTGAATTGTGGGGTGAAGCGATTAATTTTGGAAATAAATCGCCACTTTTAAAACGTAAATTTGAGGACAAAACTTACTATAAACCGGAATAAGTTGGTGTAACAACTAATTCGAATGACACGCAGTTAACGAATGAATAAGTACAATAAACATATTATAATCCCACTTTTCACACTATTTATGGTTGTGTTTTTGTCGTCATGTGGCAATCGTCAACATGTGGATAAGGGTGAAAAATTACCGAATAAGAGTACAAAAGAGTTGGAAAAAGCCCTATTTGCGCAAGATTCCATCCCGTTTCACTTTTTTGCAGTTAGAATTGGAGTAGATTTAAAAAGTACCCAACGAAATGCCTCTTTTTCTTGCTATGTTAAGTTAAATGTAGATACTGCCTTTGGTGGATCACTTAGAGTTGGCCCAATGGTTGGTGCAGCATATATGATCACAACAGATTCCATCTTTTTTGCAAATAAAACGGACAAATGCTATTTCGCTGAGAGTTTAGATTATGTCTCTACCCTATTTGGAACTGAAGTTGAATTCGACTTTTTTCAAGATCTGATATTAGGCTTACCAATTGGATTGGAAGAAAGCACCAAATACCAACAGATTAAAGCAGAGGATCATTATATCCTTTCTTCGCACAAAGAAAGATTATATAAACGCTTAGAAAACGATCGCTTAAACTTAGAAGATGATGTGATGTTAATTCAATACCACATGGATTCAGCTTCACTCAACGTTTTTCAAACAAATATTGAAGTTCCTTCAGATACCACATCAATCCAAATTGATTATTTAGAGTCGAAAATGGAAGAAGGATTTCGAGTTCCAGAGGCGACTAACATTTACATTACGAACCCGAAAGACACACTGGAAATTCAACTGAATTATGGTTCTGTTAAAATAAATAATCGATCAAAAATTAAGATTAAAATACCTAGTTCATACGTTGAGTGTAAGTAAATACATAGCGATTTTATTTTGTTTTTTAGCCTTTTCAGCAATTGGCCAAGAGAAAGAGAGCGACCGCTTAAAAAAGCAGCAACAAGAACTTGAAAAAAAAATTGGGCTGACCCAAAAACTATTAGAAAGCACAGCTGAGAATCGCGAAAATCTCACGGATAATATCAACCTAATTGATCGTAAAATCCAGTATCGACAGGCCTTGCTCGATAATTTGCAATTACAACTCTCAAAACTAGATTCAGATATATCTCAATTAACCGTTGAAATTGCCAAGCTTGAACTTGAAGTTGAACAACAAAAAATACAATATCGCTTGATGATTGTTCAAGCCTATAAAATGCGGAACTCTACCGCATCACTCCTATTTGTGCTCTCTTCAGAATCATTTAACCAAGCTAATAAACGCATGGAATATTTAGATCAACTTTCTAAATACCGTGCTGATCAAATCCGTAAAATTCAAACCTCAATTGAAAAATTAAAGCAACAACAAGCCATTTTAGAGGTTAAAAAACACGAAAAAGACGATATAACAGTTCGCAGCGCAACAGAACAAAAAAGATATGTCCGTGACCGCGAAAATCAAAAATCAACCATTAAAGAAATGCAAGGCCAAGAGGAGCAATTGAAGCAAGAATTGCTTGCACAGCGGGAAAAGTCTAGAGAAATTCAGAACGCCATTAACGCAGCTATTAATAAGGAAATTTTAGCCGAAAGGAAGAAAAATATTTCAGCCACTGAACGCAGTGAGATAGCATTAAGCAATAAAGGCTTTGAAGACAATAAGGGACGGCTACCGTGGCCTGTTTCAACCGGAGAAATTACCAAAGGATTTGGAAAACAACCACACCCGGCACATGTGAACGTTTTTACGTATAATAATGGCGTTGACATTACAACCGTAAAAGGTTCAACTGTTCGGGCAGTATATGCAGGAGTTGTAACGAGCGTTATTGTGATACCTGGCGCAGGTAAAGCTGTAATTATTGCACATGGAAATTACCGGACTATTTATTCTAACTTACAAGAGACTTATGTTAAAACAGGTGATCAGGTAAGTGTTAAACAGGAAGTGGGTGCATTACTAATTAATTCATCTGGCAATTCTGAAGTGCATTTTGAAATAAGAAAAATTACCACAGACGGACAGATCAGTAATATCAACCCAACCTACTGGTTATATCAATAATCTTATGGTAGTTCTTGGTTGGATCGTTTTCGTGACTGGAATACTCTCATTTGTAATTGGGGGATTTGCAAGCTTTGTTGCCAGGGTAAATGATAAGGAACAGGACGAAACAGAACGTGCTTTAGGCATTGATATTCTAAGACATAAAAAGTCCTTGCTAATGGTGATTTGCGGTTTGTTGGCATTTTTACTGGGAAGGGCCATTTTATTGTCTGAAGGAATTGAAACAATTGCTTTTTAAATAGAATACTATGAAAAGTCTCATCTTGCTGGTTCTGCTTTCTTGCACGGCTCATTCATTCGCCCAAATCACAATGCGCCAATCCCGCGACCTTGATAAGGCAGAAGTATTCTTTTACCTAAAAAAATATCGTAAAGCATTGTATCATTATCAAACCGTCGCAAATGACACAAATCGGCACTACGCCATAAATCAAGTTGCTGCAATCCATGCTATCATTGATTCTAATAAAAATTTTTACCGTGAGCAACATTTAAAAGAAGTTACTGCATTGGCAGATTCCACTTTTGAAATTGGCAGTTATTTAAGCGCCCAGTTTTTGTACAAGCAAGTCTTATACTATTCACCCAGTTTAAGCCAGCCAAAAGATCGTATAATTGAAATTGATCATATTCTTGCGGCTCAGCCCGACACATTATCAAGCAAGGAAAAGGAAATTGCCCGATTTTTTAAAAACGTAGTCAATAAAGCAACTTCTACATTTCATAAAAAAGAATACAATCGCTCTTACGACTTGTTTGAGCGAACGCTGGGCATTGCGCCCGATAATTATTATGCCCGCCAAATGTTGAAAATTATTGACGATATTACTTCTGAAATTAAATAAGAAATGAATTACACCATCTTTATAATTGGAAATTTATTCCGCGCCACATATTTATATAATCCTGCCATACTTTGTTCTACTGTTGGAGTGCAATAAATGAAACTGAATACTAAACATATCAAACCCCTAATTGGAGTTGTGCTTTTAGGCATAATAGGATATGTGCTTTATTTCGCCCTTTTCTTTAATCCATTCGACTTTGGCCCTTGTGATGGAAATGGAGAACCCAATCGATATAAGAAAGTATATTATGACAATGGTCGAATAGAATTAGAAGGTCAATTAAAAAACTGTGTTTGGCATGGATTGATTAAAACCCACTTTGAAACAGGAGCGTTAAAGAGTCAAGAACAAAGAATTGAAGGAAGAAATCATGGAATTTCAACTTTCTATTACCCAAATGGAAAAACTTATAGAGAGGAAGAATATCATAAAGGTGAATTAATTCGATTCAAAATATTTTCACCCAACTCAAGTTTACATTACGAATACCTTAAATCTGACAGATTACTCTCTGTAATGGATTCTGCTAATCATTCTCAAATCATTTTTACGGACTCTCTCTTATTGTCTGGAAATGACAAACCTTTTATTGTGCTCAAAGGAGATAATTTGATTTTAAAAGCAAAAAAGGACTATTATTTAATCAATTCCAATCTTGAAATAAAAATTGATCTAAGAGATACCTTAATGAAATATATTCCATCAGCATACATTAAAAAAGTTGATTTTAGTGGAAATATTCATGACTTCTTATGGCACAGGCGAATTGAAAATGATAGTCTAAGCGTAAAGGTATTTTATGATGGTGACGAAAGTCAATCAATGCAAAAAACTTGGGAAAGGAAATACAAGCTAGAATAAAAACATGAGCACGTTATAAAATGCAAATTCCCCTTGCTTCAGCTGCGACAGATTAAACAGAACCTTGGGCTGCAGTAGCCAAAAAATGTTGTGGTGAAAATTTTTTGGAGCGCAAGAGGGTGTAGGTTATGTGAAATTGGCAGATTGATTTTCTGGAAATTGTAAATGATTTAATAGTTTTGCAGCAATGCAAAATAAAAATCATGAACTAAACGTATACACTACTTTACAAATCGGAAACTTTCACACCAACAACTGCGAAGATTTTTTCATCAACGAAAAAATTTCTACAAATGACTATGTCATTGCAGTATTAGATGGTTGTACTATGGGCAAAGAATCCACCTTTGCGGCAATGCTATTTGGAAAGATTTTACGGAAAATAGCAAAAAACAAATTCTACGCAGAATTAATTACAAAAGAGCTCATCCCAATTAAGCAACAATTAAAAGATGTCTTATCGGAACTTTTCGAAGAAGCTAAAGTCATTAAAAACAGACTGGGACTTGAAAAGGAAGAGCTTTTATCCACCCTTATTTTAGGAATAGTTAACACAACAACCCTCAATGCAGAGTTTTTAACTGTTGGGGACGGTTTGATTTATGTTGACGGTCAATCATCCCATTTCGAACAAGATGATAAACCTGATTATTTAGGTTATCATTTGCACGCCAATTTTGAAAATTGGTACGCAGACCAAATGCAATTTTTGTCCATCTCGAGTTTTAAAGACCTGTCTATTTGTACGGATGGAATTTATACATTTAAGAACTTCTCAAACAAAAACAAACAATTAAGTGAGGCCGAGATTATCGCCTATTTATTGACAGATAAAAATGACATTATTTATCCAGATTTTCTAGCATTGAAAATACGTCAATTACAAACGGAATTGAATCATATACTTACGGATGACCTAGCCATTATCCGCCTTATCTCCTCCGTTTTTCCTCCTTTTCATTGAAATCTTCTTCAGAAAAAGGAAGGTTTTCATCCAATTGATAAACCAAGCAGCCCTTTTCTAAATCATAATTGAAGTACATCCGTTGTCGGGTTAGAACAGGATTCCCTTGCGAATTTTTTGCAGGCACCCAACTCGGCATAGTTCTTAATGTGTGCGTTGCATTATTGATAAAGGCATTCATAATCCTTTTATTCAACAGCAATTTAACATCATTAAATGGTGGCCCGTCGCGTTCATTCATGTTAATGCATTTGGCATCAATATCAGTAATTACGCCATCTGCCGTTACAAAAAATTCACAACGCACTACGCCTTCAATTCCTTTATTACGTGCTGACCGTGGATATTGCAATTTCCCGTCGATAAATTTATCCATGGCAAAATTTCCGCCAGGATAGGATGCTCTTTGTGTCCGGTCTGTATTAGATAAATCCTCTATCGCAGTACGATCAGGTTCAGTGTCATCATCAATTACTTCAACCAAATCGCCATTATCATTTTCATTAATTTCTAACGCAACAGGATCATTTTGGGCAAAAGAATTAACCTCAACATTCATTCTGTCCTCATCTATTTCGGGATAGACTTGAACGGATGAAAAAATTGTTTCCGGCTCTTCAAAAATCAAGGCTTCTTCCACAGAATCAAAGTTGATTGTGTTTGTATCCGCCGCTACATATTCCGAATCATTTATTGCCAAATTATTTTCATCCGTTAGGACCTCATCATCCGAATTGAAATAAATAAGTCCCGCAGTGACCAAACCAACACCAACAACACTTGTTATACCAATCCACAAATTACTCATACCACTAGCCGCTCCACCACCGACTGCTGCTGCATTAATTTGCGCACGTAAGGCTTTTCTGTTCACAGCTTTAATCAATTCTTTTTGCTGACTAACCATGCTTTCTAGGTTAGGATCGGCATTGATTTTAGCTTCAAAAGCATTATGCTCGGCTGGAGATAATTTTCCAGACAAGTACATGTCAATTTGTTCTAATGTGGTCAATTCTGGTCTCATTTGTTAATTGGTTGAGGTGGCGGTTTTAATTTCTTTGGCGAGCATCATGGCTTTTTCCATGCACTTATATTTTTGCGTTTTTGCTGAATTAACACTCGAAAATTTGAGTTTTTCAGCGATTGTTTTCATATTTTCTTTTTTAAAATAAAAGAGTTCAAACACTTTTTTACAGCGTTCAGTAATTTGAGACAGGACAGACTCTAGCATTTTTAACTCGGCTTCCTTTTCGGCATTATAATCTAAATCATCAGCTGTTAAAATCAAGGTGTCTTTCCATTCTAATTCAGGATTTTTTTGGCGTTTTCGTGCTTCATTTTTCCACATAAATCGCGCAATCCCGTATAAATAAGTTGTCAATTTTGAGGTTAACTCAAATTTTGGATCCCCCACCTTTTCGATCAATAAAATTAAACTATCATGGAATATTTCTTGCGCAATTTCAGCATCTCCTCCGCTAGAAACAATATTTGCTTTCACTTTTGGATATTCCTTATACAAGAACTTAATAGCCTTGTTAGTGCGGCCTTTTCTAATTTGCGATATGATCTCTTTGTCTTGCAACTATCTTTATATGTCCGTTTTTATTAAAGGTAACCTTTTATGATAATTTTTTTCATATTCTTATTTTATGCTTTGGTGATTCTTATCAATTTTTCAAATCTTTGTTGTACATTTGTTTATGTGACGCTTATGTGACTAAGCCTAATACATCAATAGTTAAACAGCTAATATACAGCTAACTACAAAGCCTACTAATGTGACTAAGACTGAGTTAAACATACTTTTAAGTGATCTTAGAGCAATGCCTTCGGAAACTGAATGGCTAGAATTCAAAGAGAATAATTGTCAACATTTAGGTCAATATATCTCTGCTTTGTCTAATTCTGCGTGTATTCAAGACAAGGAGTACGCTTATATCATTTTGGAATACAAGATGAGACCCATAGGATTACAGGGACGAAATTCGATTTAAATCAGAAGGGAAAAGGAAATGAAGACTTAATTCCTTGGATTACAAGAAATTTGGTACCAAAAATTCATTTTGAATGCCACGAATTTCTAGCCGAAGACAAAAAAGTAATTTTAATTAGAATTCAATCAACAATAAATACCCCAGTAAAATTTGATGGAATCGCGTATATAAGAATCGGTTCCTATAAAACTAAATTAGATGAACACCCAGAAAAACAAAGACTAATTTGGAATAAAAAACCCGGTTCCGTCTTTGAAAAGGGCATCTCAATGTATGGAGTAGATGCAAATAAAGTTCTTACGCTATTGGACTATCCTTCGTATTTCGAGCTCATGAAAATTCCACTTCCCGAAAATAGAGATGCAATATTCGAAAAGTTTGTCCAAGAAAAAATTATTGTAAAAAATGGAATCAAATACGACATCACAAATCTTGGTGGCTTACTCTTTGCAAAACAGCTTGATTCTTTTGAAACATTAGAAAGAAAAGCAGTTCGAGTTATTATTTATCAAGGTAAAAATAAATTAAACACTAAAAAGGAACAAATTGGTAAGAAGGGCTATGCTTCTGGATTTAAAGGTATGATAAATTATATCAATGATCAACTACCAGTAAATGAAGAAATTGGCAAAGCTTTTAGAAAAGAAGTTAAAATGTTTCCGGAACTTGCAGTAAGAGAGCTTGTTGCCAATGCTATTATTCATCAAGACTTTTCGATTACTGGAACTGGTCCTATGGTTGAGATTTTTGATGATCGAATAGAAATTTCTAATCCAGGAAAACCCATTATTAGTACTATGAGGTTTATTGACCATAATCCTCAATCTCGGAACGAAAAATTAGCAAGCTTCATGAGACGCATGAGTATTTGTGAAGAGCGCGGAAGTGGTATTGATAAGGTTATATTCCAATGCGAGTTTTATCAGCTTCCAGCGCCTAAATTCATAGAAGGTCAAAACTTTACTAGAGTAATCCTATATGCGTATAAGTCATTAAGACAAATGACTAAAGAAGATAAGACCAGAGCCTGTTATCTGCATGCGTCATTAAAATACGTTTCTGGAGAATCCATGACCAATCAAACACTGAGAGTCAGGTTTGGGATTGAGGAAAAAAACTACTCAATGGCCTCAAGAATAATAGCATTAGCAATAGACGAAAACTTGATTAAAGACTCGGATCCGGAAAGTAATTCTAAAAAGCACGCAAAATATATTCCATTTTGGGCATAACCTTATGTGACGCTTATGTGACTAAGCTTCACGCACAAACCGCAACTCATTGATAATCAATACATTTTTTTGTGATTTTAAAATAATTACTCCCACTTACAAACTGCGCCGCGCCTTGTTGTCGCATCCAAATATGTCCGGGTTTACTCCACAAACCATAATGCTAACTTAAATAGTACTAATTTCCAGCACACAAATCCCTCCAAAAACTCCCAATTTAATCGATTGAGATCAAACTCGGATTAAATACCTACATTTGTTTCGTATACCTATGATTATTAACCAAAAAGGATTAGTGGTTGCGCTTGCTTTAGCCATTGCGAGTTGTACCAATTCTAGTGATTCGAATCTGAATGAAAATTCAGTCGATCCTTTGGTGGATAGTGTCGTTGCAATTTCTAATCCTGAAATGATTGATGCGGTTGATGCAATTGACACAAACGCGGTTTCGATTGATCGTGATGTGAATTGCGAAGCACATTTCCGGGCAGCTATGAATTTACCTAAACCAGAACGCTTAATTATTGTCCATTGTGACTATTGGAGTTCTGATCATCCTATTTGGTTAGAGCATGCTTTTAGTTTTGAATTGGAAGCTGATTCCGCCTTTTTTCAAGAATTAATTGAACATAATGGCATGATTAAATATCATGACAAACATGGCATAATTAGTCAAGAACCCGACTGGTATTTACCGAAGGACGTTGAGAATTACGAAGGCTATTATGCAGAGGATGATTTTGATGATTTTGAAATTTTTCGAGATTTAAAATCTGGTCATATTTTCATCCGAGGTAGTCAATATTAGACTTGTTTTAGTATATTTAATCCCTATGAAAAGATCATTTATTATTGGAAGCGCATTAATGCTGTGCTTTACCGTTACTAGTTGTGGTGGAAAAAAGGCATTAGACATTAATGTAGAAGACCTTGAAACGGCTTGTGATGTTGTGGACGCATTGGACCTTATTGCATCAGAAATGGCTGTTATGGTTGAAGATGGTGAAGTTGGAAGTGATGAAGAAGAGCAATTTGAAAAATTAGTTGACAAAATTGGTGAAGTTGATGAAGTAGCCAGAACTGAATTCGAACGCTCCGAAGCAGAAGCTTGTGAGAAATGGGAATCTATGCGCAAAAAGAGTGAAGATTTAGAACCGTATATGTAGACGTACGCCAATGCGTATTTTAGTCCTCTTTCTGTGCTTTCATGCAACGCAATTATTAGCGAATGATGGTTCATTTTATTCCAACGGAAACCAGCTCATCCCTATAGTTGAATCAACCATTTCGGTTAAAAAAGAGGTGCTTTCAATTCAACGGATTGAGAATGGATATGTGCGTGTAACTGTGTCCTATATTTTTGATAATCCTGGTGTTGCAAAAGAAATTCTAGTTGGTTTTGAAGCCCCTTCTCCGGCAGGAGATGTAAATGGTACGCCTATTAATAGGCAGCATCCTTATATTTCTAATTTTTCTGTCGTCATGAATGGTTTACCCATTCGGTATGAAACAGCCTTTGTAAACGAAAAGGATTATTATCAAGATGATACAATAGTATCCTTAACTATGGATGAGGCCAAAGGCGAATATGGCTTTGATAATTATTCCGATTTCTATTATGTCTATCATTTTAACGCTCCATTCAAAAAAGGCTTAAACACCATCCAACATACCTACAATTTTAAAATGGCCACTTCAGTAATGGAGTATTATTCTTTTGGATACATTTTGACTGCGGCCAATCGTTGGGCAAATAATGGAATTGATGATTTTACACTAATCATAGACCTAGGCGATTTTCAGAATTTTTTTCTTTCCAAAACTTTTTTTAAGGATAAATCAGATTGGAGTTTTAATGGAAAAATGCTAGAAATAGATGAGGATTTACCACCGTATTTAGCGCAATATAAAGGATCAATGGAGGTTTTTTGCAAACATGGCCCGCTGGTATTTACTAAAAAGGATTTTCATCCAAATGGAGAACTTAACATTAATGCCGTCGTTAATATGCAAGCAATAGATTTAAAGGCCTTTGACCCTTCTCAGCATAACTTGCCTTTTGATCTTCAATCCAGTTCATTTATTTCAGAATCAATTAGCGAAAGTGCGCATAAAATTTTGCGCAACTTACCTTATGCTAGAAGGGGTTATGTTTTTAAAACGGCCTTTATTCGCGATTTTTATGAAAGTCAAAAATGGTATCAACCCAACCCCAATTACATTTCTAATGTGGATGATTTGACTGAGAATGAAAAAAAGTGGCTGAAAGAACTTATTCGACCGTAGTTTTTATTATGTTTAAGATTGTAAAAGGATCGGAACAACAAGGCAAGCTTCGAAGTGATTTACCTGTTATAGCTGCCAGAGCAGTTCCAAACCATTTGAACTAAATTTCCACAAATAGGAAAAACCCTATTTTAAATGGGTATTAACACGCTTGTTTGGTTAAAATATTTATCCTTTTTTTGATCTAAACTTTAAATTATATTATGGATCTTAATTTTAACGATATTGGCGAAATAATTACTTTTGACACTTTTCTTCAAGGGTTATTTTTTATGGTTTGCCTTGCTTTAGGATGTGCTATTTTTTTTACAGATAGTTTTAAAAGGAAGGAAAGTCACCCGGAATTAAAAAGTAAATCCAAACCTTTTGTTCAAACACCCCTTGATAAATTCAATACTGATTTAAATAAGCCCGAATCTAAATCTCCCTTAACGAATTTAAATCTTGATATTAAGAATTTATTTCCTGCGGCTCTCAACCTCTTCCTGGGAATGTTTATTACCCAAATTCGTTCGAAAGACAAAGGTGCGGTTAGTAAGTTTTCTATCAGCGCAATCATGTTTTTAACGATCATATTTATGTCACTTACGTCTGGTATTTTTGTGAAAAGTGTGGCAGAAGTTTGGATGGAAAAAACAGATCGATATCATTTGGGAAATATGATGTGGTGGCATCCAGAAACGCTCGAAAATTTACATGCATCAGCATTTGATCAGATTTATGAATTTAACAATAACGATTCGTTTAATACAATCACAAAAAATGATAAGCGCCAATTCTATTATTTCGCGTCACATGAAGTCTTAAGTAATGAGCTTTATAAAGGACGATTGAAAAATTCGCGTATAAAATCTGATTATACACAGACCTTTGCCATGTCGTTTTTTATCCTTTTTGCATTCGCTTGGCTTAATCTGGTTAGTTTGCAGTTTAGATATTTCATATTTGAAATGGACCGTGCTGAACGAAATTGGGCGCTTAAACATAAGGAAAAAGACAAAAACAATAAATCCATGTGGTATATGCGATTGTCAATTTTACGAAGTTTTGGAACGGCATTTGGACGCAACCCCTTTTATGCTATTCTTTTAATCTTAATTTTTTATAGTTTATTCTATTATCTCTTTTTCTTTAACGCACTATCTAGTAATAGTTTTCTAAATAGTCTTGCCGCCTATTCAATGGCTCTAAGTCCTCTTGTTATCTGGATTATCTCATATATGAGGTACCGTTTATTTACTAAAGTCAATAGAATAGAGGACAAAATT
Source organism: Crocinitomix sp. (assembly GCA_013138735.1). Classification (GTDB taxonomy): domain Bacteria; phylum Bacteroidota; class Bacteroidia; order Flavobacteriales_D; family Crocinitomicaceae; genus Crocinitomix. Next base: position 22,056 of record WTCE01000003.1, on the reverse strand, counting down.
GCTGAACAGGTCTACAAAAAAGAAGAATACCTTGGTTTGGACTTTAGCCATAGAAAGGTCTTTACTAAAAATTATTTCACTATTATCTTTCTTTATATAGGTTTAATCGGATACCTCTTTTCATCCGTTGCTTGGAAAAAATGTGAGTCAGATAAAGTATATAGAGCTTTTGGCTATTATAAAAATATTAACGAAGAGTTATCTGAGTCGTTCAAGAAAACGATTATTCCTAATATTATTGAGGTCTCTGAATAATGGCAAGACAAACAAAAAAGCAGCAACAACAAATTGACTGGATAGCGGCAAAATTGGAAAAAGCTGAAAAAAATGGGTTTACCACGGACAGTAAAGCCCAAATATTAGCCGAATCGAAGTCTTTCTGGCTTTTATAACATACAGGTAAAATAATTACACAACCCTACTGCCTCCGATTAGCTAAAAGTGGCGGTGGTTCACCATTAAACGGATTCCAACGACTAATGCTTCTGGCCTCAAAACCGGATGCCCGCATGATAGAGCGATCACCATAACGTTCGCGAATAAGATCCATAGCTTGGTACAATTTAATGGTTGTAGGATCATCAAACAAACCAATTTGATGGCCGCCCTCTACCAAATGACTGTAGCGCACTCCAATTAGCCGCACTAAAATTCGGCGATTGTACAGTTTCCGAAATAATTCCAACACAATTGGTAAAATGGTATGGTCTGACGCGCTATACGGAATTTTCTTTTGCAGGGTATAAGTTTGAAAATCAGAATAGCGAATTTTTACGGTGACACAAGCCGATAACTTGTTTCCACGGCGCAATTGAAAAATCAAGTTTTCTGCCATAGCGACCATTAATCCTTCTAATTTCTTTATATCAATGGTATCCTTATCAAACGTGCGTTCTGTAGAAATAGATTTTCGTTCACGATAAGGAATAACAGGAGATAAATCAATTCCATTGGCCTTTTTCCAAATACTCGCACCATTTTTACCAAACACCTTTTGCATAATGTCAATCGGCATTTCTTGAATGGATTGAATTTTTTTCACACCCAAATCGCATAATGTGCGATAGGTTTTTTCGCCAACCGAAGGGATTTTACGAACAGATAAGGGCGACAAAAATGGTTTTTCTTCCCCTTTTAAAATGAAGATTTCATTGTTGGGTTTGGCCTCACCTGTTGCAATTTTTGAAACCGTTTTATTTTGTGACAAACCAAATGAAATAGGTAAACCCGATTCGCGAATAATTTTAGCGCGCAGTTCTGAAGCCAATTGCTGGCATCCAAAAAATTGATCCATCCCTGTTAAATCAATATAAAACTCATCTATTGAGGATTTCTCGTATAAGGGAACACTGTCTTTAATAATATCCGTTACTAATTGAGAGTATTTGGTGTAAATGCCACTGTTACCACGCAATATTATGGCCTCAGGACAAAGTTCCCGCGCCATGCGCATTGGCATAGCTGAATGTACACCAAACTTTCGCGCCTCGTATGAACAAGCAGCCACCACACCTCTATCTGAAGTCCCGCCAATTAAAACTGGCTTACCATTTAATTGACTGTCAATTAAACGCTCACACGAAACAAAGAAAGTATCTAAGTCCATGTGTACTATTGAACGTTGCATTTTTAATTCTTTAAGTTATAGTTTAACACATATAACTTCTACCAACAAACCTATACCGGTTATCCGATACAAAACAAAAGCACCAGTCCGTAATCTATTTACGTTCTGCTTTTTTTGTGTTTAATTCTACGCTCGACACTTCGAGTTCATTTGTTTAGTTGAGCAAGCTCATTATACAAATCCTCAGTACTCCGCGATAAAACAAATTACACAATTCTACGCTCGACACTTCGAGTTCATTTGTTTAGTTGAGCAAGCTCACTATACAAATCCTCAGTGCTCCGCGATAAAAATTAATTACATTAATTCTACCAAAAACTAAAAAAATGGTGGGGGATATTTTGAATTTGTCCAATAATAAGGGGCGGACAAATCTTCTGTGAACAAAGATAGAAAAATCTTATCCTAAAAGGGTAATATAAGCACCTATTTCTGCAGGTAATTCTGTATCGTACTCATAGCTAATGGTTTTCTAAAAATAGCACCTATGTTAGGAACAGTATTTCCTGAGCAGGAGGCAATTTCGCCGTATATAACTAACTACAGAGCTATACCGAATCCGAGTTTATTTATTCCAGTTGTGAAATTCTGAGAACCGCCAGGAGCATTGATTCCATGCTCATAATAAAGGGAAAGATTATTGAAAAAAATCTCGAATAAAAAACTCCCTCTAATCGTTGTCATATCAAAGTCTGATTTCTCTTTCAAAACGTATGCTCTATCCGCTAGCGTATAGTTTGTCTTTTGCAATCCATTTGAAAAATTAAAACCTGGAACAACTCCCACCCCAAACTTGAATTTTTTTAAGAAATTAACATTCCTTGCACGCAAATGCAGCATCACGGGCATGTTAATTGATCTCATTCTAATTCGATTATAAATCAGTTCATCAAAATTCAATGGCGTAAGTGCTATTCCATCCTCCGAAATAATGGCATATTGATCTTTTAAGCTAAACGTGTTTTCAGAAAATTGAACGCCAATTGCTCCATTTATCAATTTTGGATTTTTAATAAATTTAAACATCAATTTAATATCATACTGAAAAGACGGCCGAAAATCATTAGAAATTAATGCATAGCTTTTAAAATAACTTTCACCCACATTACCTTGTAACCAAACCCTTCCAGTATCCTGATAATTCGAGTTATTCAATAATTCTAAAAATGAATTCGTTGATTGAACCTGCGCGTTTACATTAAAAATAGTAAAGCCAAATAAGAGCACTAAAAGACATTTTATCATGTTGGATTTTTCCTATCGATCACAATATTTATGCCAAACGGCCATAAATCTTAACAGAAAATTAACAAATTGGATTTTAACAAACGACTGTGCGCTAGTTAAATAAGAAAGAAGCAAAGCGGCTTAACGTAAAAGGGTAACATGACCACCTATTTCTGTTGGTAATCCTGTATCGTACTCATTGTAAATAATTTTCCAAATATAGACACCATCTGGAACAACATTTCCTTGATAGGAGCCATCCCAATAACCACCAGCGCCATTGAAATCGTAAATTAATTCTCCCCAACGATCATAAATATACATTCGGAAGATCTGATTTTCATCATCATAAAAAACTGGCTTGAAAATATTATTTAAGGAATTACCATCTGGTGTAAACGCATTGGGAACCAATACAGGAATAACCGGAATTACTGTTAATTGCTGATAGCTCCGATCTTTACAACCATATTCATTGACTACAATTTGCCAAGGATAATAGACGCCGGGTTCGGTATAATTATGCCAAACTTCTGTCAATTGAGAATAATCACCATCCGCAAAATAAAACCACTGCTCCACCCCATCTACCGAATGATCTGTAAAAAAGAAATCGGCATGATATTCATCCAACACGGTTGGAGACACAGTAAATGCAGAAGTAGGACTAGGGAAAGTTTCAATTAAATTTTCTCGTACCAAGGTCAGTGTATCAATACAGCCATCAATCGTCCAAATAGTCAACGTAACATCATAAACACCCACATCATTATAAATGTATACCGGATGTTGTTCAGATGAAGTGCCAATACCATCTCCAAAATCCCATGAATAGAAAATCTCAGTATGCGCGAAGGATAAATCAGTAAAGTAAGCTGTATAAGGAGCACATTTTAATTCATCCGGAACGGTAAAATTGATGGTAGGCTCGGCATAGACAAAAATCTCTTCTGTATGCGAAATTGTGCAAATATCATAGTTCACTGTAAAGGTGACATCATGCGGTCCAGCAGCTGTAAAAACAACATTAGTTGGATCCTCAACAGTTGAAAAAAGTGGATCGGAATAGCCGCCAAAATTCCATTCAAAGGTTGTTCCCTCTCCTTCAGTTGGATAAATTCCTTCCCCCATAAAATCAAAACTATTGCCTACAATACATTGCGCATCTGGAGGTGTGAAATAAGCGTCAATTGAATTGGCAACGACAAAAGTTTCAAAGGAGGTGTCTGTACATGGCCAACCCGGATTTACAACCAGCATTACTACATAGGTTCCTGGTCCCGGAAATGTATAAGAAGGTTCAAACTCTGTGCTAACATCAGTACCAATTTCTGGCACACCAAAATCCCACTTATAAAAATCTCCTCCGTAACTATTATTTTCGAAAAAGATTTCTAAGCCTTGACAATAAGAAACAAAGGTGGTTAAATCGTCTTGCGGAATTACTTCAGCTTCTAATTCAATTTCGCAGTTTAATACTTTAAATAAAAAATCACGCCTTGAAGTACTAATCAAATTACCATCACGATACTCTTTTACACAAACGCCCACCGCATATAAACCGGGAGCTTCTGGGAATGCTGTTAACATTCCTGTTACGGGGTCTATTGATAAATCGCCTGCCCCAAAAGGATCATCAGCAGTAATTCCACCGGCCCAAACTACAGGACTATATGGAGGCGGAGCTGCAGGATCTGGTGCAGGAAAAGTACTTGATCCACCACCAAAGGGTGAACATAATTCATACACTAAAAGGTCACCATCAGGATCAATTGCAGAATGATCAAAAATAAGTTCTTGCCCTGCACATAATACTAAAGGAGGATAATTTGTAAAACGCGCACTGCTATTACACACCGCCAATGATGTTGGTGGAATATCAATTTGCAAGGTCAACCCTTCATCACCTGGATCTGCCAAGTTTGTAACGGCCGGACCTCTACAACACCGCTGGTAGGATAAAATATATCCTGTTGGTGAATCTGGCAAAGTCACAGTTTTTTGATAAATCGATTCTTCAACACAAATGTCTGAAGGAAAAGTAATACAGGGATTGTCAAAAAGAACATCTAATACTGCACTACCTGGAAATGGAATTGTAAAATGATCAATTTGAACATTTAAACCATTAAAAACAGTAACGGGAAGCATTGGGTCATATTCAGCTCCATCAGAAAGACAATCACGGTATAATTTTAAGGTAATTTGATACGTATTCCCACCCAAACAATCATAATACATATCTCCTCCAACTATATGAGATGCATAAAGTTGTGAACTTAGAAAAAGGGTTAATATGTATGTAAAAAAACGTTTCAAGTGAACCTCTAATTTAACAAAAAAAAATGACATGTTTAAATGTAAATCCCTTTACGTGTAGTAATCATTGATTTTGTAGTTAACCATCAATAATCGAACCTGTTAAAAGAATCCTTTAAAACAAAACGTTTGGAATAGAGAAAAGTTTCCTAAACGGTGTAAAAATTTAGAAATGAAAACCTAATCCAAAGGAAAAACGCCATTCATCCAAAAAGATGGGATAGCTATCTGATTTATGTTTTCCAAAAATATAACGGGTTTCAATAAACATGAAAAACACCTTTTCTCCGAAAAAATCAAGCCCACCTGCTACTGAACCGACTGGATTAATTGACTTTTTATAACTAATTGTATTGGTAGCTTCATCTAATCTTCCATATTCAGATGATTGTGAATAGGCTATACCAGGTTGAAAACCAACATAAGGTTGAAATTGCGCATCCGAAAAACGGTAAAATGCCCCAGCATATACTTGATGGTTAATTGTAAAACGTGGACGGTCGCCAAAAGCGTTTAAATAATAAAAACCGTCACCGCGTAATTCAATTCGCCCCTGTTTTGGACGAAAGCCAACATAACCATGTAACTGAACGGTTTTCGTGTTTTCCGTTAAGAAACCAGGTGAAATAGACAGGGCAGCTTTAATTTTAATTTTATCAGCTGGCGTTTCACTTTCTTGCGCTGTTGCGTTTATAGCAAATATGCCAACCGTTAAGGCCAATAAGGCTACTTTTTTGCTCAACTTTACCATAAATCTGCAATTCTATAATTTAAACTTAATGTCAATAAAAGATGGGTTTCTGTTGCTTCTTCAGCCGAACTAGAATGATCTGTCTCTAAATAATAACCGTCGCCTACTTCTGTTAATTCATAATCCAAATGTTGACCTAAATGGAGCATATATTGCGCTGAGAAGGTCATGTTAAAGCGTTCTGATAAAAAATAATGAGCACCAAGTCCGCCTTGAACAGCCGAACTCCAGCGACTGATACTTTCGCTCGATCGATCTAAAAAACTAGTGCTAAGCGGTGTCACTTCAGCATAATCAAAACAATGCCCAGCAATTAAATAAGGCATAAATTTTTCCGTTTTCTTAGGGTAAAATAGAACTGACCAACCAACGTGTGCATTGTTTCTAGTTCCGGCACCATTCAAATCTAATGTTATCCAGTCTGCGAAAAACTCGGTACTTAAAAAATCAAACAATTGCAATCTAAATTGTCCACCTGTACCTAAACCTGGAACTTCATCATGTCCAAAAAGACTCGTTGTAGTCCTTAATCCAATGGATAAATTTCCTTTCTCTAAATACGGATTTAATTCTTGGCTCATTCCATTATGGCTAAGTCCAAAAATTAAGGTGAGTAGTATAAAATTGCGCATGATTGGTATATCTTAAATGGGTATAATCTAAAAACGAATTCCGAATAAAGATATTGTTTAAATTCTGAATAATGAAAGGAATAAAGTCTTTTTTAAACTATTTGCTCACTTGCGAGTTATATCTTTACAGACTTTTAGATCTCATTTATGACAATTTCAAATTTTCAAGAATTAGAATTCAATTTGCCAAACGGAAAGCCCTATCCCGTTGCCGAATTAAAAGGTAAAACAATTTTAGTTGTAAATACTGCAACCAAATGTGGACTTACGCCTCAATTTGGTGGTTTAGAATTATTACATGCTAAATTTAATCCCGAAGGACTTGTCATTTTAGGTTTTCCTTGTAATCAATTTGGAGGGCAAGAACCTGAGACCAACGAAACAATGATTGAAACATGCGAAATTAACCACGGAGTGACTTTTCAATTATTAGAAAAAGTTGAAGTGAATGGCAAAAATGCACATCCAGTCTTTAAATGGCTTAAAAGCAAAACAGGTGGGTTTTTTGGTTCAAGAATCAAATGGAATTTCACCAAATTCTTAATTGCTCCAGATGGTGAAACAATTAAAAGATATGCGCCTGTGACTAAGCCAGAAAAGATAGAGTCAGACATTGTAGCCTTACTTAAAAAGTAAATTTCCGCACGTCAAATTTGAATTAGAAAAAGAATCAGAGGAGAGCAACTACTTGGCTTACTCAATATTTCTCAACCTCTGATTCACCATGAAAAATCGTCTAATTACACCTAAACTTTACATTCAATTATATCTTACTGCATTCGAATGTTAGAGTGAAATTAATAAAGGGCTTCCGTTAATTATTTGGTAAAATGATGTAAGGCGAAATAAAGTGCTGAAAGTATGTACGGTAAACAGTATTTCGTGGGGAGTGGCGCAAAGACTATTTAAACGTTTGTATGAATATGAAAAAAGTATAAACTTGTATAAACAAATGCCTTTTTTTGGATCAAAATTGGCTAATTCAAGCTATTTTTGTATCGTAAAATTATAGCAACTATGAGTCGAGGTTACATTCGTTTTTCGTGGATTACTTTGGTACTAATTTTTCTAGTGATTGCTGCCGGCAGTATTGTTCGTACGACTGGTTCAGGTATGGGATGTCCCGATTGGCCAAAGTGCTTTGATCAGATCATTCCACCAACATCCGAGGATCAACTTCCTGCAAATTATAAAGAAACGTATAGCGAGTATCGTAAGAATAAGATTGAAAAATTTGCCAACTTAATAGAATCGATCGGTTTCGAAGAAGAAGCGCAGAAATTAAGAACTGATCGTTCGCTTTTAGTAGAGGAAGATTTTAATGCTGCTAGAACATGGACCGAATATGGCAACCGCCTGGTAGGTTTTTTAGCAGGAAATGCGGTGCTTATTTTATTTATTTGGACCTTCTTTCGATATAGAAAACACCGAAAATTACTTTTACTCACCTTTTTAAACTTAATTTTAATGGGCTTTGAAGGTTGGCTAGGTTCAATTGTAGTTGCCACCAACTTGGTACCGTGGACAATTACACTTCACATGTTTTTTGCACTAATAATCGTAGGTATTCATGTCAAAATCATTCGTATTGCAAAAGATAGATCTTTTCAAATTAAAATAAAACCCACTTTTAAGTATCTCTTTTATTTTTCATTGGCGCTTACCTTTATTCAAATAATTTTGGGTGCACAAGTCCGTCAAGAAATTGATTTTTTAGTCATTGAAGGAGTGGATCGGGCACAGTGGATTGATGGAATGGCCGGCGATTTTCTATTTCACCGCTCATTTTCATGGTTATTATTAGCAACAAATGTTGTCTTGCTGTGGATGAATCAAAAAGCAGCTTATGGGATCCCTGGTCTAAAAATTATTGTTGGACTACTGATATTATTATTTATAACAGGAGTGTTGTTTTCCTACGCAGGAATGCCAGCGTTATTGCAGCCTATCCATTTATTAGCGGCTGCAATTATTCTAGGAATTCAGTTTTACAGTCTCGATTATTTTAAATATAAACGGGACTCAATGATTCGATAAAATGGTAAAATTATATCGAATAAATACCAACTGGGCACGGAAAATAAACGTCATTAAAAATAAATGTAACTTTTTAGGGATACAGATTATAAAAACAACTACTTTTGTTGCCCCCTATATTAAGAAGGAAATATGTTGTTGAAAAAGATAGTTTTACGTAATGATGATCAGTTTGCCACGGCCATTTTAAATTGGGCTGGTGAGCAAAATATTGACGTGGAGACGTTTGACGGAAAAGCGAGCCTTTTTGACATTGTAGATTCTCTTGTTATTTTACAAGAAGATCATAATGTATCAAGAGAGATTAAGGACTTGAGAGACGCAATCGAAAGAATTCACAAGCCCACGCATCAAATTGATGTAAATGCAACCATGAGTGCCTCTGTGGCATCACTGCGTTTTTGGTTAGAAAATAATAAACCCAAAAGTGTTCTAATTGTTGGTGAAGAGAAAATGGTGCCAAGTCACCGCTTTACCGAGTATCTAGAAAAATTAGCTAAAGTACTTTAGTTTTTTATTCCGTTTTTATTGGGATTCCTGATTTTTCATTAAATCTGTAAACTCTTGCCCGAGATTTTAAGGTTTTGAATATATGTAAACAGATCCCTAAAGATTGGTTAATAGAACACAGCCACTATTCCTATTGGTAATTCAGATTTTTATTAATTCTGTAACACCCTAATTCCAAATTTTAAGGTTTCGGACAGCAATCGATACTTCAGCTTTTTGTGCAGTCTATCAAACAATAAGGCATAAAAAACCCTGACTCGCCTTAGGCACATCAGGGTTTTCAATAGTGTAAGATATTTTATTATTTATCTTGTGTGCTACTAATCACTTCTACATCAAAAATTAATGTTGATTTAGGGGGAATAGATGATCGGCCTGCTTCTCCGTATGCTAACCAGTAAGGAATAATCAATTTGATTTTCCCACCAATGTCACACAAAGCAATCCCTTCATCCCAACCTTTAATAACACGGCCAGCACCTAGAGGAAAGCTAAACGGCTTATCGCGATCTACAGAAGAATCAAATTTCTCTCCATTCGTGAAAAATCCGGTATAATGAACCGTCACTTTTTCACCCTCGAGAGGTTTGACACCATTTCCTTTCTCAATGATTTGATACATTAAACCAGTTGTTTTAGTTTGTTTGGCCTTTTTGTAATCCTTCTTCATTAATTTTTTGAAAGCCTTATTGCGTTTCTTCTGTGCTTTTTTCTTGGCTTTACTTTTTAGTACTCTGTTTTTGGCAAAGACCTTTGTTGCATTAAATTTTTCTGCCGCTTTCCCAACACGAATAATTTCCACTGTTATCATTTTATCTTTCGCAGCAATTGCATTTACAACATCCATTCCTTCGATCACATGACCAAAAACAGCATGTTTTCCATCTAACCATGGAACTGCTTTGTGTGTGACAAAAAATTGACTCCCGTTTGTGTTTTTGCCACTATTTGCCATGGATAAAATTCCAGGTTCAGTATGTAATAATGTGGTATCAAATTCATCTCTAAACTTGTATCCAGGTCCGCCCATTCCATTCCCTTGTGGGTCTCCACCTTGAATTACAAAGTTTGGAACAACACGGTGAAACATAAGTCCATCAAAATAAGGTTTGTCAAACACCAATGAATCAACTTTAAAATTTCCCTCAGCCAATCCAACAAAATTAGCCACAGTTAAGGGCGCTTTTTCAAATTCTAAAAGGCATAAAATCTCCCCTTTTTCAACTGTTATTTTTGCATACATACCATCCGAAAGGGTGCTTTGTGCAAACAAACCAAGCGTCATAAAAAATGCAATTGCTAAACTTAATATTTTCATATTCACATTATTTTTTGAGCGGATTTTAATTTTATTATTGAATCATTAACTAACCGCCTTTTTTTTAATCCACGCAAATATAATCAAATTGCGTTCCTTTTTTTTGTGAATTGCCAAGAAACATGCGCGTTAACCTGATTTAAACGGCGGTTTAAACATAAGAATTGATCTCATAATTTAAAAAACGAATTAAATATAAGAGACGGCCCATTGATGTAATTAAAAGCTAGAAATAGCTTAAATTTGCACATCATGATATTTGTTACCGGTGCAACAGGATTACTAGGAAGCCATGTTTTAGTTGAATTGCTAAAAAGGGGTAAAACTGTGCGTGCCTTAAAACGTAAAACAAGTAATCTCAAACCCATACAATCCGTTTTTGCACATTTTTTTGGCGATCAAGCGGATGCTGAGTTTAACAAAATTGAATGGGTTGAAGGGGACATTTTAGACATCCAATCGCTTGATGAAGGCATAGCTGGTTGTTCAATCGTTTATCACTGTGCGGCCTTGGTTTCTTTCAAAAAAAGGGACTTTAAAAAATTGATGAAAATCAATAAAGAAGGTACGGCGAATGTAGTAAACGTCAGTTTGCATCATAACATAGCACAATTTTGCCATGTTAGCTCAACCGCAGCAATTGGACGCTCGCTTTCAAAAGCTATTTATGATGAAAACGATAAGTGGGTAAATTCTGGTGACAATTCAAATTATGCCATTAGTAAATATAGTGCCGAAAATGAAGTTTGGCGTGGTAAAGAAGAAGGTTTGAATGTGGTTATCATAAATCCATGTGTGATATTGGGTGTTGGTGATTGGAACGAAAGTTCATTGAGCCTGTTCAAAGTTGTTAAAAATGGTTTAAAGTTTTATACTCCTGGCACAAATGCTTTTGTTGATGCACGTGATGTGGCGGCCATTTTTTGTGAATTATCTGAACGTAAAATTGAAAATGAGCGCTTTTTAGTTATTTCAGAAAATCTGCCTTATAAGGAATTGTTTGAAAAAATTGCAAAGGAGTTTGAAGTAAAACCGCCAAGCATTCTTGTAAAAAAATGGATGGCTGGTATTGCATGGCGTATTGAGGGTGTTTTGGCTTATTTATTTGGTAAAAAGCAAAACATCACAAAAGAAACTGCCAAAAGTTCAATGATGACGACCCAATATTCTAACGAAAAAATTAAAGCGGCTATTGGGCACGAATTTATTTCAATTGATGATTCGGTAAAACATGCAGTTGCCTTTTTCAAAACACAAGCTTAGCTTGTACTTCTTGAGTAAGTCAATTACAAACGTACGGAACTTGCCAAATTGTGAATTGAAATTTAGTTAATGGAAAACAGATTCCCCGTCGGCCGAAGCCTTCACTTTTTCTTCTTTTTATAAACCGGGACAGCTGAACAAGGCTCCCCAAACATTAAGTTTTTCACTATTGGAACAAGACGATTGGTTAAAACAACATACGCTTTATTTGGATTTGGAATTGCAGAACAGCCTTTCACCATGACGCGTTTGTCCACAAAATCGCTAATATCCCAATTGTTGAGATTGGCAAAAAATAAATCCTCTTGCGCTTGCGACTGGTTGCCATAAATAATGGACGTGGCGTTTTGTAAATTTGAAACCAACAACATATATGCCCAAGCTGGAACAATCGCATCATTGGAGCAGTAAATATATACGTGCTTTTCTGCGTAGATTACCCAATCGTGATCTTTTACCCACGCTCTAAATTCTTTTTCACGCAACACTAGTTCATTCCACAATAAATCCTTTAAATCTATTCCTACGAGTTCTCCTTTATTCACAAAGTCAATGAGGTCTATTTGCTCAATCCCTGCATTGGCAACCTTATTTACAATTTCACCTTCCATGCTACAAAGTTAAGGTGAAATGCCATTCAATCGACGTAATAACTGTTGCATTATTATTGTTTTTAGATTTTATGCGCTTTAAAAAATACATTCTCTTTGTATCCTGATAGTTTTAGTTCGTAATAATTACTCAAATCTCAATTCATGAGTTTTTGTATATTTATAAGATAACTCAATCAAAACACTTAAATTTTTATTGCGTTATAACAAACAAAGAAGAAAACATTGATCCGAACACTTCTTAAAACCAAAGTAGGACATACCAAAACTTATTCATCATGAATACAAAACACCATTTACTAGGCCTTGCTTGTGTGCTTTTTAGTATACAAGGAATAACACAAACGTTTAAAGACGCCACCGTTCTGGGCACAATTCCACTAGGAAGCTCGGAATACGCTATAATCCAAGAAGACGGAACCGAAAACTATTATGAAACATCACCCTATCCGACCGGTGAGCTTACGGACAATCAAGCTCTTGAATTAAAGTTTACCAATGGACAAACTGATCAGGCGGAAGTTATTGCGACGAGTTTAACAAGTGTTTTGTTCGCTCAATATATCCAACCAACTGATCCGCCAGGAGCAACCATTCCGCCTACATACACTTTACCGACAGTGGAAAATGGAATTCTCTTTTTTACGAGTACTCAGCATATTGCAGAGGTCTATGACGCTCTAACTATTTTCACCGAAGATGGTGATATTGATGAGCAGCTTGATATCATTGAGGCAACGTATACAGGTTTTACGTCATATCGGACATGGTTTATTAATGAATATAACTGGCTGAACGGTTCATTTACGCTTCAGGAGTTAGATGAGCTATATGCGGAAAATTTTATTCCAGACGAAATTAAGAAGACTCTTCTTAATCAAGATCGATTTATCGGGATTGGGGACTCTATTTACTATTTCCATGATTTAGGATATATCATGAGAGTACATAAAGATAATCAGATTGTTTTAGGGCACTTTGAAGATATTGAACGAGAGGACGAGCCTTTAGATTCTGCATCAAACTTACCTCAACATATTACTGAAATTGATATTATTGACGGGCCAACCGTGCATCAAGATCGCGGTTTTATTTATGTCACCCCTCCAGAAGGAGAGGAGACGGACTCATGCTGGTATCGTACAAGAATTCATACGTCGACCTCAGAGGCTTGCAATCCCTTTCTTAAAACACTTCAGATTACCCTTATAGAATATTTCAAGCCAGCTGGTGGTGATATTGATAGTATAGGCTACTGGGTTGGTGGTATGACTGCTGCTGTTAATTGGGATGATGGCACTCCTCTAGATATTATTGACGGGTATGGGTTTGATTATTTTAGTCATGATTATGACCCATATGGAATATATAAAGTGCAAACGTCGATTTCATTTTTAGATCGTTACGGCAACCCTCAAACTATTTTAGACGGTGATGCTGTGCCTGGTGGATTAGATATTACACTTGTAGTTGATTTTACTTGCACGAGAGATGATTCTCACTCCGGAACGTCAGTAGGTGATGGTTCTTATCAAATTATAGGGATAACATGGGTTAATTTTAATATCCTCGGACATCATATTGGGTCTGCTACTCATTTATATAAGCACGTTGGCGGTGGTAGTTTTGAGTTGGTAAAAGGGAAAATTTTCACAAAAGTATGGGGGATGTTGCACGACAATGTGTGTATACCTCAGAATTATAAAGAGGGTGATAAAACACGAAATAATCAGAAAAAGACACAAAAGGTAAAATCAAAGTTCTGGAAGTACTATAGAATTCATGAAGAAGATGGTATTAGGTCTTTTCATTACTTTGTCAAGTCTGGTTCGGCTGGTGATGTGCTTGGTCATGCTACACCATGTCCTTAAATAATATTACATTAGTAACGTGTGGGTGGATATTGATTTACCCACACTTTTTTTAATTCTTATGAAAAACCTCTTACTTGTCTCATTCGTTTTATTTAATCTCTTCACGTATGCACAACAGAATGATATTTCTTTGAACTATAGGTTTGGATTTTCAACCCAAAATCTGACAATTCTCAACCCTACACTTCTAACCAGATACGATCATACAAAAGTACAATCTGTATATGATCAAGGGATAAATCTTGCGTTTGCAACTCCGATTTGGGAAAAACAAAAGGTATATATAAATATGGGAGCTGATATGTCGCAATCGAAGCACATACAAGCCATACTTAATCCTAGTAATAATGCACATCTTGATAATATTGTTCTAAACAAAAAACGTATTGGGCTACATCTAGGTGTTCACAAACGATTTTCTTTTATGGATGATAAACTGATCCTTGATATTGGTTCTGACGTCGTGTACCGTCTTTTTTTAAGTAATGATTTTTCAAAAATGAAGTCCTATTCCAGTGATTTCATGTCTAATAATGAAGAATGGATTGAGTATAAATATGATTTGAATACTTATCACGGCGAATACTTTAGCAATGATTCTCGTATAAATCATAGTGGAAGTGTTGGGCTTGATATAAATGCTTTTTTACGTTTTCGTACAGGAGACCAATCTTTTATCAATATGGGGGTTAATTTAACAACTCATAATATCTTTTATTACGACTACAATTATTCAATCAATTACTATACTGATGGTGTACTTTCTTCCACATATACCTATGTTGGTCTTGTAGGCAGTTTACCGAATACCAAATTCGGAATACGGAACACAAACATATATTTCAATCTTGGATACACTTATACTTTTAAAAAAAAGAAACCTTAGTTCTTCTAAATCAAATTTTCACAGTTAAGGTAATCTCATACAAATTGCTTGTATCTTTGTGCCATGCGATTTAGCGAGTATCGAATTTCACGGGAATTGAAAAGTAATTTGGAAGAAATGGGTTTTAAACGCCCAACTGACATCCAATTTAAATGCATTCCAAACATCCAAAAAGGAGAAGATTTGTTGGCCATTGCGCAAACAGGAACGGGTAAAACCGCCGCGTTTGCAATTCCAATTATTGATAAAATTCAATTCAACAGAAAAACCCCGGGTAAAGATGGCATTAAATGCATTGTAATGGTGCCTACCCGTGAATTATGCACGCAAATTGCAGACGTTTTTAACCAAATTGCACGTAGAACAAAGGTAAAAACAATGGCTGTTTATGGCGGAGTTGAACAGGATTCTCAAATTGAACGATTAGTTGCTGGTGTAGATATTTTAGTGACAACGCCTGGTCGAATGTTTGATTTAGTGAGTCAAGGCTTTATTAAATTAGATAAAATTGAAACTCTAATTTTAGATGAGGCCGATCAAATGTTGAATTTAGGTTTTTATAAAGATATTGAAGATTTGATCCGTTTTTTGCCAAAAAGACGCCAAACTTTGTTCTTTTCGGCCACAATTGATCAAAAAATAAAGAAATTAGCCTATTCCCTAGTGAATAGCAAAGCCATTCGAATTCAGATTTCGCCTAAAGATCCTGTTTCTAAAAATGTAACCCATGCCATTACTTTTGTAGAAATGGATGATAAACGTTTTTTCTTAGAACGCATTTTAAAAGAGAAAGAGGAGTTGAAATTTATGGTATTTGTGCGTACTAAAGTACGTGCGGAAAGAGTGAAATCGGCTATGGAAAGAGTCGGCATTGAAACGGATGCTATTCATGGAGATAAGGACCAAAAGGATCGTCAAAAAGTATTGAACGATTTTAAGACTAATGAGACGCGCATTTTAATTGCAACTGACGTTAGTGCTAGAGGAATTGACATTCCAAATGTTGATTATGTCATTAATTATGACATGCCAGATGTTGCCGAAAATTATGTGCACCGTGTTGGACGAACAGGTCGTGGAAAAAATAAAGGGCAAGCACTTTCATTTTGTAGTGAAGGTGAGCGCGAATTGCTCAAGGGAATTGAGGATTATATCACTGTGCCAATTGACGTTCTAGAAACGAACAAAAAAGAGGTGGCAGAAACAATTATGTTTTCAGATGATGGTACCAATAACTGGAAAGCATTGATTCAAAAAGACGAGGCGGATAAAAAAAAGAAACGTAAAGGTTCAGGCAAAGGGAAAAAGAATAGATAGTCGTTAGACGTTAGACGAATCAAGAATTTTAGTAGATCATAAAATGAAAATCACTCTCGTATTAGTTTTCTTTTGCGCCGTATTATATAGCTGCGAACCTCGTCCGGAAACTAACCCAAATGCATTGACAGAACCTTTAACGTTAGAGAATAAAGAGGTCGGTTGGAAAATTGAAGTCCCTGCGGGTTGGGAGATTATAGATGAAGACGAGTCAAGAGAGTCTGACCAATTAGGCGTAGATGCAATTGTAGAGGCCGTCGATATAGAAATTGACGTGACAGGATTGCTTAATTTGTTGAATATTAAAAAAGAGGAGACCAATTTTTTAAATATATGCGCCGAGCCCTTTTTTGAAGAATATTTAGGCGAATGGGAAGCGACGAATCAATTCATGCAAGAAATATTGATTGCCACATATGAATCGCAAGGGATTTCTCCTAATATAAGCCCAGTATCAATTGCAGAAATTAGCGGCTTAGAATTTAGGACTTATACTATGGACTTATCGGAAAACAGGAGTGGAGAGAAAGTAAAGCAGACGTTCTACTCAAGATTGCATAACGGCTATGATTTGTCAGCGACACTCACGTTTACGGATGAATCCATAAAAGAGGAAATGATAGAAATCTGGAAGTCGTCCACTTTGGATATAAGAGAATTGCCCGATTCAATTAAAACCCATTATGCTGAAATGGACAGTATTTACAACACCTATATTTTAAATGGAGAAGGCGGATTTGCACAAGAAAAATATGGCGTTGCTAAGTTTTGGTTTCAAAAAGCAAAAGAATTCAACCCACTAGAATCTTATGCAAAAAATCAACTCGTTAAATGTGAATTGTTTATTGATGAAGTCGGTCAGCAGGAGATGGCAAAGTTAGAAGTGGATTGGCAGTACAATAAAGTAATTGAGAAAGCGGATGAATATTTTGCTAGTGGGAGTTTGGAAGACGCCTATTCTTATTATCAACGTGCCGTTGCCATAGAGCCTGCGAATCAGGATCTCAAAGATAAAATGGCTGAGACTGAAAAATTAATTCAAATGGATTATCCAGAATGGACTCCTTAGCGTAAAATTCAAAAAATTTCCCTAATTTTTACACATAATTTTTAGCCGCAGTATTCAAATTCCGTTTAATTCGCCCGCGCAAATGTGCCGGAGAAATTACTTCTAGCGAGGATCCAAAACCTAATAAAAGGCGCTCTAACTCAAAATTGTGATGCACACTTATTTTAAAAGTAATTCCCTCTTTTTCTTTTTTTACGATCTCTTGAGAATGATGAAAGGGTTTAGTGATAACATAAGGTGCATTGGCACTATTTATTTTAAATATTACATCCTCAATATGATCCTCTGGTAAAACAGTTACCCCAATTGTGTGCTTATAATAGTCATCCCCATTAAAATTATTTGAACTGTAATCAAGAGCTAAATTATATTCAATCGAAGCAATCCTATCTAATGCCAATGTCATTATTTTTTGTGAGACGTGATTTTTTCCAACCAAAAACCAACGGTTATTATACTCCTTTAAAATATAAGGGTGAATTTGAATAATCGAAGCTTTTCTAGCCTTAAAGGATTTGTAAAGAACATCAACGCAGATCTTTTTTAAGATAGTTTGATAGAGCACATCCAAATGTTCTAAACCCTTTAATTTTTCATTTTTATCTAAATGAATGATGGATGCTTGCTTCGTTTTCTCTGTATAAACTTTGTCTTCTAAGCGTTGGATGATTCCACCAATCTCTGAAAACAAAGAGAAATCTTTAAACTGCTTGAGCATTTCAACCGTTTCAGATAAAACATTCATGTCATTTTCTGTTATCGGAATATTAGTAATTGAAAATTCATCATCCTCGTAGCGATAATACTTTTTATCATAGACCTCAATTGGTGCGTTATAACCTAACTTATCTGATCGCATTAGTTGAATATCCAACTGAACTGTCCGTTTTGAAACATTTGAATCTTTACCTTCATATTCATAAAGTGCTTCTGAACAAGCATCAATTAAATCATCCAAAGTCCATTGGCGATAGTGATTCTGTAGACATTTATCAATTGTCTTATAGCGGATTAAAGCATTTTTATTTTGAGCCATACGCCGAAATATAAACATTTTATTTTACTGCGCAAAACTATTGCGCACTTGTGTCTAATATTTGTTCTGTAATTAAAACACAGTATTATGAAAGCGTTTGAGAAAATTAACGGAAACACATTAATTGATTTAGGTTTTGAGCCAAGAAAATGGTTTAAAGAAGCCATCAATTCTGTAAATGAAAACGAATTAGAGGGTGAAGAGATGTTGACTTATCTTGAACAATTCAGATTAGCACCAATGATCGATTTACATGAAGTGGCGATTCCGCTTCAAATTAATATAAAAGCTGAGAATGAATTAGAGGCAATAAATGTGGCTGCAGTAATCGCATCAATGAAAGCTGTATTAAGAACACCAACTGTTGTTGCGGGTTCGATAATGCCAGATGCCTGTCCAACAGGCGCGATCGGAACAATTCCGGTCGGTGGGGTAGTCGTCACAAAAAACGCTATTCACCCAGGAATGCATTCAGCAGATATTTGTTGCTCTGTGATGTTATCAGATTTCGGTCAAGCCGATCCTAAAAAGGTTATGGACGCAGCACATGCTTCAACACATTTTGGAGGCGGCGGTAGAGAAAGAGATGATCAATATAGATTTCCGAAAGATTTGTTAGAACAATTTGAAGGAAACATCTTTTTAAAAGATCAGCAAATGATTTCGACTGCAAGAAAGCATTTAGGAACACAAGGAGATGGAAATCACTTTTTGTTTGTAGGTAAATCTAAAAAGACGGGAAATACTATGATGGTAACACATCACGGTTCTAGAGGAGTTGGAGCGCGTTTATTTGATAAAGGGATGAAAGTAGCTGAGAGCTTTAGAAAAGATATCTCTGAAAAAACCTTGAAGCAAAACGCATGGATTCCTTATGAAACAGAAGAAGGAAAAGCATATTGGGAAGCCTTGCAAGTTATCAGAACATGGACAAAAAAGAATCACGAATGTATTCATGATTCAACTGCTGAAAAGATAGGAGCAACAATTGAAAATAGATTTTGGAATGAGCACAACTTCGTGTTTAAGGATGGTGATTTATTTTACCATGCTAAAGGAGCAACGCCATTAGATGAAAAGTTCATGCCCGATATCACAGGTCCAAGATTGATTCCATTAAATATGGCAGAACCTGTTTTAATTGTAGCAGGAGAAACGACTAAATCAAACTTGGGTTTTGCACCACACGGAGCAGGTAGAAATATGAGTAGAACGGCACATAAAAAAACAAAAGGAGATACTCCTATTGATGCAATATTTGCTGAAGAAACAAAAGGTTTAGATGTGAGATTCTTTTCAAATGAAATTGATATCACTGAATTACCCTCGGCTTATAAAAATGCTGAAACTGTGCGCTCTCAAATGGGAGAGTTTGGTTTAGGCGAAGTGATAGATGAGGTATTGCCTTATGGTTCAATAATGGCTGGAGATTGGCATAAAAATGCTCCTTGGAAAGTCAAAAGAAGAAATAAAATAAAAGCAAAAGCTGAAGCGGCAGAAAAAGCTGAAGCCAAATTAAAATAGTAAGGAGTTACATTCAGCAAAATACGACCCTCCGCGCAATCCGGCGCGGGGGAGCGTCTCGTGTGAAGCAACTACCTTAACATTAATACCGTCTGATCAATCAGATTGAAAAATGAAAATTAGAAAAAAACATAGAATCCAAGAACCCATGCTGCAATATTGTAGTTTTTACTATCGCTCGTTAGAGCCGAAAGATGGGTTTTCTGTATTTGAATTTTTGTGAATTAAATAAACAAATTAGATTTTTATAGACAATGCGTCTCTCGGTAAAGCCAAGAGACGCATTTTTTTTGAATTTTTTTTAAAATAATTTGAGCAAATAGAGAGCTGACATAGAAAAAGAAGAATGAGCATTAAACAATTGGGAGACAGTCGATTGAAAAAATGGAGAATACTTGCTATAATGCGAGCTAGAAAAAGACTGCCCAAAAACAACTCTAACAATCTGATTTACAATAAATTAAACTGAAAAATGTTTGGAGAATTGAAAAATGATTATAACCTTTGTCCCGTTCAAATAAACGAACTATTAAAATGATTAAAAGACAACAACATATACAGCTAACTTTTCGGCATAACCCCTGTTATCCCGTGCAACAACTTTGTAGTTCGCGTTTCAGTATAAAAAATTTGGAGGATGCTTTCAATGAATAGATAATCTATACATATGAAATAGTACATAGCATCTCCGAAAGAGGTGCTTTTTTTATGCAAAAAAATTTGGAAGGGCAAGCCAATTGGCGGTGGCCACAGTCTTGAAAACTGTTCGGAGCTAATGACTCGTGTGGGTTCGACTCCCACCCCTTCCGCAAAAAATGGAGAGTAGATAAATAATGGTTAGTTATGCTCATCTGCTAAATGAGAGCTCGATCATACGAGATGAAGGTTCGATTCCTTTGCTCTCCGCTAAAAAAAGACAAGATGGCCGAATGGTTAAGGCAACGGCTTGCAAACCCGTTTATTATGAGTTCGAATCTCATTCTTGTCTCAATGATCGAGGGAAAACAAACTTGTTTGATTTTTTTGAAGATCCACTTTGTGGCTTGATGAGATCGCGATAGCACTCTCATTCTTGTCTCAATGATCGAAGAAAACAAGCGTGTTTTTGAAGATCAAATTAAATATCGGGTAGTAGAGGAGTCAGGTCTATCTCGCCTCATTTGGATTGAGGAGCACGCAGGTTCGAATCCTGCTTACCCGACCGAAGTAACCAAATCAAGCTTGCTTGAAATTGGTTCGAGCTGAGCGGAAGCAGGAACGACAAAGTCAATCCTGCTTACCCGACCGAAGTAACCAAATCAAGCTTGCTTGAAATTGGTTCGAGCTGAGCGGAAGCAGGAATACAAAGTAATTCTGCGTTGAATAAAATAATGGAAGTGTTGAGCAATTGGTTGGCTCGCTGGACTGTAAATCCGGTCTCTTTGTAGCATGTAGGTTCGAGCCCTACCACTTCCACTAAGACACTGAGCGCTAAGCTTTGTTTAACTGTCTCTTAAGTAAAGATTTAGAGCTCGGTGTCGAATTTCTGGGAAGATAACGACGGTTGTTTACCTGCTTTGGAAGCGGGAGCTTGTACCTCAGTCTTTTCGATCCGGAGATCGAGCCTTCGTCTTCGAAGGCAGTGCTTTCTCTGGTTCGAATCCTGCTTCTCAGACAAATTGCCCTATAGTGTAAAGGCAGCACACAAGGTTTTGAGCCTTGGGTTATAGGTTCGATCCCTCTTAGGGCAACAATAAATGCGGAGATGGCGGAACTGGTATACGCGTCTGACTTAGAATCAGGATTTTGAGAGTTCGAATCTCTCTCTCCGTACAATAAATACCATTGCATTGAAACATTTTCACTGCACTGGTATTTGAAATGGTGTTTTTAGTTTATTAGGTAGAATACTTCAATGTGAATGAAGAGAACAGGGTTCGTTCCGATAGTTCCTAAAATCCGCATGTCTAATTTCAGTCGGCATTTTCCCTCAACTTTGGATATAAAGTTAAGTTGTACACGATTTTTTGTATCTGATTTCTAATAGGTTTTAGCTTTCAAAGCATTCAGCGTTAG
>WTCE01000046.1 GCA_013138735.1 Crocinitomix sp. | reverse complement strand
CTTGCCGATTGAAAGCGCCCAAACACAGTTTGGTTTTACTACAAGTGTGATGGAGTGTGGGCTATTTTGCATAATGTTGTTATAAGATCCTTTGGGATTTATAACGTTACGTTATGTAACTTAGCTTGGGATTCCCGATTCTTCGGGAGTGAGATGGGGTGAGTGGGATTAATAATCGTGACCGCTTCTATTGTGTAAGACAGTTACGACTTCTATGGTATTTTGATTTACTTTATAAACTAAAGAAGTTAATTTATGAACCGTACATTTTCGCAATCCTACTTTTTTTGATTTGGGGCATAAGTGTTTGTTGTTTTTTAGATTCTCTTCCAACTCATACACTAAATTATCAAGATTTAAAGCTACTTCAACTCCCCATCTTTCCAACAATTTATCAATTAACTTTTCATACGCTAGCTTAGCGCCGTCAGACCAAATTACTCTCATGCAGATTTATTCTCAATGCGTTGACGAATACTTTTTCTTACTTCTTCGCTAGTATGTGTGTTACCGTTTTTCAAATCATTAAGTCCTCTCTCAATGGATTGTTTTTCTTGCTCGTTTAGATCATCATACCAATCTGCATCTTTAGAAGTAAGACTAAGTAAATATTCTTTTGCTTGCTTTAGCACACTGGCATCATTTGTTTCTACAATGAACTTGTGCAAGTAATTTTTTAATTCAGCTGTGTTCATAATCTTACTTTGTTAATTGCTGTTGAAGATTTGTTTTTAAAATGAATGCTTCGAGCAAATCTTTAACAGTTGATTTTTGATTGTCTGGTAAGTCTTGTGTTTTTGTGAATAGGTTGAGCAATTGACTATCTTCCAATAAAAGATCTGCTTTATCATTTCCATATACAAGTTGATCTAAAGATATGTCAAATGCTTTTGCCATTTTTTGAGCAATATCCAAAGATGGTGTAGAAATATTTCTTTCGTACTTTGAAAGGTTGGTCACATGTACCCCGATTTTAGATGCAAAAATTTCTTGTGAAAAGCCTCTTTCACTTCTTAATCGCTTTAATTGTTCTCCGAATCCATTCATAGTTAATCTGCCTTAAAATAACGTGTATATGCACTAAACACTGTGTAAAGGTAGCAAATAAGAAGCGATTAGACTAATTCGTGGAAAAAAATAAAACTCAAAACGATTTGTTTTAACAATCGAATACGCTATGTTTGTAAGCGAAAACGATTAGTTAATAATTTCTAGCAAATGCAAAAATTAAATACCCAAAATCCCGATTTTCTGACATGGACACATGAAAATATCCAATTTGACATACTCGGGGGGATCCGTTTAGAGGGTTTGGACAGGTTACGCGTAACAGTTCGGGCAACTTATGATAGTATCATTATTCGGCACAATGTTGATTTGTATAATGATAATCAATTAACTGTTTTGGTTCGCAAATGTGCAGAACGTTTTGAAATGAGTAGTTCGTTTATGTATCCAGTAGTAGGGGAGTTGGTCAATATGTTGGAGGATTATAGGATCAAGGAAATTAATGCGCAAAAGGAAAACAGCAAACCAAAGAAAAAGGAATTAAGCAAAGACGAAATAAAACAAGCAACGGGACTTCTAAAAACACCCAACCTGTTAGATAAAGTAAACGACCTGATAGGAAAGTCGGGAGTAATTGGAGAAGAAAACAACAGACTTTTAATGTATATAATCTTTACCAGTCGCTTAATGTCAAATCCTTTGCATATTATCTCAATGGGTGCAAGCGGAACAGGAAAAAGCCACCTGCAGGAAACGGTTGCAGAATTGATTCCAGAAGAAGATACGCTCAGTATTACAGATCTATCTGAAAGTAGTTTTTATTACTTTGATTTGAACGAGTTAAGCCATAAATTGATTCTAATAGAGGATCTGGACGGAGCGGAAAACGCTTTATATCCTTTGCGTGAATTACAATCTAAAAAAACGATCACAAAAACATTCGTAGAAAAAACCAAGCGAGGACTAAGAACCACTAGCAGAACTGTAAATGGTCCAGTTTGTGTTGGCGGTTGTACTACACGCGAAAAAATCTACGAAGACAACTCCAATCGGAGCTTTCTAATTTATATCGACAGCTCGGCCGATCAAGACGAGAAAATAATGGATTATCAACGCGCATTATCTGCTGGCGATAAGAACGAAGCTGAACAAGAGCAGAGCCGAACACTTCTAAAAAATGCGCAACGCATCTTGAAACCAATCAAAGTAATTAATCCTTTTGCTAAACTACTGAAACTACCGCAATCAGTATTCAAACCTAGAAGAACTAACGCCCACTATTTGCACTTTATTGAAGCTGTAACCTTTTTGCATCAGGCGCAACGGACATTGCATGTCAACAATGATACAGGTGAAGAATACATTGAGACCACTTTAGAGGATATTGAAAACGCAAATTATTTGCTGAAAGATATTTTACTAAAGAAATCAGATCGACTAACGCCAGCTTGTCGCCAGTTTTTTGAAGGGTTAAAATCCTACTTGCAAAAAGAAAAAATAACAGACTTTAAAAACATGGATGTTCGATTGGCTTTAGGATTAAGTCATAGTCAACAAAAAAGATACATGAGTCAGTTATTAAATGACTTTTATATCCAAATAAAAGGCGGGAATCGCAAGACTGGATTCGTTTATGAAATAACCAGTTTTGAAGAGTATAAACAACTGAAAAATCAAATAAACACAGTGCTTGACAAAGTGTTGAAACAGATAAAACCTAAAGCAAAGAAGCAAGTAGTTCGGCAAACTGCCTAAGTAGTTCGTTTGCAAAATCCGAACTACTTAATTGAGCAAAAACAACACTTACAGCCAAAAAAAGCAAGTAGTTCGAGTAGTTCGCCCAAAAGAGGTATAAGCAATTATTAAAATCCCAATAGCATGAAACAATTACTAATAAAAACAGCACATTTTACCACCTTGCAGATGTCTTTTAAGGACTGGTTGCGAATAATGGGTTATGCTGATGGAACGGTAGAAACCTTTCCTGTACATCTGCGCGAATTTTTTCATTACTTGGAAGAAAGAAACGTTTTTCATATTCGTGACATTCAACAAAGACACTACGACGGATTTATCAGCTATTTACAAATCAGAACCAACAAACGTTTTGGGAGCGGTGGATTAAGTACTTCGGCTATCAATAAAGAAATTCAAAGCATTAATACTTTTGCAAAATATATTAACCAAAACGGACGATTTACAATTGATATTAAACCGCATTATTTACAGAACTCACAAGAGGTTCCTAACGTTTTAACATATAAAGAAATCAAAGCACTTTATGAAGCTACTTTTACCCCGCACCGTGAAAACACCCAAGCAATAGGGCAACGTGATCGAGCTATCCTAGCCATAATTTACGGTTGTGGTTTAAGGAAATCAGAGGGTACTGCGCTTAACATAACGGATATTGATTTAGTAAAACGAACTGTTTTTGTGCGTAAAGGAAAAGGAAATAAACAACGCTACGTACCCATTACAGAAGGAATTGTATCAGACATTGAGGCTTATTTAAAAGAAGGGCGCTATTGGTTTTTAGAATATCAATGGCAAGGTTTGCGGGGTAAAAGTCTTAATAAAAAGTCAGATTCTAATGCGTTATTTATTAATCAGTTTGGGGGTAGACTACAGGCGTTTTACAGTAGATTCAAATACTTGCAACAACACTCAGGTATCGAAACACCTTTTTCAACTCACACCTTTAGACATAGCATTGCTACGCATCTTTTGCAGAGCGGAATGGACATTGAAGAAATTGCCAAATTTTTAGGTCATTCTTCTTTGGAATCAACTCAAATTTATACGCACATTACACAAGACCCAAGCTATGAAAATCTTTAAAAACTACCTCAAAACACAGCATTATAAAACCCGAACCATTAACGAACATTGCTTAAATATTGAACGTTTTATTAAATGGTTCGGATCAGCAGATGAGCAAGAACTTGCACAACTATCCGTTGCAAAATTGGTTGAATATATTAATGTCTTGCAAGCAAAAGAGCTAGCTGCAGAAACCATTAATTTACAACTAAGAAGCATTAGAAAGTACTACAGGTATTTAGAAAGTGAAGGTTATGTTATTCCAAAAATAGAGAATGTAAAAGTTAAAGGAACAACCAAGAAGGTAATCATTGATCCGCTTGAATATAGTGATCTAGAACAGTTGTATAAAGATTATTCTGCATACAAAAAACAACAAATTGCAAAGTTAAAACAGGCGCGCCTGTTAAGAGCAAGTAAGACTTGTTCAAGCACAGCTTTAAAGCGTAAAGTAATGTTAGGCTTTATGGTTTTTCAAGGTTTGCACTCAGGTGAATTAAAGCGATTAGAAATCAACCATATTAATAACGAAGATGTTACGGTTTACATTATGGGTAGCGGAAAATCAAAAGCCCGGCAGCTAGGGCTGCAGCCTTTACAGATGGAAGCCCTTTTCATATATTTAGGAAGTTGTCCTGATAATCAACCAAAATTATTAACTGGCAATCTTAATAACCAAGTGTCAGATCTATTTCAAGAACTAAAAGGACTGAATCAAAAGGTGCAAAATAGTTTACATATCCGTGCATCTATCATCCTACATTGGTTGCAATTACATGGTAAAAGACAAGTGCAATATATGATTGGTCACAAGTGGATTAGTTCAACAGAACATTATGAGTTGCAAAACCTAGAAACTTTGACGGATCTATTAACAGAACATCATCCACAAGCATTGAAAGCATATTAATCTTACACAACCCCATTAACCAAAATCAGAACTTATGAAACGAAATAATAGCCCGTAATAAAAGACTTACAGCCAAATAAACGTATTTTTGTAGTAGAAAATATTTACTGGCTTTTTGCTTTATTCTTATCTCTAAAATCGCAAATTTTAACAACGAAAGAATCAAAGCTCATAAAGGTCAAGTATCAAATATGGTGCTTGATCTGTTCTATTCTTCGTTATGGTTTTTGCGAGCCAAGAGATGGATTAGTAACAGTTTCAAGCACCTATTTTTGTTTCAAAATGGGTGTAAATACCAACAGTGAAAATCACTCAAATCATGGAAGATGAACAAGAGAAAATATTCAATCATATATACGCTCAATTAACTGAGAATTATGCTTTAAAAGGTGTTTGCTTAGAGATTTTAAAAGACTTAGAGCAAAAGAAAATCCTAAACGATAAAGAACGCTATTGGAAAGGAGAAATAGCAAGCGTATTGTTTAATTCAGAAGGAATATAGATACCTTAAAACAAGAATGTTTTACATTGAAAGCCACGTTATGCGTGGCTTTTTGTGCGTTCTAAAGTATGGTTTTCAAAGCCTTTATTAATATAGCTGAAACCGTAAACCTAGCTTTAGACTGACAATTAAGTGGTTTAGATTAGAAAAAGCACCAAAAAAAGACGGAAATTGCGGGTTTTACGCAATGAATTTATGCGGATAAAGCTTATATTTACTTTCGGTAAAGGAAACGTCTTTTACTGAAGATGGAAAAAGAAAGAGAGAGGTACTGAAAAACTGTTTTTGTTTTAAAAAAGAGGTAACCAGTGAAATTTTGACGTATTGATTTTTTAGTATGAACATTCTAATCATTTAGGAAATGTGTTGGCTACTGTGAGTGATAGGCGACTAGTTTCTTCTACTGATGGGACTAACGTTGTTTATTATGATGCGGATGTTACTTCTACTACGGAGTATTATCCTTATGGGATGACGCTTAGATCAGAATCTGATGGTGGTGGTTATCGTTATGGATTCCAAGGGCAGGAGATGGATGATGAAGTTAAGGGGAGCGGGAATTCTGTGAATTACAAATACAGGATGCATGATCCTAGAATTGGCAGGTTTTTTGCTGTTGATCCCCTTGACTATGGCTATCCTCATAATAGTCCATATGCTTTTAGTGAAAATGTTGTTATTAATGCAGTTGAACTTGAAGGTTTAGAAAAAACATACACATATGGAGAGTTCCAAAGTAAAATGATGGATTTCATGTGGGATATGCAACAAAATGCTAATAAAGTAAAAGAGGAGAATTTTGAACTATACCAAGAATATTTGGGAGCAATAAATCATGCCTACGAGAGCGCTGATTTCCTTTGGGGATATGGTAGATCTATGTCAACTTATGCTTTGATTAGATTCCTTGAAGGAGAAGGTGGTCATGACATTTGGGATATAAATTATTTGAAAAATCAATTTCAATTTAATGGGATTGGAAATATGTTCGGGTCAGGAAAGTATCAGCATCTCTATGGTGCTTATGAAAAAATAGGTAATAGCTTAGAAAGAGGAGCTAAGAACTTTCGGTCTAGTGATACTTATACATCAGAAGTTTATATACCAGTCCCACAGGATAATGCTTTTTTATTCACGGATCTAGGGACAAGCTTGGGTAGTTTTGCTGTTAAATATAGAGTTGAAATGTACAAATCTATAAATGATGATGGTACAGAAGAAATTTCAGGCAAGGCGTATTTCACGTTAGTCGATACGTACCGTTGGCATCCGGGGCTTGTCACTACGTATGGAGATATGTGGGGTGATCATGATTCAATGCAATTACTTGAGGATCTCGGAGCAGCAGAGTTTTCAGTACGATCATATTTTGTAGTAAATTTCACTTTGAATTCTGACGGAACATTTAATTTTACAGATATTGATAATATTGAAAACGGTGACGGCGGATGTGACTTTCCCGAAATCACTCCAGGAAAAGGTTATGAATTAAAGGGTGGGGGTGAAAAGAATGATTATAGACCATAAAATAGATCTATTTTTTTTTAGATATGTAACAGCTTTAATTTTGTTATCCGCTTTTTCATGTAAGCAAAATTCGGATTGTAACGAAATTTATTTTGATAGTGAAGATATTAGTACTGTGAAGCAATTTAAAAGAATAAAAGAGGAGCCAGATGGTGCAGGAGGGTATTCTTATTCATATTATAATAAAGACTTAAGCAAAGAAGAGGTTGAGGGATTGAAGGTAGTTTTTGATAGTAAAGGTCTTGATTATTTTATATCTAATAAATACCAATTTTATTTTAAAAGTTCTGATATTTTTTCAATTGGTGGTGAGTTTGTAATTGATGGGGAGCTTCAATTTTTGATTGAAAATGATAGTTTATGGCAATAAGGCTATTATAGCGAGTAACAGGACCAACTTACGTTGATCCCGTCCTCTAAGAACGGAGCAAGCGAATTTCCCCGCACACCGCTCAAGCACTTGTAAGGCTTATCCTTTGTATGATTTACCCAGCTTTCTTTTGCGGAAGTATTCGTTAAATTCTTTGTCGTAAACATTTGCTTTGTTAATGATTTTTACATGCCTAGTAATGGGAATGGTTGACATTCTAAAGAGCGGTAATAGCTCGTTTTTGTCAGTTTTAGCGGCAAAGACCCAATTTCGATTACCCATTTTATGGAAGTATCTATTGGATATCCATTTTTGGTTCTTTTGAAGGTCTTCGTCGGGCCCCACTGAAAATTAAAAAATCAAAAAAGCCAATCCCCTGCGGGGTTGGTTTTTAGTTTTTTAATTGCCTTCCCTTCGCCCTCCTCAGTAGTAGCTTACATTATTTTTCTTTCCCCCTCACTAGATTTTTAATTTTTAGCAGATGCAAAAAATTAAAAACACCGCCGACCCAAAAAATAAACCGCTCCATGTGTTTTGCTCGCCGCTTGGCTCGGTTTTGTTGGTGCGCTTGCCATCACTAAGGCTTGACACTTTCCTACTCCTAAAATCCCCAACTGCTTCGCAGCACAAATAGCTACACGGTTAGGAACCGTTCCCGCTCTTTGGCAAACCTCGCTCTCGCAGCTGCACTTAGGCACTCCTACCGTCGGCACACGTTCCGCTTTTAAGGCTTCGCGCAGCTGAAATAGCTGCTATTTTTTCTTTTCAAGAGGACACGGGGGGAATTACTTCTTTTGACTTATCCACTACTTTTTCTAAATGTGTTCATACTGAAAAATCACTATCCCATGACGCGGTAGATTAGCAGCAAAGCTGCTTGATTGCGATTAGACGGGTGTTTTTCGATTAGACAGGGTTTGATTTAGCAGCAAGCTGCTTTGATTTTAAATTACTCAGTTTGGTGTGTCCACGACTTTTTCTGGATGTGTCCAAAATGGAAAATTACTACTTAGGAGTATGTATAATATTTTTAAGGAAAAAAAAGCGCCTAATCCACAAAATGCGCTCTCCATAATTTTTTTGTTTGCAAAACTAGGTACTGTCAGCCAATACGTCAAGGGTATATAAACGCACTGCGTGCGCCCTTGTCTTAATTGGCTGTCAGTCCCTTTGAAAAAGCAAAAAAAAATTATGGTTCACACATCTTGCATCTCATCCACTTCTTTGGCCTTAAAAGCTGTGCGCGGTTTTGGGCGGGTCGGTTTTTCTGGCTCCCGTTATTCGGGCAGCTCAGCTGCTTTTTCTTGCACCCAGTTTCTGGCTGTTTATTCTGGTTTAGTTGGCTGCCACCCTGTGGCGGTTGGTTGTGCTCGCGGCGTTGATCAGGCGGTGCGTGGTCATTTTCCTTCTGCTGTGGTCTTTCAGGTTCAACCTCCGCTTTGTCCAGCAGCATTTGCACAGCGCTCTGCTCGTTTGGTTTGTTGGGTTGGTGCTTCGGGTTTGCTTGTTGCTTTTCCTGCTGGTGCTGCTCCGCCTGCGCTCCGTCCGTCAGCTTGTTTTCGTGGTTTTGGTTCTGGCACTTGGGGCAGTGTTGCACTTGCGCTTGGTTTGGGTTGTTCTGTTCTAGTGGTTCTTGCAGCTTCGGTCTGTCCTGTTGGTTCTGCTTTTGTTGCTCCTGCGGTCATTGCTTCTCTGTTTCGTTTTGTGGGGCGTGCTCCATGCGGTGGCTCGCTTTGGGCGGCTAATTTTTAGCTGCCTTTTACTACTTGATTTAATTAATTCAACCCCGTTATTTAAAACTTATTACTATGAGTAAATCAACTCGAACAGTTGCCAGTCAGGCACTGACCACCGAAAATCCTGATTTTATCGTTTGGGAACATGAAAAGCTATGCTTTGATATTTTGGGCGGAATCCGAATGGAAGGGCTAGACAGATTACGCGTGACACTTCGTGTCCGCTTCGATCAGGCGGTGATCCGCCATAATCTAGATTTGTATAATGATGATGCTTTGACAAAGCTTGTCCGTAAATGCGCGGAACGTTTTGAGATGTCTAGTAGCTATATGTATCCTGTAATTGGACAATTGATTAATTTGTTGGAAGATTATCGGATAAAAGCTATTCAGGAAGCCAAAGAAACAACAGTTGTAAAAAAAGTATTGACACCTGATGAAGTAGAGAACGCAACTGTGTTGCTGAAAAGTAAAAATTTGCTTAGTAAAATTAGCTCGCTAATTGGACAAGGTGGTGTGATCGGAGAGGTTGATAACAGGTTGCTGATGTATATTATTTTCACTTCGCGCCTGATGGCGAATCCACTTCATATTATTTCAATGGGCGCAAGTGGAACGGGCAAGTCGCACTTGCAGGAGTCGGTAGCTGCGCTACTTCCTCCTGAGGATTGTATGAGTATTACTGATTTGTCGCCTAGTAGTTTTTATTACTTCAAGCCAAATGAGTTATCGCATAAGTTGTTACTTATTGAAGATTTGGACGGCGCAAAGCGTGTCCTTTATCCGCTTCGCGAATTGCAGAGTAAAAAGTATATCACCAAAACATTTGTTGAAAAAACAAGGCAAGGTTTGAGGACAACAAGTCGCACCGTTTATGGTCCTGTTTGTGTGGCAGGGTGTACAACCCAAGAGCAGATTTACGAAGATAATAGCAATCGTAGTTTTTTGATTTACATTGATGATTCTGAGGATCAGGATCAACTTATCATGGATTATCAGCGGACAATTTCGGCGGGCACTCGGGGTGAGGCAGCGCAGGAACAGGCGAAAGTACTTTTGCAAAATAGTCAACGAATTTTAGAACCTCTAAAGGTTGTAAATCCTTTTGCGAGCCAGCTCGTTTTACCAAAATCGGTTTTTAAACCTCGCAGAACTAATGCGCATTACTTGCATTTTATTGAAGCGGTTACTTTTTTGCATCAGGCGCAGCGGACTAGGCAAATAAATAAGGAAACAGGGGAGGAATGGATTGAAACCACAATAGAAGATATTCGAAACGCAAATGTTCTGATGAAAGATATTCTTTTGAAGAAATCAGATCGTTTGAATCCTGCTACTCGCAGGTATTTTGAACAGTTGAAAATCTACCTAAAAAAAGCGAGAAAAGTAAAGTTTACAAGTTTAGATATTGCTTTTGGATTAAGTCGTTCTCTCAAAACTATTCAGCGTTATAACCAAGTCTTGGTAGATAATGGATATTTCAAAACTTCCAATAAAAAAGCAAGTCGAACCCTCATCTATCAAATTGCTGATAAACAAGAGTATATCCGTTTGGAGAAAGGGATATCTGTTGCGTTAGATGATGCTTTGAAAGCAATAGAAAACAGGTTGAAAAAATGAGTTTTATCAGACCTGTAAATCAGTGTTTTAAAGTCAAATATCAATAAAAAGTCAATTTTTCGATAGGTATACCCATCAAACAAAATAATAATCCAAAACAATGAAACAACTTTTAATAAAATCACAACACTATATTATCCTGCTCCAATCTTTTCAAGATTGGTTGCAAACAATGGGCTATGCTCAAGGAACAGTCGAAACGTTTCCAGTGCATTTGCGTGAATTTTTCCATTATCTAGAGCAAAGACACGTCTTTCACATTCGCCAAATCAAGCAACGCCATTACGACGGATTTGTAACGTATTTACAGGTCAGAACCAATAAAAGAAATAAAGGTGGGGGGCTTAGCACTTCAACAATAAATAAGACAATGCAAAGCGTAAATACCTTTGCTAAATACATCAATCAAAATGGGCGTTTTACTTTAAATATCACAAGTAGGTTCTTGCAGAACACGCAATGCGTGCCTAACGTTTTAAGTGAAAAGGAAATCAGGCAAATCTATGAAGCAACATTTACACCGCACCGCGAAAATGCGCAAGCAATCGGGCAACGTGATCGTGCAATCCTAGCAGTGTTCTATGGTTGTGGGCTTCGCAAGTCTGAGGGCAGTGCATTAAACATAACTGATATTGACTTACTCAAACGCAGGTTGTTCGTTCGTAATGGCAAAGGAAATAAGCAACGTTATGTTCCAATTGCTCCAAAAGCTGCGGAAGATATAAAGCTGTATTTAGAATATGGTCGGTATTGGTTTTTAGAAGCGCAATTGCAAGGATTGCAGGGCAATAACCTACTAAAAAAAACAAATGCAAATGCATCCGCTTTCTTTCTGAACCAAAGAGGGCAACGCATGAATGCGTTTTATGATCGGTTTAAGTATCTGAAAAAGTACTCACGAATTACAACTCATTTTTCAACACATACATTTAGACATAGTATTGCTACGCATCTTTTGCAAAGAGGAATGCAGCTTGAAGAAATCGCCCAATTTTTAGGACACGCTAGTTTAGAATCTACTCAACTTTATACACATATAGTCGAAGGTCAACAACCAGTCGAAGGTCGACAGCCAACTAATTTAAACCTAAACCAATGAACACGATTAATTTAAAAACATTTAAATCTTATCTTAAAACACAGCATCACAAAGAAAGTACAATCAAAGAGGATCAACAAAACGTAACCCGTTTTATTGATTGGCTAAAGCCAGAAGATTTTGAGGAAGTAGTACAGTTGTCAACCACTAGATTAGTTGCGTATATCAATTTTATGCAAAGCAAGCAGCTAGCTGCTTCTACTATTAATATTCGGTTGCGTAGTATTCGGAAGTATTATAAGTTTTTAGAATCCGAAGGACAGCCGATTGTCGTAAAAACAGACAACCTTAAAGTTAAAGGAACGACAAAAAAAGTAGTGATTGATCCGCTTACTTTTAGTGAACTTGAAGAATTATATAAAACCTATCTTAATTATCTTGAAAACAAGCCAATTGTAAAGAAAAAGCAAGTCAAAACTAATGAGCGAAAATCGATTTTGATAAGCTTGCTTATTTTTCAAGGTTTGCATGCAGGAGAGCTGCAAAAATTAGAAGTGAATCACCTTCGATTAAATGATGGAACACTTTATATTCCATCTACAAATAACGGTCAATCACGGGAGTTAAAACTCCACCCGTCACAAATTATAACGCTTTACAATTTTGTGAATAATTTGCCTAGTGAACAGGCGTTTTTGTTTGACTATAAAGTCAACGATCAAATACACCGAATTTTTTTAGAATTAAGAGGATTAAACGAGAAAATACAGAACGCTAGGCATATCAGAGCATCTGTTATTATGCATTGGTTAAAACTGCATGGAAAAAGACAAACGCAGTATATGATTGGTCATAAATGGATCAGTTCTACTGAGCATTATGAAAGACAGGATTTAGAAGCGTTAACAAATGCGCTTGACAAGTTTCATCCGCTTTTGAGTGATTATTAAAAACAACGCCCCCATTAACTTAAAAATAGATTTATGAAATATTTTGATAGTTCTTAGAACAGCCGTATTTGAAATATAATTAAGCTTTTAAGATTATTCTTCCCATTAAAACCGC
The DNA here is from genome assembly GCA_013138735.1 of Crocinitomix sp. GTDB lineage: Bacteria > Bacteroidota > Bacteroidia > Flavobacteriales_D > Crocinitomicaceae > Crocinitomix. Next base: position 2,348 of record WTCE01000046.1, on the reverse strand, counting down.
AAATTTTAAGTATCAAAAGAATAAGGAAAAAGAAAGTTTTATGTATCTATGTAAAAAATACATGGTGCATGGACTGTTCTGTCCTTTGGTACGGGTTTTTGCGGACCTTAATGAGAGGGTAAATAGTTCCATGCGCCACCTTTTTTGGTTGCGCGTCATTTAAAAACACGCAAAAAATGAAATCAAAAATAGATACCAAAGACTTTATAGTTGCTTATTGCCAAACTTTAGAGCAAGATAAAAACAACAATTTTTTTCTTAAAATTCCAGTTAAAAATTACGAGGAGTTAAACCTAATGAGGTTTGCAATCATAAATGCAATTGCTAATACAGCAGCGTTGCACGAGTTTGAGAATCAAGCTAATTTGCCGTTAACAATACAGTACTTAACGCAGATTTTGAATAATATTGACCTTGTTACGGAATGTCAGGGTTTGAGCACCTTATTTAAAGGGTAGTTTACGCTAAAAAGCGATCTTTTGACCTTAAAAGGTCGCTTTTAAAACACGTTTTTTTAAAGCTTTGCATTAATGCCTTGTTTTGCAAACCTAGGTGTAGAATGACAGTCGCACATATTAGCGTGTAAATAAGCCTAAAAAAGCAGGTAAATATTGAGATATTCGGCCAAAAAATATTATTTTTACTAGCATAAGAAAACGTTCTTTGAATTTTTAAAAAGAGAGTAGGCTGAAATGGGTAATCGCGCATGCGCGAGATTTTACGGATTTTCTATGAACTGTCTAACCATTTAGGGAATGTGTTGGCTACGGTGTCAGATAGGAAGCTAGCTTCTTCTTCTGATGGGACTAACGTTGATTATTATGATGCTGATGTGACCAGTACTACTGACTACTATCCTTATGGAATGACATTGCGTTCTGAATCTGATGGTGGAAATTATCGTTATGGTTTTCAAGGGCAGGAGATGGATGATGAAGTTAAGGGAGAAGGTAATTCTGTGAATTATAAATACAGGATGCATGATCCTAGAATTGGCAGGTTTTTTGCGGTGGATCCGTTGGCAAGAAAATACGCCCACTTATCTGTTTATCAATTTAGTAGTAATAGTCCAATTTTTGCTATTGAACTAGAAGGCTTGGAGTCTGCTGCAGATTATGAGCTTTTTGTTAAAGTTATGGCAGAAGGAACCAATGAAGACAAAATTAAAATTCAGGGTTGGATGCATGCTATGTATTCTATAGACAAGCAAAACACCCAAGCTCTAGGAGCTTTACAGATGGTCGGCGGTTTTTTTGAAGCACTTGGAGGAGTAGCCTTGACAGAAGGAACAGTCGGTTTAGCAGCCGTTCCCGGTGCTGCTGTTGTAGCGCATGGAGCTGACAATATGCAAGCAGGTTTTTTCACAATGATTAATGGTGAAGTAACTCATACGTTGACCAGTCAAGCAATGAAGGCAGGTCTTGAGGGAATGGGCGTTGACCCTGAAACAGCGGCCGCTGTAGCCATGTATGTTGACCTTGGGTTTAGTTTGACAGGTGGTATTGCGGGTGCCAATAAGATTTTGAGCAATGCAGGTAAATTGCCTACTATCTCAAGTGGAGCTGGATTCATTAAAAATCGTTTCAGTAAATATAAGACAAGAGGTCCTGGAAGAGCGCTTGGAAACGCTGATGAAGGTATTTTAATGAATGAAGGAAAGCAAACAAGAATTGGAGGAGATGGCACATTCACTAGTGTTGAATTAGGAGAAGCAGGCACGGCTAATGGCAGATATTTATGGACGATTGATGAGAGTGGTCTGAATATTGCTTCAGAGAATACTGCTATTGGAGCTAATTCTCAAATCAAACACACTAATTTAAGTAATAAAGCTTATGGGGGAGGAGAGGTTTGGTTTACAGGACAAAAAACGATTCATATTAATGCTTGGTCGGGGAGGTTTGGTAAAAGTTCTGGAATGACGTTAGAGATGTATAATTCCGCTATTAAATCATGGGAGAATCTCGGCTATAAAGTTACTGCAGAGTCTTTTTAAAAATTGAAAAATTAGAATGAGAGGAAATATTTTAGTAGAATTCTTGACTGAAAAAAACTGGTTAGCAAATAATCAGATGTCATACAAAAATCATGAATATAAGGGAGTTGAAGTGTTTTTCGATAATTCTTCCGCAGTAGAAGTTTGGATCGATAATAAATTCGTTGATCAACTCAATTGTAGAAGTGTCGAAGATTTAGTCAAACTGTTAAAACGTAACACTCTTTTATAAGGTCTTCGGAAAATCCCACAGATAAATAAAAAGCAAACGCCAATCCAAAAAAAGGGTTGGCTTTTTGCTTTTTATTTGCCGCCCTTCCATTTTCCTCAGTAGTAGCTTACTTTATTTTTC
>WTCE01000108.1 GCA_013138735.1 Crocinitomix sp. | reverse complement strand
CTAACGCTGAATGCTTTGAAAGCTAAAACCTATTAGAAATCAGATACAAAAAATCGTGTACAACTTAACTTTATATCCAAAGTTGAGGGAAAATGCCGACTGAAATTAGACATGCGGATTTTAGGAATTATCGGGATCAGCGAAGCGGAGTTAAACAAAGGGTTTTTTATTTGTGGATCACTTGAACTTTGGGTTTCGCCTGGTTCAGTGCGTTTTAGAATTCTCAATAAGATATATTCTCCCATAATAATAGTTAGCGACTTGATCTGCATTAATAATGGGATGCGTTGTTAGTTTTTTTCTGCTAAAAAAGCGATCCGGTTCAGGGCTTTTTGTGTAAATACAGTTAACATATTGTAGATCGTTGAAATTGAGAATACTTTTATCGATTAACGTGTCATTGACAAACCGTCTTCTTTCTTTAATAAAGTACCAAGAGCAATCGGATATTATATAAAACTGACTAATGAGCGTAATGTCAGGTGTAAACTGGAAATTGGACTTGACCTCTCGAAATTTTAGCAATTGCTTATTTATGGACCAAGTTTCGGTATATATGGTATCAAACGCAAATGCAGTAATTAGCGTCTCGGGAATAATTTTATGGATTAGAATAATTGAATCAATCGTTTGAATGGGATGAAGGAACTGCGCTAATTTTGGATCGTCCATTGAAATGTGACGATCGAAAGAAATACTGTCGCGCAAGACACATTCAATTGGTTTTTCAGATTGTGCAGGTGGTAACGATTGGCAGGCGTTTATAAGTAAGAATAATAACGGATATAATAATTTCACACCCTTAAACTATGAATATTTGAAGCAAAAGAATGAATACGCTTGTCAAAAAGCAATTTGACTTATTATTCGTGTGGATTTTACATGCGGGCCGTGCTGGTTTTGCAATCTTGCTGAGTGGAGATGTATGTTTCGAAAATAGATGGAAGCATAATGTTGAACAAAAAATAGGGTTGACAAATTGCCAACCCTATTGTAATTTTTTTATGAGGAATTCCTCACATGCTCATAAGCTAAGAGCTTAAAATTTAGTCACTTTTAGTCTGGCCGTTTCATTCGCTTCAGTTGTAATTTCAACGAAATAATTTCCAGATTGCCCATCAATGTTTACTGCAATTAATTGAGCGTTTACAAATGAAGTTGAAGCTACAATTTGTCCCATCACATTACGGACAATAATATGCCCAGAAGCGGATTGTCCAAGCTCAATTGTAAGATCGCCATTTGTAGGATTTGGATAAAGTACTATTCCTGCTTCAAAAGCATTTTTATTGATACTTAATCCCGTTACTTCGTAACAAGCAGAAGTGTCAACACATCCGTCTTCTGTAATTTCAACAGCATAGTTTCCATTTTCACTGGCTGGAAAAACCTGGTTTACTTCAAGATCGATAGTAGCATAGTCGGCGTCACAATCTAACCATTGGTATGTTACACCTGCGTTATTTGAAGTCAATATATTTTCATCTTGCGTTACTGTAATATCAATTACTGGAACTGTCAACCAAATGGTAATAATGCTGTCACATCCCGCCATGCTTGTCAGGGTATCAATATACTCACCAGATTCTGTCCAAGCATACAAACCACTTGGTGAAACAAAAGTATCGCAAGCAATTTCAGAGATAGTTGAATAAGTTGTAGGTCCAAGAATGGTTAAATCAATGGTCATGATACTATCACATCCTGCTTCGTTCGATAAGGTATCAATATAAATAGCAGATTCAAACCACGAGTATAATCCACTTGGCGACTCATAACTATTACAGGTGGTTACTTCAATAAAAGACTCAGTTGATGTTACAATTGTTAAATCAACAACGATAATACTATCGCAACCAGCTTCATTTGTTAATGTATCCATATAAACGCCAGTCGTTGTCCAAGTAAACATTCCACTTGGCGACTCAAAACTATCACAAGCCGTTTCTTCAATATAAGAAAGAGTTGCATTCACAATTGTTAAATCAACAGTGATAACACTATCGCATCCAGCTTCGTTTGTTAATGTATCCATATAAACTCCAGTCTCCGTCCAAGTATATAATCCACTAGGAGAAAGTAAACTATCACAAGCTGTTTCTTCAGAAGAAGCTTCAGTTGCATTTACGATTGTTAAATCATAAGTTAAAACGCTATCGCATCCTGCCATATTAGGTATAGTATCCATATACTCACCAGAAGTTAACCATGTGTATAAACCACTTGGAGAAACCAAACTATCACAAGCTGTTTCTTCAAAGGATGCTGACGTATTACAATCAAAACAAGGCGTACTCGTATGCGCGCCTAATGAATCAACGAAATTAATATCAAAAACATTCCATTCAGTTGCACCAATTGCCCAATCCAATTGTCCTTCGTTTACCGCTATATTTCGAATTAAGGTGTAGTTTTGCGTTCTTCCTGCTCCTACTGTCCAATAAGAACCTGGATCTTCACCAATTACGCCGATAATATCTAAAGTATCACCCGTACTAATTTTTTCAATCCATAAGGCGTCATCTCCGTTGAAACCAGCTACGGCAGCTATTGCATCAGCTTCGGCAATTATTTCAGGAAGGACCGCACTTGAATTTCTAATGATAAAAACGTCTCCAGCCACTAGTGTTCCAGTTGGTGAATATGTTGATGTAGGTGTGGCTGAACCGTTGGCGTTTAACCGAATTCTATAATCTGCGAGATCAATATCTACACCTGTTGGATTATAGATTTCAATGGCCTTGTTATTACTAGACCCTTCGATATATTCAGAGAAGAATATGTCGGAACATTGGCCGTAAGAGAACACGCTAACAAATAGAGAGCACGCGAGTAAAAATTTCATAGTTTTGTTTTTTTATTTCGGGTGCAAAAGTACTTTATTTTGAGTCTTCTGGAATCCTTTTTTTAAGGAAATGACTGATATCTATAATGAATTAGGTAAACGGTAGTAGATATTGGATGAATGGGATAGTTTAATGGTTTTAGAGGGATTTTTTTGAGGGTAAATTTAAATCCAGCGAAGAGAATAGTTAAATTTAAAAAGGGCTTTAATCAACCTTAGTTAGGGTATATCGATTGGTGCCCAATTCGCCCATGCTTTCTGACCAAACCATTTCGTTTTTTGTGTAAGACAGAATTTCAAAGGACTGATGATCATTACCTGATGTAAAGGTGATTTCCCTTTTTTCTGAATCCAATTCCCATTTGCTATTGAGCGGTTGTTCTATGTAATCATCATCATATTGAATTGTTCCATCTTCAGCAAATTTGTAACTTGAAGTTATCGCAACTTCTCTTCCACTTGCAATAACTGAGGATGAAAGGTTGGCGTTGGAAGTAAATTCAATTACATTCCAAGTGCCAATGAGATTTTCACGGGTCAATTCTGAATTACAACTTGGGGTTATTAGTGCAAACAAAAGTACGATTAGCAAAGAATATTTTTTCATGTTTAAATTAATTAACTGTAAACTTTAACATGGCGCTTTGACTTTGTTTGGTGGTAACAATCTCAACAAAATAAATGCCTGTACCAGTCTCAATTTCTAATGGAATAAAAGTCGTTTCAGAAAAATTTCGAGTAGCAATAACTTGCCCCATAATGTTTCGAATATTCACCACACCAGAAGCAGGATTCGCTAATTCTAACATAAAATCGCCCTTATTAGGGTTGGGATATAATTCAATGCCATTTTTAAAATCTTGCGTCTTAATTCCAACTTGTGTAACCGCATAACATGCAGAGGTGTCAATGCAACCATCTTGGGTAATTTCAACCGCATAATTACCATTTTCACTCGCAATAAAAAGCTGTTCAGTTTCACCAGGAATTTCTGAATAGCCGTCGTCGCAATTCAGCCATTGGAAAAACTCAATTGGATTATCAGCCATTAATTCATTAGCATCTTGTGTTACAGTAACATCAATATTATAGATGGTTAATCCAATGGTAATAATACTATCGCAGCCAATGTGGTTGGGTATTGTATCCGTATAAGCGCCTCCTGATGTCCAAACATTTCCACTAGGAGATGTATAGGTTTTACAGGCAGCAACTGTTATGATACTTGTGCTGGAATAAATGATTGTTACATCCATTATTAACACACTGTCGCAACCTACCATATTCGTTAAAGTATCATTATAGGTTCCGTTTTCAGTCCATACGTACAAGCCACTTGGTGAAATTAAACTGTCGCACGCCGTTGCTTCATCAAAAACAACATCTGAATAGTTTACGGTTAAATTCACTGTAATAACGCTGTCGCATCCAAAGATATTTGGAATGGTGTCCATATATAGTCCGCTTTCTGTCCACATTTCATCTCCACTTGGTGCCGGATAACCATCACAAGCGGTTTCAACCAATAATGTTCCGGTGGTGTTGTAAACCGTTAAATCAAATGTGATAACGCTATCGCATCCGGCCACATTTAAAATGGTGTCCATATAGGTTCCTGTTTCTGTCCAAGTATATTCACCGCTGGGGGAAATAAATTCGTCGCAAACGGTGTCTTCAACAAAAGCACTAGTTTCACAGGGCGGGCATGCGGTCATTGTGTGGCTGCCCAATGAATCGATCATATTAATTGGGAAAACATCCCATTCAGTAGCGCCAATTGCCCAATTCGTTTGTCCCTCATTAATTCCGATCATGCGAATTAGTGTGAAATTATTTGTCGCCCCAACTCCAACAGGCCATCCCGAACCTGGATCAACGCCAATGTCGCCAATAATATCAAGGGTATCTCCTGTGCTAATTTTTTTCAACCAAAGCGCATCATCTCCATTGTAAAATGTCATGGTATGTGTCGTATCCTTTTCGGCCAAAATTGACGCAGAGGCACTTGGGTTCGCTACAACAAAAATACCTGCAGCAGGCAAAACCCCCTGTGGGAATAAGCTATCTGTGGGGGTGAATGATCCGTTATTATTTCTGTAGACAACATAATCTGTTAAATCAATTGATTCTGCAGTTGGATTATAAATTTCGAAGGCCTTATTACTTGAAGAACCTTCTATATATTCTGAAAAAAAAAGTTCAGCGCATTGCGAATACCCAAAACTTGAAAGAAGAAGAGCTAGAGGGAGTAGGAGTTTCATAAATCGCTAATTATTAATTAATGTAAGCAAAGTTAGGTTATTTTGGTGAACACAGTTTTCTTAAAAATTAGTGCTAGTCTCAAAGGTGCCGTTGATTGAATTCAACATTGATTTAAATTTATCTAACGCGCGAATTTTTGGGTTAATGCTTACCTCATTCGCATTGCCTAGCGTTATTTCTTTAGTACCTAGAAATGGTTGATCATCTATATAGGAAATAGCAACTAGTGTTACTCTTTCACCAAGCGGTAATTTTGTCTTCATTTCAAAGTCGCCGAAGGTAAATTGGTATTTTCCAGCATCATTTTTATAGGCACTAATAAATGAATTACGCTCGCTAAACACCATGCTCACGTTTAAAAAATCGAGATCAACATCAACTGGTGTATTCACGGTCACTTCAAAATCAAATTCTTTGGCATTTGGCAAATCGTAGAGTTGGTCAATATTGATCCATCCTAATTCTGTTCCAGTAATCACGTAATACTTAATTTGATTGGCGGCTCTTTGCTGTTTTAGCAATTGTTCATCTCGTTTTAATGAGGCAATAAATGCATCTTCATCTGCCTTAAGTGCATTGACTATTTCTTCTTGTTGCTTATAAAGTGAAATGGTGTTTTTAGCATCCACTGGTTTTACTCCTTTTTGAATGAGCTCAGCTAAAGCATTTTCCCCGTCTAAATCGACTCCCTTATCGTCTATAATAATGACTTTTGTTAAACGCTCTTCGTAAAAAGTTTTAAATTTTTCTTTTTGTTGGTTGCACCTTTTAACGTAAGGCGGGTATGTGTCACTATCTGAATGTGGTGGGTTGTATTGTTTAATATTATTATAAACCAATGAATCTGAATACCACAAAGGTTTGTCCAAATTATTGATGTAAATATTTAAGGATGAATGTTCGTATTTAGCAAAGTCATCACTCGCCATTTCAAGCATGCCATTGGGTTTAGGTTCCTCTACATGATAAGTATGATCTACATACTGTAAACGGTAAAGCCGTTCAGCAAATTCACGAGTTGCTAAGTTGGTTCCAGCATATCTCTCCGATTCAATAATGTCAATTAGTTTTATATAAAACTGAGCCATTTCAGGAGCAATCAAATAATCAGGAATTGGGGCTTGAACAACTCCATTTTTCATTGGATAGACTTTGGCGATTGAATCCCGCTCATAATATTTTGCGCGATAAGGAAAATGGTCAAACGGGATTTCAAACATTCCATTTGTAATTAAGTCATTATATTCAGACGTAGTGTCAAAAGTCATAGTATTTCCTTCCATCCAATTCATCACACCGTTTTCATTAAACTCGCCCACAAAGGCGTTCATATTCGAATTAACGCTTGAGGATGGAATTTTAATTTCTATGGGTTTGTCCGCTTCTAGAACTTTGCCGTTTGCAGTTGCGTTGAGGTAGATAATGCCGCCAGTTTCTAGCGGTCTTCCATCACTCACGGTTTGTGCATTCAACAAAAGCATGTCTTGTATGGTGAGTGCTTCAATTAACTCAATTGCTACGGTTTCACCATTTTTAGTTTTAAAACAGTCTTTTGGAATGTTGATAATGGTTCCTTTTTCACCAATTATGGAGGTGTCTTGATCTGTGTTAACACTAAAGATTTGGCTACTCAATTCATTTTGCGCTAAGAGCGGCTCAAGATCCTTTTGAAAGCCCAAATCACTCAGCTGTATTGCGTCTGATTCTGCTTGACACCCTTGCAAGAATATTCCACCAATGATGAAAAGACCAATCCATTTTAAGCTTTGCATAGATATAAAGATACTTAATTGTCACATTTTAAAGGTTAATTGTAATTTTGTTTCTCATGACAAAAAAGAAAAAGTTTATCGCCATAAGTTCTGTAGTTATAATCGTGGCGCTTACAGCGGTATATTTTTTGACTCGCCCACCAGAATTTAACTTGGATAAATTACATATTGAGATTGCAGAAAATGAATATGCGCAACTAGAAAAATTTAGAGAAAACGCCTTAGGAATTGGTCGTTTGGATAGAAGTCCTGATGATTTTGTTGCTGCAGATTTTCAATATAATAAGGAAGCGTTTAACGGAGAATTGAGGTTAAAAGGTGATTATTTAGATCATCTTAAAGAAAACAAATGGTCTTTTAGAATTAAACTGGACAATGCAATGGATGACGGCTTGCAAATTTTTAGTGTTCAGAATCCTGCCTCTAGAGGTTATTTAAATAGTTATGTTTATCACCAAATATTAAAAGAAGAAGGTGTTTTAAGTAACGAATTTCGTTTTATTGAGCTTGTAGTAAATGGTGATTCATGGGGGATTTATTGTTTGGAAGAACATTTGACTTCTAGAATGATAGCCAGCCAAAATAAGCCCAATGGTGTTTTACTAAAGTTTAGTGACAATTCGTTTTTTGCTGTTGGCGAAGGTGTCAATACAGATGGTTTGATTAAGGAGGCAAAAATTAAAGTTTACGGAGACGCGAAAAAAGAAAAATCACATAAAAAGGAGATCAGTTTTGCTAAAGGAATTATCAAGGATTATCAATACAGAATTGATTCTACTTACAATAATTTTGACGCCAAGCAAACGGGCTTATATTATGCTTTAAGTGATTTAACAAGTGGTTATCACGCCATGGGGTGGATTAACATTCGTTTCTATTTTAATTTCGAAACTCAAAAAATGGAGCCGGTAGGTTATGATGCTTATCCCAAATTGGAGTGGGGCAATCCTTATTTAGGAAAACACGTACTTACAACAAACTTAGCGCCGTTTGAAACTAAAATGATCGTGTACAGCGCTTTAAAAAATGAAGCAATCAATGCAGCATATCTTAAAGCTCTCGAAAGGGTGACGCAAGCAAACTATATTGAAAACATTATGGCAAAGCACCATGATCAACTCCTCTTTTTAGAAGCTGAAATTCAAAAAGAATATACTGATTATCAGTATAACTATAATTTCTTGATTGAAAGAGGAAAGGTGATCCGCAATGCGCTAAATAATTGAACTGAGATTCCTTAAGGAATTTTAGTTTCCGTCTTTAAATGATCTGCGAAAACTTCATCCACCCAAGCTTTACCCCATTCCATTAGCTCTTGTTCTGACCAAAGCTCAGGATAAAAAACACGACTTTGAAAGTGGGGAGGTAAATAGTTTTGCCAATTTGTTCCGCCCGTTCCTTTTGATTCTTCTCCTTTTTGCGCTAAATAATGTGCGGCAGTTCTATAATGAACCAATGGCCAATTAATGTTGACATTTACATCCAGTTCGCGCATTTCCTTTATCAATTCAGGATTGGCTTGATCTTCTGCAGACATTGCTTTGAATTTTTTCCAAATATTCATGGGCTGATACTCATCTGCAAATTCATGAAATTTTTCCAAATATTTTGCTTCAAAATCTACTAAGGTTAACGTTTTAGCTCCAGTAGCTTCTACCACAGCTCCACGTCTCCAATAGATATTATCTAATTGTTCGTGAATGTCTGCATCCATTAAACCCTTTCGCTTAGTTTCGTGTACTAAATATTTTAAATCGGTACTCGCAATTTCAATATAACGGTAACTCGCCGCTTGGAATCCGCTTGCAGATAACAAAGACATTCTGAATTTGGTAAACTGTTCACGCTCCATTCCAAAACGCATAATGTCAAAAGAGTTTGTCAATGCTTCAAAATACTTATTCACCCTTTTCAATCGTGCAATGAAAAACGGTAAATCTAGGTTTTCATTCCATCCTAAATTTTCACCGATCTCAGAAACGTTTTTTCCGTTTTTGCAGATTTGCTCAATTTCGTGTGATATAAGAGAGAAATACAATTCCGTAATTTGATGATAGACAATAAAAATCTTCTCATCCGGAAAATCAGTCTTGGGTTTTTGCAAGCTCAACAATGCGTCTACTTCTATATAATCCCAATATGTAAGTGGGTTGGCATAGATCAATCCGTCTAAATAGGAATCTAAATCTTGTCCAATTGAGGCATATTTATCTTTTAAAATATTGATTTTTTTGATCGTTGCTTCTGATAGTTCCATAGTTGAATGTTTTGCTGGTCTAAATTTACGCAAATCTCATTTAGAAAGTATGACGTTAGTCATTTTTCAATGTTTCAATTTTTCAATGGTTTAATGGGGGGAATCTTTTATTGCATATCGAACAACACAGTGGTCTAAAATCTAATTTCGGTATCTTAGGCCTATGAAATGGATTTATTTACTGCTTTGTTTAATAACAATTAATGGGTTTGGTCAATTTGATATTGGAGAAACTTCAATCGTTTTCACGGATACGGAAAGGGATCGTGATATCGAAACTTTTATTTACTATCCTGCGGATGAGGCTGGTGAGGATGTGGACGTAACGGATGGGAAATTTCCAGTCATTGCGGTGGGTCATGGTTTTGTTATGACGTATGAGTCTTATGCCTATATCTGGGAGCATTTTGTGCCGCTTGGTTATATTGTGATTTTGCCAAATACAGAAACTACTGTGGATGTTTCGCACGGTGATTTTGGAACGGACTTGGGCTTTGTGATTGAAGCCTTGCAAAATGAAAACACCATTGAAACTTCTTTGTTTTATGAGCATGTTTCTGTGTATAGCGCAGTTGTAGGACATTCAATGGGTGGCGGAGCTGCAGTTTTGGCGGCTGCAGATTTCCCAGAAATTTCAACCTTGGTAACATTGGCCGCGGCAGAAACAGATCCTTCTGCAATTGACGCCGCAAATGATGTTTCTCAACCTTCACTCACATTTGCTGGTGAAGTAGACTGCGTCACACCTCCGGCCGATCATCAAGAACTTATTTATAATAATTTGAGTGATTGTAAAGGCTATGTGTTAATTTTTGGAGGGACACACTGTCAATTTGCAAACAGTAATATTTTATGCGAACTAGGTGAGTTTTCATGTCCTGACACTGAAACTGCTGAGTCTGAACAGCATTTTGGAGTATTGGCAATAATGACGCCATGGTTAAGGGCATATCTTAAAACGGATTTTGAAGCATGGGAAGAAGTTGTGGCATTAGAAGGTGAAAATGATATTTTTGATTTTAACTTGGATTGTGCTGATAATGCACCTGTTTTATCGCTTGAAAATTTGCTTGAAAATAAGGGGATCATTTATCCGAACCCAACTTCTGGTGAGATTCAAATTCCGGCTAATTATCAAAATAAACCTTATCATATTTACAGTGCAGATGGTCGCTTAGTTCAGGAGGGAATTACGAATACAGAAATTGATTTGTCGAAATTGGACGCCGGTTTTTATTCGCTTTCAGGTTTAATACCTCGAGGCTTGCCTCGTCAAATTTTACTATTTTGTGACTAGATGTCACAGAATAGTAAATATATCCATAAAAGTCATAATGTTTCGGTTCTTCTTTATCAT
>WTCE01000065.1 GCA_013138735.1 Crocinitomix sp. | reverse complement strand
ATGATAAAGAAGAACCGAAACATTATGACTTTTATGGATATATTTACTATTCTGTGACATCTAGTCACAAAATAGTAAAATTTGACGAGGCAAGCCTCGAGGTATTAAACCTGAAAGCGAATAAACCACCATTTTTCAGTAAAATGAGCATCAATACTGAATTGAATCGTATGAATTTTTGAACTAAGGCCATCCTCATTTAAGGCCCGTACTTCAAAATTATAATTGTCTGGCGCTAACTTCGGGAATCGAGCAAAAGCAGCACTACCCGTCGTCTCAATCCAATCTCCCTTATTTAAACGGTATTGGTAAATACATTTTTTTTGACTGCGAATTGCTGTTGCGCTAAAGTGAATGGTAATGCTGTTTTCATTGTGTTCAAATTGCAGGTCATTCGATTCAATTTTTTGATCAAAGAGTGAAATAGATTCAATTCTTAGAATTGGTGGATTTTCGTTGATGCCGCCATAGTTACATGGGATTTTTTGGAGACTGTTTTCCCCTAGCACTAATAGTGTATCTTGATAGATATAAAGGTTGACAATATCTTCCTTTAATAGCCCATCAGTCCGATCCAAAACTTGATGGGAATTGGTCTCCAAATTGTATTTATAAACCTCACGTTTGGTTGCCAAAAACAGCGTATTTTTCCATTCAACAATCCCCCTAAATTCACTTGGTAAACTTTGCGAATCTGTTATTATTCCATCCTCCACTTTTAAAAGCTTACCTTCATTTGTTCCAACCCATACCCCAGAGTCCTTTGCCTGAATCATAGCCGTGGTAATTACATTATTTCCTTCGTACTTTACTTCATGTGGTTCTTCATATGAATAATGATAAAGCCCATTTTTAAAACTGACGTAAAAATCTTCTTTTCTTTTTTCGGACGCCACATGATAGGCGTTGACGTTATCTAATACAAGCATTTCAGTAAAATTCGACTTAATACCTTTGTATTTTTTCATTCTCTCGGAAATGGGCAAACCATTAATATTAACCAGTTCAGTAATATTATAAGAACACATGATTGCTTCAGCTTCATTTAGAAATAAGAGTTTCCTAAAACCCGTTCGGGTTTGCCTGCCGTCGGTTTTGATAGTATGGGGGATAAATTGATTAGCAACTGTATGATAGCAGTAACTGGACGAGTTCATATAAATGATTTTACTAGAATCATTGTATGCTATCGCACTGCCAGCTATTAGATCCTTTTTACCAATAAATTCAGCTGTTGTATAAGGCGGAAAAGTTTTATATAAGTCTCCATTTACAGTAATTAAAAAAAGATCACCGTCGCTTCCTGAACATGAATGTGTAATTTCTAAATCAGATATTATATGATGCGTAAAATTTGGATTTACAATTATTTTTATTCCATCATTTAAAGTAGTGATCCACCAATTTTTTTCTTGATCTACAAAAATATGTGAAACATTTGCGGATGAAAAGTGTTGGTACGATTTTACTGACTTAGTACCCAAAGGAAAAAGATAAAACCCTGATTTTGTTAAAACGGCAAGGTTTCCATCAATTAATTCAAAACCATTCATAACCGAATTGAAAAAAAGTATCTCATCTAAAAGCAAATGCGTTGATCCATCTTTAATTTGAATCACCTTTAGCCTTTCATTTGCTTGCCAAAAGTAGAGGGCCTCTTCATTTACTAAGATGCCATAACTCGACGATTTAATTTGCACTTTTCTTTCCGCTATCTTCTCCAATTCATCCGCTGAGACATGGTAAACCCAAAACTCCCAGGTACGATTAGCAGGATCTATTGAATCACGTATAGTTTTAGCAAAAATAAACTCGTCAAATCTAATCTTTGCCGCTAAAATTACTTGATCGGAACCGTCATGTATTATACTGTCCTTCTTAGTATTTAAGTTGTGTTTTACGATTTTTTGTCCATCCTTATTGCTGTAAATCACATAAGGATAATCAATATAGTATTCATAAATAAACGTGTGAGTTATACCATTATCCAAACCCAGATGAAGGCTATCATTTTCAACATAAAACAACTGCCCATGAAAATTACTAAACCATATTCTCCCCTGCTCATCTTCCTCAATATCTGATGCGGCCTTTCCATAGCCTTTAGGTGTGAAGTATGTGAACTCAATGCCGTTAAATTTAACAAGACCCTCATTAGTGCCTAACCATATATTGGCATTCTTATCCTGAAGAATATCAAATACTGTTGATTCTTCAAAATCATACAAATCATTTAAATCATAATGGTTGTATTCTTGCGAATAGCAATTAGCGCTTATAAAAACAAGGACAAGGGTTAATATGGAAAATCCTATTTTCATTTTTTTATTGTAATGAAATAAGAGCTAGAAATGCCTCTCGTTTATCTTTTGCCACGGGAATAATATGCTCATTATTTAAGACTACATAATTGCCATCTTTTTTAATGTAGCGTTTTAAAAAGTTTAAGTTAAAGATATGTGATCGGTGTGGTCTATAAAAATCGCTGCTAATCTCCAAAATATGTTCGAAATATTTGAGCGGTTTCGAAACCAATAAACTTCCCTCCTCTACTGTATGAAACTTAGAATACATGCCGTCTGCCTCGATATGAATAATTTCTGCCAATGAAACGAATAAGATCCCGTCTTTTACTGGTAATCCCATTTTTTCAAACCGGTTAGTTTTGAGCGATTTTTTTAATTCTTGAAATTTTGAACCAACGTTTTCTTTGTCGTAGTTATTTTTCACTTTATTAATAACATCAATTATTTTTTTTGACCGCAATGGTTTTAGAATATAATCAATGGCATTCATCTCAAAAGCACGTAAAGCATAATCACTATAGGCTGTTGTAAAAACAATTTCAAAATCAATTTCGTCTGCTTCGAAATAATTTAATAATTCGGTACCTTGTTGGTTGGGCATTTCAATATCAAGGAACACAAGTTGTGGACTTGTTTCGCGAATAAGGGCAACACCACTTTTTAAATTAGATGCCTCTGTTATAGATTCTACAAAATCACAGCCCGAATCGATTATATTTCTTAATAATATTCTAGCTTTTGGTTCGTCATCAATAATTAAAATATTCATCACTTAAATTTTATTTGGCACTAAGTAGCGTCTCTGGTAGCAAAATTTCAACAAATTTTAAAATGGAAAAGTAGTTTTTATTTTTAACCCAAAAAACAGTAGAACTACTTTTTTTAATTGAAAATTGAAGGAAAAGAGGCAGGGCAAACGCATTTAAAATAACGCCATTTTATTAACAACTCAACAGTTGATAACTATCTAAATATCAATTCATTAATCCTTTTATGGTCGCCTAAAAATGCGTATATTTATCTGGTAATCAATTAAATATACGATTTTGAGTGAAAAATATAAATTATTGGATTTCTTTGAAGATTTAGAAGATCCAAGACGTGACAAATGCAAAAAGCATCAT
>WTCE01000048.1 GCA_013138735.1 Crocinitomix sp. | reverse complement strand
CCAAGCTTCACATCCACATATAACTCCACAAACTGATATTGCTATAATATCTACCAACTGATGCTTCTTACATTTGTCACGTCTTGGATCTTCCAAATCTTCAAAGAAATCTAATAATTTATCTTTTCTACTCAAAACTGTATATTTATCTGATAATCAGCTAAATATACTCATTTTTGAGCGGTTTGAAAAGATTTGTTTATTTGATTATCAAATAGTTATCAACCACTAAACTGTTGATAAAGTTGCGTTATTTTAAATGCGTTTGCCCTGACCTTAGAATACTTAGCCGAGATTTGAAAAACTGAAGCTTTGGAAAGCCATAAAACTTAAACATCTAGAGCTAAAAACGGCATCTGAAATAGAACTTACAATTTTTGAAAAATGTTAGTTTTTGGTGTTAACCAAAAAGCTTTTCTCTATTGTAAACCTTGTGATATGCTTTAAACCGCGCCGGGATAAGTGCTCAGTCCCCCCTTTTTTTTTAGAAAACCTAAGTAGGCACGATTCAATGAAAATTATATGCTTTGCGCCATTCTCTGCGCTACGTCACGTCAGGATAACTTCGCTATTTCCACATGACCTTAAATATGTAAAAAAAAGCTCAGTACAGTTTTTTTTACGTTTAGTGCAATATTATTACCGCAGTCAATTGTTTATTCTGTCGTTTTTCAAAGGTGGATTTATTTCAAGCTATAAAATAGGGCTAGAGTCCAGTCAGTTTTGTTCTCATTACCCGATTTTCTTTTTCAGCTTCCATGTCTTTAGTTTTACCAATAGCAAGCCCGATTAGCATACCTACCGCAATTCCAATAGAAATTCCAGATCCTCCAAAAGCAACACCAATAGCCGCTCCAAAGCACATTCCTAAACTTATACCTAAGGTGGTGTAATGACCTTCGGTGATCAAAGAAAACTCTTTGTTTAAATAGGTTTTAAAAGCCGTGAGCTTCGTGTTTCCGTGTTTAGATTTTAAATTTAATAGTTCAATTTCATTTTGAATCATCAGTAATTCATCCTTTGATAAATTTCTGCTTCTCAAATTTGATAGAATACCAATAAAATTTTTGTACACTTTTATTTTTCGTTTCTTATCTGTCTCATTCACCAATTTTTTAAAAAATTCAGATGCTTCATTTATAGTCATAATTTTTAGTCTTTATTGTATTAGTGTCTAAAAGCAAAAAACATTACACTTAATTTTACAGACTTCGTAAATCTTCCACATCAGAAATCAGTTCCTTTAACTTTTTCAAGATTCGGCCATAAACAAGATTTAAATCCCATAAGTAAATTCGACCTCCAAAAATGGCTAGTAGCACAATTATTACGAGCATAACAAATACCCAAATTACAGGTATTCCATAAAGATAATACACCTCATGGGTGCCTAATATTCTATCTAAGGTTTCTTGAAATTCACTAGAAAATGTAAATCCAGACACCATGGCAATAAAAATATAAGGGTAAATAAATCGAGACATTTTCATATTAACGGAAATCTGTTCGTCCATCCAATTGTCAAAAGATTTGAGATACTGATAACTATTTACGTTTTTATCAATCGCGTTCAACCCTTTCAATAATTTTTTATTCACGATAACAATAACGTTCAATAGAATAAACATTAAGACGCCCATAACAGGAATTTTGACAAGGAATGAGAGAGCTAGAATAACAAAAGAGAAGATGATGAGCGCATTTAAATTTATTTTGAACGTCCTTTTAAACTTGTCAATGATATGAATGGACTTTTTATTGTACAGATTATTCAGCTTTGGAGCGACCATGGCATTATTGTCCAAAAACCCTTCTTTCCAAATTGATTCAATTGATTTTTCCATCTAATAATTTTTTTAAACGTTCCTTGATTCTGTTCACACGAACTCCAATATTATTTGGTGTTGTACCAATGATTTCTGCAATTTCTTTATTCGGTTTCTCTTCCAGATAAAGTAAGATGACCGCTCTATCAATTTCTGATAACTGTTTGATTGCAGCATACAATTGATTAAGTGATTCGTCAGAAAACGTATTAGATTCATATAATAAGGTTTCATTTTCAATCTTATATTCTGAATTGAAATGCTGACGATTTTTCTTTTTTTTCTTAATGAGTGTTAAACAAATATTTAGAGACAAGCGATATATCCATGTAGACCATTTTGCGTCTCCACGAAACTTATTTCTACTTCTCCATATTTGCAAACAAACTTCTTGATAATAGTCTTCAAAGTCTTCTTGCGAATCCGTATATGCCCTACATATCTTGATTATTATTCCAGAATAGGGCAAAATTGATAATGTGTAAAAATCTTTACTCAAACAGCTTTTTTATGGTTAGTGGCGGAAGTTATAGATTATTACACCCTTCTTGAATGTTTTTTAAAAAAAACTCTTGGAATGACTCTCTGTTATTATTCTTGTACGTTGAATTT
Source organism: Crocinitomix sp. (assembly GCA_013138735.1). Classification (GTDB taxonomy): domain Bacteria; phylum Bacteroidota; class Bacteroidia; order Flavobacteriales_D; family Crocinitomicaceae; genus Crocinitomix. Next base: position 23,569 of record WTCE01000048.1, on the reverse strand, counting down.
GTAGGGTTTATGCGACTTTCTAAGTAACCCATTCCTGAAAAAAGTCCAACACATTTCATTGCTGCTTTTAGTGCAATATTATTACAGTGAGAATTTTCAATTTTGTCAAAAGGCTACATCTTTTTAATCGGATGAAATGTATTTTTTTGTAAGTATTGAATCGTCGTTGGAAACACTTATTAAGATTAATCCATCATAATCAATATTGAAGTTGAGCGAATTAGTGAATGTATTTCGATAAAGTAATTGTCCGGTAACGGAATAGATATTTATAACTGATGGCAATGTATTATTTGTTTCAATAGTCCCAGCATTACGATTATACTTTATTGTAATACTCGGGTCAATTTGATCCGCCTCAGCTATAGTGCTTACATCAATAAAGAGATATTCTGAAGTGCCAATTCCCCAGTGACCAATATCGGGATGAAGATCTGATCCTACCAAATGTACATGGTATGTGGTGTCTGTCGGGCTAACCTCAGCCAAGTCATAACCCCAATACCAAATTCTAAGTTTATTGTCATCCATTAGTGGAGTTGCGCCCAAAAGCTGTGATAAATAATTGCCGTCTGTCCAATCAAAATCATTACTCATGTGTATAGCGACTGTGTCATGGTACCATTTATTAATATCTCCATACGATTTGAATTGATGTAAGCCGACTTGATTCCAGTCATTAATTGTATCTGTATGTACAAGGTCAGTAAATAGATAAATGGTATCTCCTACTAATGTAGCGTCAGGAGTACTCAATCCTAAATACCCATCTTCAACTGGGTAAATATCAGTAGGAATAGTAACTACTTGAGTTGTGTCTAAAAAGGAACTACCATCTAAACTGCGAACAAGCCCAATACTTACAGCTCCAGTATTGGAAATCGCAGTAAAGAATAAATACAATGTGTCATTTTTAACTAAGGCACCCGGTTCGGCAACAACCTCACTCATCCAGTCAACTGCGGGGTCAGGAACTAATGTCGGCGCACCATCCATAGTCCAATTAATGCCATCTGGCGAAGTAGCGTGGGATACTTTAAATAAAGCAGGAATATTTTCGAGATAGACAGTATTATACATATGATATTCTCCACTGAAGAAAACAACATTTGGTGTTTCTATACCTCCTTCAAAAAAAGTTCCATCAATTGGTTCAAAAACTGGTGCAACTGGATCCATACCCCATGAATAACCATCTGATGACGTAAATCGATAAATACTAATGGGTTCAGGTGTGGCGATTCCACCATGCATTGCTGATGCAAACATAATGTATTCGTCGTCAACTTTTAAAACAGTTGGATCGGCCCATGAACCAATAATAAAATCATTCCAGTCAATTATGGGAGCATCAGAATATGCGGTGAATGAAGGGAAAAAAGAAGTGTCAGTTTCTTGTGCAGATAATTGTGATGCTGATATCACAATCATAGTAATTAGTAATCTTATTTTCATACTTATGTTTTTTCGTAAGGTATCAATTAGACGAAGTAGCTTAAAAAGACCCCTATCAAAAATAAAATTATTTTGAGAGATTGTTAAAGTCAATAGTAGAATATCTACATTTAAGCCTTTTCCAAAATGACTACCCTTCATCCATCATTCCCATGACAATCTTCGCAATGGCTTCAAAATTTTCTAGCGCCATCCAATGATGTGAATTATGCAACTCGATTATATTGGTATCGGGATGAATGGTTTTGAAGGAATGGGCATGTTTAATATTGAAATGTTTTCCTTTAATTTCATTCCCTTATAAAACAAAGCCAAGCCTTTTCATAAGAGCATTGCGATCATTTAATAGATGGGTTACTAATCTACCAAATTGAATTAATGCGGGATGTTTTGACTGATGTATTACTTGGGAAATATGAGTTTTATTAAAACCACTTTTGATTAATTCGTTCCTTTGCCTCTTGTTTCGAATGAACCTCCCACAGTATTTGCGGTATAGCTAATGCTATTCTCTTCAAAAGAGCCGCTTCCTGAAATCCCTCCATTTTCTGGATTACCATTATCAGGCGCAGTAAATGATGAACCAGTCAAAAATGCTGGATAATTGTCACCTGTATTTCGCCAATTATTTAAATAAATAGTATCACTAACTGTACTTCCCTTGTCTACAACTAACGTATAGTTTATAGTAGAAATAAATGTTCCATCACCAAATGAAGAATCAGTTACAACGTATGATCCTAAATATTCGTCACGCGGATCAAATATACAACTGCCATCATCTTTTTTAGCTTCGGTATCGTAATTGGATGCTTCTTCATTAGTACACCCTTTTTTGCGGCATGAAGTTGCTACCACCGTTGCTGCAATTAATGCCGTGTAGATAATTGACTTTATCATAAGTTTATTTATTGGTAATGATTCTCACTAAAGATACTAAAATGTGATTAAAATTAAGTCGTAAAATAGGAGTTTTAATTATTATGGGAAATAATTATTTATGTTGAATACGTCCCATTTCTTCAGTTATTCTCTTAAAGTAAAATCGAGTAACTATTGATGCTTTGGTACATTAATGTTAGGGTTTTTTTTTGAAGTCACTAATCTAGTCCCGTTTACCAACCCAGATAAGCATCATAACTTTTTATCATGAACTTGTACTTCAACTTTTTATTGGTACTCGGCACGCGCATGGCACGATTCATATCCGTTTGAAATGTCGAAAAATCATGTCGTCCAAGGTCTAATTTTGCTGGACTGTATGGATTACGGTTGAGCTTATATTTCATTTTAATTCCATTGCTTAATAAAAAGGTGAGTTTATCTTTTTCTATGTGACTGGAGTGGACTTTTTTTACAAAGATGTTTAGAACTTTATCCGTATTTCGATCTATGAAAATAAAACTCACAGCCTCGTCTTTATGTATATTAACTTCCGTGCAGTAGGCGCGATCTTCAGTTGAATAATTTTCATCTGTCAAATAGCGTCTTTTTTTAAAGTCTTGCCAACCTTCCTTTTCTATATTTTGGTGATTTCCACTGAGGAGTAGAATAGAAATATTTTTGATTTTGTTGTGCCGTGTTTTGCAAATGAATTCAATTCGTTCAAAACTTTCATAAGCCGTTTTTAAATATGGAATTGGGATAGATGGTAAGTAAGGAGTAAATGTTCTATCAGTTAATTCTATTCTCATATTTTCCATTTCAGGACTTTGGTGCCGCGCTGGATATAGTAAGGAGAAATAAGTGGTGCCCGAATCCAATACAATACTGTGAGTTGCTGTGTCGCCTTGCATGAACCATCCTAAAACTAGCATATTTGCTTTTAATCTGGCATAAGAATCTTTGAGGTTTGAAACTACTTTAAAATCAATTTTTCGCATTAGACTTTCAGCAATCATTGTATCTTTTTGAGTGATGTAATCAAAAGATTGGATGTCTGAATGGGTGTATATTTCATTAACTTTAACTGATTTTACTGGAATTATTCGCATCCAAAAACTGCATGGCACTGCAAGAGTTTTATCATTAATAATGTATGTAATTGGTTTATCTACGGCTAAACTCAGATATGCATCATCTGTTCGCATGACTAAATCAGAACCAATAACGTCCTTATCATATATAGATGCATTAAAACGAGTACTATCCATTTTTGTTAAGTTGGTGATTTGATGGATTTGCATTGCGTACATTTCACCAATATCAATTGTAGGATAAGTTTCGTAACTTTTTGTTCCAAAATTAATGTCCCACTTGATATCTTTACCTGTAGTCCAAGTTCCGATAAAACTATGCGTTTCGTATTTATGTGTTAACTCAACTTTGTCAATATCAATAGTGAGCACGTATTTACCTTTTGCATCTTCCCTGTAATACTCTTCTGAGATAACTGTGCTATCGTTTGAGAGGTATTGTACTAAGATTAATAACTTAAGACTAAATTCATTATCGGCTAACCCATTAATGCTTATCAGTTTCGAGGGTTCAAAGGATTTGCTTGAACCAGATAAACCGATTTTATAGGGGCTATAACTTGAATAATATTTACTTCGAAAATAGAGATGTTTTATCCGTACGATTTCTGTTTCTTGTGGGAAGTCTGAAAAATGAAAATCAATGGATTGAATGTGACTGAGTTGATAGTTTACTGTGAGACTATCCAGTTGCGCATGAACTTGGGTGACTACACCTGAAGTAAGAAAAAGTAATAGTAGTATTTTAAAATAATCGGAGAATTTACTGATCATAATACCTGAAATTTCAGAGCGTTTAAATTAAACGCTGTCTAGTACTTAGTGCTTGGTCGGAAATACAGCAAAATCAAAATCGCTTCTTTTGAGTTTATCCCCATTATTTTCTTGTCGTCTGATGCTTAGGCATCTCCTAAAGAAAAAAATGAAACTAATTCTCAAAATCTATTCGATTTCTGAAAATTCGTCTATTTCCGACCAAGCACTACTTAGTAAAATTGGACTTTTCTGTTATCCGTGACTCAAGACGGGGGTATTTCAATTTTTCGTGGGAGTATTTCATTGTTTAATAGGTTGGTTTTGAGGTTAAAAACCAACATTAGTTTACTCTTTAAGAATCATTCTCGCTTTACTCCAAAACGCCTTGAGCTTTTCTTCTGGGAAAACATCTATATATTTTCTTCCAGAATCATCCTTAAACAGTTTGTTCTTGTATTCATTAAAAGGGTAACCAGCTGTATAAAGGAAAAGCATATCTCTTTCTAACTGGTCGAACCCCTGTTTTTCGCAGATTTTAAATAAACCAGTTTGCATAAGTGTTTCTCTGATGACGATATAATTGGGAAGCTTAGAAACTTCTATTTCTTCAAATATTGTGGTTGAATCTTCTACTTCAATTACTACTTTTGAAGTGTCTTCAATTTGCGCGCTCGCTACTAGTGAAGTTAAGAGAAAGAAGATGCTCAGGAATAAATGTTTCATATTTATACTTTTAATTCGTAGACGGTTGTTAACAGTTTATCAATAATTGCACCATTATCTTTCGGAGCAAGTTTATTACTTATTCTCATTTGACTTTTCTTCTGGAAAACTTCTGTTTATTGTCTTTCGGAGTCATGATGCAACTGTTAGTTCTTTTACCATGCAATTTAACTTTTTCTACTAAACTAACAAGTCAAAAGAGATCGGGAAACACCTGACACCAATATCGACTAGAGTGCTATGACTTTCATCTGATCCAGACGATTAAAGCGGCTTCCAACGAAAAGTCAATAATTCTAAGCTAGATTAATGGATTATCTCTATCAGCTCAAACCCTCCTTGATCTAAGAAAAATTTCACCATCCAAACCCTTCCGTCATCATCTTTAAGAAGTGGTGAGCACATTGAATCATGAAATGATCGTGAGAAAAAATCATAATATGTGTCGCCCCCTTTTCCCTTTACCAACTCTGTTGATACTTTTCCTTTATAACGAATAGGAATACTTTCTTGTTTAATCATTTTTTTTGATCTAATATTATACAAGCCTAAAGTCTCACTAACTCCACCTTTGTATGGGCTCCCTTCTTTGTCAATTGAATATGGATTGTACATCTGCCACTTACAAAGTACTAATGAATCGTTCATGAAAACGTGCGATAAAAATTGATCTTCTATTTTTTTTGAAGCACTTAATTTGAATTTGTTGATTAGGTTGCAATTGGTATCAACTTCTGCAATAAAAACATCATTGCATCTTCCCCCATCAAACTTATTCCCACGGATGTCAACTTCAGTGTCAAAACTAAAAAAGACGCGCTCATTTTGCAACGTTGCATTCCCAAAATGAGTATCCCAAACATAATTTTGTCCCATTTCCCCTGGAAATTCTAAAAATGAGCTTTTGATATCACTTGTCCAACTATGTTCATGTTCAGGATAACTACTGCGGACAGCAATGGCTCTAGGATAAGCATCTCCCAATGCGAAACGAACAAATTTCTTTCCATCAAAAATAATTTCTTGAGCAAAATTGTGACTCACGTCCCAATAATTGGAATAGTCATCTAGCTCCTCACTATCTTCTAGATTATTCCCGTCTTTATCCAAAACCAAGTATACTCCACCTTGATGAATCTCCCCTATTCCAAAGCTTTTCTTTGTTGGGAAGTATACTCCGTAGTATTCCCCTGACCAAGCAAGTCTAGTCGTTTGCCAGCCCCTTGATTCAAATTTCTGATCTGTTATTTTGACAATTTTATCAACCCCGATCAAATGTGTAGAGAAAACAACTTCTCCCTCCCAAGTTCTTTTTTCAAGGTAGAGATGATTGTGCCGTAATCGATCTTCTCCCAAGAGTACTTTCTCAATGTTTGGGTAAGAAATCAACATGGTAAAACCATCCTTGAATGCTATAATATCATGGATTTGCCCATCCTCCATGCCTATTTCTTTCAATCGCTCTCCGCTCTTTGATAGAATGGTAAGATTACACTGGTCCTTGATGTCGTTCCAAACAAGTAATAATTCGTCACCTTTCCCTTGTTTCAAGGATGGAGGGAATCGTGAACGCACAAATCCAGGAATCATGTTTTCATCAGGTACAACACTACTTTTTAATGTGAATTCCGTCATAGCTTCAGGAACAACAATTCCATCAATCACATTCTTTTCAAAAGTTGTTTCTTTGATTGCTAAATTGGCCTCTTCAAAACCCGTATTAATATAGTTAAGAGAGGTGCTTTTTACTTGATATGCTAAATAGGCAAGGTCATTTATTTCTACCAAAAGTATTGCAGTATAGTATTTTTTGAGTCCGTCTCTATAAGAGAAATAATACGTTTTGAGCTTCTTGCTAAGAAATCCCTCATTTGCCTTTGTATCAAACCGTTCTTTGGGCTGGTATTTTCTTCGGAACTTAGGAAGTAGTTTGTCTATGTTACCTTTTTCAATAATGCCGATTGTTAACCGATTGGATTTAACCCTTCTCAAATAGGGATTAATCACAAACTCTTTGGCTTTTAGATTATCTGCAAGGTTAATATGTACTCCGTAATAATCGAAACTATTCGTACTGTCTTGAGAGTATAAACCGGTACAAAGGAATATAAAGCAGAGAATGAGTGTCATTTTCATATTTCAAAATTTAAAGATGAGTGCGTGATAGAAAACATGGTTCAGTCGTGTTAAATCTATCGGTCTTTATTAATACAACTTTGTTTTAATTTTAAGTTACGAATGAAAGCATTGGTTTTTACCCAAGCATAAACCTCAACAAAAAAAGTCCAGCACTAAGTGCTCGACTTCTTTTGTGACCCAAAAAGGGGGCATTAGTGCCGTCGCCTATAGGTTGTCCTCCAACAAATGCGCATAGAGCTCTCATATTATCATTTATTAATTCAATTATGAAAAGTTTACGGAAGATTTAATGGGAATTGAAAAGCTTTAAAAGTCCTAAATAAACGATACGGTTTTTAGGACTAGTCAAATAGTGAATCTATTTTTTAATAAATCGTCTAATGGCTACTCCATCAGCTGTTTGTAACTGAATGTAATATGCTCCTGACGTTAATTCAGCAACGTTTATTGAATTATTATTGCCTTTATATTCAAGAACTGTTCTGCCCGAATAATCTAGGACGATTACATTGAAAATTTGCTCATTTTTATAATCAATAAACAATTCGTTTACAACAGGATTAGGATATATGTTGAATTCATTTTTGGAGAATTCATCTATACTAACAGTCGTAAAAGCAACACAACTAGATGTATCACTACATAAATCTTCAGTAATAATCACGGCATAATTTCCGCTAGTTAATGGGCTGAGATTATTATCCGTTTCACCCGGAATTATTTCGTTATCGACACAATCAATCCACTGATAACTTGTAGCCGATTCGTTATTAGCCCATATCGTTGTAGGTGTTGATGTAGTACTGACATCAATTGCACTGATTGTTAAATCTAATGTAACCAAGGAGTCACAACCTTCAGCATTTGTGAGGGTATAAGTTGCAATGTTATTAGAAACAGTATAAGTTATCCCATCTATCCAAGTATAAGTCTCGCAGGCAGTTTGCGTGTCTGTTCCTGTATTTGAATAAATAATTGTTAAATCTAAAGTAACGATTGAATCACAACCTGCTTCATTCGTTAGTCCATATATTGCAATATCATTTGAAACAGTATAGGTGATTCCATTAATCCAGGTATATGAATCGCAAGCCGTTTGTACATCAGTCCCCGTGTTTGCGTAATTAATTGTTAAATCTAAAGTAACTACAGAATCACAACCAGCTTCATTGGTTAATGTATGAGTGGCAATATCTTCTGATTCAGTATAAGTGATTCCATCAATCCAAGTATATGAATCGCAAGCTATTTGAATATCTGTACCTGAAGGGGGTGCACACTGTTTCAGTTTTTGAATAAACATATCGTCATTCCCGACGGTGGTAAGGTTACTTACTCCTGCTCCCGGATCAAAATCTACTGTATATCTATAAAGCCCAGTAGTGTATACATTGTTAGAACCATCTACAGTAAGAGAATATCCAATATCAGAACCACTACCTACTCCACCCATAGATTTTGCCCAAACATAGTTGCCGCTAGGGTCTAATTTTAGGATGTAAATATCATTAGATCCTCCACTGACTAAATTTTCAACTCCTACTCCTGGATCAAAGTCTGCCGTGCCGTGAAAACGACCTGTAGAATATATGTTACCTTCAGCATCTAATGCGATAGAATAAGCAAGATCATCATAACTACTTCCCATTGATTTAGCCCAAACAAAATCGCCACTAGCATCTAGTTTTTGTATAAAAATATCATAAGGTGAAAATCCAGTACTTTCTAATTCATTGATTCCGACACCTGGGTCAAAATCTACAGTGAAACCATAATATCCAGTGGTGTAAATATTTCCTAAACCATCTACTTTTATAGCTGTTGCAGCATCAAGATGCCATGATCCCATTCTTTTAGCCCAAACAAAATCGCCACTAGCGTCTAATTTTTGGATAAAAATATCGTTGTTTCCAGCACTTGCTAAATTATGAACTCCTACACCTGGGTCAAAATCAGCTGTGCCTATCAAACTTCCAGCTGTGTAAACATTTCCCGAAAGATCTGTTGCAATAGAAGATCCAATATTATTACTGCTTCCTCTTATAGCTTTAGCCCAAATAAAATCACCACTGGCGTCAAGTTTTTGGATAAAAACATCATTACTTCCAGCACTAACAAGATTGTCGACACCAGCTCCTGGGTCAAAATCTACTGTACTTTGAAAACTTCCCGTACTACAAACATTACCTAATGCGTCTAATGTTATCGATCTCCCATAATCATTACCACTTCCCCCCATAGATTTAACCCAAATCAAATCACCACTGGCATCTAGTTTTTGGATAAAAATATCACTCCCTCCTTCGGAAACTAAGTTAGATGTCCCCATTCCTGGATCAAAATCTACCGTTCCGCTGAAAGAACCACTTATATAAATATTGGCAGAAAGATCTGTGATAATAGAAAATCCAATCTCTGCACCACTTGCTCCCATAGATTTAGCCCAAATAAAATTACCACTAGCATCTAATTTTTGGATAAAAAAGTCAGTGCCACCAGTACTTATTAGATTAGCAACTCCCACTCCTGGGTCAAAATCCACTGTGCCTTCAAACGATCCTGTTGTATATACGTTACCAGATCCGTCTGTAGTAATAGAGCGTCCTACCTCATTATTAGACCCACCCATAGATTTTGCCCAATCAAATGATGCGTCTTGCGCATTTACACTGGTACTTATTGTCAAAAATGTCAGTATTGATATTATTATTCTTTTCATAATTTTAATTCCTTTAGAGATCAAAACTAGATAAATGAACAGCAGGACTAAATTTAACTGTACGAAATGGGGTTATTAGTTTGTGAAATGAAAATTTATTCTAATTGAGAGGTTATTGGGCTTCCAGTTTCTGTCCCAAATTGGGGTGATATTATACTTTTTGAGATGCCCCTTTTTATCCCCTCGTATTGGAATATGTTTTACAAATAGAATTGACTTCAATAGTTCGATAATTGTCTCATTATAATTGTTCCGGATTTCGCTAGGAAGCACCGTTTTATGAACAAATCTTTTTTACGCTAGTTTGTTCAATATATAATTTATATTGTTTGAACTTGTATTCTAAATCATTGAATAGAATTACTAATGCCAATGCTTGAAACCTGTTGATTAGCAGCATTATTCCAGTTACAATTTCTACTATGGCCACTGCCTGCATTAAGTAGCCGCTTTTAACTAGGGCTCCCATAAACTCACCAGCTGATTCTGGCAGTGGAGGCATGGGCATGAATTGTAAAAATTTGTTTAATCCAAATATCAGAGCCATTAATCCTAAGAGGATTCTGACAATAACTTTTGCTTTTTTCATTTGTACTAAATTTGATTTATACAAAGGTCAGCACTTCAAGCTATTTATGCATTAATGTAGATTAAGAACTGAATCTATTTTCCTCTAGCCAATTTACCACGAATGGTACTGAGCGCTTCGGTTGTGATACTTAGCTAGGAAGCAATCATTTTTTGAGGAACTCGATTGGGTAATTCTGGGTATGTTTCTAAAAAGTGGTTGTAACGATCTACAGCAGGGGAACCAATGAGCATTAGGATACGATCTTGGAGTTTCGCCATATTTCGCCAAATATTTTTCATATTTTCCAGCATCTTTTCTTTCGTCAGGTCAGATTCAGAAACATGATCTTTTTTCAAAAACACAACGTCCGAATCTTCGAGGCAATCAATATATAGTATAGTCGGCTTGTTAAATTCTACCGCTTCAATATCTCCAGTAATCCAAACTTCGGAAGCAAATATGTAGATGTGTTCTTTTCCTGAGCTGTCAATAATATAACTTCTAATAAGACCTTTTTTAACATAAATTGCATTAGCTTTTAACTCATTCGGCTTTTGAATGAGTTCGCCCTTTTTAAAGTGTTTGATGTTAAAGTCAATATCGATATTTAGAATTTTTTCTAATTCGCTCATATTCGTCTTTCAATTGGTTACAACATACGACTAAAGACTGTAGTCTTTAGTCCTTTTATAGGTTATTGCTCCACTAAGATAATCAAATATTCAATGCTAGTTTTATAACCTCTAAAGGACTATTCTAACCAAATTCGTCAAAAGTTCTAACTTCAATAAATTTCAAAAAAAACAATAAAACCAGTACTTTAAGAGTGAATAAAGCCAACCCCGATAGGAGTTGGCTTTTAAATGTGACCCAAGGAGGTGAGAGTTCAAACTTTTTGGAGGACTTAAATACGATCAATAATTTCTGAATCTCGGATATGACACACTCTAGTTTCGAGCCCTAGCGGGGTAAGACTCAATTCATCAAACCAAACAGAATACCCATCTTTTTTTGTCCCAGGGTAACGTTCGGGAGTAAATTAATCTCTTAAAATCGCCTCTACTTCTGGCGGAAGTGAAATATCCATGGTTAGGATGGAAGCAATTCCAATCATTCCATGAATTGTCAAAACAATTCTTAAAATCAATCTTCTCTTTCTAAAGGGTTTAGATTTAATTGAAGTTTGTCTTCTGTTTATTTGCATTGTTTTACAGGGCTAATGATTCTTTTTTTTTACTCTGATTGTGAAAAGGTAGAACGAAAGAAGATAGAGGTGGGAATGAAAATTGTTAATTACATAGGTTTGATAAAAAAGTGAAATTAGCAATTTTCACCCCTATCAATAAAACTGTAGATCGTTATATTTGAAAAAGAAAAACATGTCTCGTTTTATTGTTTTGAGGTAATCTTTCTTGAAAAATAAGTGAACTTATATAGTGAACATCAACAGAGCCAAGCTGTTACAAAAGGAAGAGGTTTGGTTCGTTAAATACGATTAACTAGATATGAAAAAATATATTCTTCTTCTTTTGATTATTACCTTAAGAAGTGTTTCATCTTTTGCTGATGAGGCGCCCCACAAAATGGAAGAGCTACTGCTTCGAACCGACCTGGTTGTGCACATTGAATTAACAGGCACCTATACAGATACTAATTTCCGAGCGAGGGTATTAGATGTGCTCCATAATAATCATACAGGAATAAAAACAGGTGACTATTTAAAAATTGCAAATAATTTTGATGATGTCTGTCCGGCATCATTCCCAAGAGAATATGCAAAAGAAAAAAGGGAAGCATTAGCTTTTATGTCCTATTGGGAAGGTCATTGGTATTTAACTTTAGGAGAAATAGGCTTTATTTACAAAAACAAGGCTCGTATTCAATTTTACCAAGAAGGTTGCGAGTATATTGGAACAATAGCTGAATGGAAGCTCGACTTAGCGAACTATTATGAGCACTTTTGGCTTGATAAAAAGGGTGAGATTAAAGCAAAATATACACGAAAGAGCATTGAAGGTAAAGCCTACTGTAATTTAGTGAAAATACAATATGAATCCATTTATCACGGCGTCAATTTCCCTAAAGATCGGAATTCAAACTTAGAGGTTATTTTAGAAGAACTATTAGAGATGCCTGAGCCGCTTGAAGTAAATAACAGGGAAGATGAAGAAGCTATTATTACAATTGTTGAAATCCAACCTATCCCTCGGGATACAGCAATTTTTATTATGAACGATATCGTCGTTTACATCCGAGAAAATTATCCGGAAATAAATGACCTCGACATAGAAGGAATAACCTATTATTCGCTGCTGTTTGAAAAAGATGGAACCATCTCTGAAGTGAAAATGTTACGCTCTATTCATCCTAAAATCGACGAGGGTATAAAAGCTTATTATCAAATACATAACCAATGGACACCCCCTCAAGTTTATAAAGGGAAAACAGTTAGGCACAAGGGGAATTTCTTTCTTAAATTTGGGATGTAATTGGCAACGCTTATACTGTTTAGTTAAGGAGAAAGGCAGAATGTGATGTAATAAGGTTAGTCCCTTTTTTCAACTGTTTTAAGCGAATAGATAAGCCTACAGTTCAAACTCAATTCTGCTTGTAAATGGATCAATGTAAATTTTATACTGTTCTAAAAAGTCACCTCCAATTATACCAACAGCATTTAGCTGTTCCAGCATTGGAAAATTCATGACATGCGCATTAAGCAGGAAATCTTGATCAACCAATTTAAAAGAAAACTCATCCATTTTATTTCGATAATAAAACGCAGAGTCCACTATCGAAACAGGAGAGCCCGTATCGATTATTAAATATTCTATTGTTGAATTTATCTTCACCCGAATACTTAAATAGCTCGATCTTTTATCGTATTGTGAACTTGCATAAGTATTTTTCAATATTGGTTTCGTTTTAGACAAGTGGAATTCATTTGCTGCATAATCTATCTTCAAGTAGTATTGACTAAAATAGCCCCAGCCTACAACGGCTTCAAATTCTGTGTTAATCTGTTCCGCAACGGATTCCATTTCACCGGGAGAAGAAGAAAACTTGACATTATTACTTTTCCATTTACCAATTGTAACTTCACGTGCAAGCCCTTCATTAATCTCAAATGTATTTCCGAACAGGTCTTGCGCAATGGCATTTGATTTTGAAACTTTCATGTTTTCATTGGTTACAAATGATGATGACAATTGCAATACATTCGGATCCCCAAAATCAATCATTGCTTTAACATTTTTACCGTCAACTATAATCGTAGTAAAAATTAAACCGTATTCCGATTTCTCAAATGATATTTGGTTAATAGGATCCTCAGTAAGTGGAGCATCTAGAAATTCTACAGGTTCTTGAATTCCGCAATTTATTTTTTTATAAATTTCTCGATCAATCGTATGCTGATACAGCTGCGCATATTGTGATAATGCGAGCTGATTCAGATTAGATTTTAGAACCTCTTTTGCCGTCTTTTTGCCAACTAACGCTCCTTTGCTAATCCTAAACTCTTTATAGTATTCCCTTATTTGAGTTTTCATCTCAGCTGCATTCCCAGTTATTTTACAATTTTCATAATCAGTGCGAAATGTGACATTTCCGTCATAAAAAAACGGAAACTTACGAACACTCCACCCATGTTCCGATTTTGTTAGAAATGCAACTCCTGTTAACCTGTCTTCTATGTTTTTTAGAGACAGCCGATCTACTGAAGATTCAATATTCATCTCTTTTTTTATTTTGATAAAATCACCGACTTTAATACCGATTTGATAATCTCTATAAATATCCAAAATTTTTATCTTGTAATCATGGTCTGTATGGCTGACAATCCTAGCTTGCACTATTAAATTACATTTAAAAAACAGTTCGTGCATGCGAGCTGGGTCTATCTCTGCTTTTCCTGTGGCAGGAAATAAAACAATAATAATGAGTACTATTTTTTTTAAAATATTCATTTTTAATCCTGTAAAAGGTATTCCTCGCTCCCGCAATGAATCTTTTTCCTTATCTTATTATACGTTTTCCATTTATTATGGCCCATATACAATCTTGAATATTGCGTTAATACGAGCTGGCCCAGATTTGATTTCAGCACCTCTTTAGCCGTCTTTTGCCCGATTAACTTTCCGTTGGTCATCTTAAACTCTCTAAAATATTCCTGTATTTGAGTTTTTATTTCAGCTGAATTTCCACTTATTCTGCAGTATTCATAACCGAAACGAATAGTAACTCTTTCCTTCAAAAAAAGAGGGAACTTACCAATGCCCCATCTTTCTTCTGATTTTCCTAGAAATGCAACTCCTGTTAACCCGTCTTCTATGGTTCTTCTACGAACACATTGTACCGATTTTATAACATTAAGCTCATTCATTATTTTTATCGTGTCACCTACCTTTGCTCCCGTTTGATCATCTCGATACACATCTAATATTTTTAGATTATAATAATGATCTGTATAACTTACAATCTTAGCTTTCGCTATTAAACCAGTATTAAAAAGGAAATTATGCATTTGAATTGGAGCTTCATCTGCTTTTCCAAGACTGGGAAATAGGATAATAATAAGGAATAATAATTTTTTAAGGTGCTTCATTTTTAATTCTAATTCTTAATTAGTTCATTCATCCACTTCACAGTTGACTTAGCCACTCCGTCATGATAACTGTCTCTTAATCTACGTCCATATTCGCCTGAATTATGTGACGCTATATTTTCTTCCATTGATTCGAAATGAACAAATCCATGGTCAGCTTTTGGTATAATTTGATAGGACCCTTTTCCCGGATGTGTTGAATTTACGACAGCTGCTATTGTTTTTACATGGTTTGCATTTAATGCTTCAATATCATATTCACCATAAATAGCAAGCACATTACTTTCAACCGCTAACCATGTGTCTATTAAACTGATTTTATTCAGCGTTTGCCAATAGGTATAATGCCTATCCATAAAATAGCCGGCTTTAAAATCTTCTAAAATTCCTTCCTCTTCTAATATGCCTCGAATTGTCTCATTCTCGAGTATTTCTAAGTTCGTTTTGTTTGTCATTAACAAATCATACCAAAACGGTATTGACCTTCTAACGTCTCTCTCAATTTCTGCAAATGGTACACTAAACAATTCACCGTGCACTCTAGACATTTCTTGCATATATTCAAACCAAGTATTGATTATGATTCCATATGTAATAAGCCCTTTTGGCTTAAATTCATTGGCTAAAATTGGTGCTACAATTCCGCCCATTGAATGTCCAAACAAAAAGATATTCTCATGATCAATTAGTGGATTCTTTTGTAAACTCAAATAACCTTGTCTAAAACCTTCAACCTCTTCATTAAAGTCGAGATCCATGCATCCTTTATCGCATTGGCTATCACCCATACCTGGCTTTTCAACTCTGTAAACAGCAAAACCTGCCAAGACCCAGTCATTAATTAGCTTCTTGATCGTAAATTCAGGAGCGTTTGCAAATTCAGTTGTTTCACATACATAACCTTGCAAGAAATAAACAACAGGCGGATTCTTAACATCTTTTGGTGTATAGAGTATAGATCGTAACTGATTTCCATCATAATCCACCTGGTTGTAATAAATATTTGCCTGGTCAAATTCCTCTAGTGGTCTCGCTATTGCTTTTGTTTGTTTCGTATTTGACTTCCCATCTTGATAATAGGTCATACTTATCTTATCATCTGCAAGTAAGTTCTCAATCTCTGAAATCAACATTCTAATATTGTTTATTTCATGTCCATTTATCTTTGTGAGAATGGCACCATTCTTCATTCCCAAGTTACTTGCGGTACTATTTGACCACACTTTTGGAATGTGAATTCCTATTCCTTTTTCCGCATTATTTGCAATAGCTATTGAATCAGTCATAGGAGCCATTGCTATCCCCAATGAAGCTTTTCGTTTTAATTCTTGTGCATTTGTGCCAAATGACAGCAGTAAAATCAAAATACAAATGAGTTCTTTAATTCTTATTTTTTGATTATTCATAATTCAATTTTTATTACCTATTCGGGTAGGAATAGGTCTTATTAATCATTTCAGTCAATGTAATTTCTGTGCGTTGAGTGAAGAAATCAGGCGCATTGTCCTTACATTTTTTTAAATAGCTTTTGGCTTTTGCCAAATTGTTATCAAAATAGTAAGAGATTGCCAACATATACTGAATTCCCCATTCATTTTTGTACTTATCCAAAGCCTTAATAAAAAATTCAGTTGCTTTTTCTTCTTCACCCAACTCAATAAGCATTCCTCCAAAAATATGCGCGTCGTCAATTGAATAGCTTAAAGTCATCCCATAATCAATTGTTTCGTACATCTCTTCTGTTTTGTCTAGCGCTTTTTGCAACATTATTTTAGTTGCAAAATTTGTCATATTATAATTATGAGCAAATCCTCCGTATCCTCCATTGATGGATCTATTAACCCATGTTAGCGCTTCTTCTAAATTCGTGTTTCTTTTTAAGCACCAAGCGGCGGCATCATTCCATGCTTCCCATTGATAGGTGTTTTCTCCATTGAGATCATGTCTAAATTTCTCTATTGTCGTCTGATTAAGATCAACAGAAAGTTGGAATGGTATCCTTCTATCTCCCCATTCCAAAGAAATCACAGTACTGCTATCCGTTCTATTTGAAAATTCAAAATCTAACTCTTCTGAAAAAGGACAAGTCGTATCTTTTACCTGAGTTTTTAAAACAATATCCTTTTCTACATCTAAATAATAACTGCCCCAGAGGTTATCCTTTTTGGCAATTAAAATAGTATGAGAATGGCCATCAGGAATAATATGAAAACCATAACTTCCCGCTTCTATTTTTTGTCCTTCAATAAACACATCCGAATCAAAACTAATAATGGTATTTTCATTCGCACCTGCTCGCCAAGGAATAGGATCTCCTTTTTGTGGAATAATGTTCGGGTTTTCCCACACTTTGCGGCCTTTTATTGATGGGCTACTATACGAAATTTCAACCCTTGTCACCCCAACCTGCTGTATGATGGTTGCTTTTGGACTTGCTGCGGGAATTGTGAGTGAATGAAATTGAGCGTTTGCTCCTAGCGTTGCAGTAATTAAAAGATGCATTAAAATTGTCTTCATCATGTATTAATTTAAAATTTCTAAGGCACGTTCGATAAGTGCATCTTCCCCATTTAATTCATCTGCGGTTCCAGTGCTTACATATTCATCTGGAGCAACACCATTTTCCATTTCTTCTCCATTTGGTAAAGTGATTTTACCCGCAGAATAGCGATATTGCCATCCATTACTTAAAACAGTTGCGGCTGCTAAACCACTTCCTCCGCCGGTTGTATCACCAACTATCGTTATGTTCTCTTTTCCTTTCATAAATCCAGTAAAAACAGAACAAGCCGAATATGATTTTCTATTGGTGAGTAAAACAGTCTTATTCTCGTAATAAGTCCCGTTTTTGTTCGGAGATACAGTCAAATTTGTACCCTCATCTAGTCTTCCATCTAATTTTGGATAATAAATTTCTCCTACGGTTTCGTCATTCTCTACAAATACAGACATTAAACCAAGCGCATTGTCTAATGCTCCTCCTTGATTGTTTCTTAAGTCTAGTATTAGTCCTGTTGAACTGGTATTCATGAAATCAAATAAATACTGCAGCTCATCCTCCGAAAAATTGTCTCCAAATGACGCATAATGGATGTATGCAATATTATCATTTAGAATGGAATATGTGAATGGTCCAATCGTACTTGGAGTTCCCAAATAGGTTGATTCAACAAAGTTTTGATTGTAATTTGAAGGGGTATTCAAATAAAGATCATAATATTTCCAGGTGTTAAACCCAGCGTATAAACTAGAATGACCGTCTTTCAAATCACTAATTAAACTTGCTAAAATATCAAATAATTCTTCATCTGTTTCACTCCCCGTTAAACTATTAAAATGGTTAGAGAATGAATCATTCCAGTCAATTGATTTTTGATCAAAAAATACATAATTCTCATCAACCTCAGTCCATAACTCAGTAAGAATTTCTTGAGAAGATTTTTCAATGTTCTTTTCAATCCATGTTTTTTCACATGAACCTAAGCTTAAAGCGAATAGAAGTATAATTATTAATCTATTGGACATTTGTCAAGGATTGATTTTGAATTTTTATTAAAATTGAACTTTAGTCCAATTGTATGTTGCATAAAACCTCTATGCTCTGAACTTTTATTTACCCCTCCTTTAAAATCGTAGAAGACCTGTAAATTTTTAATTCTATTAAAGATCATCCCAAAATTGGTGTGGATATAGAAGTAATTATTTAACGTTTGAACTTTACCATTTTGCAGTATAGCAGATAACGTTATATCTCCATTTTCTGTAGGGAAAAAACCCTTCGCCTTTGGTCTAAGCGTATAGCTTAAAATAGGGACATCCACGTCAAGCATTAAATAGATAAACTTAAACCTATAATTGAACCTAATAGCTGGATTGATTGACAATGAAGCGTCATAGGCTATTGGATTATTTCCGATCGTATTGTAAATTGAATAATCCGCTTCTAAATTCAGTAAACCGCCAAAATTAATTACCAATTTTTCATTCTTCTTTAAGATATGACGGAGGTAGGTCCAATTAAAGCCGAACTCTTTATGTTTAAAATCATTGGTCGTTAGCGGGTTGATACTTAATTGCTTGGGAGCAAGCATTGAAAAACTATAATTAAGCTCGAATCCACTAAAATTATTTTTATGGAAATTTTTATTTGTTATTCCTAAATACAATCCACTTCCAGTATACAGCACTGGTGAATGACCAAGATCTTGTAGATTATGATTTCTCAACCCAATACTGTATTGCAATGGAGAACGCTGACTCATTGAGGGGAACGAAATCAACACGAATAAAAAAGTGTATAAAAGACTAATTCTCATTCTTTTTGAAATTATAGATTAAAGCTATTTTTCCATCAATTCCATTATCAGTATCAGGCAAAGCATCCATACTTGTACCTAGCATAATTCTGGTAGAGAAAGACTTTAGAAAGACGTATTCATATCCTAAACCAACCCTCCCAAAATTTTCGAAATCGGTTTGTTTAAAGTCACCAGATGGACGTGTTATATCAATATTGAACCTTGTTTGATTGAAAGCAAAATATCCAAACAAAAGGCTATTTCTCTTTGCGCCAAATGTATAGCCCAAATTAAATTGTAGAGCAGATTGAGGCTTTATTTCATACGAAACAATTGTTCCGTCTTCATTTTCAGTATTCGCAAAACTCCCGAATGGCATGTTAAGTTGAAACTCAATAGCGAAATGAAAATTACTCGCATAAGCTTTTCTCCAACCAAAAAGGACTCCAGCGATAGGCACATTACCGTCACCAATTGTTTCTTTCTTATCTACTTGGGCTCCACCAAACATATAATTACTGCCGAATTCAATTCCAGTATACAAGCCGTTATAATTTTTCAAGTTCTCCTGCCCGTATGAAAAGGAACAAGCAAAAACCGAAAGCACTATTATCAATTTATCTATCATCTGATTAAATCTTACATCAAAAATAAAGTTCAGTTAATCGATATACAATTGTATTTGAGATGACTTGAACGAGTACAAAATTGAGAATAGAAAAATGAAAGAATGGGGTAATAATTGCTAATTTGAAAAATCAATACTGTTTATTGATTGCTTTTCGCAAGTTCTTTGGGTCAGAAAAACCAATCATCTCGCTTACTTGAGGAAAAGAAAAGCCTTTTATTATTAGTTTTTTAGCCGCTTCAAGTTTTAATTTTAAGATAAATTGGTAAGGTGTACATTTATAAAAATCTCTAAAACTTCGCAGAAAGTGGTATTTTGACAGACAAGCGATTGCCGCCAAATCTTCGATCATTATTTTTTGATTATAATTATCATGTATATAATCCTTGGCTAAGGATACTCTTCGATATAACTCTTCTTTAGTCTCCTTTTTTGAGGAATTCAAATTTAGGAGTTGGCGATCTATTACCAATTGATCTTGAACCAAATGTTCTGCTAATTTTATATAGAGATTGTCAAAATCTATTGAGTTATCAAAACGATCATTTTTAAGGATGTAGGGTAAATGTTTCTCTAAAAACAAACCTGTTGATGTTGTTTTTAAAGCATTTGTCTTTTGTGTGAATTTAATTTCATTCTGATTAAAACCTTCTGAGTCCAACAGTTTGTTTTCAGACTTTAGGCGATAATCAAAGACCTCATTTATCAAGTTTTCTGGAGGATAGATACATATACCATTAGTGATTTTATTCGTCTTAACTTCTACCTCTAATTCATCACTCTTATTGACAATTAAATAATTATTTGATTCTAGCTTGTATTGTCTATTATTCACTTTATAACGCTCAAGACCACTTGCCACAATTTTTATGGAAATGGGCGAATTAACTACTTGATTGTTGTAATCAGTTAAGTTTGACAGAATAAATTTACTCTTAAGGAATTCACCTCTAGTATTATCCTTGTTATCTATATTTTTAATAAATGTTTTAATAGAATCACTGTATTTAGCTCTAAAAATAGGGAAAATCCCTAGTTAAGGGACTCATTATATGTATTTAGGGCAAAAAGTAAGGATAAATGGAAGAAACCTTATTTTAAGACTCTTCATAGTTAAGGGTTCGGCATTTCTATTTAGCAATTTTTACCCCATCAGATGATTTTCCAAGCTGTAGATTTGAAAAAAAATTATCACATGAAAAACTTAATCTTATTTGTTTTATTGGCTATTTCTGCTGGATCTTTTGAACAAGAATGGAATGAAAACGATCAATTTGATGGAGGGTCGGGTCGATTTGGGATGTCCTATTTTACACTGGAAGGTGAGGCGTTCTTAATGGGTGGCTTAATGCAATCTGGTGTAAGTTATATAGCATATGACGATTTACAAAAGTATGATGAATCTACTGATACTTGGGAATTGTTGGCTGACTACCCTGGAGGAAATTTATATGGAGGGTTCACATTTGTTATAGGGAATACTGCATATATCGGCCTGGGCGCAAATCAGGATGGTACATTTAATAATGAAGTTTGGTCCTTTAGTACGATAGATGGTTGGAACTCAGTCTCTGATTTTCCTGGTACGTTACGTGTTTTTCCCTTCTCTTTTTCGACATTAGGTAATGGTTATATCGGTGGCGGCTCAAGTCCTGAATTATTGACAGATTTATGGGGATATGATCCAATCACTGATGTTTGGACTGCCAAAGAAGATTATCCTGGAGGGGGCAAGGTTGGCCAAGTTTCATTTTCTATCGCTGACAAAGGATATGTAGGTTTAGGAGATGACGGTAGTTTTTATTACAATGACTTTTACGAGTATGACCCACTTATTAATGCATGGTTTGCCAAAGCTAGCTTTAGCGGAGTGAATCGCTCGTTTGCGGCAAGAACAATTGCAGACAATAACGGATATATACTTGGTGGAGAAGACGTAGGAGGTGGATTTACAGGTGATATGTGGAAATATGCCCCAGTGTCTAATGTTTGGAGCCCTTATTTTAACTTTACTGGAACACCGAGACGCAATGGCGTACTCTTTTTTCTGGGAAATACGTTTTATTATGGGATGGGTCAATTTGGATTCAGTGACACCCAAGTGCTTGGTGATTTTTGGGAATATCAATCGGATATTGCAGCAAACCTTGATGAAGATCACCATGCAACCGAGGTACCGGTCTATCCGAACCCATTTGAGAATTACTTTGAAGTAATAACAAACACGTCCTCAAAGTTTAATATTAGAGTATATAACACATTGATGCAGGAGGTATATATTGGAAATGAATTGATAATCAATACGGCTGACTGGAAACCTTCCGTTTATTATTTGCAAATTGAAACTGATGAAGGCATTATTAGTAAAATGATCGTTAAAGAATAAAAACACATTCAGTGATATGAAATCTAAAATTAAACTCACTCCATATATTCGAAATATAATTTGGGCAGCTCCATTGTATATTCTTGTGCCACTGCCATTTTTCCTTTTAGCTCATTTTATAGATATTAAAATTGATTCTAGCTCTGTTCTACTAGGCGTATTAGGGTGGTGGCTGGCTTTACTTTTAAGACTGCCTGCAATTCTTTACGTAAAGTTGAAAAAAATTGACAAAAAAAAATCTAACAAACTGATTATTGGATTTTCCGGGCCAACTGAAGAGATTACAAGGTTAGTTCTACTTTTAATAATTGGACTTAACGCTCCTAATGCATATTCAGTTGGGCTTGGATGGGCTATGATTGAAGTCGTATACGGCTTAATACAAATTATTGGGATCGGGGTTCTTGAACAAAAAACAGGTGTTGAAGCAGAAGAAGCAAAAAACCTAATGAAACAAATGGGCATGGATAAGTCCTTAGCACCAGCTACTCCTTTTTGGGGGGCCTTAGAAAGGTTTACAGCAGCTTCAGTTCATATTGGTTTTAGTCTTCTACTAGTATTCAGTCCATATGTGATAATATTAACAATACCATTGCACAGTTTTATCAATTTTCTTGTGGTTAAAATGAATAAAACATCAATTCGTAAATCACAACTCAGTTTCTTAATAATTGGACTAGTCATTTTGCTAATAAGCATTATACTAAAATAGTCTAAAGTGATTTTCCATAAGAACGTTAAATGTGAGTTAAATTATCTGGAAGAGAACTTGAATTCTAAATTTCATTCCGTTTGACATTTATTTTCCTCGAATTATACTCACATTGCCTCGACCGAGCCAGCTAAAGTCTAAAATTGATACCATTGAAGAACGCTTTGCAATTGGAGAAATTGACAACGAAATCTACAAAAAATTCAAAACCAAATATGAATCGGAAGAAAAGAAGTTGGAGTCAAATTTATTTAGTTCTACAATTTCGAGTTCAAACTTTCAAATAGCAATAGATAATGCATTAAAAACACCTTCTAACCTTAGTAAATTATGGGCTTCTGGAGATTTACCGCAAAAGAAGAAAATACAAAATTTAGTGTTTCCATCCGGAATAGGTTACGACAAGTTAAAAAGTAAAGTTCAAACCAAAAGGGTGAATTCTGTTTTCTCGGCTATCCCATTATTATCAAAGGATTTGGGATCAATGCAAAAAGTTGTTGTTAGCTATAAATGTTTTTAGTTTTGTAGACTATGAATACAGACTTACAATCTATTTTAAAATTAGTTTTACCAGAATTTTTAGTTGATAATTTTGAGATAACA
>WTCE01000060.1 GCA_013138735.1 Crocinitomix sp. | reverse complement strand
CTGAAAGGCTAATTGCAAAATACGTAAAGGAGCAAGGAATTGAACAAGAGTATAAAAAGCTAAAAGAAAATCATCAATTGAAGCTATTTTAATGCCTCGCGGGCTTGCCCCGAGGATTATTTACTTCAGGATAAAGTTAATGTTTATTCACTATTTTAGAACTTCCTAAATACAAGTTCATGATACAAACAATAAAGATCTTTCTCGGCAGACTGGTGCGCATAACTGGAAACAGGCGAAGCATACTTGTATGTTAGGACATCTGTGTCTGTCGAGATTTTTTATAATTAACCTGACCCAAAAGTCAGTTCCTAAAAACAAGTATTATGAGTTTACCCAAAGATTTGAATGATTTCAAAGAAAATCATTGCACCACATTAATTGCAGATCCTAATTCCAATTCATTTTTCGTAAGAGTTAATGTTGCGGATTATAATGAACTGAGTATTATCAAAACCAATTTACTTACCGCCATCAAATTAATTGCGGATTATAATCAACTAATAGGCCCTTCGAATAAAGGTGATATTACTTATTCGATTGGCACATTGGTTCAATTGCTCCGAAATTTTGGCTTGGAAGAGGAATCTGACGGATTAAGTGAGTTAATCATTAAAAATCGCTAAAAATTCGGAAAACCAATATGGATAGGAACAAATAAGTACAGACCAGAACGAACCAATAAGGCAAAGCTGTGTGTTATCCTGATTTAACCTTAGAATTCACTTTTTTGGGTGAAATCATGTTTCAAAATGACTAAGAATGGCATTACGGAGTGTGACGGAGCGTGAGAGATTCATTAGGGAGCGTGTTGATTTTACTGGATTTCTTGTGTTTTGACTATTTAATTAATTATTCATAACCAGAATCATAATGTATTGGCACTCCATGGCCATTACAATTAGTATCAAGTTGGCAAAAGTGATCCAAATAAAAACTATGAATAGTCCATTTGTCGTTCAAGTGGTTTCCATGATAACCGCCAAATTTAAAACCAATTGTATCACAATCTTCAATATAAATCAATGTATCTCGTTTGAAAAATATCGTTGAGTCATTCTTATATAAATTAAGATATTCTGGCTCAATAAAACCACATGAAAAAGAATCTGGTCGCGCCAAAGAGACTCCGCCACTCAATCTCCATTTTTCTTTAAAAATATTCCAATCAACCTTATTATATGCTAGAAACTTTACTGAGTCCTCTTTCAAATCCGCTCTAACAAGATGACTGTCATGACATGAATGACTTTCTCCTTCATAAAACTGTAATAAAAGCAATGTGTCATTATCAAAACGTACTCTGTAATAATTATTGTGAACATAACCATTCTCGTATTCTATAGAACCAATGATTAAATTTCCTTTAAGGCTGTATTCCTGCCCTCTAAATAAATCAATTGGATATTCCATCTGATAGAGTGAGTCTTCAGTGAAATAATATTGGTTCCAACCTTCACCGCTATTAATACTATGTCTTGATGATTTAAAACCGTCAGTTAAGCACCAGCCTTTTTCAACCACTCTCCAACCTCCTAAAAGGTCACTAACCTCGATTTTATCTTGTTTACTTTCTTCATTCATTTCACAAGAAGAAACAAGAGCAATAATTACAAGTAATATGGTAATAAAGAGCTTATTCATAGGTAAGTCCCCTATAAAAAGTCATCCTTTCCTCACCCTCAGGGGTATTGTAAAATATAGACATACAAGAGTCGCTCCACATTCCTCCAGGCAACCAAAGTGCTCTCATTCGGAATTGCCAAGTAGTATCAAAGCCAGTATAGTACAAAGTATCCATATTGAATTGAAAATTCGCTTCGTTTTCTTTTCTTAAATCAATAAATGAAGGTAAACTCCATTCTGATTCTTCAAATTTTATTCTGTCTGGTACTTCCCCCCTCATATTTATTTTCCATAAACTTCGAACATAACTCCAATCAGTACGCGCGATTCTCAAATTCTCTAAACGTTCGTAATCATCTACATATCGAACATATAGCTTTTTAAAAGTTAAAGTGGGACTGATCCTTGAAACCAAAGTCAGCGTATCATTTCTCACGGTTGCCTTCACTGAAAGTTCTCGATTTAATTCATCTTCGTAGTAAATTGAATCGTTTTTTCTTGAATATGCAATGCTATTTACAAGGTTATAAGGGAAATATAGTAACGATACTGTGTCCTTGGAAAAGTATTGGACTACTGTATCGGCCATTCCACCCGGAAGAGGACTTGATATTATTGAATCATTGTCACTACCATGATACCCGTAAACGAATCTCCAATAACCATAAAGCTCCTCATATTCATCACTTTCTATAGGTGAAGTAGATTCTTCCTTATCGGAGGACTCACAACTAATTAAACTAGATAGAATAATTAGTATTAGATAGTTTAGTATTGAAGTCTTCATTAATTTCTAAGATCGGTGTTTGAACCTGCTATATTTATCGGGACAAGAAGTTAAGAGTAAATTAAATATCTTAACAAAATGAAGAAGAGTAGAAAAATATACAGCAAAGAGTTTAAACAGAAAGCTGTTGAATTAAGTAGTGTTCGTGGTAACACGCAAGAGATTGCCAGAGAATTGGATATTGATCCAGCGTTGATTTACCGTTGGCGTAAGGAGCTCTCAAATCATCCAAATTTAGCTTTTGGTGGTAATGGAAAATTACAACTTACCGAGGAACAAAAGGAATTGAAACGACTCAGAGCTGAACTGTCGAATGTTAAAATGGAACGCGACATCTTAAAAAAGGCCGTGAGCATCTTCTCCGTGAGCGATCGGAAATCTTTAGGTTCATGAATGATTACCGATTAGAATTTCCTGTTGGGAAGATGTGTGAAGTCTTTAGTGTTAGTAAAAGTGCTTTCTACCGGTGGCGAAATTATGTCCCCTCGAATCGCGACAGAGAGAATCGCATGTTGCTTTTTGAAATCCGCAGAATACACGAGCAAAGTAAAGCTTCTTATGGGGCTCCGCGAATAACTGAGGAACTAAAATCAAGAGGGTTTAATGCGTCCAGACCACGTGTAGCAAGATTGATGAAGCAAAACGGAATAAGAGCTGTACACGCTAAAAAGTTTATTGTTACAACAGATTCTAAACACGATTATCCCGTAGTGGAAAATAAACTGAATCGAAATTTCACTTCAAATCGCAGTGCAGAATCATGGGTTTCAGACATAACATATATTAGAACCCTTCAAGGGTGGATTTACCTAACAGTGGTTTTGGATCTATTTGATCGAAAAGTCATTGGCTGGTCTTTGAGTGAAGATATGACGGCTGAAAACACGGCAATTAAAGCATGGAGAATGGCTGTTAAGAATCGTCCGCCAGTTGACAAGTTAGTTTTTCATTCTGATCGTGGAATACAATATGCCTGTGGAGATTTTACCAAACTGTTAGATAGTTATAAAAATGTTGAACGAAGCATGAGTAGGAAAGGAAATTGCTGGGATAATGCCGTTGCAGAAAGTTTTTTCAAGTCACTGAAAGTTGAACACGTTTATAGAAAGAAATTAGAAAATAAGGCGCAAACTGCGTTATCCATTTTTGAATGGATAGAAACATGGTATAACAGAAATAGAAGACATAGTTCATTAAACTATATGACCATTAAAGAGTTCGAAAAATCAATGCAAATTAAAAATGTTGCTTAACTATTTGTCCCGTTTTTTGTTGCAAGTCCAGTTCACGAAAATATAGAACTTTAGTGAATAAGTTGAAATTTTCAGTTGTTAAGGTATCCGTCTTAGACTTTTTAAATAGCGCCAAATCCACCAAAATAAAAATCTCAAATCCCCAAATGTTATAAAACAAACACTTTTTTACCCCAAAAACACCACTACGGAGTGTGAGGGAGCGTGACGGAATGTGACGGAGTGTGTTGATTTTACTGGGTTTCTCATTTTTTAACATTTATTTCACATCAAACCTTGCAATAAATCCGTCAGTTTTGTCGTAAATTATAATAAGGTTTAATAACTCCCAGATTCTGACAACTGTCAGGAGGAGGTTAGACTAAACAACTGTAGTACAGCAGTACGTTATCGACATACGGACATAGAATGGGGTCATACCTATGATGAATCATAGGCGTACGAACCCGAAAACTAGGCAGGTTTATTCGCTTGACGAATGAACTTAGCTATTCATGTCGCCTAAAGGGAAGCCCAAGGGGTTTGATGGATACATCACATTTGAGGGTAAGATTCATGTTTCGCGAGAATGGAATCAACTTTAGGTGTATAGCGGATTTTTTTTTAAAACGAAGAAAGGAGGAAACAGGAGCAGACGGAAAAACAAGTCAGAAAATTTAATGGAATACAAAAACCAGTCAGTGAGTGATATGGATTAGAATTCTATTGAATAAAAACAGATGGATAATTAATCTTATCGTGAGTGCTTTAGATTGATATATTCAATTTCTCAACCTTGTAACAATTAGTGAAAATAGGTGTTACGGGTTATTTGTGAAAACTACTTGATAGTTGCGAGTGTGTATGCTATCGAGATAATGCGAATTTAGAGATTCTCTATGTGAATAGGTGTATTCAATAGAGAAAATCAACATTTATTAATGTAATTCGCATTTACTCCACTTGATTTATCGGATTTAGACTGAACTGTTTAGCGGTGTTATTATCGCTATGGTTTAGGTTTGCTGTAAATTTATTTTGACGGTAGTGATATTTATATTACATTAGATTAATACAATGTAAATAAATAGCCGTATATAATGGAAGCAGACAATAGAGAAATACTCTCTGAATCAGTTGATTTAATCAAGTTCTTATTGGAAAAACAATATCAATTATCAAACATTGGTCTAACTGATGCCATTGCGCATGCATGGACAAAAGGCGGTGTTTATATTGAGCAACCCACCAAAAAAGGGAGGCGAAAATATAACGCCATAGAATATGTTTGGCTAAGGATGGCTAACGAATTGCGTGAATTCGGGATGCCTCTAAAAGCGGTCATTGAATTGAGGAACTTCATAGCAAAGGAATTTGATATGAAGACTATTGTTATGGAGTTATCTGCGGATGATGCCAAGACAGACGAGTTTCAACGTGTGTGTGCGGAACTTGATCTGTTAGTGGATTCATCTGAACATAAAATGATAAATACGGTGATTGCCATGTTGATTTACATGACAATTATTGGTAGAACTGATACACATTTGTTAATCAGAAAGGACGGCTCATGCTTTATATATGATGAAAAGCCTTTTAACGACAATATGACATCATCAGTTCTCAATGCACCGTATATCAGTTTTCCGTTACGTCATATCGTATCAGATTTTATTGAGCGAGAGGAATTATATGATCTGTCGATATTAGATGACGATAATGCGTTAAGCAAACAGGAAAAGGATGTATTACGCCTATTGCGTGAGGGGAATATTACATCCTTAAATGTGCGTTTAAGTAAAGGTGAAGTAAAATTGATAGAAACAGAAGAACAAATTGATGTGTCAGGCGCGAGTGGACGACTATTCGATTTGATTCAACAAAATGCCTATCAAGAAATACAGTACAAAACGGAAAACGGCAAAGTGGTCAGCTTAAAACGCAAGACCAAGTATAAGGTATAACGCTACTAGATTAGCTAGAGCAAATAAGAACGGTAAGTCGGTATTTATTGGAGTAATCGAGAATAACGACATAGACCAAAATAACAATGTTAAGTTTAAAAAAGTGTAGAGAATTATTAGGAGAGACAGGAAAAAAATGGACAAACGAGAAAATTGAACAAGTAAGAGATTACTTAATGAAATTGGCTCGAATTAATATTGAAATTATTAAGAATTTAAAAACGAAGAGAGATGAAGCGAGTAGCAATAATGTGTAGAGTAAGTTCGGAAGAACAAGCGAAGGGATATAGTTTAGATGCTCAATTAGAAGCATTAACGAAATACTGTGAACGGCATGAATACGAAATTGTGTATTCAATTCGGGAGGATCATTCGGCAAAAACCTTTAATAGACCCGAATGGAATAAATGGTTTGATTTAATCAAAAAGAAAAAATTAAAGGTGGACGAAATTATATTCGTTTCATGGGATCGGTTTTCTCGA
This sequence comes from Crocinitomix sp., assembly GCA_013138735.1. Taxonomy (GTDB): domain Bacteria; phylum Bacteroidota; class Bacteroidia; order Flavobacteriales_D; family Crocinitomicaceae; genus Crocinitomix. The sequence goes on along the minus strand of WTCE01000060.1, from coordinate 5 downwards.
AATTT
>WTCE01000014.1 GCA_013138735.1 Crocinitomix sp. | reverse complement strand
TGCGCAAGCCTTGAACTCGTACTTTCTAGCTCAAACAAATAACTCTATCGAAGATTCTAACTAGGGTTTGTCTATAAAAGACGATTCTGCGTTATGTTGTCCCATAAATTGAGATAATAACCATATGTTATTGATCTTTTACAAATGCAAACGCACAATTCCTGGACTGCATAAGCCTTGAACTCTCCGCCGCAGGCGAGACTAAATCTAACAACTAACTCCTTGGACAGATTATAACTAGGGTTTTTATTCGAATAATTCTCCATCAATAAACAACATTCGTTCAATATTATTCATGAGTACGAATTGATGTGTTACAAAAATGGTACGGCCTATATATTCGTCTGGGTTTGCAAAGAGTTGACTGAGTAGTATATGTTCTTCACTCACAAATAGTGCTACGTCATAATCACTTTCAGCATTTTCAAGAATAAGGTAAGTTTGTGGATCAATGATGATGAATTCTTCAAATTTCATTTCAAAATCCCCTTTTTGCTGCAAGGCGCTATCTGGTTTTGCAAAGTCAAATTCCGTGATTTTAACATTCGCTTCAACAAAATCAATAAATTCTAAATCCAATTCAGATGCAGAATTTTTCTCATAACTTTCAATAACATTTGCTCCATCTAGATAAGTTTTTCTTTGCGTAAAAGGATTTTCTTGAATGTTTGAAGCGATAAACTCATCAACATAAACTGGTACGCCTTCTTTAAAAAAGGTTTGTCTCACCAATTCCTCGTCTTTTGTCACATCAGTTTCTATATACAGTATAACCGTGTCATTTTGCATATAACGCGCAACCTCATAGGTTTCGTTTTCACGTGAAAAGCGTAAACTTTGCGAAACATCAAAAACTTGAGACTCACTTAATTTATCAGCGACATAGGCGTCAATTTCTGCAGGAGTAATCTCAATCCCTTGCTCACCACCACAAGCAATAAGTAGGAAGGCAACTATTAAATAAAGTCCGTTTTTCATACGATTTTTTTTAATTATGCGAGAGGCCTAAATTAGAAAATGCCCTCCAACAATTGCCGGAGGGCATTTTAATTTTAATCAATTATTATTATTCAAAGATTACACTCATGTCTACACGTCTATTTTCCTCTCTACCTTCTTTCGTGTCATTTGACGCGACAGGTTGCTCTTCACCAAAGAACTGAACAATCATACGCTCTGTAGCAACACCTCTAGATACAAGATAATCTCTTACAGCCTCAGCACGTTTCTTAGATAAGATCAAGTTTGATTGATCTGCACCTTGACTATCCGTGTGACCTGCAATTTTTAATCTGAAATCTGGATTGTCAACCAAGTATGCAGCCAAGTCATCTAAAGATTCTTTAGACTCCTCCTTGATAACTGCTTTTGAAGTTTCAAACTGTAGGGCATCAAATGCTCTTTTCAAGATCTCAACATCAACAATAGGACAACCTTTATTTTCAACAGGACCAGGAGTATTCACACACTCATCATCTTTATCTAAAACGCCATCTTCATCCGTATCAATGTATGGACAACCGTCATTCTTAGCAGGACCAGCATTGTTAGGACATTTATCATCTTTATCCAATAATCCGTCACCATCAGTATCTGGCCAAGGGCATCCTCTATTCTCTTGTGGACCTGCCTCAGTAGGACATGAATCTAAGTAATCAAAGATTCCATCATTATCTGTATCAGGACATCCTTGATTTTCTTTAGGACCTGCATCTTCAGGACAAAGGTCATCTGAATCTTTTAATCCATCTCCATCCGTATCAGGGCATCCTTTGAATAATGCAATACCTGCAACATCTGGACAATCATCTTCTTTATCAATGATTTTATCACCATCTCTATCTGGACAACCGTTAAACTCAGCTAAACCTGCATCATCAGGACAATTATCGTCTTTATCAATAATTTTATCGCCATCTCTATCTGGACATCCGTTAAATTCTTTTGGACCAGCCTCAGTAGGACAAGAATCTTCAGAATCTTGAATTCCATCACCATCTGTATCAGGACATCCTCTGAATTCCCAAACACCTGGTGTATCAGGACAAATATCAAGTTTGTCTGATACTTTATCTAAATCGGCATCTTTAGGCGCTCCGTATAAAATTGGAACCTTTAATGCAAAATAAATATCAGCACCTCGTACATTTTTATCCTTACCTGGCGCAAAGACCCATCTTAAATCTCCCGTACCAATAATTACTGGTCCAAATCTGAAACCTAATCCAGCTCTAGCACCATACATACTGCTATAAGACATTGGAATTGCTAAACCAGCCCAAGCAAAATCGTAGCGTGGAGTTAAACTAATGCTAGTTGGGTAACGTACCTTCTCAGCATTTTTATTCATTTGGAAACCAATCATGGCATTCGCATTTACATAAATGTCTTCCCAAATATTATAATCAACACCTAAGTTAATGTGAGTTGGTAAGTTCATATAAAATGCCCCTTTGTCATCATCATTGTATGTTGCTCCACCATTAGAAACTAAGGTGTCTACATTTTGATTAAACGACTCTAAACCTTCAGAATCTTCAAATTGAAATAAACTTAATACCGCAGATGGATTATTGGCATCAACATCAACTGAAAAGTTTTTACTATTTACTGACTTTTCATATTTCATTCCGCCTATATCATTCAAGGCAAAACTTACTTTCAATTTATATTTATTTTGATCTCTACGCCAAAGGTTGGTTTCACCATCCATGTCGTATTTATATTCTTCCCAATCTGGTCTCCACTCATAAACAACCCCTAAGTCTAATCCTAAACCTAATTTAGATTGTAAAGAATATATATCTCCGAATGCAAGTGCACCATCTGGGCCAGTCCCACCAGTATAATCGCTTGAAGATGCATCCCAATGTCTATCAATATTGTCAGAATATCCGTATTTAAAATCCCCAGAGATACCCGCTAATGTGTCATCATTTTGAACATTATATCTTACGTCATCCGTATATAAATAAAGTGCTCCTAAACCTTGTAAGAATTTCACTTTACCACCTGCTTTAATAAAATGCTCCTCCTCATCTAAAACAACCATAGCGAAACCAAGGTTATACTCTACCCAGCTATTAAAAGAAATGTTCACCAACTCATCATTAAAGTTTTGGTTCCATAAATCTTCATACTCTAAGCCATTTTGAGCCAGCGTAATTAATTCTGGAGAAAGGTGATCGACATTAAATACCGTTCGTTGTTTAATTCCAAAACTAATTGCCATTTTTCTATTAATGGTAACCATGGCATTCAAAATGTCTAAGTTATATTCGAAATAACCTTTACGTGCTTTTCCTTTTGGATTTGCAAATTCAAAAAAGTTCCCTGCATTGGAATTCACTGAATCTCTTGCATTTTCACTTGGAATGATTGCTCCAAAATTTGGATCATCCAACCAACGTTGCGCTGCTAAATCAGTTGTATCAAAAGATTGTGACCACCAATAAGGCATTTGATGTGGATTGAAATAAAGGTGATTATTATAGGCAGACATTGACGCTGCACCTAATGTTACATCAACAACAAAACGGCTATCTGCGATATTTGCAGGATTTAAATCTCCTCCGGTAACACCTGAGTAATTGCTTTGTCGATATCCCATAAAATCTTGCGCAAAGGTTGTCCCTGCAGCAAAACTGAGTAAGATTAATAATGATAGTAAATTTTTCTTCATGACTATGGTTATTTTAGTTTATGTGCTTTAATGTTTTGGCCATCAAATGTATAAAAGGTTGAATTGTCTATTCCGTAAACGGCTTTACTGTTTTCAAGGTTGGACAGAACAATTTTCCCTTCTTTATTTAGCAAATATAAGCTATTATTGGAATTATTAAAAAAAACATAGTGAATCTCAGGTGTACTTTCTATTCCTAAAAACCGCTGTGCTTCTTGCGGTTTAAGAATTTCTTGCTTCAGATACCCAAATTCATTAAAAAGCACAATTCGATTTGGCTCTTCGATCAATAACGTAGGTTCATCTAACATAACCCATGATGCAGCAGTAGCATTTGCACGTTTATCTAATTTTACCGAATCTGTATACCCATCCTTTAAATAGCGGTTATAAATGTACTGATTAGCATAACCCAACTTGTGCAGGACTCCTTCATTTTTACCGGTAACAAAATTAGACTCGTTTGGTAATTTAGATTGAACGGCTTCACCAAATTTTGGTTCGCCACGTCTGTTCAAAACGAATAGCTGATCATTTACTGCTTTAAAGGTTAAAAAATCGACCCCAGCAATCTGAGTATATGCAGCTTCGCCAGATAATGGAACATTCGCATTTGGAAATTGCCATCCAAGAACTGTTTCACCCTTTTCATTTAAACAGGTGATTTGCGAACCAGAAACAACAAAAAATCGATAATCAAATTTTTGATCATAATTAACGCAAAGGCCACCTGCAATTGGGCTCGTAAATTTCCGTTTTAAACCTGAAACGTCAGTGCCGTTTCCATTTAGCACAAGAAATGTGTTTTTAGAAAATAGCGCAATTTCAAATTCTCCATTCTTGTCTAAATCAATGAATTCTGGTGCAAATAAGATTTCACTTTGTAGTGCCCGTTCCCACTCTAAAGTTCCATCCGCCGTGTAACAAGCGACTTGAGTTTTGCCCGAAATCAATAATTTCCTGATGTTGCTTTGTATAAAGGGCTGAATATGCTGCGCTGCAAAATTGATAGGAAAATCAACCGCTTGCGCTAAATTTTGTGGCGCACTTTCCAATAATGAAGCATTGGTATAGGTTTTAGTGCATTTCGTTTTTTCTGTCCATGTTCCTGTTTCTACATCAATGGCATCTCCGTCATTTACTAAACTCAAATAATGAGCCCGCAATGGAGAAGAGATGCTGTATTGGTTTAACATTAGCGCATTTCCTTCCATTAAATTGCCCGTTTGAATTTCAGATAAATACCATTGCATGGCCTCTATTGTATTGGCCAAAATATTGAAGTTGTCAAACTCGGTATACACAGTCAAATCAGAGCTTAGTGTTGGAATAGATTCTGTCCATTTAAAATCCGTTTCAAACGGCATTATTTCAAAATTCTTGACATTAATAAAGTTAATTTGGACAGTATCGCCCTGCGCATTCAAGGTTTGTTCTTCCAAAATCAAACGCAAATCACGTTGATCGTTTTGCATGGCCAACATGATTTCATAATTGCCTTTTTTGAAAATCATTACCCCCTCATCAACCCAACTGTAGGCTTCTTCTCCAGAAGTACCGAAAAATGTATTCTTATCTTCTTGAAAACGTTTACTTCCGTAAAGATGAGCCGTTTCAAAACTTGCTGGAATTTTTTGAATAAAAGCCGCGTGTTCAATTGGGTTTCCTCGAACGGGCTCAGAGACTTCATTCCAAACTTTAAATTGCTTATTGTTGGCCAAAATGTAACGGTCAACCTGAATGCTGTCTTTTAAAACAAAAAAATCGGCATTTGTTGGCAAATAACTCCGTGTTGCAAATTCGGGTTGAATTGGCAGTGTACTAAACACCGTAAATGTTCCGAATTTTTCAACGTTATAAGTCTGTTCCTTTATTTGCAATACATTGTTCGACAAAGTTGCATTGACATTTAATACGTCATTCAAAACACTAATTACCTGTTTAAAATTTAAGTCAGGATTTGAAAACGCAAGACTAAAATCACTTGCGTTAAATGAGATAAAACACGCCGAACCAAAATCATTATTATAGTCGTACTGTTTTTGATTCAATAGTAATTCGCAGCCATTTTGCAGGGCGCTATTTGTTGATAGGCCTTCAATTTGAGTCGCACTATTTATTTTTTGAAGTAAACGATCAATATTGGGTACAACAATCGAATTTGAACTTTCTTTCAGCTCAAAAGAAAGAAAAGAATATTTATTTTTTTGCCGTTCATATAGGTCATAAGCCAAAAAGACGAATCCACCTGCTAACACAAGAACCAATATTAATCGTACAAATTTCACTGCTACGTTTCTATTTTAACTATCAAATTTAAAACTTAAAACAGCCCAGAACGGCTTAAATGGTATATGATATGCACAAAAAATTGTGTAATTCAGTTCGATTAAAGGCAAGCTCATTTCGGATCTTTAAACAGCAGCATTTGTTCGTCAGAAAGTAATTTAAATGATTTACGGTGCAAAGGAGTCACACCATTGTCAAAAATAGCTTGGCGGTGTTTTTTTGTTGGATAGCCTTTATTTTGGTTCCAAGCATATTCCGGATATTTTTCGTGGAACGCCTCCATTAAATGATCACGATAGGTTTTAGCTAATACCGAAGCCGCCGCAATGGATAAGTACTTTGCATCCCCCTTTATAATACAATGATGTGAAATTCCAGCGTATGGATTAAATCGATTTCCGTCAATCAACAAGGATTCAGGCACAAGTGTAAGCGCGCGAACTGCACGGTGCATTGCTTCAAACGAGGCGTTTAAAATATTTATTTTGTCAATTTCTAAATGATCGACAACCCCTATGCCATAAGCCAAAGCTTTTTCCATAATGATTGGCGCCAGTTCTTCTCGCCTTTTTTCAGAGAGTTGTTTTGAATCATTTAATAATTTATTTCGGAAATTTTTTGGTAATATAACAGCTGCAGCTACAACAGGACCTGCGAGGCAACCTCTTCCTGCTTCGTCGCATCCTGCCTCAATTTTACCTTTTTCAAAGTGTATTTTTAATGCCATACTCTCATTTATGAATCCAAGATTTATTCAAAACAAAAATAGAATAATAAGCTTTTAAAACAGGTCATTACATCCAAATTTTATATATTTACAACAACCTTTGGCATGCTAATTGCGTCTAGAGAAAGTAAATAAGAGATAAAAAACGTCAATTCTATTATCAAAGAGGCGACACAAAAATAAAACACATGAAAAAGATTTTAGGATTAGTTACGGGATTAATGATGGCTGCCTTTACATTTGGACAATCAACAGTTGCATTTACAGATGCAAGTGATAGTTATAATAAAGTAACTGCCACTAGTTTTAACTTCATGTTTAGCCCAACTCACACGGCTGAAGACATAAGTAGCAATGCAGCATACTATGAAAGTTATTTTACTGTTGCGGTTACTGCTGCAGGAGCGGCGGGTAATACTGTAAAAATCACTTTGGTTGAAGATAACGAAATGGCCCGAAGAGTGATCATGCGTTTATTGGTTAACTTAGAAGTTGACTCAATTAATGTTAATGGTACTGAGGTTGAAAGAAATGCATTTATGACCAAGTACATCATGGTCGACTAAACGATAAAAAACACTATACAAAAACGCCTTGACGATAAATGTCAAGGCGTTTTTTTTTGCGCAATAATTTAAAATTCTGCATTTTCTTTTAACATTTTTGTCTGAATGCGCATTTTAGTTTTTGAACTCTCAGTTTTTTTTTCTAAATTATGAGTCTAAACAGAGCTCAAATTCCCCTCTTTATATGTTCAACGACTTATTCAGTATGGGATTCTAGCCCCCAAAAACTTTTAGCTATGCAGAATACAATGAATCCTATTTTAGTTGAAAAAGAGGCAATTGCCAATTTTTCTTTTAAAAATAATGTAGAGTTTCAACAAAGTCCTTTACTATTAAAAAAGTTGAGGGACGCTACTGGATTAGGAAATTTGAGTAAAGTGAAATTTCACATTGATTTCCATTCTGATACAGGACCAAAGTCTGTACAAACAACTATATGGGCAACTGGAAATAAGTTTATCTGTTTAAAAGGTGGACTTTGGATTCCAATTGCAAAGATAATTGACATAAGATACATATAATAGACTTGATTTTATACTAAAAAGACGGGAGTTCCCGTCTTTTTATGTGTTTTAGAATTTCAACAATAAGCTATATTCGCACAAATCATTATCCTTCTTTTATATTACATTTGATCCTACACTTATCAGAAATCAAATTATGCTTAAACAAATTTCACTCATTTTTCTGGCCCTATTTGCAACCATTAGTTTTGCACAGGACGAAATGCCTAACAATATTGATGACGTCATTACATGGAGTTGGGAGGTTGAATACACCTCAGCAGACGAGGCTACAATCACAATGCGTGTTGCTCAAAAAAATGGATGGCATATATATTCTCAGATTCAGCCAGAAGGGGCTATTCCGTTACCAACTGAATTTGATTACAATGATGGGAAGAATCTAGATAAGGATTTTAAGCTTGTTGGAGCAACGAAAGAATACGGTGCTGAGTTGATTGATAATGATGGTTTTCCAGAAAGATCATTTCATGGGAATAGAGCTAAGTTCGTTCAAAAAATAAAAATCCTTTCTAAAAAAGATTTTGAAATCAACTTGTATTATGGGTATATGGCCTGTAAAACAGCATGTCTGGCTCCCGAATATCGAAATAAAATCATTTCTATTAAAGGAACAGATAATATTGATGCTGCGGATTTTCCAGAGGCGATAATTGATGGAGGTGATGAGGCTATTATAGACAGTTTAGACATTCCAGATCCAATAATATCACCTATTGGTTTTCAAGCTTATTCATATAAAATAACTGACACTGAATACGAATTAGTTATCAAACCAGAAGTTCCAGAAAAATGGTTCTTATTAAATGATGTCCAAATAAACTATTCCGGAGAAATTGATAATTTAGACAATGCTAATAACAACACCTTTAAGGACACAATTCTTTTAACAGGAACACATAGCATTTATAATGGTGGAGAATTTAGACAAACCGTTTCTGTAGATACATCAAAGGAAGATTTTAATTCGATTATAGGAACAATAAGTTTTTCTGGTTTAGATTCATTAGGGAACAAATTTATCTCGGAACAAGCGGAAGTAAAAATATCCTTAGACGAAGCTTTAGACAAACCAATTGACAGTTCTGGTGGAAGTGACTCTTATTGGGGAATCTTTTGGTTGGCATTTGGCGGAGGTTTATTTGCTTTATTAACACCATGTGTTTTCCCAATGATCCCTATGACGGTAAGTTTCTTTACCAAAGGGAGTGAAAACAAGAAAAAGGGACTCTTTAGAGGTGTCATGTATGGATTCTTCATTTTATTGATTTATGTCCTACTTAGTGTACCGTTCCACCTCATGGATTCATTAAATCCAAATATCCTCAATAACATAGCAACCAACGGGCCGCTCAATATATTCTTCTTTATCATGTTGTTTGTATTTGCCCTATCTTTCTTAGGAGCATTCGAAATTGTTTTACCTGCCAAATGGACGAACAAAGCTGACAAGAAATCGGATTTAGGTGGACTGATTGGAATTTTCTTCATGGCATTGACACTAGCTTTAGTTTCATTCTCTTGTACAGGTCCAATTTTAGGAAGTTTATTGGCTTCAGCGTCTGGCGGTGGAGCATGGAACCTAACATGGGGAATGGCTGGCTTTGGATTAGCGCTAGGTTTACCATTTGCATTATTTGCTATATTCCCTTCTTGGTTAAATGGTTTACCAAAATCAGGAGGTTGGTTAAACAATGTAAAAGTAGTTTTAGGATTTTTGGAACTTGCTTTCGCATTCAAATTTTTATCCAATGCCGATCTTTCAATTCAAGCACACTTATTAGAGCGTGAATTATTCATTGCCATTTGGGTAGCAATATTTGCAGCATTAACGCTTTATTTATTCGGTTTATTCCAAACTAAACATGATTCTCCGATAACCGGTGGGTTGGGAACTTTTAGAGTGATGATTGCAACACTTTCTTTGATGTTCACAGTATATATGATTCCAGGTATGTTTGGAGCGCCGTTAAAAATGATCTCGGCTTTCCCTCCACCTCCTTCTTATAGCGAAATACCATATGGTATTCATGGAACGCCACCAAGTGATGTTCCTGAAGGAGCTGAATACGAGCATGGAATGGCAGTTTTCCATGATCTAGATGCAGCAGAGAAATATGCTGCAGAAGTTGACAAACCTTTAATGCTAGACTTTACAGGATTAAACTGTGTGAACTGTCGTAAAATGGAAGTCAATGTTTGGTCAGACGAATCAGTACATCATATTATGGCAGATGAGTTTGTTGTAGTATCCTTGTTTATTGATGAAAGAACTGCCTTACCCAAACCAGAAATTTCGCCGTACTCAGGTATGACGTTGACAACTAAAGGTGAAAAGTGGGCTGATTTGCAATCCTCTTTATATGGTAAAGCAACGCAACCACAATACATTGCTCTAGATCGTAAAGGAAACCAAATCAACCAAGACGCGACGTATAAGTCGCATGGTAAACCAGTACTCTTTAAGAAATGGTTAGAAGATGCGGCAACGTATTATGAAACTCCAGTTTTCTACGGCACAATTATTTATGAATAAAACGAAGTAATTTTCAATATAAAAAAAAGGAGCGTAGATTAAATTCTATGTTCCTTTTTTCTTGTTCTTATGTTTCTTTGGATTTTCTGGAACGGGATCATGTCCCATTCCTCCCCATGGATGGCAAGAGGCTATGCGCTTTATCCCCATCCAAGTCCCTCTAATTGGCCCCCATTCCTTAATGGCATCAATTGTATAATTACTGCACGTTGGGGAATACCGACATTGAGCCGGAAAAATCGGGGAAATGATCCATTGATAAATTTTAACAGGGAAAATGAAGATATAGTTAATGTATTTCATCATAAAAATCTACTTAACATATTCTTGGCGTTCAACTAAAGCATAATAGCCATCATCAATTTTTAAATAGCCTTGATCGTAACAAAAATAATAGCGCGATCCTTTTTTGGTTTCGTATACGTTGGTATAATAGGCGAAATTGAAGCCCTCCTCCATTAATGTTGACCCTTTCACCTTAGACTTACCTTTCGGATTAAAGCGCTCTAGAATCCTTCTATTCCTTCTTAAGATATTATTTACTTTTCGAATATAATTTGAACTGTCTTTGTTCAGTTGATTATGTTTTGTGTTTCGACAATAATCTGAACAAAAGCGTTTGTCACTCCTTCCTGTAATGACATCTCCGCAACTCTCACAAACGCGATTAATATTTGGGGTATTTTTAATCATAATTCACGACTAAAGTTAATCAATTTCCATGATTTTAGTATCTTTCACTAAATTACAAGATTGTACGGAAAAATAGACATACAGGAGCTCGCCAAGTTTGGGAATTTGGAATTTATTGCTAAACAAGTAGTTGAAGGATTCATTACGGGCTTACACCGCTCCCCGTTTCACGGGTTTTCGGTGGAGTTTGCGGAGCACCGCTTGTATAATTCGGGTGAATCTACAAGGCATATTGATTGGAAACTTTACGCCAAGACAGATAAATTATTTGTTAAACGTTACGAAGAGGAAACCAATCTAAGATGCCGCATCATATTGGACATTTCTTCGTCCATGTATTTCCCCAAACTGGATGAAAAAAACCCCTTAAACAAATTGGGCTTTAGCATTTACTCTATTGCATCTTTAATGGAGATCTTTAAAAAACAGCGCGACGGGGTTGGCATAACTGTATTTGAAGATGAAATCAAATTAGACACTCCGCTTAAAACATCTCCCGCACACCATAGAATGATCTATAATGAATTGGAGAAATTAATGGTAAAGCAAGAGGAGCGATTAGATGTACAAACATCACTTTCTTCTATCCTGCATCAAGTTGCTGAAAAGAACCATAAACGTTCACTCGTCATAATTTTCTCAGACTTTTTTAGCAATGAATCATTGGACGAGTTGACAGATGCTTTTTTGCATTTAAAGCATAATAAACATGAGGTATTATTGTTCAATGTGATGGACAAAGCCACTGAAATGAACTTGGACTATCCCAATAAACCAACAACGTTCATTGATCTTGAATCGGGAGAAAAAATCAAATTACATCCCGGAGAGATCAAAAAATCATATCAAGAAGAAGTTGCCAAGGTAACAAGCGAGTTAAAATTAAAATGCACGCAGTTTAAAATTGATTTTGTCGAAGCAGACATTCAAGAAGGTATTGCCTTTGTACTTCAGCAATACCTTGTTAAACGTCAAAAAATCATCTAGTTTGACTATAAATTCCGATTTCCGCGTTATGCTTGCCTAAAATTTGGTCGTTTACTAATGTAAACTCCCAACTTTCGAACTTCTCAAGCCTTGAACTCATATTTTCTAGTTCAAACACATGGCCTAATGGACAATATTTTTTAAGCTTATTTCGAAAACGCATTAAACACTTGTAGTAATTCATCAATCACTGTCAGTACTAGATGCGTATAGTTTGGTTTGGTTCCAGTTGCTTGATCAAACAATTTAGAAAAATCCTCGCGATTTAACAGTGAATTATAAGCCGTTGTGTGCTGATAAACCACTTCTAATAAAAAGTTAACCAAATTGGTGATATCACCTAATCCATAAGACTCTAATTTCTTTAAAACAGCAGGACTAATTTCGCCTATAATATCCTTTATCAATTGCGGCTCGGTTGCATAGCATGTTCCAGATAAAGATGTAAGCGGCTTTGCTTGTGTGTAACCATTCAATAAGGTTGCAGCGATTAATAAATCTACCGCATCTTGAATAATTTTTGGTGCAGAAATACTACAACCAGTATAAAGAGTTGGGATTTCATACATCATAGTCGCCTCCCAAGCGTGAGGCACCATGTCGATCACATTGTAAGAGGCATGATAATTAGACGCAATTTCTGTCTCGATATGCTTTGCAAAAGCTTCATCCCCCGGCGTAGGTCCAGCAGTTGGATAAGCTGAAACAACACTTACATTTCCTGTAGGATCCCAAGTTGCTTGCGTTTCTTTTAAGTATGTTGCCAGTGTTGGAGACAATGCACCACCAAGGCTATGTCCAGTTACCGCCAATGTTGCACCAGGAGTTGCATTTACCATCTCGCTTGTCAAAAATTCAACTATGCTTTGCTGGTCACCGCTATACTGAGAATTAATTTCATTCAATAGGATATTCAATCCCGTATAAGTTCCTTTCGAAATATTAGCATTTGTAGCGGGCGTATTTGGAACTACTGCAGACCATGGCTCTGTTCTAATCGTGCTAAAATCTTCAACTAACCAACCAAACCAAGAAATGGCATTGGTTCCAGCAACAGCCAATACATATTGATTTGTTACTGCATTATACGCCAAATACATTGTATTGTCAGAATAATAAGGTGTAGCAGAGGTCCCTTTCGGATTTTCCTTTGTTGCATAATTACACCATGTATAAGGACCCCAAATTGGTTTCCAGTCACCAATTAAGGCTTGCGCTCAGGGCAAACGCATTTAAACTTTCAGCATTAGCTCAAGATACGGATTATCCCATCCAGCCTTCTTTCGCTTGGATTTGATTCCGAGCTTGCAAGTTTTCTCTTGCTTGGCTAGATTAAGTGCAATT
>WTCE01000188.1 GCA_013138735.1 Crocinitomix sp. | reverse complement strand
CGTGAGCTTCCTTCAGATTCCTGCTCACGCAGGACACCCTTGCTATTGGCTAACACTTCCTGCTATAAAGGCGTGCTCGGGACTTGAACCCTATAATCATTGCCCATGCTGGGCACACAACAAAAAGTCCCAACTTCTAAGGGTCGGGACTCTTCTACTTACGAGAAATGGAAGCTCCCATAAGGTGCTTTAAATGTTCTTGAATAAGTTTGAATAATATCGTGGCTACTTGAATAATGAAATCAGGATTCAACAGTAAATTCAACAGTAATAAAACAAAAACCCTTGCTTTCACAAGGGTTTTTGCTTATTTCTGTACCCGAGACCGGAATCGAACCGGTACTCCAATGGAACACGAGTTTGAGTCGTGCGCGTCTACCAGTTCCGCCACTCGGGCATTAAATAAATTCTGGTAGTCATAACATGTTTCCATGTCAACCGCTTTCAAAAAATGAATTTTGTTTTGCAACAAGACCCTTGTCTTTTTTAGCGGAGGGCAAATGTAAGAAAAAAATAAAGTTGCTCTACTATTTATTAAAAAAGAATCATAAAATAAATTCGATTTGAAAATTTCGGCAAACTCAGCTCAACAAATCGCTATACCTCACTCAAAAGGATTCCTAAATTCCTTATTTTTCAAAAAACTCTTATCTGTTAAACAGTTTAAAAAATGGATGAGATCTGCAGTTTCCGAATCTGACAATTCAAAAGGTTTGAGCTTATCGCTCTTATTTTTGTGTTGAACACCACCCGTTTTATAATGTGCTATAACTTCCTCTAAAGTTGCTATACTACCGTCATGCATATAAGGTGCCGTTAGCGATATATTCCGCAGTGTTGGCACTTTAAATAGCGCGCGATCACTTTCTAATTTCGTAACACGTTGTCGGCCTGAATCGGCATAAACTTCATACAAGCCATTATTCACAGTAGTGTAATTTGTAAAGTTAAACCCCGAATGACATTCTGCACAATTGAGTTGATTAAAAAACAAATCCATTCCGCGTTTTTCGGATTTGTTCAGCACGTTTTTCCCTTGATAAGCCTGTTGATCGTATTTTGAGTTTCCGCTTATTAAGATCCGCTCAAAAGTGGAAATGGCTCGTGTAATTACAAAAGGATCTGGTTTTCGATTATACGCGGCATAACTCATGCGGACATAAGTTGAATCTTTCTGCAACAGTTTTGAAATCTCAACAATATTAAAGGCCATTTCTGCATGTTCGCCAATTGGAACCAGAATTTGCATTTCTAATGTTTTGAGATGTCCGTCAAAAAGGAAAGTAGGATTATAGACCACATTTGCCAATGTTGGTGCATTCCGCATTGCTAATCGACCTTCAACGCCAGGAGTAATTGCACGGTTATCGGCAAAGGCAAGGCTTTGATCATGACAAGATGCACATGAAATACTACTATCAATGGAAAGAATAGGATCGAAAAAAAGCATTCGCCCCAAATCAACTCGTGCTTGAGTTAATGCATTTGCTTCAGGAATTAATGGTTCCGGAAAGCCTTTGGGAATTTCTAGCTCATATGCTGAGATTTCACCTGAATCAGATTGTTTGATAATGCCACAAGAAAGTAGAATAATGCCAGAAATAAATATGTATAGTCCCTTTTTCATGTATTGATCTGTTTCAAAGGTACTGCAATCCTTTCTAATATGGTATTTTAATCGAAATGTATTATAAATTCTTGCTTGGGTTTACAATTAATGCCAAGCTTTTACGCATTTATGCAGCCTATAATTTTATAATCATCTCATTTTGCCGTATCTTAGTAAAATAGAATGATTGCACCCAATAAGTGCATGTAAATTATTGAATATGAAAAAAATAATTCTTTTAGGACTTGTTTTACTAACAGGTGCATTTGCAAATGCGCAAACGGATGTTAGTTTAAAAATTAATCACAAATTAGGCTTTGATGACTTTACATTAGGTGCTGTTGGAACCAATAATTTGGGATACGATTTTAAGGCAACACGTTTACAGTACTATTTATCTCAAGTCACCATTATTCATGACGGTGGAACAGAAACTGCGGTTCCATTGGAAGTATTGGCATTGGTTGAACCACAAGAAGAAATTTCTACGACAATTGAATTGGGGAGTTTTGATGTGATAACTATTGAATCTGTTCGCTTTTATATTGGCGTACAAGAACCAGAAAATAATGCTGATCCAACTTTATGGCCAGAAGATCATCCACTAGCACCAAAATCTCCAGAAATGCAATGGGGTTGGGCTGCAGGATATCGATTTGTAGCTTATGAAGGCGAATCTGGAAGCGGGTTTGACAGTTTTTTTGGTGTACATGCTTTAGGAAACGATAATTATTTTGAAGTAGCGACTAATGTTGAAGTTGAAGCCGTTGGCGAAGCATTGGTAATGAATGTAATGGGAGATTATTCTCAAGGATTGAATGATTTGATCTTAAATACTGACATTTTATCGCATGGTGCAACAGGCGCTGCTTTACAAGTATTAGAGAATTGGAGAGATGATGTTTTTGGAATTTTTTATTCTGGACTTCCACCAGCTTACGAAGCACCAATTTGGAACGTCTATCCAAATCCTTCCACAGAAAAAGTGACGGTGACATTTGCTAAAATAATGGAGGTAGATCACATCACCATTACTAATTTATTAGGCGAAATTGTGCAAACTGTACAAGTAACTTCTGATGCGAAAATAGAACTTACAATACAGGATGCTGGCATCTACTTTATAAATGCTATGAGCATTGATGATCAATTGTTTGTCAGTGAAAAATTAGTAATTGAGTAAGAAGTTTCACAGCAGATTAATTCTTACTTCTGAAATAATTTGGAATTTTAGTTTTAGGACTATCCCTTAGTATTTCAGACTTTTTGCGCAAGAAAATCGAACAGGTTTTATTAGCGCCGATTCACTTTTCGCCAATTTTTACGACTATATTCTTATTGATATTTCTAAGCCCGAGCAATTTGAGGAAAGTTCAATTCTTGGTACGAAGAACATTTGACGCCCCGTAATCAGTAAAACGGAAGGACTTGTTTCTGGCTTTAGAAAAACACCAGACGAAAAATAGAGTATTAGGCAAAAATTTGAGAGAGACAAGCTTCCGTTAGCGGCTTATGAATTATTTTTTTAACCTCTGGCATCATAGATACTTTTGTTACTAATAATTCTGAATCATTTGTTGTTAAAAAGTAAACTTCAATATCCTCTTTATCCTCAATCCGCATTCGCTCTATATATTCTGATAATTCCATCCCTTCTAAATACGGAATAATTTCATCCAAAAATATAGCCGTTTTTCTAGGCTTCTCATCACTCCCAGAAAATTCTCTTTTTAAAAATGTTAAAGCGTCTCCGCTATTATCAATAATGGAAATATCGACCTCGTTATTCCAATTTCGAATTAACGCTTCATGGGCAACGTTGTCAACCGAATTATCATCTATTAAAATTACTTGGGTGTTCATTATATTCATTTGATATAAATATACGCATGACTTGCATTCAAAAAATTGACATTCTATAAGACGACAAAATTTTTAGTTAAGACGACTATCTCCCCGACAAAAAACCGAGAACAGAACATTCTACCTACAGAACGATTTCAGCCAGACTTGCTTCGTTAAGTGGCTTATGAATCACACTTACGACATTCTCCATTATGGCTGCCTTTTCAACTAATCGCATAGATGTATCTCCTGTCAAAAAATAAACTTGGACATTTGATTCTTCTAACACCTCCATATCTTCGAGTGCCTCCATTATTTCTAAGCCATTTAAATTAGGCATGTTTTCATCCAAAAAAATTATTGTTTTCTTATCTGAATTGACCTGTGAAAATTCACGTTCTAATAACGTAAACGCTAAACGACTATCATCAATAATTGAAATCTCAAGATCCTGATCTAATCGCTGTAGCAAATGTTGATTCATCATATTATCAACATCATTATCGTCGATCAGAATTACGTGATTTTTCATATTGATGCTTTTAATAAGGCTATAATAAAAGTTGCTGTAAAAACATTCTTAATGAATAATTTCAGCCAGACGTTCGTTGGTAAGTGGCTTATGAATTACCCCAACGACATTCTCCATAATGGATGCCTTTTCAATTAATCGCAACGAAGTATCTGCTGTCAAAAAATAAACCTGAACATTTGATTCCTCTGACATCTCCATGTCTTCCAATGCTTCCATTATTTCTAAACCATTCAAATCAGGCATACTTTCATCCAGAAAAATTATTGTTTCCTTTTCTGAAGTGGGATTCGAAAATTCACGTTTTAATAGCCTTAAAGCTAACTCGCCATTGTCAACGATTGAAATCTCAAAGTCTTCATCCATTTTTCGCAACATTTGTTCGTGCAGCAAATTTTCAACTTGATTATCGTCGATTAGAATTATGTGGCTTTTCATCTGAATATTGTTTTCGCGAAATTACGCAGAATGAGACGAAGGCGAAATCACTTTTCTACCAAGCGACATATTCAAAAGTTAAAATGCTATTAACCTGCTTTTTTTTTTGCAAGCACAACGTAGAAATCGGATTTTATTGACAAAGACAGCTTAGAGTTCTTTCGCCAACATGGGCAAATATTTAATTTGCTGTTCGCTTAATTTACCTTTGCCTAAAATGAGCACAAATTGCGATTTAGTCTCAACAATTCCTATAATTTTTCTAACTGTCCCTCTTTTCTTAACGCCATAAACAGAAACTTTTCTTTTGCCGTCGTCGTCAACTAATAATTTAGAATATTTCCCCTTGGCTGATGTTGCTTGATTGGCATAATTTTTAACCCTTTTTTGATCACCGCTATAGTTCAAATATTTTAAGGATGACAAAGACTGTAGAACGTCTATTGCTTCTTCATAATCGTCGTCTAACATTAACGAAGCCATTTTAGGCGGAATTGCCTTTGCCTCCATTCCAATATCGTTTTTATGTGCCTTGTAATAATCATTGATTGGTGTGGCAAAAACCATTGCCGAAAATACGATTCCGAACAACCCCAATAACATCCCTAATTTGCTTCTTCCCTTTTCCATATACTTATAGTTTTAATTTTGACTTGCATTTATATAATACTAGGGCATATATAAGGTTACAGCTAAATCTTTTAGATATTGATAGATTAGTGTTACGTTTTATGTGCTAATTGTAATTTTTCATCTGTTATATGGGCTTCGTTAGCCCAATCTTTAACATGTTAGTATCGCAGGATTACAAATCCAGTGAAGCGCATAGGTATTGAACTGCTAGGAATACAAAAAGGCAAATCGAGTAGGAAGATAGAGGTTATTCCCCTATCTGTCCTCTCACACCACCGTACGTAGGGATCCGTATACGGCGGTTCATTAAGTGTTTGGTTTATCCCTTGTGCATTTTATAAGCTCAACTCTTGCTATCTTATCTTCGGGTTCTGCCCTATCTTTACTCCCTGAAGTGGTAGGCGGACACAGGATACTGGGCGTCCACGGCCACCACCGAGTCATCCATCACCACGACCCCCACATTCCCCCCCGTCTCACCATCACAGTTGGCGTAGACCCTCTCAGAAACCCTATCAAGCCTCAAACAGAACACCAACCACCCATAACCCACAAGACCGTAAATCAGTTCTGGTCCAGAACCAGCCCAAGAAAAACTAACCCACCCTGAAAAGATAAGAAAAAACTTGGAAA
>WTCE01000040.1 GCA_013138735.1 Crocinitomix sp. | reverse complement strand
TTATGAGCGTTAAAAATGCCGTAGCATGCAAAATTGTGTCTCGAATTTTTGCCGTTGTCAAGCGAGATGAACCTTTTTTAAAACTTTCTGCCTAAAAAACTTGTTTTTATCTTAGAATACTCAGGGCAACGCATTGAACATTGTAAATTGAAAAAAAACGCTAATACGGATTTTCAGGCTTATAAACCAATTCGCAAGAAACCGTTTTCCCTTTGTTCCAAGAACCGTCCAATAAACTAAATTCAACTTTATATTTCACATCTTCTTTTGGAATAAATGCACCAGAACACATGCCATGACCAACTGAAATGATTCCTTCAGTAGCGGCAATGTAATAAGTAGTTTTTGAACTATCGGCTGTATTTGTAAGCGTTGTTCGGACAAGAAAATTGTCAACTTCTTTGGTTTCGAATTCAAACTTCATAGATCTTCCTGGGCCGCAACCCCAGTAGAATATATTAGATTTAATCCATTTAGGCGTAGTTGTAAATACAGGAGCCGATTTATCATTACTTGCCCTCACTGTCCATTTAGATTTCGGAATTCCTAATTCTAACGTTTCTGGTATTGTAGTCGTTTTTTTAGGAAAAGAGGAGGTGTATAATTCGTATTCCTCATCTGGTTTTAATAATTGAACGGGTTTTAAAACTACTTGTGTCAAATACATATCTCCTTCTAATATTTCAACAGGAATTAATCGAACGAGATGGTTTGCTGATTTTAAATAAAGATTATAATCCTTTCCAATCTTTCTAACCAATTCTTGATCGATATAATAACCTTCAACCGTAATTACAGGCATTTCTGAAATAGATGAATTTGTGGCTGGCCAAACGTAAATTCCAGATGCTCCACAATCAGCAAAGGATTGCACGCTTGCAAGGCAAACTAGAATAAATGAGAATAGTGTTTTCATAATTTAGTCATTAGTCAATAGTATTAGAACTAGAACACTGAGGCTGCACGCAGTGCAGAAAACTCGAAGTGTCGTTAGTCATTACTTAAATTAAGTGAATATTTTTTCAAAGGCTCACCCTCACTTTCGTAATCGTTATTTGATACAACGCTAAAACCTAAACGTTCAAGTAAATTTTGCGATCGAATATTTGTTGGGCTCGTTATGGCCAAAATTTCGGGTAATTGAAGTGTTTCTTTTGCAAAATCCAGGGTGAGTTGAGATGCTTCAAATACATATCCTAATCCTTCATAATCGGGTAAAATAGCGAAGCCCAAATCAGGTGAATCTAGTGTGTCGCGTTTTACCAATCCACACATTCCAATTAATTTATCGGTCTCATTTAAGCAAATTATGTAAAGTCCAAATCCATTCGTTGTGTAACTATGAATCAAAGACTTTTGAATATACCCGAGCGCATCTGCATCCGTTTTAATATTGCGATCACCGATATGTTCAATCCAACCTTGGGTATTCATTAATTCAACAAAAAAGGTGGTGTCGGTTTCTAGAGCTTCGCGCAAATAAATTCGATTTGACTTCATCCTAACAAGTTTTGAAGTTCTTTACTCATATCGCGCTCTGTTATTTCTCGAATGTTCTTCTCTAATATTTCGCCATAATTTCGGTGAATTCCACCATTGCCTATTAAAGGTAGCAGGTGAGGGATACAAATCATATTAACCAGAATAGCATCCTTAGTACGCAAAATTGTAACCCTTCTCTTCCATTTATATTTAGGACAGATTGAATGAGCGATAATATAATCTTGTGTCACGTTTTCCAAATCCCATTTTAAGGATTGTCCTACTTGTGTCAATACAAATTTAAAGCGCTTCCGTTTGAGAGAAATGGGAATGGTTTTAAAATTGCGTTTTTGATCTCGCCTTGCAATCCCAATAAAAGCAAAAAGTATAATCCCCAATATTAGCCAAATGAAAGGCATAATTCCAATTTGATAATTACGAATGCATAAATACAAAGCAAATATTGCAGCAGCAAGCATCAAATAAAAAGGGGAGTGGAATAAGTTTAAGGACCAAGGCAAAACCAACCTTTTTTCATAGGTCATTTGATTAAAATCTTTGCGCTTAATAGTTTCCATTCAAGATTTCAATCATTATGAATCCTTTTCAGCATACAATTTAATCACGGCATTACGCTCTTTCAAAAACCGAGTCATGTATTTTTCTAAAAATAATTTGTCAGCTGTCTTACCCAAAATCCCCAAAGGACTTGTGTAATCGAAAATATCAATCATAATGGTTTCATCACCAACCACTTTAAATTGATGCTCATGTCTGAATCCCTTAAAAATGCCTTTTGTCATTTCATCTACAAAATGACCATGCATTTCTAGCTCAGTCATTTTAGAAGTTAAGCGCTGATAGATGCCAAAATGTTTAGCACGCCAAGTAACTTCTTCGCCTAGCTCCATTAATCCAGTAGTTCGGCCAGCTATGGCTTCTTCCTTCGTTTTTGCCGTTGAAAGCTGATGTAAATCAATGCTTCTTGCCAAGTCAAAAACAACCTCCTTAGAGGCTTTAATTCTTGTTTCTAGTGTTATTATCGGCACAACTATTTATTTTTAATATAAATATGCTTGATGTTCTTTTTCTCAGTAGGACGAATATCAATCGTAAAGTCCTTTGTCAATGACTTTATAAAAGGTGTTAGTTTAGCAAAACCATAATTTCTTGGATCAAAATCTGGTTTCTTTTTCAAAAGTAAAGAACCAACTTCTGCTAAAGAAGCCCATCCTTCATCATCTCCAATATCATCAACTGAATCCTTTAAGAGGTTGATTAGACCGTCGCTTACTTGATCATATTTATCTACAACTGGAGCTGCCTTGTCTGTTACTTTTTTCTTTTTATTCTTGTTTTTAGAACCCGCTATAATTTCAATATAGATGAACTTATCACAAGCCACAATAAAAGGTTTTGGGGTTTTCTTTTCTCCAATTCCAATCACTAAATTTCCTGATTCTCTAAGTCTTATGGCTAAGCGTGTAAAATCACTATCGCTTGATACTAAACAAAAGCCATCCACTTTATTACTGTGCAAAATATCCATTGCATCAATAATCATGGCTGAATCTGTAGCATTTTTTCCTGTTGTATATCCGTATTGTTGAATTGGTGTGATCGCATGTTCTAATAATGGCTTTTTCCATCCATTTACTCCCGGTCGCGTCCAATCTCCATATATTCTTTTTATAGTAGGTGTTCCTAGCTTTGCAATCTCGTCTAACATTCCCTGTATGTTTTTATAAGGAATATTGTCTGCATCAATCAAAACCGCTAGGTTTAAATCTTTATTATTTTTATTCATGTGGTTAAGATAGTGAGAATTTTGGAGCTAAGGTTTTTTCAGTATA
This sequence comes from Crocinitomix sp., assembly GCA_013138735.1. GTDB lineage: Bacteria > Bacteroidota > Bacteroidia > Flavobacteriales_D > Crocinitomicaceae > Crocinitomix. Next base: position 8,454 of record WTCE01000040.1, on the reverse strand, counting down.
AAGGGCTCGTCGTAATTACCAATAAATCCCTTAAAACTTTGCTCCGCTATTTTTTTATAAACTATATCTCTATCTGAGTTATAAAGGTGTTTGTATAAATTCTTCCTGCTAAGAGTTTTACGTTTAAAGGCAATTTCACCATCTAGAATTAAATGTTCATTACCTAAGTGATATTCTTTAAATCCAAGGGTAATCCAGTAACAAGTGCAGCTATCTTTTTTCGGGTAAATGGTGACGGGATTGTGCTGTCGGTGATCTATAAGGACACTGTCTAATGACATGGTAATAGCTTCACTGCCATTCCATCCGTTCATGTTTTTATCTCCATTTATATAAAAATAATAATTTGAAATGTCAGTTTGGGAGAAAGTGCTGATCACCTTTAATTGAATTGAGTCTTCCTTCTCATGAGTACAGGTGTAGTTTGAAGGTTTAAAAAGCGTAGAATCAAATGTGAAAATAAGTTTCTTTTCTTGAGACTTATAAGTGCCAACACCGTAAAATTTCATAAAACTATATTTGCGCCGATATATATGATATTCAAAAGTGCTATCGCTATGCATAACAAAGAATTCAGTGTGTCTGCTCCAAACATCCGTCGTTTGCAAGGTGTCTTGCGAAAAGGAGTTGAAACCTATTAAGAAAAGACTAAATGAGAGAATTGGGCGAATTAAAAACACAATTGAATAGCTGAAAATTGATGAATGGTTACAGTCATTCGAATCTAATAAATATTATTCAACTGTTTCGAGTCTTCGTCCAAAATGAGGTCGAGAAAATGACTTTTCAGCTCCCTTTTTAATCCGAAATGGACTAGAATTGTAGCAAGTAAAATGACAATGGATAATACCGCAAACATAAGCGATTTGCCATCTCCAGCTTGGATAATAAAATGCTTGTAAAACAAAACACTTATAATAATAGACATGAGTATACCGAAGGTGAAAATCATTATTGAAGATCGAAATCGAAATTGAATGACACTATTTCTTTTGTCGCCAGTTACTTTTCCAATTAATTGAGGAGAGTAGCTTGGCAATCCTCCTGATGCAAGACGCCTTAATGTAAAAACAAAGTTTCCGTTTTTGCCATGAGTCCCCGTTAATTTTCGAGAAATGTCTTCCTTGTGTTCCAAATTCATTATTTGTTTCACAAGCTGATCGGTTTCAGCCTTCGAAGTCCTAAACTCATATTGATTTTTACTATTCACTTTTTACTATTTTCAATTTTTTTTGACTAAAGACTACCCTTCCGTCTTAGCCGATCCACTAATTAGTCGATTAATTTCTTTCATTTCCTCTGACGTTAAATCCCGCCATTCACCGGTTGGAATGTCTAAATTAACATTCATAATGCGTACCCGTTTTAGTTCTACCACATCATAACCCAAATATTCGCACATCCTTCTAATCTGTCGATTTAAGCCTTGTGTCAAAATAATTTTAAATGTGGCTTTGCCCAAACGTTCTACGGTACATTTTCTGGTGACCGTATCTAATACAGGGATACCATTCCGCATTCTTTTTATGAATTGATCATTAATAGGCTTATGTACCGTGACGATATATTCTTTTTCGTGATTGTTTCGTGCACGCAATATTTTATTGACAATATCACCATCATTCGTCATGAAAATTAACCCTTCGCTGGGTTTGTCTAACCTTCCAATTGGAAAAATACGTTTCGGATAATTGATAAAATCAACGATATTGTCTTTTTCAACTCGCGTATCAGTGGTGCAAACTATTCCTACAGGTTTATTAAAGGCTAAATAAACAAAAGCTTCTTTTGGTGCTGTAATTTTCGTTCCGTCAACGGCTACTTGATCGCCCGGTGCAATTTTAGTTCCCAATTCAGGGACTTTACCGTTAATCGTAACTCTATTTTGTTCAATGAGTTTATCAGCCGCCCTTCTCGAGCAGTATCCAACTTCACTTAAATATTTGTTAATTCTTTTTAATCCTTCGGCTGACATTCGCTAGTATCTTCATGACAAATCTAGTCAAAATTCTAATGTGATTATTGATTATAAAAGGATTAAAACTATTCTGGGCGTCCCCGAATCATAGTCATAGCTTTACGCGCAATTCCCTTATAGTTTCGCCATTCAAAATTACCCGACTTTAAAGCCATAAGAGCCTGCTGTCTCCGAGCGGCAGCATAGGTACGATTAAATTCTTTTTTAGTAATACCTGTCAAATAGTCAAATGAATTCCACTTATCGCCTGGATAATAATTGGCGTCAATCATTCCATGGCGCAACGCTATTTCGTAAAATTCGGAACCATGAACCGGGCAAGCAAATGCCCAACTGGTATAATGAATATAGCCTTTGCGCCATAAGCTATACATATCTTTGATTGTTTTGCGAACTTCTCCTACAGTTTCGTGCTGTAATTCACCGTCCTCTTCCCAATAATTAAATAGCATGGTAAAAGCAAATACTTTTATGCCTTGAGCACTCAAGAGTCGACAGGCTTTTTCCGTTTTTTCGTAAGACATTTTTTTCTTAATGCCTGTTAAAACGCGATTACTAGTCGTTTCTAATCCAATTCTAACCAGCCAAAAATTGGCTTTTTTCAACCAAACTGCAAATTCCTCGCTCATTGGAACCACCCGTAAATTGCATTGAAAGTATAGGTCGTCATGTCCAAGAGCAGCGAGGGCTTTACAAACGTCAATGGACCATTGTAATTTAACATTTAATTCGTCTGAATGGATATAGATTTCTCTATAGCCCATTTGATAAAGTTCCTCGGCTTCCTCCGCAATTTTTTCAGGACTTCGGCCCCTATAAAGCGGCCCGTTTTTTAATCTAAAAACAGGGTTGGCGCAAAATACACAACGTAAGGGACATCCTCTTGTCACAACCATTTCAGTATTTGGCCGCGCTTTGCTATAGGTTAATCCACAAAAATCAGCGTCATCTACAAGGTCCCTAGCTGGAAATGGTACCGAATCTATATCATCTATTAACGGTCTAGTTGCTGTACGCCGGTAATTATTTTCGGCATCCATATAGCAGATGCCTTTAATACTTTCGCGCTTCTGTTCAAGGTTATCTATATTGCTCACAATCTCTAAAAAGGTCACTTCACCTTCTCCAATTGCACAAATGTCCGCACCAGATTTTTCTAAAATTTCTTGTGAAGATTGAATAGAGTGGGGGCCACCGCACACCACAATTAATTGAGGGAATTGAACTTTGATTTTCCGAATCAATTCATAGGTCACCAATGCCGAGAATGATGTAAAAGATACGGCATAGATCATTGGCTGGAATTCTGCAATCCGATCTAAATGATATTGATCACTTTTTGCCTGCGGAATATATTCTAGTTCAACTTTAAAGTCTGCATATTCTCTCAGGTAAGAGCCTAGGTAGAGCAAACTTAAATTAGCACTTGTTTGATCTTTCCCCATGATGGGGCCATGACTGTCAGCCAATAGTATTTTCATAAGTAATTTTCTTACCTACAAAATACAATAATCTACAAAATAAGTACGATTAAGAGCGGTTAAGAGCGGTTCGAATTGTTTTTCGGTTTGTTTCGGCGCCAAACGTTTTTATTACCACTATTACCCGGCTTTTTTTTCTGTCGGTTATGGTTTTGCGGCTTCTTTTCTGGTTTTACAAATTCCGATTCATTGCGGTCATCAACATAAAGGTGATTATTAATCACAGGTATTTTTTGACGAATGAGTTTCTCAATATCCCGCAAATAAGGACGCTCTTCTATATCACAAAACGATAATGCAATTCCACTCGCTTTAGCGCGGCCTGTTCGTCCTATTCGGTGAACATACGTTTCAGGGACATTAGGTAAATCATAATTTACAACTAAAGATAAATCCGAAACATCAATACCTCTTGCAGCAATATCTGTTGCAATTAATACTTTCGTTTTACCATCTTTAAAATTGCCCAATGCACGTTGGCGTTGGTTTTGAGATTTATTCCCATGAATTGCCTCAGCAGTAATTTTTGCTTTCGCTAGTTTGCGAACAATTTTGTCAGCACCATGTTTGGTTCTTGAAAATACAAGAACTGAATCAGGATTCTTTTCGAGAATCAAATATTCTAGCAGTTTTGGTTTGTCGGCTTTTGATACAAAATATATAGCTTGTTCTACTTTTTCAGCAGTTGCTTGCTCCGGCTTAACAGTAACCTTATAAGGGTTTCCTAAAATCTTTCCAGATAATTCTACAATACTTTTGGGCATTGTTGCTGAGAAAAACAAAGACTGTCTTTGTGTTGGAAGTTTCGCAATGATTTTTTTGATGTCATGGATAAAGCCCATGTCCAGCATTTGATCCGCTTCATCCAATACAAAGTATTCGATATCTTTCAACGAAATAAACCCCTGACCAATTAAGTCTAATAATCGACCCGGCGTGGCTACTAGGATATCAACACCCTGGCGCAATGCTGCAGTTTGTTTCCCTTGCTTAACACCACCAAAAATCACTGTGTTACGTAAGTCCGTAAACTTACCGTACTCACTGAAATTTTCTTGTATTTGTATGGCTAACTCGCGTGTTGGAGTAACAATTAAGGACTTTATTTTTCGGTGATTTCGATTCCGAGTTTTGTCGGCAATAAGTTGTTGTATAATTGGGATTGCAAAAGCAGCAGTTTTACCCGTTCCTGTTTGCGCGCATCCTAACAAGTCTTTTCCTTTCAATAAAACAGGGATAGATTGCTCTTGGATTGGCGTTGGTTGCGTATAACCTTTTTCAGCTATCGCGCGGAGAATAGGTTCCGCAATTTCTAATTCTTTAAATGTCATTCAATAATAATAAGCTCCAAAGTTACGCTTATTGTTGAGATATGACGTTTTTATAAACGATCAACACATCCCATTCAAATATTGTAACTTTACACAAATTAATAAGATGCGTAAAATGGGCAAAATTCAACAGTTGAAAATCAAAGATACTTTTACAAAACAATTGCCAGCCGATCCTATAGAAACCAATCAGCAGCGTCAAGTAAATGAAGCCTGTTTTTCATACGTGGATCCAACAGATCCCGAAAAGCCAACATTAGTGCATGTATGTGCTGAAATGGCTGAAGTTTTGCAGATTGAGAATACGGATTCAGAACAGTTTTTAAGCTTAGTGTCTGGACAAAAAAACTTTGAAGATATGCGGCCATATGCCATGTGTTATGGTGGGCATCAATTTGGCAGTTGGGCAGGCCAATTAGGAGACGGAAGAGCAATTAATATTGCTGAGGTAGAAACGGAAACAGGCAATTGGTTTTTACAATTAAAAGGAGCGGGGCGCACGCCCTATTCACGCGGAGCAGATGGTTTGGCAGTTTTACGCTCGTCGATTCGAGAATATTTAATGAGTGAAGCCATGTTTCACTTAGGCGTTCCGTCAACACGGGCACTGTCACTTTCCTTAACAGGCGAAGAAGTATTGCGTGATGTTTTATATAACGGAAATGCTGATTATGAAAAAGGAGCAGTCGTATGTCGTATGGCCCCGTCATTTGTTCGTTTCGGAAGTTTTGAAATATTTGCAGCACGAAAGGATCATGTAAACCTAAAACGTTTGGCTGATTATACAATTACATCAAATTATCCACATTTGGGTGAACCATGCAAGGCAGTTTACCTTCAGTTTTTTGAAGAAATTGCCACCCGTTCAAGAAAAATGGTTTTAGATTGGCAAAGAATTGGATTTGTGCACGGCGTAATGAATACTGATAATATGTCTATTTTAGGTTTGACAATCGATTATGGTCCATATGGCTGGTTAGAAAACTATGATCCTGGTTGGACACCAAATACAACTGACGCCCAAAATAAGAGATATCGTTTTGGAAATCAACCTTCCGTGGTTTTGTGGAATTTAACCCAATTGGCCAATTCACTTTATCCGCTTATAGAAGATATTCCAGCTTTGGAAGCCATTTTAGATAATTATAAAACGCAGTATCAAAAAGAATATCAAACAATGATGCTCGCTAAAATGGGCGTTTATAATTCACAAGTGGATGATGCTAATTTAATCCAACAATTAACCGAAAATTTAAGAGCTTCGGAAACAGATATGACCTTGTTTTTTAGAAACCTTGCAAAGTTTAATGAGGATGCTCCATTAGATCATTTGGCAGTAATAAAAACAGATAGTTATCTCGCCGCGGATGATTTTGAAAATAAAGCATTCCAATGGAAGGCTTGGTTAAACGAGTATGCTTTGCGCTTAAAAAATGAACCAACAAAAGCTGCTGATCGGCAAACAAAAATGGATGCCGTTAATCCCAAATATGTTTTGCGGAACTATATGGCGCATCTAGCTATCGAGGCTGCAGATCAAGGTGATTATTCAGTTTTAGAAGAATTGTATCAATTGTTAAAACAGCCCTACGCCAATCAACCCAATATGGAAAAATGGTTTGCTAAGCGCCCCAATTGGGCGAATGAAAAAGTGGGTTGCTCAATGTTGTCCTGCAGTTCTTAGGAAATGTTTTAATGCCTTCCAACTAACCATTAAACCACTACAACATTCAACAATTAAAGCATTCAACCATTAAGTCAACAATAACTCATGTTTCCCTGCAACTTCTAATCCTGCACTTGTGGCTGTATCTTCCAAAATTACTTTTCCTGTTTTTTTATGCGTTAATTTCACATCCAATCTGGCCGTCATACTCTCTTCAATCCGTGCATCCATAAAACCACCAATGGGTGCGGCAAGTTCAGTGGCTTCTTCCCTGTGCGCAGTAATTTCTAATTTATGTTTGGGGTTTTCTAAGCATATAGTTACTTCAGTTGTGTTAACAGCACATTGGCGCATTTTTGTAAAATTATAAGTTGTAAATTGATATAATTTATCCTTTATCCAAACCCCCGCTATAAATCCAACAAAAGAAGTCCCCATCCATGGTATTTTAGCTACAGATGCTTTAATCGAAATTCCCGCCTCGCTAAAATGATTGCTCTGCATCCAAATATATCCCTCTGGAAAAGAATGTCCCCAATCTTTTTCGGTATAACCTCTTCCGCCAGTAAAATCAATCGTTTCGCCATCTATTTCTAGGCTCCCGCTCATAGCATGATCCATACTTAATATACCATGATAACATTGCATGCGCGGTGCAAATGAAAAAGGGCCCATTATTCCGGGCGAATACCAGGAACTTGGCCAGGGTTGTGTGTTTTCAAAAACAAGCTTCCCTTTTATATTCGGTAGTTCTAATTCAATATACTTTGCCGTGAAGTTGTTTTTACCAACCAAAACATCATGGGTTTTGGGTTGCGCAATAAAATCATCACCACTATATTTATGATAAGCAGTCGTCAATTTTTTACCATCTAGCACCTGAACAAAAGCCTGTTGTTTTCCATTTTCATCCATTGCAATTCCCGGAATAAAGGCAAAAGCATGTTTTTCATCTAAACTCACAACTTTGTAATACCAACCTTCAAAAAAACGTTTTTTTCTTCCCCACCCATGATAAAGTGCAGGTTTCCATAAGGCGCGCAATCGTTTGTTTAGCATCTGATGTAATTATCGAAGTAACAAGATAGTCAATTAATAGTGAAAGGTAAATCCTATATTCGTAATCAATTATTGCTCAAAAGCCATCCCTATGTCCGATCAAGAAATTTTAGACAGTAATATAGGTCATAAAATATATAAAGAACTATTGTTGTCGCTGTGCTGGTGGGAGAAAAAACGGATCACTTTCAATATTGTAGTTGGTATTTCTGGTGTAACGGGTATTTTGCTTGCAGGTTTGCCAATGTATTATTTCGATTTTGTAGGAATAATCTTTTGTGGACTATTTCTAAACCTATGTTATTCAGTTGGCTTTTTGTTGGAGGCTTTTGATGGCTATTATTTCAAGGGTAAGTTACAGCTCTTTCGTTTCCGGTTGCTTTTTTTTATTTTTGGTCTTTTAGGAGTTACCTTATTCGTATTTATTGTCCCTTTGTTATTGCCAGTCATATAACAGCTTCAAGCTAATCCGCAGACTCAGTGTTAATAAGAATAATTAATCTAGTTTACATGAAGCCCAACAGCCCAGCGACTCAAGAAGCGAAACAAAAAAATCAGCATAACACATAACACCTAATACTTAGCACTGAATATTTATTGGGGCAATTCCTTTTTTTTATCGATAAACTACGGTCATTTTCCGCTATTTTTCAGAATAGGGGTATACCTTATATATAGTAGCATAAAAAAAGGTCGGGCTATGCGTTAAAGTTTTGTCTGCGCCAAAAGCTACCACTACTATCCCTATTGCGGCAAAAGAGCAATAAAAGTCACCCCTTCAATATGCACTAAACCAGCGTCCTATCACGGGTGTGAAAAATAAATTAAAAAAAGGTGAAAAAAAATTAGGTTGTGGTGTAAAAGGATGAGTATCTTTGCGCCTCCCAAATGAGGGATTAGCGATAGAAAAGCGGGGATTGAAATTGACATATTAGCGTA
>WTCE01000132.1 GCA_013138735.1 Crocinitomix sp. | reverse complement strand
TTGCTTTTTTGAAGGCACTGAGGTAAGTATTGGGCGTGGAACAGAGACTCCTTTTCAAGTGGTAGGTCATCCCGATTATAAAATAGATTCATTGGGTGTGAATTTTAGCTTTATTCCGCAACCAAACGGTGGATCAAAACATCCTAAATTAGAAGGAGATACCTGTTTTGGTATTGATTTGTCTCAAATAGATTTGGAGGAATTCAGAGCTAAAGGTGAGCTGGATTTGTCGTATTTATTTGATTTCTATCAGAATTTAGATCAAGGCAAGTCATTTTTTTTAGCTAATAATTTTATCGATTTATTAGCTGGTTCTTCAAACTTAAGAAAAGGAATTATGAATGGAACAACGCTGGCAGAGATGAAGGCGGATTGGGTGGAAGAAATTGCAGCGTTTAAAGAAATGCGTAAACCGTATTTAATTTACGAAGAGTAAAGCTCAGGTTATTAATTCAACCCCATTTTCTCAATTTCGGCTAGAATTTTTTTGCGTTCAGGAACCAATTCTGCCAATTGCTTTTCATTTGCTTTTTTATAAGCCATAGCATCTTTTAATTTATTGATTTGCATATAAGCAAAGAGTCCTGATAAGGCGGGGACGATTAAGAAATAAGCCACAGCTAACCAATAATTCGGATAGACATAAGCATAGAACAGAAAAATAAACGCAAAGTTGTAAATTGTAGACAGAGTAGCTCCTACTAAAAGTTTGACCCCGCTCCAAAAAACGTCTCGCTTAAAACGACTCTCAACAAACTTTTTAATAATAAAATACGGAATAAATTGGTGCACTAAACCAACAAGGGTAAGCGGCAAGCAGAGTAAGAAAATGAGTATCGTAGTCAACGTTTTTTTCGACTCGTTATCAGCATATTTACTCACCCAATTTTCATTGATATTTGCCTTTTTCAATTTGTCGAAATAGGTAGTAACAGCTCCTTTTAAATCTTTCCAATAATCAGCTTCTGCATCATAAGTCTCGTTAACTTTAGTAGCCAATGCTTTTGAATAGGCATGTCTTTCTAATAAAGGAATGGTAGCGTCGTGGTGAAAATGATTCATACCTTTCCGGGTTAAAATCATCAAATTCTCAACAAAAGGCGCCAAGTCTTTTTGATCCACATAAGTGATTTGTTCTTGCATGGAAGACTGTACTGCGCGGGTCAATTTTGTGATAGCCTGACTGGGATTTTTCTCGTAAATTTCTTTATACTCTTTTAAATTGATTGGCGTGCCAAAAGAGACCACAACATCTGATCTGAAATGTTTAGGGTGAGAATAGTTTAGACCAATAGCTTGTACTTTAATATCTTCCGCCCAATTGCATTCAACCATGGTGTCAAATCCAATTCTTGCAGGGCCTTTTTTAATCGGCTTTAAACTTCTAATAAAGGTGTTGTCAGTATATCCTTCACCAAATAATATGAGTGATTTTTTACGCATTAACACCTTTCGTAAATAGCGAAATGAATTTTTGTTTTTATCCATTGATTCTGCTCCATCTTCTGCCTTTCTAAAGATAGGCACCATATGACAAGCCCAAGTAACTGGTTTCAACCACCATTTAAAAATATCTCCTCTTGTTACAAAATACAAAACGGGCATTTGGTAATTCCCCGCAACTAAAGGGTCTATAAATGCGCTTGGGTGATTACAAACAAAAATAGTTTGCGCATTGAAACGACGTTGTCCATTAATTGAACGAGATTTTCTATAAAAAAGAACCATGACATATGGCAGAACAATTCTCAATAATAAATACAATGGTCTCATAACGGCGGTAAAAGTACTAATTTCTGTTAAAAAAAGTTAAGCCAAAACTATAATTGGCTTAGTTCCGTTAAATTTGAGATTGAAGTAAATACTACCCTTGAAGAAAAATCGATTTAAAATATTGCTCAGTATAATGTCAGTTGCCCTCATTGGGCTTTTGCTGCTACAGTTCTATTGGATTAGAAATGTGCACCAATTGGAGGGGGATCGTTTTAAGAAACAAGTCGTTAGTGCCCTGGAAAGCACTGCCGCCGATCTTGAAATGCTCGAAATGATGCCGCTTTTCGATCAGGATCTGTCTCAACAAGACTTACAGGATAATTATAAAGATTTTGTGAACTCAGAATTTGGTGATGTCATGCGGGTGGATGAATCGATTGAAATTAGGGACACCACCATTACAAAAGACGGAGAAAAGTATCAGTTTTTAGTTGTAAGCGGTTCCATCACAGATTCTACAACAGGATTAACAGCAGAAAGTCGCATTTTAACTAAAAAATTAGGTGATATCATTCCCTCAGATGTGGAGGGAGATGTTCTTCAATTTAAAGATTCTAATTCATATGCCATACAAGTAAGTAATTCATTCAATCGTCAAATCATGCGCAAGTCCCAATCCTTGAGCGAGATAATGGTAAAAATGTACTCAGGTAATTATTTTGATGACATTTCTTTTCGGTTGAATGTGTTTATGTTGGATTCTATTTTGGCTAAAAATTTGTTGAAATACGAATTGGATACCAGTTTTATTTTTAATATAGTCAGTGCTCAAAATGCAGGCGTTACATTCTTAAAAACACCATCTCATTACCGCGCCAACGCAATCGAATCTGAATTTCGAACATTGCTTTATCCGTCAGATATGATGAATAATGATTATGAATTAGTCGTGTCATTTCCAAATCAAAAATCATTTCTGTGGAAAGAGATGACCGGGACCTTGTTCGCGTCTGTGTTTTTAGTGTTTATAATTGTATTTGCCTTCTACCTTTCGGTTTCAACAATTTACAAGCAAAAGCAATTATCCGAGATTAAGAATGATTTTATTAGTAATATGACCCATGAGTTGAAAACACCCATTTCAACAATATCATTGGCCTGTGAGGCAATTCAAGATCCAGATGTAAGTAATGATCAAGAATCTTTGATTGGTTTTGTATCAATGATTGATCAGGAGAATAAACGCCTAGCCAAATTGGTAGAGAATGTATTGCAAACCGCCTTGTTAGAGAAAGGCAAAATGAGCCTAAAATTAAGTGAGGTACGTTTGGATAATTTAGTGCGTGAAATAGTGCATGCATTTCAAATTCGTTTCAAAAATGCAGCGGGGCAAATTCATATTGAACATTTAGATGAAGTAAAAACGGACATAGACAAAATTCACTTCGGAAATATTATTTATAACCTCTTAGATAATGCACTCAAATATTGTGCAGTATCGCCAGAGGTGTTTGTGAAATTGAAGAAAACAGCAAAGGGCTACGAACTTTATTTCAAAGACAACGGAATTGGAATTACAAAGGAGGACCAGAAAAGGATCTTTGACAAATTATATCGCGTTCCTACAGGGGATGTTCACAATGTTAAAGGATTTGGATTAGGTTTAAATTATGTCGAGTCAATAGTGAAATTACACCAAGGAGAAATTACTGTCGAAAGCAGTTTAGGGAAGGGATCAACTTTTAAAATAAACATTGAAAATGAGTGATAAAGTAAAAATATTATTAGCCGAAGACGATACGAACTTAGGAACGCTTTTAACCAATTATCTAAAGGTTAAATCATTTGATGTAACCCTTTGTGTAAATGGCGAAATTGCATTGACTCGTTTTCAAGAGCAGTTATTTGATTTCATTATTCTAGATGTAATGATGCCCGTAAAAGATGGTTTCGCGGTAGCAAAAGAAATAAGAAAAATAGATACTGAAATCCCGATTTTATTTTTGACTGCAAAATCAATGAAGGATGATAAATTGCAAGGATTTGATGTCGGTGGAGACGATTATATGACCAAACCTTTTTCAATGGAAGAGTTATTGGCGCGTATTAATGCAATTCTTAAAAGATCTTATAAAGAAGGGAAGAAAGAAACCACTTTCGAGGTAGGAGATATTGGATACGACTATTTGCAACAAACTGTTCAAATAGACGGGACTGAAAAGAAACTGACTACAAAAGAAAATGAATTATTCTATCTATTGGTCAAAAATAAAGATGGAATTTTAGACAGAAATGAAGCCTTAAAGCAAGTTTGGGGGGATGATAATTATTTTAATGGACGAAGTATGGATGTTTACATTACCAAATTACGGAAGTATGTAAATGCGTCAGAAAAAGTTGAAATAATGAACGTACATGGCAAAGGTTTTAGACTTTTGATAAAAAACTAAAAAAGGCAGTCCAATATCCTTCTTTTCCGCTAATTTTGTAGCAATGAATACCACCAAAATTAGTCATGTTGCACATTTAATTGAGATTTGTGTTCAGCACGGAGTTACCAAGGTAGTTATTTCACCAGGTTCTCGCAATGCCCCTTTAATCATTGGGTTTGATGCGCATCCTAAAATCGAAGTGTTCCTAGTTCATGATGAACGAAGTGCCGCATTTTTTGCAATGGGTATGGCAGAGGAATCTAAATCGCCAGTTGCTATTACATGCACTTCTGGTAGCGCTCCAATCAATTATGCCCCGGCAATATCTGAAGCTTATTATAGAAATATTCCCTTGGTGGTTTTAACCGCCGACCGCCCAATTGAATTAATCGATCAGGGTGATGGGCAAACTATTCGACAAAAAAATCTCTATCAAAATTTTATAAAAGGCAGTTTTGAATTGCCGAATATCCCTTCCAAAGCAGAGAGAAATATAAGTGATGAAATTGCTAATGACGCGCTGAATTTGGCTACACAGGCACCTAAAGGGCCAGTGCACATTAACGTTCCGTTGGCCGAACCTTTGTACGAGACGCAAAATTTGTCTACTGTCCCAATCATTACACAGAATCAAGAAATTACTGCCGCGTTTTCAGGAGAAGATAAAGCTGAAATTGAGCAAAAGTGGAAGCTGGCTCAGAAGAAATTAATTTTAATTGGACAAATAGATCCAAATGAATTGGATATCCTTTCCCTCGATTCTGTTTTAGGAGATGCTTCAGTTGCCATTTTGGTAGAAAACACATCCAATTTGCTTCATTTTCAACGAATCTGTCATTCCATTGATCGCACTTTGGCAATAATTAGTGAAGCTGAAGTGCCTGATTTTGCGCCTGATTTGCTCATTACAATGGGCGGTGCCATTATATCAAAAAAAATTAAAGCTTTTTTACGGACAAATAAACCACGAGTTAATTGGCGTATTGGGCAATATTTATTTGAAGAAGATACATTTCAATCCTTGTCGCGTTCGTTTCAAGTAAAACCTGCAACATTTTTTCAATTTATTGGATCATTAGAGCAATCAATTCCCAGCAATTTTGGAGGGAAATGGAAACAAAAAGACTTCATGGCTTATGAAATTCACAGTGAATATTTAACACAAGCCCCGTTTTCTGATTTGAAAGCTTTTGAACTCATTCTAGATGCCATTCCAGACAATTCAAATATCCACATGGCCAATAGTTCAGTTGTGCGTTATTGCCAATTGTTTAATCCTGTTCGTGGCATGTCTTATTACGGCAATCGCGGTGTAAGCGGCATTGATGGGTCCACAAGTACAGCGGTAGGTGTGGCAAATATTAGCAAAGAAAAGTTAAATATTATTATCAGCGGAGATACCTCGTTTTTTTATGACTCGAATGCCTTTTGGAATAATTACTTGCCTTCAAATTTCCGAATCATTGTAATTAATAATGGAGGAGGAGGGATCTTTAAAATAATTGAAGGTCCAAATAACTCTGAACAATCACATCATTTTGTGGCACCGTTTAAGGCAAAAATTGAAGCGGTTTGTGACGCTTTTAATGTCCATTATTTCCAAGCTAAAAACACTGCTGAATTAGAGAATGTTTTCAATGATTTTTACGAAATAAAGGCGGATAAAAGACCCGTTTTATTAGAGGTCATCACAAGTGATATTTCGAATGAAAAAATCTTGAAAAAATATTTTAAAAAAATTGGTAAAAGTACCAACTAGACACTAAAAAAATAGAGGCTTAAGATGGGTTTGTATAGTCTCGTCGATATATAGCGTGTTTTTGTCGAAAAAAGCCAACCAAAGCCTAAAAAATTCGTCTATTAGATTGTATGCGCGCATTGTTAATTTTAATCATCAGTAGTTTTATTGCCATAACGGGTTCTGCCCAAATGGTGTTGAGCGGAGTTGCCTCTGGTTCATGTGATTGCTATACACTAACTGATTTCACCAATCAAACTGGCTCTATTTGGAGTCCAGGAACAATTGATTTGACCAACACTTTTGACATGTCATTCGAAGTCAACCTTGGGGTTGATGATGTTTGGGGTGCAGATGGAATGGTTTTCGCTTTGCGCCAAACGGGTACTAGCCCAGGGGGGATTGGGAACGGAATGGGGTATAGCGGAATTGCAAATTCCATTGGAGTTGAAATTGACACATGGAATAGTTCCCCAGCAGTACCAACAGATGTGGCTGCAGATCATATGGGAATGAGTTCAAATGGCGCGGTAAATCATGATTTAGTTGCGCCTATAACAATTGCAAATATTGAAGATGGATTGTATCACACTTTTCGTGCAACTTGGGATCCAATAGCATTTGATTTAGAAATCTTCTTAGACGGAACAAGTATTTTCACCTATAACGGTGACATGGTTGCCTTGTTTTTTGGCGGAACACCAGATGTTTATTTTGGTTGGACCGGCGGAACTGGAGGAGTTGACAATCTTCAATCTGTTTGTATGTATCGTGATGCTGATTTTAGCACTGATGTGATTACGGCTTGCGTTGACCAAACGGTAACATTTACAGATGAATCAACCAGTGATTTAATTCATAATTCTGAGGAAGCAATAACGTGGGACTGGGATTTTGGAGATGGTTCTTCATCCGCTTTAGAAAATCCAACCCATGCATATGCAGGAGTTGGAACATATACCGTTACGCTAACAATTACAGATATTTCTGGATGTAGTTCAGTCGAGACTTTTGATATTGTTATCACAGCAGGATTAGATATCACAATGACATCCACAGATGTGACATGCTTTGGTATGGATGATGGAACAGGAACAGCTATGCCAACTACAGGTATTGGTCCATATACATTTCTTTGGGACGATCCCTTAGCGCAAACAACAGGAACTTCAACAGGTCTATCGCCAAATACGTATGACGTAATTGTAACAGATGATTTAGGTTGTACAGGAACAGGTTCAGTAACAATCTTTGAACCAACAGAATTGATTATTGTTTCATCAATCCCAACAAATGCAAGTTGCGGATTGGCAAATGGAACAATTACCGTTGTAGGATCGGGTGGAGCACCAGTATTAGAATTCAGTATTGATGGCGGTGTAACTTATCAACCCACTGGCGATTTTCCAGGATTAACAAATGGAACCTATGACGTTGTTATTCGCGACGCAAATGGATGCCTGGCAACTACAACTACAATTGTTGATTTAGATTCACCCTTGTTAATTGATGATGTCACGGCGACAGATGACTCTTGTTTACCAGGTGATGACGGAACCATAACTATAACTGCATCTGCGGGTGCTGCGCCATTTCAATATAGTTTAGATGGTGGTGCAACTTACCAACCCTCTAATTTCTTTGATTTATTGGCTCCGGGTGCCTATACCGTTACAGTTATGGATGATGTTGGATGTACTGTAACCGAAGATATTGTGGTGGGAGCTATGCCTAATATTGTAGTAGACTTAATTACAGTTGTTGATGCAACTTGTAATGGTGGAGCTGACGGTTCTATTGATATTGATGTTTCTGGTGGTTCACCTGCTTATCAATACAGTATTGACGCTGGAGTATCATTTTTGCCTACGGCTTTATTTGCTGGATTAACTGCTGGAACATATGATATTGAAGTAACAGATGCTGCTGGATGTTTAGTAACTGATATAACTGTGGTTGGAGAACCAAGTATCATCACAATTGATGGCGTTTTAGCAACAGATGTTTCTTGCACAGGTTTGTCAGATGGCGAATTTGAGTTGGTCGTTTCTGGCGGTACACCAGGGTATACGTATAGTAATGATGCTGGCGCAACTTTTCAAATTAGTCCAACTTTTACAGGGATGACTGCTGGAACTTATGATTTAATAATTGAAGATGCCAACGGTTGTACAATAACAGGCGTGACAGATGTTCTTGAGCCAACGCCATTAGTAATTGATGATGTTATTGTGACGGATGTTACATGTAACGGATTAATGGACGGCGAAGTGACAATCGTTGCTAGTGGCGGTACAGTTGCTTATCAATATAATGTAGATGGTGGTATTTATCAAGTCCCTCCAACATTCACGGGGTTAGGCGGTGGTGCAATTACGGTTGGTGTAATTGATGCTAACGGATGTACAACAACTGCTGATGCATTTTTAGACGAAGCTGATCCAATTGTTTTAACAATGGGGCCTGATACAACTATTTGTTTGGGCGGTGCGGCTGAACTTTGTCCAACAGTAACTGGTGGTACGGCTCCCTATACTTATATTTGGGATGGCGCTCCTGATACGGAATGTTTAATTACGTCTGTGATTGGTGTGCACACATTAGAAATTGAAGATATTAATGGTTGTACAACTGAAATTTTGGAACAAACAGTAAATCAATATACACCGCTATCCGTTTTTGGATCTGATGCCATTTCAGTTTGTCCGGGTGATGAAGTGATTATAGCTGGAGAAGCTGCAGGTGACGGACCGGATGGTTATACATACGAATGGACAAATGATTTTGATGGTACCGTATTATTCGGGCCAGTTCAAACTGTCACACCAGGAACTACAACAACCTATACCTTAACGGTAAGTAGTGGTTGTGAAAATACCGCAACAACTACAATTACCATTACTACTTTTGATATTCCAAACATTGTTATTGTTGCAGATAAGTATGAAGGATGTGAGGACTTAGCTGTGAATTTTGAAAGTTTGACAGACGCTAGTTTAGTTGAATCAATGATTTGGGATTTAGGGGATGGAAGCATTGCAGCTGGTGATGCCGTAAGTCATACCTATACTTATCCTGATTGTTTTGATGTGAATGTGGATGTAACAACTGTTGACGGTTGCGAAACTTCGGCAAGCTTTATTGATTATATCTGTGTTTGGCAATTACCTGTTGCCCAATTTAGCTACAATCCAACCGAACCAGATTTGTACAATACAACGGTAAATTTTGTAAATGAATCTGAATTTGCAACTTCTTTTGAATGGACGTTTGGAGATGGTGGCGGTTCTACAGATTTTGAGCCAAGTCATACCTATCCATCTTTGGGTAATATAACGTATGATGTGCGTCTGGTAGCAAATACTGATAAAGGATGTAGTGATACAATTAATCATTTAGTGACAATAGATGAAATTGTTTTGTATTTCATTCCAAACGCATTTACACCAAATTCAGATCCGTTTAACCAAACATTTAATCCAGTCTTTATTCCAGGATTTTATCCAAAAGATTATCACATTAGAATTCTAAACCGTTGGGGCGAAGTGCTATGGGAATCGTATGATATTTCTGCCGGATGGGATGGAACTTATGATGGTTCATTTGTACAAGATGGCGTCTATGTGTGGGAGTTAACCTTCCGTGAAAACAAGACAGATAAAAAGTACAGAGACTTTGGGCATATCACTGTCATTCAGTAATGTGATTTAACTCCTTCCTTCTAAAGCCAGATTTTTTAACACCTAAACCGTTTAAGGTTAGGATATTGTTAATATTATCCATAAATTTGGTCTGAAACCTAACTAATATGAAACACGCACTAATCATATTTTGCGTTTTACTTAGCTTTAATTCTAAAGCGCAAATGACGCTAAGTGGCACAGCTACTGGTTCTTGCGACTGTTATACTTTAACCACAACAACGAGTCAAGCAGGAAGTGTTTGGAGCCCCGATTTCATAGATTTAACCAATCCATTCGATTTTACATTTCAAATTAATTTAGGCTTTTCTGATGGAGGCGCTGACGGTATGGCATTTGTCTTACGATCTATTGGCACAACAACAGGCTCAGGAGGTGGATTGCTAGGTTATGGTGGAATCCTCAATTCAATAGCAATTGAAGTAGATACCTGGAATAATGGATGGGTAAATGAGATCGCTTCAGATCATTTAGCAATGAATAAAAACGGTGTTCTTACACACAATATGGAACCCGCATATGCTATCCCAAATATTGAAAATGGTGTACCTCATGAATTTCGTGTAGATTGGAATCCAGTTACAATGCGCATGAGAACTTATTTGGACGGAGCGCTAATTTTTGATCATGTTGAGGATATTGTGACGACAATTTTTGGAGGAAATCCTAATGTGCGATTTGGGTGGTCTGGTGGTACAGGTGGTGCTTCAAATGTTCAAACTGTTTGTATTGAAATTGAGTCAGATATTGACGTAGATGATTTAACTGCATGTCCCGGACAAGAATTGTTTTTTACGGATGAGTCTTTCTCAGGTTTAATATATGACGGAGTTGGTGTTACAAATTGGGCATGGACATTTGGCGGCGGAGATGTTTCTGATTTAGAAGATCCGAGTTATACTTATACAACTATTGGTTCAAAGACAATTACATTGACCGTAACAAATATGATAGGCTGCACAGATGTCAGCTCTATAAGTATTGTTGTAGATAGTATTGATGTTGATGTCACAACGACAGATGTCACTTGTTTTGGTTTTGATGACGGTACCGCAACTGCAGATCCAACGACAGGAGACGCTCCTTTTGCCTATTTATGGGATGATCCTTTAGCACAATTAACAGCAACGGCTCTTGATTTGGCTCCCGGTGTTTACACTGTAATGGTGACAGATGATGTGGGGTGCGAACTTTGGCGTACAATTGAAATTACTGAACCAGAAGAATTATTAGTAGATGCATTAATTATAGTTGATGCAACATGTGGATTAGATGACGGTGAATTAACAATTACCGCAATGGGAGGAACATTGCCCTACGAATATAGTATTGACGGTGGTGTTACATTTGAAATTGGAGCAACCTTTGTTGGTATGCCAAGTGGTGATGTGGATTATCAAATTAGAGATGGAAATGGATGTTTATATACTGGAACGGCAACAATTGGCGCAAATGATTTAGGAGTTGAGGTGACTAAGGTTGATGTAACCTGTTTTGGATTTGACAATGGAACAGCAACTGCTACCCCTGCTTTTGGAGTAGGTCCATGTAGTTATTTATGGGATGACCCATTGGCGCAAACAACGGCAACGGCGACTGGATTAGCGCCGGGCACATATACCGTCATTGTTACACATGATGCCGTTGGTTGTTCAGGCACAGCTACCATTACAATCACCGAACCAGCAGAACTTTTAATTAGTTCAATAGTTGCGATTGATGCAAGTTGTGGAATTAATAATGGGCAAATAACCATGGAAGCAACTGGCGGAACATTGCCATACGAATATAGTATTGATGGTGGTGGTGTTTTTGTTCCATTGCCAAATTTCACAGGCTTGGCACCCGGTTCTTATACTATTGTCGTGCGTGATGCACAAGGTTGTTTGGTGACTGATAACGTAGTTTTAGTCAATGTTTCCAATGTTCCTGAGGTAATTATTAATGCAGATTTTACAGAAGGATGCCGTCCGTTAACTGTGAACCTCACCAATATTTCTGATCCTACTTTGACAGATGTTACCGTTTGGGATTTGGGTGATGGAACAACTTTTGAAGGTGGCGGCTTAACTCATACCTACGAAAATGCAGGCTGTTATGATATTCATGTAATCATCACAACATTTGACGGTTGTACAACAGAGGCTACTTTTAATGATTTTATTTGTGTTTGGGAATTGCCAATTGCGGAATTTGAATATTCGCCTGAGGCACCTGATGTAATTGACAATGATGTTCAATTCGAAAACTTATCTGAATTCGCAACTACTTATGAATGGGATTTTGGAGACGGCGTCACAGGATTTGAATTTGAACCAAGTCATACCTATCCTGAAATTGGAAATGGATTATACCAAGTGCGCTTGATTGCAATTACCGATAAGGGATGTAGAGATACCGCTTATCAATATGTGTTGATTGATGAAGTAATCCAATATTTTATTCCAAATACTTTTACACCTGATGGAGATGGATTTAATCAAAATTTCACACCAATATTTTCGTCCATATTTATTCCGCAAGATTATCATTTCGTGATTTATAATCGCTGGGGAGAAATCGTTTGGGAATCCTATGATTACACTTCAGGTTGGAACGGAACTTATGGAGATGTTCTAGTTGAAGATGGGGTATATGTTTGGCAATTGTCATTCCGCGAAAACGGATCCGACAAAAAATATGACGAATTTGGTCACATCACCGTCCTACATTAATTAAAATTTCATTTAAAAGCTGTAAATTTATGTGCTTATGTACATAGATTTCAGGAAAATCATCACTTTGCTCCTTATTGTATTATCCACACTGTCCTTTGGTCAATTAAAAGGATTCAATAATGAGTGGGTTTCTATCGGGCCAAACAGTAGTCCTGTAAATCCTAAATTTAGGGGTGATGCTGGAATCGGTCCCATTGAATTTATCAGAGTCTATCAACAAACAGAAGGGTATTTATTAGCAGGATCATTGCATGGTGGTTTGTTCTTTTCAGAAAATGGCGGAGATTCATGGATCAATTCAGGGTCAGATGCTTGGCCTTTTACTGGTTGCGCTTGGGCTGATTTCCATCCGTCTAATGAAAACGTTTGGTTTGCATGTTCGAATGAAAAAGGCGACAACGGTAAACCAGGGAAAATTGGAGAGTATGGGGGATTGATGCGGACAAAAAATAGAGGAGAGGATTGGGAAACCATTGGAGGGTATAAAGACTTGGCTGGATTTCCACAATTGAAAATCTACGGAACTAGATTTCATCCCAATAAACCAAATTTGATCATAGTAATTACTTCTGAAGGTCTATATTATTCAGAAGATTGTATGGCTACTTATGTCAAATGGGAGCGTGTTCCAAATGTCCAAGGATGGGTTTATGATCTAGACTTCTTAGATGGGAATATGTATCTCACAAACTTTTTTAAAGGCAATTGGAACATTCTCAAATTTAAGCAAGACGATTTCTCAACCTTTAAGAAAATTAAGTCGCTCACCTCAGAAACGCGCCCAATGCGCAATTTGACGATTGAACCTCAGAATAATCGTTTGCTTGTGGCAAAGGATTTTGTTAAAGGGCAAGATGAATTATGTGCGCTTGATCTGCAGAAAGATTCCATGACCGTTTTATTGGCCAATCAACGCATTGGTTTTGGAAGTGGACACACCTTTGCGGTATCTCCGCATCAACCAGCCGATTTTTACTTTGGCTACTCAACAAAAGTTAGAAAATGGAGGCCACCTTACAAAAAAACAAGTACTGTTGGTTCAGGTTATCATGTAGATGTAGAGTTTATCGCCTACGATCCTTTTGATTCATTAAAAATCTATTTTGCCACACACGGCGGTGTTTTTATTTCTCAGAATGATGGAAAAGATTGGAAAAACAAAAGTGATAACCTAGGTGTTGCTGAGGTTATGGGCTTAGCTGTTTCTGCTCAAGATCCGAGTCAAATAGCTATTGGTTGCTACCATGATGGTAGTATGGTTTATGCCGATTTTGATCATAATGGAAAATATTATTGGAGAACAGTCAATGGCGGAGATGGACTAATTCCGCTCATTGATCCTACGGATCAAGCCGTTGTTTATACGTCCAACCAATTTGTTGGTGGCGGCTTATCATATTCAAGTGATACATCCAAAAAAACAAAGCGTAATTTGCATAGCCTAAACAATCTTAAAAGCGCTGGTTGGGAAAATGCAGCCGTGCTTGACCCATTTAATTCCAGTACAGTTTATTTTAATTTTGTCGGAAAATCAGGGATCAATAAGGGAAATATTAACGTCTGTAGAACTAAAAATCCGCTGGAACGAAAAAGTGTTGAAATTATTTCGGATTTTAACCTCAGTCATCAATTGAAAAGCTATAAAGTTTATGGACTTTTCAATTCAAAGTATCATACAGATATCTTAATTGCATATGTGTTAGAATATACCAAAGATGCTAAAGGAAATAAAAAAACCAATCACCGCCTTTTCCGAACAGATAAATTGAATGGTAGTTGGGCAGATATTATCTCCTCTTGGTATGAAATTCAACACCCAAATAATTCATGGATTGGGGATGTAGCAATTGATGGAAATAATAAGAACCAAATTTATATGACCTATACGCGTGGCAAACAAAATCCGGAATCTATTTTTGGAGACAAAGGATTGGTGTATGTTTTGCGCTATTCCGATAATAAAAGACACCGCTTAAAACGAGAAATTGACATTACAAAAAATATCCCTAATGCAACAGGTGGCCGTTATAATTTAGTTTATCATAAAGCAAAAGGTGGCATATTGGTGGTTGGGACAACAACAGGGGTTTATTACGGAGATGGGCGTTTGCTTAAAGGAAAATCACGTTGGAATGAACTCGGAAAAGGATTACCGCATTGCAAAGTTTATGGGCTGGATTATAATGGTAAAGAAAGTATCGTCACAATCGGCCTATTCGGCAGGGGAGTGTGGCAGTATCATTTGGACTAGTTAATAGTCCTTGGTCAGTAGTTAATAGACATTAGACAGCGCTTTGCGCGTTTATTAAGCTATTCGAACAGTGTTATTATCAAAATCACACAGCTAGCAACCATTAAGATATCAGTTCACTTCAAGAACACAGAGGCTCTCGAAGTGCTCTTGGATCGTATCCAACCTAATACACTACACTTAACACATAACAATGCATCTAACAGCGAAGCGGTCTAAATACTAACGACTAAAAAAGAAAAACTGTTACTTTTCCATCACATTGTATTTATGCATTAGAATACTTATCATTGTAAAAAATTAAATTATGTCCGCTATCGAGTTAATATTTCAGTTCTGTTTATACATAGTGCCTTCAATCGTTTTCTTCGGTGCGGTCTATTATTTCACCAATAAATGGGTCGAAGTTCAACACGAAAAAAACAAATTGGCATTTGTTGGAAAGAAAGAAGTTCAAAAGGCGCCTGCCGATTTAAAAAAGCACTTTTTCCCATTGCAAGTTGAGGCATACCAACGTATGGTGCTTTTTTTAGAGCGAATTGCACCCAATAACATGATAATGCGCCTGAATAACCCAGGATTGCCATCTCGTGCTTTTCAGCAAAAATTAGTCGACAGCATCCGTCAAGAGTACGAGCATAATTTGGCACAACAAATTTTCATCTCTCCAGAAGCATGGGATCGTGTTCAGTCAAGTAAAGAAGAAATACTCAAAATCATCAATATGGCCGCTACAAAAATGGAGCCCACGGCATTAGCAAATGATTTAAGCAAAGGAGTGTTCGAAATAACGGCACAATTGAAAGCGCAACCGACCGATCAAGCAGTTGGTTTTCTTAAAAATGAATTGAATAATCTACTCAATTAGTCGATTAGATTTACCGTTTGTCGAAAATTACTAGGTATGCATAGTTTTTTTTATACGCGTTGAATTGTCGTCTAAACCGTTTTATTCAAGGGAGATGCCGCAGTTTTGTTAATAATTTCACAATCGATTCGTCGAAATGATTAACAAGTAACAGTTTAAAAGTTGTAAGTTAGAAGTAACCAACTTATACCTTAACCAATGAATTACCTAACCATGACCACGCTTCTACTGGCATTAATATTCGCACCAATGAGTATTTTTGCACAAGACGAAGGAATCGATTACGGAACAGCAACAGTAACAGAAGAATACTGTGTTAGTTTAAACACCGAAGTACCAATTTCTGAATATTATTCAATTGACATCAGTCATTTAGATATAACTACAGAACTTGA
Source organism: Crocinitomix sp. (assembly GCA_013138735.1). GTDB lineage: Bacteria > Bacteroidota > Bacteroidia > Flavobacteriales_D > Crocinitomicaceae > Crocinitomix. The sequence goes on along the minus strand of WTCE01000132.1, from coordinate 7,603 downwards.
AGCAGTCAATAATTTCGGTTTTATTTCAAATAACCTTTTAACCTACTCTGTGGACTTTGCGGCTGAAAAAGCCTATCTGCATGTCCATCTTGATCGTACATCTGCACCAAAAGATATTATCTGGTGGAATGAATACGTGAACAGCCTTTGCGGACTATAGAATAATTATTAGTTGAAGTTTCAGAGACTTTACCCATAGTTTGTCTATTAAATCTATAGAACAAGTATAATTTACAACCATCAAATAACAAATATGAAACAACATTACATTAAATTATTATTCCTGCTGCTCGTTGCCTGGATAGGCGATTCGGTCAGTTTCGGACAAATTGTAGGAACAAGCGCATATATTTATGGCGATAATGTAGAGATTGGAATCAATGATGCCGGGCACGAAGGTGCGCCCCGCCAGGTTGCTTCCAATAATCGCTCAAATCAAGCTCTTGGTTCTCCCGTTTATTTCGGATTTGTTGCAAACCCACAATTAGATGCTTGGGGAAATTATGATGGTGATTTTTTCACCCCAGGTTCTCCAGAAAATGGCTTCGGAATTGAAGTTGCAGGCGTCAATTACGGGAACAATGCTTCGGGTTCACTCGAACAAATTCCCGGTTCAATCTCAAGTTACAACGTAGAGGGTGATTGTATTTTTGTGGAATGGGATGGTGAAGTTGCAAACGTTGAAGTGCATGTCGTTTATCGTTTAATTACAACTGAATTATACTACACAACTGAAGTTACCTTAACCAATACAGGTGGAGGAGATTTAACAGATGTTTATTATTATAGAAATCTAGATCCTGATAACAATGTCACAATTGGTGGTGGATATGGTACGCAAAATACAATAGTTGCACAACCTACCCCAGAATGTGAGAAAGCATTGGTAACGGCAACGCAAACTGGTCCTTGGGATTCATATATCGGTTTAGGTGCTATTGGTGAAGCTTTTAGAGTGTCATATGGCGGTTTTGCCAATAGAGATGCTTCCAATATTTGGAATGGAATTGGTGGATTAACAGGCGTTGAAGGCGCTTCGGTGTTTGCCGACCAAGCTATTTCTCTAAGTTATAAAACAGATTTAGCGGTAGCAGTTCCCGAAACGTTTCTTTTTACAGTTGTCTTAGATGCTGCTCAAATTGATGCGGCAATTGCAAGTCTTTACTATTTTGATTATTTAGGCGGCGGCGGACTCATTGATGAATGTGCTCCAGTTGTTGATACTGCATATACTTGTGCTGGAATTCCTGTAGAACTTACAGTTGACGGACCAAGTGCAGAAGATTATATCTGGACTTGGGCTCCTCCCGGAGGTTTAGATGTTGTTGACGGACCTACTGTAAATGCTAGTCCTTTAGTTACAACTGAATATACTGTAACTGGAACACCAGCGCCAGTTTGTTTATCTGCAACAATAGAAAAAACAATTGTTGTTGTTGTAACGCCTTCACCTATCATAGAGATTATTGACCCTGGCCCACAATGCGGCGAATTTGATTTAACAACATTAGTCATAAATAATTTGGAGGGAAGTGCGGTTGACATAAGTTTTTATGATGTCGTTCCAGATAGTATTGATCAGGTTGAAGGATTATGGGTTGGAGACTTTATAGGCCCCGGAGACGTGGTTTATGTTTTGATGGTAAACCCAATTTCAGGATGTTATGATGTGGAACCAATAGTTATAGATTTTGATGGAGGTGCCATAGCAGGTCCTGATAATGCAGCTACTTTATGTAATGATGCTGGTTCAGGCTTGGATTTAAATACACTATTAGTGGGAGCAGATCTCGGTGGTGTTTGGTCCGAAACTACAGCTATTGTATCTGGAGGATTTGATGATCCAACCGGCGTTTTAACTGCAGACGGTGTAGATCCAGGTGTTTATACATTTGAATATATTGCCATTGGTTTAGATCCTTGCGAAGATGATACTGCTGAGATGGTGATCACCATTAATTTGGAAGCTTTAGCCGGATTAGACGGTACTGCAAGTATTTGTAATACAGATGGAACAACAATTGATTTGGATGACCTTTTGGATGGCAATAATGGAATAGGAACTTGGTTGGAAACAACAGCGAGTGGACAATTCAATGCGCTAACAGGTGTGTTTGATGGAAGTGACTTGGCAGCTGGTGATTATACATTTACGTATACAGTAGATGCAGATGCGCCTTGTGTGCCAGATGTAGCTGATTTCACAATTACAATTTTACCAAATCCACCAATTGATGCAGGAGTTGATTTTGCTATCTGTGATGGAGATGAGTGCACTTTAACTGGTGCAGGAGCAGGAATTGGTGGAGCATATGATTGGGACGGTGGCGTAACAGATGGTGTAGCATTTACACCTGGCGCAACAGCAACCTATACAGTAACAGGAACAGATGCAAATGGCTGTATTAATACGGACGATATAATAGTAACTGTGAATCCATTACCAGCTGTTGATGCTGGAGTTGACTTTCCAGTTTGTGATGGCGACCTAGCAACCTTAACAGGAGCAGGCGCTGGAGTAGGTGGAGTTTATATTTGGGATGGTGGAGTAACCGACGGTGTTGCATTTACACCGTTAGTCACAGCAACTTATACGGTAACCGGAACGGATGCCAATGGTTGTGTGAATACAGATGATATTGAAGTAACAGTGAATCCATTACCTGCTGTTGATGCTGGACCAGACTTTGCAGTTTGCGACGGAGATCCAGTAACTTTATCAGGCACGGGAGCTGGTGTTGGTGGCGTTTATGTTTGGGATGGCGGAGTAACAGACGGTGTAGCATTTACACCATTGGCTACTGCAACTTATACTCTTACTGGAACGGATGCTAACGGATGTGTGAATACAGATGATATTGAAGTAATAGTAAATCCTTTACCAACAATTGATGCAGGAGTTGATTTTGCGATATGTGATGGAGATGAGTGTACTTTAGCTGGCGCAGGCGCAGGAATTGGCGGAGCGTATGATTGGGACGGTGGCGTAACAGATGGTGCAGCATTTACACCTGGCGCAACTGCAACATATACAGTAACAGGAACAGATGCCAATGGCTGTATTAATACGGACGATATAATAGTAACTGTGAATCCATTACCGGCTGTTGATGCTGGAGTTGACTTTCCAGTTTGTGATGGCGACCTAGCAACCTTAACAGGAGCGGGCGCTGGAGTAGGTGGAGTTTATATTTGGGATGGTGGAGTAACCGACGGTGTTGCATTTACGCCATTAGTTACTGCAACTTATACGGTAACCGGAACGGATGCCAACGGTTGTGTCAATACAGATGATATTGAAGTAACAGTGAATCCATTACCTGCTGTTGATGCTGGACCAGACTTTGCAGTTTGCGACGGAGATCCAGTAACTTTATCAGGCACAGGAGCTGGTGTTGGTGGCGTTTATTTGTGGGATGGCGGAGTAACAGACGGTGTAGCATTTACACCATTGGCTACTGCAACTTATACACTCACAGGAACGGATGCTAACGGATGTGTGAATACGGATGATATTGAAGTAATCGTAAATCCTTTACCATTAGTAGATGCAGGACCTGATGTAGCAATCTGTTTAGGCGATATGGTAACATTAGCCGGTGGCGGTGCAGGAATTGGTGCTGGTTATCTTTGGACTGGTGGTGGAGTAGATGGCGTAGCATTTAGCCCGGCTGAAACAGATACTTACACAGTAACAGGAACAGATATTAATGGATGCGTCAATACAGATGACGTAACAGTAACAGTAAATCCATTACCAGCAGTTGATGCAGGACCTGACGTTGCAGTTTGTGACGGTGATCCTGTTACATTGACTGGCTCAGGCGCTGGTGTTGGTGGTGTTTATTTATGGGATGGTGGTATAACAGATGCTGTTGCATTTACACCATTGGCAACTGCAACTTATACCGTAACTGGTACGGACGTTAATGGATGTGTAAATACAGATGCTGCATTAGTAACTGTGAATCCAATTCCAACTGTAAGTGCCGGACCAGATGTAGCAATTTGTGCAGGAGACATGGTTACCTTAATTGGAACAGGTGCAGGAATTGGTGCTGGTTATTTATGGACTGGCGGCGGAATAGATGGTGTACCATTTTCTCCGGGAATCACTGGTAGCTATACTGTAACTGGAACGGATGCGAATGGATGTGTCAATACAGATGATGTGATGGTCACGGTTAATCCTTTACCATTAGTAACATTCACTGCTGATGAGCTAATTGGATGTGCGCCTTTATTCGTTAATTTTACAGCACTTGAACCTGGGACAGAATTTGAATGGGAATTTGGTGATGGAACTTCTGGTAGTACTGGAGGACCTGGACATACATTCTTATATCCCGGCACATATGATATCACACTTACAATTACTTCAAGTGAAGGATGTGTAGCTTCGGTAACTTACAATAATTATATTGACATTGACGATACGCCAGTTGCGCAGTTCTCATATTCACCTTATGAAATTGATGTGACTGATACGCGTGTCTACTTCTCGAACTCATCTATATATGCAGATGTATATACGTGGGAATTTGGAGATGGAACTGGGGTTAGCTCGGAAGTTGATCCAGAACACATGTATCCGCCTGAGGGAGATCGGAATTATTTGGTAACCTTAACAGCAATGAACGCAAATGGATGTGAGGATGTAGTTGAGCAAATGTTGAATATTAAAGATGTTCTTTTGTATCATGTGCCAAACGCATTTACACCTGATGGGGATATGTTTAATGAGGAATTCAAACCAATATTTATATCAGGTTTAGATATTTATGATTATCATTTCATGATCTTTAATAGATGGGGTGAAATGGTTTTTGAATCGTTTGATGCCAATTTCGGATGGGATGGTTTTTACGGAAATCAAGGCATAGTAGATGATGGTGTTTATATTTGGAAGATGGAATTTGGTGAAACCATGAGCGATAAAAAACATTATGTCGAAGGACATTTAAGTGTCTTGAAATAATAAAGAATAATTGAATTAAGAAAAAGGGGTAACTAATTTTAGTTACCCCTTTCTTTTGTCTTTCTTCAAGACTATTTATGACGAGATGATTCAGTTAATAGCATTTTGAGTTCAAAACAGGAGCAATATTCTTTTATCCACTCGCACTCGTCGGCTTAAGAATTGGATTTATCCTGAAAAGGACAGGGCTAGTCTATTAGTTTTATAGATTAACAATATCGATTAATCTTCTTCGTACTTTGCATCATATTAATACCCCGACCAATGAATTACCAACCACTAAATTTCGGATCTATCCGAAAGAAAAAAATGCCCGAAATTTCAGGATATCTGAGACAAGTCAAATATTGTTTTGCTCCAGAGAAACTGCCGCCCGATATACTCTAATGATCTACTTTTTGAGCAATAACTAAGCGCTCAAAATCAGTGATCAAATAAAAAATATTTCTACGTTCCCACCATTACTTTTCTAAATCCCTGCAAGGATAAGCCTATTAGTAGTAACCAATTAACTAATATTAATGAAAAGTCCATTTATTAAGCTTTTACTAGCCATATTATTGCTAGTGCCTGCATTTTCCTACACTCAAATAATCGGTACTAGTGGGTACATGATTGGCGATAACGTAGAAATAGGTATTAATGATGCTGGTCATGAGGGAGCGCCGCTTTTAGGTACTTCACACAACCGTTCAAATGCGTGGGTGGGCTCACCCGTCTACTTTGGGTTTGTTGCAAATCCTCAGTTGGATGGATGGACAGATTATGATGGCGATTTTTTCACGCCTGGATCTCCTGAGAACGGTTTTGGACTCGAAATTGCTGGAACGAATTACCACAATAATGCTTCTGGAAGTTTAGAAGATATCGCGGGATCAATTTCAAGTTATGATTTAGAAGGTGATTGTATGGCATTGGTATGGGACGGAACAATTGGTGATATTGATGTTCATATTGTTTACAGACTCGTTACTACAGAACTTTATTATACAACAGAGGTTACACTTACAAATACTGGCTTAACTGATTATACAGATATTTACTATTACAGAAACTTAGATCCAGATAATAATGTGACACTAAGTTTCGATTATACAACTCAAAATACAATTGTGGAACAGCCTGACCCTGGTTGCGAAAAAGCATTGGTTACAGCAACATCTACCGCTCCATGGGCTTCTTATATTGGATTAGGTGCTATTGGTGCAAACTTCCGAGTTAGTCATGGTGGTTTTGCAAATAGAGACGCTTCTGATATTTGGAACGGACTTGGTGGTTTAACTTCAGCCGAAGGTGCAACTGTATTTGCTGATCAAGCAATTTCATTGGGTTATAAAGTAGAAAGTTTACCCGCAGCTGAATCTGAAACGTTTTTATTTACAATTGTCTTAAATGCAGCGTCAATTGATGCCGCAATTTCAAGTTTATATTATTTTGATTATGTTGGTGGTGGAGGTTTAATTGATGAATGTGATCCAGTAATTGACACAGTAGAAACATGCTCCGGAATTCCAGTTGAAATCTCAGTTGATGGTCCAAATGCGGATGATTATACATGGGAATGGTCACCACCAGGAGGTTTAGATATTGTATTTGGGCCAACTGTTAATGCATCACCTGCAGTTACAACAACCTATACCGTTACAGGTACGCCTGATGTTGTGTGTTTGTCTTCAACAATAGAAAAATCAATTGTGGTGGAAATTATGCCATCTCCAATAATAGAGATAATCGATCCAGGTCCAGAATGTGGAGAATTTGATTTAACAACCTTAGTCGTGAACGATTTGGGTGGAGTCGATAGTCCGATAATTGAATTCTATTCAGTTATTCCAGATAGTGTAGATCAAGTAGTGGGAATTTGGCCATCAGACATTATGTACCCAGGTGACGTTGTATATGTCATGTTAGGTGACACAAGTTTAGGCTGTTTTGATGTCGAACTTTTGATTATTGATTGGGCAACACCGCCTGAATCGGGGCTTGATGCAGTTGAAACTTTATGTAATTCAATAGGAGCATCCATAGATTTAAATACGCTCCTTTCAGGAGCAGATCCGGGAGGAGTATGGGAAGAATTAACAGCTAGTGGTGCCTTTGATCCACTTACTGGTGTATTGGATGTTGAAGGATTAGGCGCAGGAGATTATACATTCATTTATATCGCTTCAAATTTGCCCTGTCCAAATGATACGTCAGAATTTACAATAACCGTGAATGCAGTTCCTATTATAGATGCTGGAGCAGATGATGAATTATGTGCAGGTGAAAGTATCACTTTAAGTGGATCAGGAGCTGGAATTGGTGGTACTTATGTTTGGGATGGCGGAATTACTGATGGTGTGGCATTCACTCCAGGAGCAACAGCTACTTATACAGTAACAGGAACAGATGCCAACGGATGTGTTGGAACTGATGCTGTAACAATAACAGTTAATCCACTACCAATAATTGATGCGGGTGCAGATGACGCGATATGTACTGGAGAAAGTGTAACATTAACTGGATCGGGTGCAGGAATAGGTGGAACTTATGTTTGGGACGGTGGTGTTTCTGATGGAGTGGCGTTCACTCCCGCAGCTACAGCAACTTATACTGTAACCGGAACAGACGCTAACGGATGTG
>WTCE01000076.1 GCA_013138735.1 Crocinitomix sp. | reverse complement strand
ATACATTAGCCTTATGGAAATGTACTCAAAACAATTACTAACTTAATGAACCGCCGTATACGGATCCGTACGTACGGTGGTGTGAGAGGACAGATAGGGGAATAACCTCTATCTTCCTACTCGATTTCAATAAATTCGAGCTATTCTTCGTCAAAGGCAGAGGAGAACTTCAACCTTTCACGTCTTTAATCTTTTCTCTTTAGGTTAATCCTCAATCTCAATTGATACAATCGCATCTCCTTCTCTAATATCATCTACCACATCAACACCTTCAATTACTTTTCCAAAACAAGTATGATTCCCGTCTAAATGTGCCGTGTTTGTTCTACTGTGACAAACAAAAAATTGTGATCCACCTGTATTGCGTCCGGCATGTGCCATAGATAAAACACCACGATCATGATATTGACCTTCTGCCGTTACTTCACAATCAATTGTATATCCAGGTCCGCCTGCGCCAGTTCCATCAGGGCATCCACCTTGAATCACAAAATCAGGAAGCACACGGTGCCAAGTAAGTCCATTATAGAATCCTTCTTTCGCTAATTTTGCAAAATTTCCTGATGCAATTGGTGTTGCGTCGTTCAACTCCGCGATCATTACACCTTTATTTGTTGTTATTGTTGCTTTCATTTTTATAATTTTAATTCAATTCGTTATTTTCTTTTTTTTGCAAAGCTAATAAACAGTTTTGATCCTACCAAGGTTCGGGTTAATAAGAGTTAGGAGTAAGGATATAATTAATATATTAGAGCCACCTAACTATAAAAGGAATATTATGAGTGATTTTGACGAAGTATTAGAAACTCCAGAAGATGCGCAACCGACTAGTGTGCCTGACGCCGTAAAAGTACTGGCCGTGCTGAGTTATATCGGTCATGGTTTTTTGCTAATTATAATGCTAATTGCATTCGTGTTTTTTGCTACCGCATCAAGTTCAACTGTAGGTCAACTGATGGGCGGAAGAATGGAGGGAGGAATGCTTAGTGTGATTTTAGTCGTGTTTTTATTATTTATAGGCTTTTCGATTATGTCTATCATTGGCGCTGCAAAAATGCATAAGGGTAAAAAAAGTGGTTTTATTCTTTTCGCCATTGGGAGTGGTCTTTTGGGCTTATTGATTTTACTGGGAGCGGCAGAACAAGTTTCTAATTTAATATTAGGTTTAATTATAATTGGATTTGTTATCGCTTTCGGTACGCAGTTGAAGCATTTGAGATAGCTTTTTCAATTGTCAATGTGCAATTATTAATTTCCAATGTTTTAATGGGCTAATGCTTGTATGTTTTAATACGCCATTTGTTGAAAAATAATGCGGAATTATTCCGCTTGCTTTCAGCAATTCATTTTTTTTGCCCATTGCCCATTGCCCATTGCCCATTGCCCATGGCTCATTGAATGAATTGAACGAAAAACTTTTAAATGGAACACGAAGTACTTGAAAACATTGTCAAAAGAAAGAAAACAGTACCGACTATTGTTATTATTTTTGCTGTCATCAATTATTTGATTCTTAGCATATTGATACTTGCTCTAGTTTATAGTTTCATAATATCTTTAGTTGGTACTTTGACTATTACCAAGGGAGGCGGGTTTTATCTATACATTATAATTAGCACCTTATATGTGGGGATATTAGTCATGGCATTTGTTGGCGTCATAAAAATGCATAGGGGATCTAGAAAGGGATTTATTCTTTATGCCATTGGATTTGGTTTAATAGCATTAACAGCTGTAGCAGTCAATTTTGGATCTTTTGGAGTTAAGGATGAGTTAGTTTCAAATTTAATTATTGCTGGGGTATGTGTTCTTTTCATTATTATTTTTGCAACTCAATTAAAACGCTTGAATTAAGTCTGTAAAAAAATATAGAATTCAGAATGATCAATCAAATTTCAATTTTCGTTTTTTTACTAATACCTTAAGTCATGATTGAAGCAAAAGAAGTTTTAGATGAACATGAAAAGGTGGTAGTGAAAGCACCATTCTTAGTTGTATTGTTATCGGTTTTTGCATTTATCATTCACGGTTTTTGTTTACTAGGTGTTGTTTTTGCACTTGTAATGTTATTCTTTCCTATTACTGGGTTTGGGGTGCCGTTTCGGATAGACAATTTAGCCATGCTCAAGGTAGGGATGGTAATTTTATTTATTGCAACCCTCGCCATTTCGGGATTAACAGGCGCTAATTCAATGCGAAAAGGAAAACGAAAAGGCTTCTTTTACTTTGGAATCGGAAGTGTAATGTTGGCCGCAGTTGTGCTCTATACGACATATTTAACTTGGAGTTTTCAACCACAACCACTAAATATTTTAATCGGATTGGCGCTAATTATTCTTGTTATCGCATTTTGGACGCAACAAAAGCATTTGGAGTAGGGTTTATTTAGAGATAAAAGAGCAAAGAATGGAGATTAAAGACAACAAGCATTTATTAATGTTTGTTACTAAAGACTATTGAGATGACAGATATTAATGAAGTATTAGAAAGCGAAGAAGAGGGTCAATCGCAGGTTCATAAGTCTATACGGTCATTGGCTATTGTGGCTTTTATTCTTCATGGTTTTTGTCTATTTGGCGTGCTGTTGGGGAGTATGGTGCTCGTCATTTCCGCATACGACAATTCACAGGGGAATAGAAGTTCAAATTTAGCTTTAGGTTTAACGATCGCAATGATGTTGATTGTAGCAATACTAGCTGTTTTGGCAATTATTGGGGCAAATAAATTGCGAAAAGGAAAAAAAAGTGGATTCCCATTACTGGCTATAGGTAGTGGCTTAATGGGGGCTCTTGTCCTATTTGGAGCATATCTGAGTTGGAGTGTTAATCCACAAACGGCACCAGTTGTAATTGGTGTTTTATTAATTGGTCTTGTCGCTGCTTTTGCTAAGAATTTAAAACATTTATAAATAGAAATGGAAGAATTCAGAGAAGTTTTAGACGAAGGTGAAAAGCTACATAAATCTGTTCCTGGCCTAGTAAGCGTTATGGCCATTTTGAACTATCTTATTTTTGGAATTCTAGTTATAGGTTCATTGTACAGCTTAGGCCTTTTTTTGTTCGAATCAAATTTTAGCGAGGTGGGTAGATATGATAGCAACGCGTATAATCGAATACTGTTTTGGTCTATTGTAACAATACTAATTTTAGCGCTACCGATATACGGTGCAGCTTTAATGCATAAAGGACGTAAAAAAGGATTTGTTATTTATACAACAGCAGTTGGTACAATGTCAATTTTTATTTTGTGGATCACTTGGTTTCCCTCGGGTCGCGTGTCATCAACTGATGTTATCCAGACTTCTATTATTTCAGGGGTTGCTCTTTTTTTTATAATTATTTTTGCAACTCAATTAAAACACTTAAATTAACTTTCTAAAAAAATATTTAAATCACAATTATGAGCGCTAAAAAGAAAGAGTCAGGAGCATTTGGTGTAATGTCAGTTCTTAGTTATATCGGGAATGGAATTTGGGCTTTACTTTTTATGATCTTATTGATTGCTTGCATTACAAATGGCACAAGCATGCAAAATTCAGGAACATTTGACGGCTTGTTTGGAGGGATGATTGGTGTTTTTGCAGCTATGAGCGCACTAGTAATAATTATGTGCTGGCTATGTATAAGTGGTGTTGCAAAAATGAAAAAAGGGAATCGGCGAGGGTTTATGTTTTACCTCATTGGAAACGGATTGTGGATAATGCTGTTAATTTATGCCGGTCGTGAAGGAAATGTTACTTTTTTATCGGGCGCTGTAATATCCATTGTCTTTGTTACGTTTTATGCTATGAATTTGCCAAAAATGAAAGGATAATCCAAGCGAAATTTGAACTTGATGTTGGCACAAATAATTCGGCAATAATTGGGTTGTGATGCAAGCATTATCACTATTTTTGCAGTATGATTCAAGATCAATTTTCTTTTAAGGAATTCAGTTTTTCATCTCAAATCATTCGAGATTTAGTGGAACAAAAACAAAATATTGCTGAATTTCTACCCCATTTTTTTTCATTATCACAAATCAGTCAACAGACTGAACGAAAGGAATTTTCAATAGATCAACGAAAGACTTTAACGGATGCATTGGTTCTTCAAAATGCCGATATCGCATTGTCGAACGCTAGCCAATCCAACATCAACAAGTTAAAAGAGAGTGATACTTATACTATTACCACAGGTCACCAATTAAACCTATTGTCGGGTCCTTTATATTCCATTTACAAAGTAGCACAGGTGATTTCGTTAAGCCGTGCAATGAATGAAAGCGATCCTTCAAAGCATTATGTTCCTGTATTTTGGATGGCTACAGAAGATCACGATTTTGAAGAAATTAATCATATTCATCTTTTTGGAAATAAAATTGCTTGGGATAAAGAAGGGCAAGAAAATAGAATTGTTGGAGAGATTGAACCAAAGGGAATTGAATCATTTACAGATCCGATTTTTGAAAAGTACAGTGATGAAAATTTAAAAGCAATCCTTTCAAGTTTTACAGACATCTATAAAAAGAGTAGCAATTTGGCAGAGGCAACAAGAAGCTTAATGAATCAGCTTTTTGCGGAATATGGTCTCGTAATCATTGATGGGAATGATACCGCACTAAAGCAAGGTTTTGTTCCTATTGCTATTAAGGAAATTAACGAAGGTTTTGTTCACAAAGCAGTTACTAATACCAACAATAAACTGGAAGCTGCCGGTTACCACAATCAAGTTTTTGTGCGTGAATGCAATTTGTTTTATATCAATGCACAAGGAATTCGCCAACGCATTAGTAAAAACGGAGCAATATTTGAAATTGAAGAAAAGAACTATACCGCCGAAGAATTGGTGAGAATGGTGAGTGAAAATCCAAAACAATTTTCTCCAAATGCCCTATTAAGACCCGTATATCAAGAATTGATTTTACCCAATTTGACATATATTGGTGGAGGTGGAGAAATCGCATATTGGCTGCAATTAAGTGACGTGTTTAAAGCATTGAAACTCACTTTCCCTTTGTTGCGTGTGCGTGATTCAATTCTTTTGCTCAAAGCAAAAGAGATAGCAGAATTGGAAAATCTGAACCTGAGTGTACCTAATTTAAAACAAGATTTACAACACTTAATGAAGGAAATTGCTTTGGAAGAAGTGGAGTTTGAGATTGAACTGAAAGGTGAATTGGAACAATTAAATACAATTAAAGTCCATTTGACTGAAAAGGCAGAAGCCGTTAATAAAGGCTTGGTTGGAATGATAGAAGCTGAGTTCTCTAAAATGGAAAAGTCAATTGTACGGATTGAATCCAAATTAATTAAAGCTGAAAAAGCCAAGCACGAGGTAAAAGGGAATAAAATCAAAAAATTACAATCCAAAATATATCCGAACGGTGGTTTTCAAGAACGCTATGAAAATTTTATCCCCTATATTTTGAATGATAAGACCTTTATTTCAAAAATTGTCAATAATTTAACTGCACAGGACCAACCGTTAATCCGTGTCCTAGAAATTTAAAAACCTATGAAAACATTCGCACCGTCAGAATTAACACTAAATCAAGATGGAAAAATTTACCATTTAAATATTTCCAGCGAAGATGTTGCTGAAACTGTAATCCTAGTAGGAGATCCTGATCGCGTAAAATTTATCGGAACCTTTTTTGATTCAGTACGATTCGAAACACAGAACCGTGAATTTTGCACCTTAACTGGAACATATAAAGGTAAAGAGTTGACTGTAATGTCTACAGGAATTGGAACGGACAATATTGATATTGTTTTAAATGAGTTGGATGCCGTTGTCAATATTGATCTTAAAACGCGAACCGAACATGCGGTTAAAAAATCATTAGATTTAATACGAATTGGTACTTGCGGTGCATTACATGCCGATATAGATCCTGGTGCTCATATCATTTCAAAATATGCCGTTGGCTTAGATGGGATGGCGCACTTTTACGAAATACCTTATTCACAAGATGAAAAGGACGCATTGGCAAGTTTTTACGAAACCGTCAATTGGAATTCAAAATTGAACCCTCCTTATATCAAAAAGAGTGACGATAGATTGCTAGATGTACTTAAAGAAGGCATGGAAGAGGGGATTACAACCACCGCAAATGGTTTTTATGGACCACAAGGTCGCGCAATTCGTGTGCCGCTGAGTCTGCCAGATTTTAAAGAAGATTTACGCCAGTTTAAATGGCAAGGTATTCGGGCTACAAATCTTGAAATGGAAACATCCGGATTATATGCTCTGGCTGATGCATTAGGCCATAATGCCATTACAGTTTGTTTGGTTTTAGCCAATCGATACAGCAATAAATTTGAGCCAAATTATAAAGATAAAATGGCCGATTTGATTCGGCTTGTGTTGGATAGATTAACAAAATAGCGTTAAAAAGATTTTGCTAATCAACTGTTTATGCCCATCCTCTCGCATATCTTTGCCTTGGTGAAATTTGTAAATGAAAATCAGTATTCTAAAGTTAGCTCTTTAATTCGGTTGGCGGAAGATCCAGATCCGAACGTGTTCATTCATGTAAAAGATGAATTGGTACGTATGGGTGACGGAGTCGTTCCTACACTAGAACGGAGTTGGAGTAATCATGAAACAGATACAGATCACCGTGAGCGAATTTTTGAGATTATCCGACAAATTCAAGTGAACGAGATCAAAGCCGATTTAGAAAAATGGCGCGGGTCTTCAAATCGCGATTTGTTAAAAGGTTCCTTAATTATCAGCAAATTTCAATTTCCAAATGTAGATTACGAAGAAGTAGATGCTGAGTTGGAAAAAATCAAACAAATGGTTTGGTTAGAAATTAATGAAGAACACACGGCCTTTGAAATTGTTAAGATCTTCAATCACGTTTTGTTCGATTTATGTGGGTTTCAGTCCAGTGAGAATAATTTCTACACGCCTCAGAACTCTTTTATTAACACCGTACTTCAGTCTAAAAAAGGAAATCAATTAAGTCTTTCCATTTTATATTCAGTAATCGCCCAAAAATTACAAATTCCAATTTACGGAATAGACCTCCCAAATCATTTTGTACTAGGGTTTATGGATGAGTTTTCAACCTTAAAAATGTTAGGGCTTGATCAAGATGAAAGAAATATTCTTTTCTACATCAACCCATTTAGCAAAGGCCGCATTTTTGATCAAAATGAAATTCAGAATTATTTACGGAGCTTAAATTTACCATTGCAAGACAATTATTTTGAGCCATGTAGTAATTCCGAAATTCTAAAAAGAATGATCGGGAATCTGTCTTATGCCTATCAAAAAGTGGGAGAAACTCAGAAGGTGAGTGATCTGAAAGAGATTGGATTGATTTTGGGTTAATCAGGAACATCAAACAATAATTAGGCTTTTTACTGCGTCCTTTATTCAGAAAAAGAGTAGATTTTAGAATCTTCATGCTCATTTTTGCCAGCATCTCCTCGCTTTACCAAATGTATTATTATCCAAACTAAAGAGAATGATAAAATGACTGCTGTTAGTCCAAATATTGCAGAATGACTTCCATATACTCCGCCTACAACAGTCGTGATGATGAAGAACGCTATGGGAATCAAAACTATCCAACCGCGTCTATCGGTATCGTGTAATCTTCTGAATGACAAAGAAAGTATAGGAATAATAGTAATTAAAAAAAATGGAAATAGAATAAAGTCTTTAATTGAATCATTTTTAAAAATGGAATTACTGATAAGGTTTGCTATTATAACTATCAAAATATATGAAACCGCAGCATAGATTAACTCTTCACGAGAGGCTCTACCTTTAAAGTTGTTATAGCTCCGCATGGAATGTAGGTTGTACATTTTTAGTAAGTGAGTGTGTTTAATTAGGAATTCTTTCATTATGCGTATTTATCGTGGGTTTCTCCTTTTAAATTTGCTCTTTTAAAAGCGCCTTTTACAAAGATTGCTATAAAAATATTATTTTATTTTAAAAATGTAAAATAATTTAATATTTTTGTTCTGATTAACCCAATAATCCCAAATCTTTTAATAGAACAGATGAAAAAGTCAGAAGTAGAACTCGTAATTATATCGGCTATTGTTAATGGAGAATGTGCCATTAAAATGAAAATTTACAAGAATGGTACAACCTGCAGATTTGGGGTTGGAGGATTACCCGAAATAGGTTTAAGTTTGATGAGTTTTGTGAATGATACAAGATATTTCGATCCATTAATGGAAAGTATCACGCAAGAAATGCTCAATACGCCATTAGATTATCAGGAACCAACTCCAAACGGCTATTTAGAATTTGCTATTGTGTTTTTTGGGGAATCACGCAATGGTGACACTGGCGAAAGAGCCGATTGGGCCAAAGTTACA
>WTCE01000087.1 GCA_013138735.1 Crocinitomix sp. | reverse complement strand
TACGCTAATATGTCAATTTCAATCCCCGCTTTTCTATCGCTAATCCCTCATTTGGGAGGCGCAAAGATACTCATCCTTTTACACCACAACCTAATTTTTTTTCACCTTTTTTTAATTTATTTTTCACGCCCGTGATAGGACGCTGGTTTAGTGCATATTGAAGGGGTGACTTTTATGGCTCTTTTGCCGCAATAGGGATAGTAGTGGTAGCTTTTGGCGCAGACAAAACTTTAACGCATAGCCCGACCTTTTTTTATGCTACTATATATAAGGTATACCCCTATTCTGAAAACTAGCGAAAAATGACCGTGGTTTATGGATGATAAAAAAGGAATTGCCCTAATAAATATTCAGTATTAAGTATTAGGTGTTATGCCTCTTCTTTGTTCCGTTACTAGTGTTGTTATGCTGTTTCCCTCCCTTGATTTTAACGGGAAGGAGCAGATTTTGCTAAA
Source organism: Crocinitomix sp. (assembly GCA_013138735.1). Lineage (GTDB taxonomy): Bacteria > Bacteroidota > Bacteroidia > Flavobacteriales_D > Crocinitomicaceae > Crocinitomix. The sequence continues at coordinate 16,912 of WTCE01000087.1, read as the reverse complement.
GCAAAGAAGTGACGGGCGGATTCTTGATATGCTGTACTTCTTAAAGTGACAACTGGAATGTTGGGTATAATATTAACTAGATTAACGATTCTAATAAACACTTAGTTTGCGGATTAGCTTAAGGTAATCCATGTTTTTTGGTTGTGTGGCTTTTTCTGCAATGGCTAAATTTTGACTGGTAACTTTACCATTAGTAATGCTAATCATGAGATTTGATTTGCCTTGCAACAATAAAACAATTGCTTGTTCGCCAAAAAGGGTTGCATTTAAACGGTCTTTAAATGAGGGAGAACCGCCACGTTGTAAATGACCGAGAACGGAAACACGCACTTTATCTGTTAGTCCTTTTTGTTTGAGGTATTCATAAACTTCCTTTGCGCCGCCTATTTGATCTCCTTCAGCAATGACAATGATGCTTGATTTATTGGCTGCAAGAGCACGCTTAATTTTATCCTCAAAAAGAGTCAAGTCCTCCTGCCGTTCGGGCATAAAAACCTCCTCTGCTCCGCTAGCAGCAGCTGCATTGAGTGCTAAAATGCCCGAGTTATTGCCCATAACTTCAACCAAAAACACGCGGTGATGTGAACTTGCAGTGTCTCGGATTTTATCAATTGCTTGTACAATATTATTCAATGCCGTATCAAAACCAATCGTATAATCGGTGCCATTAATATCATTATCAATCGTACCCGGGATACCAATGATTGGCAGATCGAATTCTTGACTAAAGATTGAAGCACCTTTAAAGGAACCATCTCCGCCAATTACAATTAGGGCATCAATATTTAATTGTTTAAGATTAGTATATGCTATTTTTCTTTGATCTGGATCAAGAAATTCTTTGCAACGAGCAGTTCCCAAAATTGTACCACCGCGTTGAAGGATGTTTGAAACGTCGTGATAGCTGAGGGGTTTAAATTCATTTTTAATTAATCCATTAAAACCATCAATTACCCCATAGACCCCAATTTCATGATAAATTGCTGCTCGGGTAATGGAACGAATACATGCATTCATACCTGGCGAATCTCCACCGGAGGTTAGTACTGCAATATTTTGTATCTTTAGCATCTAAATTTGATTTAATATATGCGGTTTGTTATTGTTTTAATTTTTATGGGTTTTGGTTTAAACCTAATGGCGCAAGAAGAAAAGGGGCGCCAGCTTTTTTTCGGTGTAAACGTTGGAACAAAAATAGCAAATAAAAATCATGCAATGCGATATAGCGGGTTGTATAGGTATTTTGGTACACCAAAGACACAATTGGAGGCCGTACTTTATGATAACCCAATAAATTATAATCGAATTAAAGAACAGTTAGAAGGTGTTGACTTTCTAGTACCTTTTGATGCCTACCCTACTAATGTAAAATATACACCTGGTATTTTAACTGGTGTAACTTTAGGCTACCAAATAAGCCCAAACTTACAGGTGAGTGTTGACGGAAACTTTAATAAATTGAAGGTTAGAACTAATTTCACCTTGGAGGCTTTGGATGGCGGCATACAAACCACTGAAGCACAGATTTTATTAGGAAATATTTATGCTGAAGAGAGTAGATTTGATGGGCGATTTAATTTTGATTATGTAGGTGACGGAAATAAGGCCAAGTTTATTATTGGCGGAAGTGGCCTATACTCTTTTTGGAGAATAGATGAACATTTTGCTGAATTTAGGGGCTTACAGTTTCCATTATTTTCAAAATTCTCAGGTATTCCGCCGAGTGAATCTAATGTGACTAGAGGATCTGGTGTAGGGGTAGGACTGAATCTTGGCGTTGAATACCGGATAAATGAAAAAATTGTGAGTCAAATTATGTATCAGCCTTACCAAAGTTTTGTCAACTATGGCTTTACTATTGAAAAGCGCATTCTTTTACAACACGATATTACTGTTCGTTTTTTGTGGAAATAGAGGGCTCGCTGCGCTCGGATAATCAGACAATGTGCAATGAACAATTATCAATTCAAGGTGACGCGGTTTAAATGATTTAAGCCGGTTTGACGGGGGATTTAATGCTCTAGGTTAATGGTAGTTTGATGGAGCTTAAATGATTTAATGGCGATTTGACAGGTGGTTTATTCTTTTATTTTTTTGCCCCATGATTATTTTGCCTAATATCTATTTGCTCTTCCCCTAATACTACCTGCCTCTTGCCTAATCACTATTGCCGAATAACTATCTGCATTTTGCCTCTTGCCTATTTACCTTTTGCCTAAAAAAAAGATCTTAAAAATACCTTCTCATCATAAAGCAATATTATTTTTGTGGAATTATTATAAGTAATGCATCTAAGTTTCGAAGACCAATTTAAACTTTGAATAAGATGCTGACAATAACAATATGCTTTTTAGCGCATTATTTAGAAAAAATATTAGATCATACAGTGATTTGGACTTAATTGACCTGATCAAAAAAAGCAATGGAAATGCTGAGGGTGAAATATTTAAACGCTATAGTGCACTAGTAATGGGTTTATGTTTGAAATACATGAAAAACCATGTGGTGGCTGAAGATATGGCCATGGGGATATTTGAAGATTTGCCTGGAAAAATTCAGAGAAGCGAAATTCAAAATTTTAAAAATTGGTTATTTAGTGTCACTAGAAATAGTTGCTTGATGGAGTTGCGGAAGAAGAAAAAGGATACTGCTGAAATTGATCAAGCATTAATGTATGCAGCTGATGATAGTGAAGCCATTTTACAAGCAGCAATTGAAAAAGAGGAAGAACTGATTGATTTAGAAGCAAAATTAGCAACCCTAAAAGCGGAACAAAAACAGGCGTTGACGCATTTTTACATAGAGAACAAAAGCTATGATCAAGTATCGGCATTGATGGAGATACCTACAAAAGCTGTTAAAAGTTTGATACAAAATGGAAAACGAAATTTAAAATTGAAATTGGAGCAAACTAAATGAGTTTGAACAAGGAACATATCGATATAGAATTATTAAGACGTTATTATAATAACGACCTTTCTGACGCAGCAAGGCATGATCTTGAAAAACAGGCTTTAAATGATCCATTCTTAAAGGATGCCATGGATGGCTTTGATGAAAACCCGGGTAGTTTCAACCAATTTTACGAGACGAATAAAAGTAAATTTGGAGGAAAAAAGAGCTATACTTTTCTTACTGCAGTTGGTATAATAATTGCCCTATTTGTAGTTACCACCCTCATAAAAAAATATGATGGAATAGACAATGAACATCTTGTTCAAAACGACACGGATTCATTAGTAGGTATTGATACTACTCAGCTCAACCCAGAATTATTAGCGGAGGCTGTGCCCGAATATGAAATGATTCCTGCGGCGATTGAAACTTTAAATGTTATACCACAAGCGGATATTGTGACACCGAATGAGGTTGTCAACCACCAAGAATTAGTTGCTGATATCATAAGCGAGTTAGAGGAACCAATTATAATTACTGAAGACTTTAGTCATGAAGACGACTTAACTATTGCAGATGAGTCAACACATTGGCATAAGCGCGGACAAGTTTCAACTGAAACAAGCTATTTGTTTGACTTAATGGTGGTTGATTACAGGAAAATGACCCGCGAAAATCAAAAAATAACGTACAAGCGTTTTGAGCTCGGTGGTGTATCGGCAGATCAAGAAGGCGAAGTTGAGAATAAAGACGACTTAATTGAACGAGAAGTAAAGGTTCCCTATTTCGATTACTTAAGAAAAAGCATGTCATTTTTTGCTGAAGGCCGTTATAAAAAAGCGCTGAATCGATACTTACTTATCTTAGATCAATATCCAGACGATTTGAATGCCCTCTTTTATGGTGCCTTGTCATACCATAACCTGGGTAAAAATGCAGAAGCGATAGTCTTTTTTGATAAAATTATAAACGGAGAACTTTATGTCTTTAACGAAGAAGCCCTTTGGTATAAGGCGAAGGCTTTAATCAAGTTGAAAAAGAAGTCTGAAGCTAAATCTATCCTTGAAGAAATAATAGCGCACGGTGGTTTCTATACCCAAGAGGCTATTGCCTTGCGAGAAAAATTATAAGCCCAACAAACTTCGGAACATTCAAAGTCCAATAGCTGTTTAAAAATTTAGCGCAAAAACCACCATAAATCCCCCCCCTAAAAAGGGGCTATATCCGATACAATTAACTAAATTTGTAGCTTGATTTAATACAGATTTTGAGTTAAATGGAAATACCTAAGATATACGAGCCGAATAAATCCGAAGACAAGTGGTACGCCCACTGGATGAAACAAAATTATTTTCATTCAGAGCCGGATGACCGCGAACCTTATACTATTGTAATACCGCCGCCCAATGTAACGGGGGTCTTGCATATGGGACATATGCTGAACAATACCATCCAAGATGTGCTAATTCGCCGTGCTAGAATGCAAGGTTATAATGCATGTTGGGTACCTGGTACAGATCACGCATCTATTGCTACTGAGGCAAAAGTTGTTCGCAAATTAAGAGATGAGGGGATTAAAAAATCTGACTTATCTCGAAGCGAATTTCTTGGACACGCCATGGAGTGGAAAGAGAAATATGGTGGTGTAATTTTAGAGCAGTTGAAAAAACTAGGCGCTTCTTGCGACTGGGAACGCACTGATTTCACCATGAATCCAGACTATTCGGAAAGTGTGATCGATACCTTTTTAGATTTATTTGAAAAGGGAAAAATATACCGTGGCGTTAGAATGGTCAACTGGGATCCATCTGCACAAACAGCTCTTTCTGATGAAGAAGTGTTGCATAAAGAGGTTAATTCTAAATTGTATAATGTTCGTTATAAAATTGAAGGTACGGAAGACGAGTGGCTAACAATTGCCACTACCCGACCTGAAACAATATTGGGTGATACTGCAATTTGCATCAATCCGAATGATGGCCGTTTTTTGCATTTACATGGTAAAAAAGCGATTGTTCCAATTGCGAATCGTGTGATTCCTATTATTCAAGATGAATACGTTGAGATGGAGTTTGGAACGGGTTGCTTAAAAGTGACTCCAGCGCATGATGAAAACGATTATAACCTCGGTAAAACCCATGATTTAGAGACTGTAGACATTTTGAATGATGACGGATCTTTAAATGCGCATGGATTACATTATGAGGGGAAAGATAGATTTGAAGTAAGAGATTTGATTGCTAAAGAGCTTGATGAATTAGGCTACTTGGTAAAAGTTGAAGATCATATTAATAAAGTAGGTTATTCTGAACGCACGGACGCTGTAATTGAGCCAAAACTGTCTTTGCAATGGTTTGTTGACATGAAACAATTGTCTGAACCTGCATTGGATGCTGTAATGAGTGGTGAGATTAAATTTCATCCTGACAATCAGAAAAATACCTATCGCCATTGGATGGAGAACATCAAAGATTGGTGTATTTCAAGACAATTATGGTGGGGACATCAAATTCCGGCTTTCTATTACGGGAAGGGTGAGAATGATTTTGTTGTTGCAAAGACTATTGAAGAAGCAGTTGCAAAAGCATCTGAAAAATCAGGCAAAAGCTTAACAGCTGCTGATTTAAAACAAGACGAAGATGTTTTGGATACGTGGTTTTCATCATGGTTATGGCCTATCTCTGTTTTTGACGGATTGACGGACAAAGGAAATGATGAAATCAAATACTATTATCCGACTAATGATATCGTAACTGCCCCCGAGATTATGTTCTTTTGGGTAGCACGAATGATTATTGCTGGAATTGAGTACATGGATGAAATTCCTTTCAAAAATGTATATTATACAGGAATTGTACGGGATAAATTAGGCAGAAAAATGTCCAAATCATTGGGTAATTCTCCTGATCCAATTGAATTGATTAATGAATATGGTGCGGATGGAATTCGCTTAGGGATTTTGATCTCTTCACCTGCTGGAAATGATTTACCGTTTGACAGTTCGCAATGCGAGCAAGGAAGAAATTTTTCAAATAAAATTTGGAATGCCTTTCGCTTAGTAAACATGTGGGAGGTGCGCGATATCCCTCAACCTGAATCAAGCAAAGTAGCCATACAATGGTTTGAAAGCAAACTCAACCAAGCATTGATTTCAATCAATGATAATTTTGACAAGTTTAGACTTTCTGATGCCTTAATGACGGCCTATAAATTAATTTGGGATGATTTTTGCGGATGGTATTTAGAGATGATCAAACCAGGTTACCAGCAGCCGATTGATGCGGAAACTTTAGAATCAACAAAGGTTTTATTTGAAAAGTTATTAAAAATAATGCATCCATTTGTACCATTTGTCACCGAAGAAATTTGGCATTGGTTGCGTGACCGACAAGAAGGAGAGGACATCATTATTAGTTCTTGGCCAATAGCTGGAAAAGTTGATGAACCATTATTGAAAAAATTTGATGAGGCTTTCGAAGTGATCTCAAACATCAGAAAAATTAGAAAAGAAAAGAATATTGCAAACAAAATTCAACTTGAATTATTTGTTAAAAACAATACGGATTCCGACAATGATTTAGATTCTGTGATTCAAAAAATGGGAACACTTTCCAACTTAGAATATACAGAAGAAAAAGTTCCAGATACCTTCTCATTTATCGTTAAAAATAATGAGTACTATATCCCTTTTGGCGATACGGTTGACGTTGAAGAAGAGAAGGAGAAAATTAAAGCAGAGTTAGAATATGCCGAAGGCTCTCTCAATATCATTCGTAAGAAACTAACCAACGAACGCTTTGTTAACAATGCTCCCGAGCAAGTTGTTGCAAGCGAACGACAAAAAGAGGCAGATGCCTTGAATAAGATTCAAATATTAACTGAAAAATTAGCTGATTTGTCCGCCTAAGGCAGATAACAGCTCAACAAAAAAATAGAACGCTTATGAAGTATGATGTTGTTTTTATAGGTTCAGGACCTGGAGGATATGTTGGCGCAATTAGAAGTGCACAGTTAGGATTAAAAACTGCCATTGTTGAAAAATACAGCACTTTGGGTGGAACGTGTTTGAATGTTGGATGTATTCCTTCTAAAGCATTGTTGGATTCATCAGAACACTTTCATAATGCAGCGCATAATTTTGAAAAGCACGGCATTGAGATTAATTCACCAAAGGTAAATATGGCGCAAATGATTGCCCGTAAAGATTCTGTGGTGAAACAAACGTGTGATGGCGTTCAATATTTAATGGACAAAAACAAAGTTGATGTTCATACTGGAATAGGTTCTTTTGTTGATAAAAACACAATTAAGGTTGTTGACGCTGAAGGAAAAGAGACCTTATTAGAGACTAAAAACACAATTATTGCAACAGGATCCAAACCAAATTATTTCCCTGGAATGGAACCTGATAAGGATCGAATTATAACCTCAACAGAAATGTTGAACCTTGAAAAGGTTGCTGAAAACCTGATCGTAATTGGAGGCGGTGTTATTGGATTAGAATTAGGTAGTGTTCATGCACGATTGGGCGCAAAAGTAAACGTACTTGAATTTGCAGATCGCATTTTACCAACAATGGACAAAGCGGTTTCTAAAGAATTAACAAAAGTATTAAAGAAAGAAGGCTTCAAATTCAATTTCAACCATAAGGTTCAGAAAGTTGAAAATACAGGAACAGGAGTTAAAGTAACAGCACTGAATAAAAAGGACGAAGAAGTTACTTTCGAAGGTGATTATTGCTTAGTTGCTGTAGGACGTAAACCCTTTACAGAAGGACTTGGTCTAGAAAACGCTGGCGTAAAAATGGGCGAACGCGGAATGGTTGAAGTGAATGATCATTTAGAAACAAACGTTCCTGGAATTTATGCCATTGGAGATGTTGTTCGTGGAGCAATGTTAGCGCACAAGGCGGAAGAAGAAGGTGTTTATGTTGCTGAGTTTATTGCAGGACAAAAACCACATATCAATTATAATTTGATTCCTGGTGTAGTTTACACTTGGCCAGAAGCTGCATCTGTTGGTAAAACAGAGGAAGAATTAATCGCAGCTGGCGTTAAATACAAGGCTGGTTCATTTCCTGTTAAAGCATTAGGAAGAGCGCGCGCAAGTATGGACATAATGGGAATGGTGAAGATTTTAGCAGACGCTGAAACGGATGAAGTATTAGGAGTACATATGGTTTCTGCCAGAGCTGCTGACATGATTATGGAAGCTGTTACTGCAATGGAATTCCGTGCATCTGCCGAGGATATGGCACGCATTTGTCATCCACACCCAACTTATACTGAAGCGACTAAAGAAGCAGCAATGGCCGCTACTGCAGATCGTGCAATCCATATTTAATTGATCTAGAACAGAAACCTTTCTTAATTGTTAAGAAAAGAGAACCTAGTGTATTAAATCATGAGTCAAAAGAAAACATGCGTTTTACTAATCAATTTAGGTACTCCGGATAGTCCTAAAACAAGTGACGTTCGCTCCTATTTAACAGAATTTTTAAATGACCCAAGGGTTATTGATATTAATGCGGCAGGCAGGGCAGTACTTGTAAATGGTATAATTGTTCCCTTTCGCGCACCCAAATCTGCAAAAATCTATAAAGAATTATGGGATTTGTGGGATGGGGAGTCACCGCTATTAACCTATGGTAAAAAATTGCAGGAATTGGTTCAAGCCAAATTTGCTCCTGCGGAAGAAGTGACTGTTGAATTTGCCATGCGCTATAAAAATCCTTCCTTGGATTCAGTATTAAAAAGAATAGAATCAAAGGGCTATGATCGCATAGTTATATTACCATTATTTCCGCATTACGCCAGTTCCTCAACAGGATCGGCAATTGAAAAAACCCTAAATATTATTCGCAAATGGTGGGTGATTCCAGAAATAAAAATTGTACAAAGTTTTTATGATCATCCTGGCTATATTCAGGCCTTTGTTGAAAAAGCAAAACAACACAATTTAGCAGAATACGACCACGTATTGTTTAGCTATCATGGATTGCCCGAACGCCAAATTGATAAGGTACATCCAACAATCGCTTGCAATACCTGTGATTGTGATAAGACCTATAAGCCTGACCAACGTTCTTGTTATCGGAATGCTTGTTACGAAACCACACGTTTAATTGCAAACAGTTTGGGTCTTTCAGAAAAGGACTTTACTGTTGCCTTTCAATCGCGATTGGGAAAAACTCCTTGGCTTCAACCTTACTCAGACAAAGTTGTTGAAGAGTTAGCGAAGGCTGGAAAGAAAAAAATCTTAGCATTTTCGGCAGCATTTATTGCAGACTGTTTGGAAACATCTATTGAAATTGGTGATGAATACCAAGAAATTTTTGAGAAGCACGGCGGTGAAAAAATTCAATTGGTTGAGAGTTTGAACGATTCTGAAAAATGGGTCAATACGGTACATGAATTGATCCTCGATCAGCTCTAAAAACCATTTTGACGCTTAAAAAATGTCTTTTGGTCGATTTAATTGTTGCAACGCATATCTTATGTGTAAGTTTGCATTATGAAAATGGTAATTTCTTACATACTAACACCACTTTTCTTTTTATTTTTCGGACTAACTTTGTTGGTGTTTCAGCCGATTCAGGTTGTTACTAGAAATATCTTTGGAGCAAAAGCACACGATAAAACCGTTGGTGCGCTCAATTTTTGTCTGACCAAGTGTTTGCTCATTTTAGGAGCAAAAATCCGTTTCAAAAATTTTAGAAAACTCCCAATAGATGAGCCCGTCTTGATTATTAGTAATCATCAAAGTATGTGGGATATTTCTCCCATCATTTGGAAGCTAAGGAAAAAACGTACGAAGTATATTGCAAAAGCATCATTGGCTAAATTCATTCCTAGTATTTCATATAACTTAAAATACGGTGGATCTGTATCCATTGACCGAAATGACCCTGTTGGTTCTATTCAAAGGATTGAGAAATTTGCTGCATTTATTGCGGAAAACAAATTTGCTATTTGCATTTATCCCGAAGGAACACGGAGTAGAGATGGAAAGGTAAAACCGTTTAAGTTGGCGGGAATAGATGCCATCCTAAAAGTTATTCCTGACATTAACGTGGTGCCAATTGCCATAAAAAATACTGGGAAAATTGACAATGAAGGGAAATTCCATAAAAACCTCGGCGTAAAGGCCACGTTTACTATGTTGGATGATCGCAAGATTGATCGGAATAATTTGGAGGCAGACTTGGAAGCGATTCGTCAAGAGATTGTGGCGACGATTGAGGGTTAAGTAGCGTTAATTGATAGAACACGGATAACGTCATAGCTATTCTGCGTAATGTTGAATAAAGCATTACATTTTTGCAGTTTCATCAAAGGGTAGAACAAGTCTTCTCATGAGCGTTTTGTCAGTAAAAATACGCGCAATGCTCATTCTTTTATTAAAATCTTCTTCTTCGCCTTGATAGTGAAAATTCTTAATAGCCATACAATGGCGGTGTTCAAAAAGAGTTTGCAATAAAGTTTTGTCAGATAACCCACAGGAATGACCTACAACAAAAACTTCATAGGGAGCTGACTCTATGAATCCAAGGAAGTTATGGTAATTTCTTGTTCTCGGATATTGGAATGATTTGATTTTTTGCAACAGTTCATTTCGACCATCATTCTCCAACTTTACATATTCTTCATTGGTATCATCTCCATAACCGAAGATAGGGGGATTATTAATAGAATCTAATTTCCCATGAATATGATTTACTTTTACTTTAAATGTATTTTTCGTTAAATTCAAATTACCCTCCAAAGCTTGAGTTAATACGCTCGTATAGTTAAAATTTAGGAATAAGAAATGATCAGCTGGAGTTACGTTTTTTACACTCCATGTCGTTTCATAATCTTGACTTCGCATTGGCTTGAATATATCGGATAATAGACTCGTTGATTTATTAACGAATGACATAGTTGGCTCCTTATTAACTTGTTTTTGTAAATATAGAGTGAGTGCTTTTGTTAATAAATCAATTGAGTGATTTAACTCATTTAGCAATCTTAATGGGTCTCCATCAGATGTAATATTATTGATTATAGCTGTGTGCATTAATCGTAAATCCTTGTAATAGAGATTTTCGATATCAACCCAATTATAATCTATGAAGTGATTGACAATTTTTTTAAAAAAAACGTCCTTACATTCAAGACTTGAAAAGACCTTACCGTCCTCTAAATCCTTCAGATCGTCTAAAGAAGTACATCTTTCTAAATTTTCCAAAAATGGCCTATGTGATGTAAAAGCAACCACTTTATTCCGAGCCTTAAAAAAATCACTTTTTAATTCATTACCACTATATATTTGTTTCAGTGCATCTTTAAAAAGGTGCAAAACAAAATCTGAGTAACTTGTTTTAAGCCCCATTGATAGGTCAAAACCATTCCCTATGAGAATAACACGATTGTATTTATTAACATCTTGTTCCATATATGTGTTGATTTGATTTAAACACTATTTGAAGATGAATTACAAATTATGATAAACTTGCCCCTTTTAATAGTTCGATAAGTTTTGATTGGGTAACTTCTAATTTAAGAAAAAATGCTTAATATTCTGAGGAAACCTGTTAATATTTGAGGTGTCTATTCCGGAATAGGGAATTTTAATTCTTCCACTTCATAGTTTGCAGCTTTACAAAGCACTCAGCTAATTAGATCTGTATAATTTCGCGCCTAAAATAATGCCTTAATTTTGCAATCCAGTTCCGAATTTTGTAATTTAAAACCAATTATCTATCCTACTCACTATGATACAACGCTACTTTCTCGCCCTTTTGGGTCTTCTTTTTTCAATAAATGGAATCGCACAAATAAGCAAAACACCCCTACCCTGCTCTGATGATGCAATAATGAAACGGCAATTAGAGGGAAACCCAAATGCCTTGCAAGAATTGGCTGCCAATGAACTATTTATTCGAAATTTTATACAGAATTTGAAGTTAGAAGGGGCAAATGACCGCAGTCATGATAGTAGCGCAATGTATATCATCCCCGTTGTTTTACATGTTTTTCACAATGGTGACGACGGGATGATTAGTTTAGAACAAGCACAATCGGGCTTGGATGTTTTAAATGCTGATATGCAAGGCTTGAATGCAGATTGGGCGGATGTTGACCCAGCATTTGAGGATGTTAAGGCGCCATTGGATGTCCAATTTTGTTTGGCATCAATCGATCCAGAAGGAAATCCTACAACCGGGGTAAATTATTATGATGATTCTTTAAAAATGTTGAACGAAGGTGATCTTTTTGCGCATGCATGGGATAATTTCAAATATCTAAATATTTATATTCCAAAATATACGGGTGGAGAATGGTCCCTCTTTACGGCGTATGCTTATTACCCGAGTATTGGCAGAGTTGAAGCGAATATTGACGGTGTGTTTTATTCCTCGATTCGCTGGGGATATGGTGAACATTCTGACTTAGAAGATGGTCAGGAATGGGCGTCTGTAGTGACCCACGAAGTTGGGCACTGGCTTGATTTGAGACATACGTTTGAAAATGGCTGTTCGGCTCCAGGAGATTTTGTGGACGATACGCCACCAACAACTGGTGGTACAATTGAAGTGGAAGGCTGTTTCAATAACGACGAAAGTTGTGGCGTAAGCACGAACGGTGAGAATTACATGGATTATAATCATGACTGCAAAAAAATGTTTACCCAAGGACAGGTTGATCGAATGACGGCAGCTTTGCACTTGCCCGCTCGCAGCAATTTATGGTCAGAAGAAAATTTGAATGCAACAGGATGCAGTAGTAGTTTTGCAACAATCGAAAATGTAGCTGACAATAACATGCTTTCAATTTATCCGAATCCAGCAAATGATTTTGTATTTATTGAATTAACTGAAATTCCTGAAAAGATTACTATTTATAATAGCATTGGAGAGGTTATTATGATGGAAACAAATCCGACCAAGCTTTATCAATTGAACGTTGAAAATTACGCGGCTGGAATTTATTTTTATCAAGTAGATTTTGATGATTCAAGTGAAAAGGGGAAGTTTATTGTGGAATAAGTTAAAATTCATGCATCAACTGACGGATAGTCTTTATTCAGGTGTTGTAAAACATAACAAGAAACAAATGAAAAAATTAAATGCGATAGTCTTATTCATGTTATTGCCTTTAATGGGATTTTGTCAGATAGAAACGACACATTGGTATTATCGCGGAGGAGAAGGACTTGATTTTACTTCGGGCGCACCAGTACGGCTTAACAATGGCAGTTTAGGCAGTTGTGAGGGAACTGCCGCCATATCAGATTCGTTAGGCAATTTATTGTTTTATACAGATGGTGAAACCATATGGGATTCCGAGCATTTACCTATGCCGAATGGATCAGGATTAATGGGGGATATATCAACCGTTCAATCAGCCATGATTGTTCCTCAACCAAATAATAGCGAGTCCTATTATGTATTTACCGCAGCGCAAACTTGCGGAACAAATGGACTTCGATACTCCATAATAGACATGAATTTGAACAGTGGTAAAGGAGATGTAATCGAAGACACTAAAAACACACCATTACTCACTCCTGTTTTTGAAAAAATGGCCGCAGTACATCATTGTAATGGAGTTGATGTTTGGTTAATGGCAATGAAAACCAATGGCGATTTTTATACCTGGTTAGTGACCGAAAATGGATTATGTGACTGCCCTGTTATTTCAAAAACAGGTCCAGTACATGAGCAAGGTTGGGGGGCAATCAAATTTTCAAATAATGGTAAAAAGCTTGTTGTGACAGATGAGGCAGGTACTTGTAATGGTTCAGACAAGAGCGTACATACGGATTTATATGATTTTGACAATAATTCGGGAGAAGTAAGTTTCTATCAAACTATTGACACAGCAAATACTTCATATTCGTCATCAGGAGGATCATTCTGGGGAGCATCATTTTCTCCTAACAATAAATTGCTGTATTTGAGTACAGGTTTCTTACCGTATAATGGTTCCGCTGGCACTTCCAATGGCGTAGCGGTTGTTCAGTACAATTTGGACAATACCAACATAGAAAGCTCTGCTGTCTTATTGTTTGACAATGCTTATAATCCAGATGATCCGGATGAAGCATGTGGTTCTCCAATGGGGTCTCTACAGCTAGGACTTGATGGTAAAATATATGTTGGGAATTTTTGCTGCTTGGATGTGATTAATTCTCCAAATCAAGTTGGGCTTAGCTGCAATTATGTTCATAATGCTATGCCAGAAACAACAGGTTCTGGGTATGGCATTACAAATTTTATAGAAAGCTATTTTGGTGATGGGGTTACTACTTGCAACGTTGAAGTTAACGGTAATTTGTGCGAAGACGATTCTCAAGTTGAATGCACACCAAAGGCTATCGAGGCAGAAGAAGAAGAAGAAGAAGAAGAAGAAGATGATGATGATGATGATGAAGAAGATGATGATAAGGAGGTAGAAGAGGAAGAGCAAATAGACATAAAAATCTATCCGAACCCAACGCATTTTGAACTGACAATTATAAGTAATATTGCTATAAATAGGATTAAAATATCTGATGCAGCAGGTAAAACCGTGAAGGTTATTGAACAAGACACCACTGAAATTAATGTCTCTGACCTATCCGCCGGAGTATACTTCCTTATGTTGTTTACGGAAAATAAGCTAATAACTAAAAAATTTATAAAAGTATAAACTTTCGTCAGCACAAATGTAAACAAGAATTAAAAACACATTTGACGCGAATGCTATAATGAAATTCGCAAACAAGAGTAATGGAGGCAAAATAAAATAGGCAATACGGCTCTTTTAATCAGTATTCCTAAAAATCTAAAATTCAAGTCTAGGCATTCTTTTATTTATGTATCAAACAGCGCATTCAAAAACCCGAAAAGTCCATTTTGATTCATTATCTTAGTAAGACAATCCATCAGCTTACGAACGGGTTTTAGCTGGGTGCTTTGTCCAACAAATAATTATACAACGATATATTATGAATATTAAATCGATTTACCATGATAAATTAGCGGAAATGGAATTATATTCATCAGAAGATGAAGGGGGCGATTTCTTGCTAGAGGTAAGTAATTGTTTTCGAGGTGAAGAATCAAAGGATTTCGGTTTTTTGGAAAATCATTTTTTATCAAAAACACTTTATGATAACTTGAAGTTAATATATTGCCAAGTTGCCGAATTGTCGCTTTCCTGGTACACCAAGGATACAGTTGATATTTTCTCGAAAAGCGAATGGTTAAGAAACTATCAAAAAGAAAACAATTTAGGAGAAGGTTTTATTCGAGAGTCATTGTCTGGAACAATAAATATTGTACCGTATTACGAAATGTTTGATCGAAAAAAGTTCGATTATCTTGAAAAAGATGGAATAAGTTACATCCCTTTTGATCAACATTATAGTTTAGAGGCTTGCTTTAAAGCGGATGGGGATACTGTACAAGATAATATCTATATTTTTAATACTGAAGATCCCGATAACATCATTGACATGAAAATTGGTTGTATCAAATATTTAGAATTAGCATACAAAGCCAAATTGTTTTTTAATTGGCAGTACGCATACGCGCTAAAGGACAGTATTCATAACGAACGATTAAGAAAAATGCTTCCCGTGATTTTCCCTTTTTTAGAATTAGAATTGAATGATTTTTTGAATAAATAAGCACACAAACTATGTGAAAAGGATTAAAACACATTTTTACGTTAAACGTTGTAGGTATTTGCAACCCAAGAACCAAGCGATAAAACCAAAAAAACACTATTATGTTGACGCATAAATTGATGACATACTCGGGTGCAGATGAAAGTTCTTGCATCAATGAATTAGAAAAATATTCTAATAATTTTTGGATGACTCTTTACACTTTGACTAGCACTTCCGAGTCCAAGGAGAATTTTGTAAATAACCTAGCAATAGCAGAAAGTCTTGATGAAAAACTTACTGCTATTTCCGAGTTAAAAGACATTTACGGAGGTAAGAAGTTTGGTGAACTAAAGCGCAGTATATATGATAATGATGAGTCCTTTTTTTTATCTATTGATAAACCTACCGGAAAGGAAGGTTTGCATATGCTATCTACTAGTGAAAGAGAAATAGTATTGTATACTAATTTATTAAAATCAAAGGAAAATTCTCTAGTTATTGCTGTTTTGTCATTGTTGTATTATGTCTCCATAAAAGCCTTTAACGATACAATCATTGATTTGATAAATGATTTGATGAGAAGTAAGGACATTCAAATTTCCGATAAAGCAATTGGTGTTGTTTGCGATTCTCGGAGAAAATTGAATCTTTTCAAAGATTCAATAATATATAACCTTGGAGCAAAACGTGAATTGAATCATTTTAGCGCAATAAGGGTATTATGGCTTGAGGAAAACACTATCCTAGCCGTGGCAGCTCCGTTTATTGAATCCTTGACAAAATCTAGTAATTCCCAGGTGCGAAGTATGGCGAATAAAACTCTTGTTAAGTATAACTTGAAAACAGAAGCAGAAGTCACTCATCAAGTGGCAGTACAAAGACAATTGGAAGTAGAGCAAATTACAAGTTTTGTATCAAGAATGGGGGACTCCAAAGCTTTGCATTATTTCGCAGATAAATTCAATTGGGATGACGATCTTGAATATCTGAGACGGGTTATCAATCATAAATCATGTAAAATAGCGACGGCTAAGTTGATTTTTTGGAGGAGTGAACCTATTTATTTTCAACAATTTGACGCTATTAATGAAGTTAAAGAATATAATAAGGAACTATTTGCTCTACAATCAGAGATTAAGGATGGAATTAGTAAAGGAACCTACAATTCAAGCAAGGTAATATATGATCCAACAAATGATTACGGGTTAGATCGAACGTTAAATAAATTAAATCCACAAGCAATTAAAAATGTATTGGATTATCCCTTTAAGTCGTCAGAACGTAAATAGCTTACGTTTTGCTGCATTAGATTTGGTCA
Source organism: Crocinitomix sp. (assembly GCA_013138735.1). Classification (GTDB taxonomy): domain Bacteria; phylum Bacteroidota; class Bacteroidia; order Flavobacteriales_D; family Crocinitomicaceae; genus Crocinitomix. The sequence goes on along the minus strand of WTCE01000087.1, from coordinate 60 downwards.
AAACTTAAATTTTATGGCTAAAAAAGATTTTACAATATTTGATTTGATGGCACGATTCCC
>WTCE01000091.1 GCA_013138735.1 Crocinitomix sp. | reverse complement strand
GATACATTAGCCTTATGGAAATGTGCTCAAAACAATTACTAACTTAATGAACCGCCGTATACGGATCCGTACGTACGGTGGTGTGAGAGGACAGATAGGGGAATAACCTCTATCTTCCTACTCGATTATAGCTAGCTAGTTCTGCATAAAATTCGTCATCATATACAAACTTCATGTCAAACTATCTTTTTTAGAAGAGAGTATGGGTTAATGGTAACAGCATTCAAATGCTGCCTTTAAATCATTTTCTCATTAAAAAAGATGCAAGACTAAATCTCTTTTCCTAATTTGTCATATTTTGGAGGTACAAGATGCTTTTCTGCCAAGATCAAACTATGATGTGAATTTTATAATTACTTCAGAAAAAAGTCAATATTTTAACTATGAAAAAAACGGTAAATAAAATTGAATTCAAAATAAATCAACGTGAAGTTGAATTTAAAAAACTTGTGTCTAATTTGAAAAAGAAGTTTTCGCCCAATAAAGGTGACACGCGAAAGCAACGAAAAATTAGAATGGCTGAATTTAAGCTAGAATTTAAGCGTGCTTTTGAAGCTTTCGATAAGGGCCTTTCTATTCTTAAAAGTCAACTTAAAGATGTAAGTGATCTGAAAATACAGGTTAAAGACATTAAGAAGATGAAGATAAAATTGAAGAACGCTAAAAAGGCCATGCTAAAAGAAATATCAAATCTTAGAAACGATCTTAAAAATCAAGATGAACTGAAAAAAATAGCCAAGGCTGTAAAAAAATTAAAGACCAAATTGAAGCGGATTGAAGAACTCAAATCTGAGTTGAAAGGATTGAAAAAAAATGTAATTGAACTAAAAATTAAAATTAATAAATGGAAGGAAAAATCTTATAAAAAAGCAAAATAGTGCATGTAAAGCACAGGCTCACAATTTTTTTCAATATGTTGTTCTAAGAATTTAAAGTTCTGAGTAGCACTCTTTATTTTTTCAGACGAAAAGAATTGTAACAACAGGTGTTTTGAATGGGCAATATGTAATTCAAAAATGGTTGGCAAAAATCGGTCTGGCTCATCTCTAAATCATGGACTAAAAAATAAAGTCATAACACAAAAACCTAAGTACTAATAGCGAAGCGGTCTAACCTCCACCTCCAACCTATCCAAAGCCCTATTGAAGCTCTGAATCTTCCGAAACATTATTCGCGTTCATACGAAACTTAATAGAATCCAATGCGGCCTCGTATATAATAAACAAGGTGTCTGGCTGGGTAGAATAGTAATCTAGACTGGTTGTAAATTGATCCTTCGAAATCCCGTGGTCTGCAAATATTGATAGGGAAGAGGAATCAAGTGCGTCGCGGTATAAATCTACCCGTGCAAATTGCCGTTGATAGTGAGACTCTAATATTTGTAAATCGACAAGTACAGGGATTAAGGCTTCACGCTCTAAAATGTCCGCAGGAAGTTCCTCAGTAGCATCTCCTCCGCATGATAACAGCAGCAAGGTTAATATGTATCCCAATCTTTTAATCATTACAACTTATCGTTGGTCAAACGTCATTCGGCGTCCCGTATTGCCTTCAACTACCTTATTGGCAGTATAAACAATAGTACCATTTACAAAAGTAGTGTCAATTGTATGGCTAAAAGTGAACCCTTCAAAAGGTGACCATCCACAATGATACAAAATATTGGACTTAGAAACTGTAAGTGAGCTATTAGGATCAACTACCACCAAATCTGCAAAATACCCTTCGCGCAAATAACCACGCTTTTGAACATTAAAACATTGGGCTGGTGCATGACACATTTTTTCAACCGCGCTTTCAATACTGATTTTACCTTCCTTTGCTTTTTCTAAAATGGCTAAAACGGCATGTTGAACTAAAGGGCCACCTGAAGGTGCGTTGAAATAGTTGTTCTCTTTTTCTTCTATTGTATGCGGGGCGTGGTCAGTAGCTAAAATATCAATTCGGTCATCATTTACAGCTTCCCAAATCGCATCTTGATCACTTTGTTTTTTAACTGCCGGGTTCCATTTAATATAAGTGCCCTTTTCGTCATAATCTTTGTCCGAAAACCATAAGTGGTGCACGCAAGCTTCCGCAGTAATCCGTTTTTCTGTTAGTGGAATATCATTTCTAAACAAGTTCAACTCTTTTGCAGATGAAAGGTGCAAAATATGCAAACGTGTGTCATATTTTTTAGCCAATCCAGCTGCCAATGAAGAGGATAAATAGCAAGCTTCGTCACTTCTAATTTCAGGGTGATATTTAATTGGCATATCCTCGCCGTATTTAGCTTCATATAAAGCCAAGTTTTTTCTGACAGTCGCTTCATCTTCGCAATGCGTAGCAATTAGCATAGGGCATTTTGAAAAAATTCCTGTTAAGGTTGTTTCATTGTCCACTAGCATGTTACCGGTTGATGATCCCATAAAAACTTTTATACCACAAACTGTTGCAGGATCAGTTTTCAAGACCTCCTCTATATTGTCATTACTTGCGCCCATAAAAAACGAATAGTTGGCGATTGATGAATTGGCGGCAATGTCGTATTTATCTGCTAATAACTCTTGCGTAAGAGCATTGGGCTTGGTATTGGGCATTTCCATAAACGAGGTAATTCCACCTGCAACTGCAGCGCGTGATTCACTTCGAATATTCCCTTTATGCGTTAAACCAGGCTCTCTAAAATGCACTTGGTCGTCAATCATTCCTGGTATCAATATTTTTCCGCTGAGGTCAATTACCGTTGCGTTATCATCAGAAATTGATGGAGCAATTTTTTCGATATATTCTCCATTTATTAAAAGGTCAGATTCAAAACTTTGTCCCTCGTTAATTAGTGTTGCGTTTTTTAAAAGATATTTGGCCATAATGTGCAATTTTTATGCTGCAAATTTACGGCTTATATCGGGATAAGAAAAGACATTTGTCATGTGAAAGGGAATGACTTTTCTGTTTTTTGCGTAAATCAATAATGATGTTTGACATAAATGCCTTAGTTTTAAAATCTAAACAATACTTAGCTCAAATGCTCACTTTTTCTAACGCTCGTTTTCTTTTGCTGGCAATATGCTTATTGTTTGGATTCGTGAGTTCCGCTCAAACTCCAAATGAAACGCTTAAAAGTGGGATTAATTCCTATCGAACTAATGTGTTCAATCAGCTAAAAAATGGCAATAGAGATTCTGTTCAATTAAATTATGGTTATGAAACCTATGAAGCTGAAACACGCGGCTTCGTTATGGGCCCAACAGTTGAATCAACCGAACATTATTTAACGTTGTCTGAAATTGAAGGGATTTATTTGATTCAGCATAATTTCGACGGCATTTTGGAAATTGTCCGTAATAATGGCTTTGTTTTTGAAAAACTTGGAAGAAGAGAATACCTTGATCCAAGAACTACAACAAATAGTGGTATTTATAGATCCTATCGCTTTTGGGATGATAGTTTGTTCATGCAAATTGGAATGCTCGTATTGCAAGAAGTAGATGAAATTAAAGAGGGGATTACCGCATCCTCTCATTCACAAGAGGCAAAAGATTTTTTAAATGTCTTTGTGGATTATGAGGTCGTGTATTTATGGGATACTTGGAGATGGCAATTTGAATCAGAAGAGGAAGAAGTAGCATATATTTCGAATCATATGCGATTGGATTCAATTGCACACCAAGAGGCGTATGCTTTCATTGCTAAGTATCAAGATTCTGAGTTTAATAGCTTCATTAATGAGTTTATGTTAAACGAGGTTAAAATCAAAAATTGGACTGTAGGCATGGATCCTCTTTATGTGGGGACACTTATTCCTACCGGAGAAATGGCCAATTATATTAAAATTCCAATTTTATATGTCAGTTTAGGATTACGTGTTTATTATAAAAATGCCTTTATCAATTTGATGGGAGGTGTTACAGCTACTGGTTTAAAGCAAGACATTTACCTGGATACCTTATGGACACTTGGTGTTACCATGTTAACCGGAGATTTGACCTTGGGTTACTGTTTTGATATTGGTGAAAACTTCACAATAAGTCCGTTAATTGGTGTGAGATCAATTGCAAACCTTGGCCCAAAGAATGATGGTAAATCGACACAGTTTAATTCACAGGTCCCTTGGACATTTGGTATGGAGTTTTCTTTTGGAGGATTAAGTGAACCCTATAATCATATTAACCCCAACTATTTTAGAGGAAAAATAAGAGATGGAATTGCGCTCAAAATAATGTATCAAAACCCAGGTTATGAGCAGGTGTTGCCACAGTTGAGCGGGGGTTTGTGGACAGCAACGGTTGGATTTAATATGGCAATCTTTGGGGCAAAATTTGACAAAAAATAAGACCGCACTTTCAGAAAGTGCGGCCTTAACCCAAAACCCATGAATCATTTAGTCTAATTCAGATAACAGTAATACGACAATCGTGCCAAAACATTGGTGGAATAAGAAATTAGGAAATATTTAACAATTAAAGAGTTTATTATCGAAGGATAATGCGCAGGGTTGTGATAAATTAAAGATGATTAAATGGATCTAATAATTGATATGAAAAGTACTTCGCCCTATGCTAATTATTAAGCTGTGCAGGATTTGTAATCCTGCACCCATAGCGCGGTGGGGCTGTAATCAAACTAAAGACTATCTGATCTTTCAATAATCGCATTTATCTCTGCATCTCTGCGATCCAAACCCTCGCCTACCGTTTCGATCATTTTAACTTCTTCAAGATGCGTTTCAAGCTCCTGTATTTCCATTTTTAAAGAAATGTTTGCTCTATCACTTAATAATTCCTTTTTTAAGCTGTCAAGGGTAACGTTGAGTTCAAGACTTGTCTTAATTGTGCTTGTATTCTTGTCTAGCAATAGAGAATCGTAAAACTCTAACGCTTCATTCAAAGGAATTGAATCACCCGGTTCAGCATTGAAATGATTTTGGAAATCCTCCTCAATTCCGTCATGAGGAGGAGATGGATTGCATGCCATAAGAATGGATCCAATAATTGATAGAAAAAAGTACTTCATATTAATGGAAATTATGCTCTATGCTGTGCAGGTCCAGATGACTATCGGGATGCAATCCTGCACCAAATTCCTATTGAAGTTGTTGGCTGAGGCTCTCGAAGTCACAATTTCAATCGACGCATTTTCCAAACGCCAAAAATGGCTTCTTTAAAAATGCTGGAACTCATTTTAGAAGTTCCAAATTCACGATCGATAAATGTAATAGGCACTTCAACTACTTTAAAGCCGTGCTTTAATGCGGCATATTTCATGCAGATTTGAAAAGCGTATCCTTTGAAAGTTACGGCGTCAAAATTAATTTTTTCTAATACTCTGCGGTTATAGCACTTGAAGCCAGCCGTAGTATCTTTAATTTTAATCCATAAAATGGTACGTACATACCAAGAAGCAAAATAAGACAGTAATAAACGTTTGCGATCCCAATTGGCAACTTTTCCACCTTTTACATAACGTGAACCAATGGCTAAGTCTGCGCCGTTTTTGCAAGCATCTAATAAACGCACTAAATCATCAGGGTTATGAGAAAAATCGGCGTCCATTTCAATTAAATGTTCAAATCCGCGTTCTAATCCCCAACGAAATCCATGTAAATAAGCTGTGCCTAAGCCTAGTTTACCTTCGCGTTCTTCAATGTGTAATCTTTCTGGATATTGTGCTTGCAATCCTTTTACAATTGCCCCAGTTCCGTCAGGCGAACCGTCGTCAACAATTAATAGATGAAATTCTTCTTCCAATGCAAAGACAGTATGAATCATTTTCTCAATGTTCTCCATCTCATTATAGGTCGGTATGATGACTAAATTCTTCAAATTATTTTTATGCCTTTCACCTTCGTGACTCTAGCTTGATAATTAGGTGCGCTAAGATAATTTATTTTATTGAATCTTCTTAATTCTTCAATTCCGATATGCGCCTTTTTTTCGTTAATTAATCTTAAAATCCAAGTTTAGGCGAAATTTTATACCGTTTATCAGCAAATCCGTCGACTTTCGTAAAAAGACCCCACAATTGAATAAACAGTTGCATAGGATGCGAAAAAAGGGCTTATTTTTGTTCAAAACCAACAAATTGAAATTATTTGCTTTAATCGTACTCTTTTTTTCATCCGGATTGATTCATGCCCAAAATCAAAAGAATGTTGTCTTATTGGATAATTGGACGGACACGACAATTGAAAAAGGATTAAGTGAAGCGGTTTTTAATGATGTTTGGGGTTTCACATTTGACCAAACGAATTATTGCGCCTTGGGCTCTTCCATTGGAACACATATTTTCCAAGTTGGGCAAGAAGAGTTGACTTTAGTTGATTTTGAACCGGGGAAATATCAAAATAAGCATACTACACACCGCGATTTTAAGGTTTATAAAAATTATTTATACGGTGTTTGTGATGAAGGGGAGAGCAGTTTGCAAATTTTCGATCTTTCCTATTTACCAGATTCTATTCACAAAGTATATGATAGTGATGCGTTTTTCAGCATTTGCCACAATATTTTTATTGATACGTTAAATGCCAAACTATATGCCTGTGCTCCCAATGAATTGGGCATGCAAATTTTAGATATTTCCAATCCAATTGTACCAACATTGGATTATGTTTTTACAGAATTACCCTATGTTCATGATTGCTTCGTGCGCAATGACACGGCCTATTTAAATGCTGGTTTTAGCGGATTGTATATTTATAATTTTAGTAGTGACGTTCCTGTAGAATTAGGCATATTGGATTTTTATCCCAATCAAGGTTATAATCACAGTGGTTGGTTGACACCAAATGGCGAATTATATGCTTTTATAGATGAAACTGAAGGAACCAAAATTAAATTGTGTGATACAAAAAACTTGGCTTCCATTTCTATTTCAGAAACCTTTGGCACATCCGATTACGAAAACTATGTGCCGCACAATGTAATCCTCTTAGATAATTTGGCTTTTATCTCTTATTACAATGAAGGCCTACGGATTTTTGATATAGGCGCGGCCCCGGTTGAAGAAATTGGCATATACGATACGTTTTTAGAGGATGTCAAGTATAAATTGAATGGCGCTTGGGGTGTTTATGTTTTTGAGGCGCAAAATCAAATTTTGCTAAGTGATCGGCAACGCGGTTTGTTTTTATTTTCATTCCCAATTCAGGTTTTAAATGTGAAGAATGAAGGAACCTTTGTTACTAGTTCTCCATTAATTGATGAAAATAGTATTCTAATTCCACGAGATAATTTGCGTGCAGATGATTTGACATTTACCATTGCAGCAGCGGATGGGCGAATCGTTTATGAGCAAGCTAGTTTCTTGAATTATGTTGGGATTCCCTTAACCTTATCAGCTGGAACCTATATTTATGCCATTTACAATGAGTTTGGAGACTTTGTAGAAGGGGGTAAGTTTGTAAAGGCAAATTAAAAATTGCCTGTTCATAACTCCAAGCAATTCCAATAGAAGCACGTCCTATTCTTTGCATCTTTGTTTGTACTGAAAATAGAGGAGATGAAGCAAATTGTATGGTTAGCGGTATTTGGGTTTTTAATTGGTTGTGTTCCAATCAAAAAATATAAGGATTTAGAGGCCAACTATAAAAAATGTCAAGACGAACAGTCTGGCTATAAAACGAAGGCTATTGATTATGAAAATCAGGTCAAAGAACTGAATGTTCAAGTTGGTGTGTTGGGCACTGGTTTGGAAGCCTTGCGAGCAGATACTTCTCGCATTGGAGATCAACGCAGACAATTGGAGGTTGATTACGAAAAAACGAAGCAATTAAATAAAGTGTTAGAGAATAAGTACAACGAACTTTTGGCTTCAGGTACTTCAGAAAACGCTTCATTAATTCACGATTTAGAAGCCACTAGAATCGATTTACAAGAAAAAGAAGATCGCCTTAACAAACTAGAAAAGGAACTCGGTGCACGTGAACGGGCTTTGGTTCAAAAAGAGGCGCGCATAGACGAGTTAGAGAGTATGTTGAAAAACAAAGAAGAAGCCTCTCGTTTATTAAAAGACAAAATTGCATCAGCTTTACGTGGTTTTGCTGATAAAGGAATTACAGTTGTTGAACGGGATGGGAAAATTTACGTCAGCATGGAAGCGCAATTATTATTTGCATCAGGAAAAACAGCCGTTAATAGCGAAGGTGAACGCGCAATTGTTGAGTTGGCCGTAGTGTTAGAATCGCAAAAAGACATTGACATTTTAGTAGAAGGACATACGGATGTAGATGCATTAAGAAGTGGGTCTCACCCCAAAGACAATTGGGAATTAAGCGTCTTACGGGCTACATCAGTCGTAAAAATCATGCTGGATAATTCAACAATGGACCCTACTGCTATTTCAGCATCTGGACGTTCAGAATTTCATCCAGTTGATCCTGATGACAAAGCAAAAAACAGAAGAATTGAAATTATAATCACACCAGATTTAAGCGAATTGTTTGAGTTAATTTCTAATGATCATGACTAATTATTTATTGAATAAGGGCTTTAAATAATCGGCAAGAAATTGGCCAAATAATCTACAAACAACAAACCGATTCTTAACAGGATCACAAACCTCTCCAGCTACCATTGGAGGGGTTTTTTTGTGGCTGTTCTCGGTATATCCGCCTGAGGCGGACACTCCTCGAACTGACGCCACAACGAGAGTAAGATTCGCTGGGTTTGTAACCCTGCGATAACTAGGTTTTGATTACAATAACACTTCTACTATTTTAACAAGCATTGTTGAGTGCAGGATTACAAATCCTGCACAGCGATATACCAAGGTATGCAAGGTAATGCTTCGCTGAGTTTGTAACCCTGCGCTTACACTTTTGCTCATTTTCTAAAGCTGAGAACCTTTCGATTTGGCGTGGTTAAGAATAAAGTAATTTGATAAGGGCTAAGGTTGATAAAATTAGCCATTTACGGTGAATCCTGCAGGTGCAAGGTGAGTCTTACTTTTCGTTTAACTTTCCTATGTTTAAGTAACAATCGTATTTTAATTAAATTTTTACTACCAATATATAAATTCCCGCTTGGTGATATGACTAATTTTTCCAATATCATTATAAAGTTTGATGGTTTCAGCGATACCTAGTTTATTATAATCTTCAAAGGTTGTTTTAGAAACATTATCATTCCAATGTTCTATATATTCAATAATATTTCCGTTAAGATCATATTTGAAGAATTCCTTTTGTTCCACAAAAATATTCTTACCTGAACGCTCAATCAGCTGATTTTTGTTATCATAAGTATAGTTGATATATGAACTTTCCAGTTTATTTTCATAGTATGTTTTTTGATTTGAATTATTATAGGTTGTGTAGATATTTTTCGTTAAAGTTGAGTCAATAAAATAGATTCCGCTCCATGAATCATTTTTAATTCGATAGTCGTACTGTCGGATAACATTTTTCCGATCGTCAAATTGCACATATTCTGAACGGATATAATACGCGTCACGTCCTTCATAATAAAATTTACGGTTTGTGGTGCCTATAGAATCGGTAAGGAATGTTCGGCTTAGTAGTTTTTTATAAACTGAACTTTGAACACTATTTTCTTCAATATAACATTTGACTCCTAAGGTGTCGTAATAGTAAAAAGTAATATTTTGGTCAGAAAGTTCAATTGCTTTTTTTGATGTATAAACCCTTTCTTGAATTAGCCGATTGAGGTTATCATATTCATACAAATTTTTTTTATATGATAGTGTATCTCCGTCTACATTTATGACGGTTGTTTCCTCAGACGCGACTTGACCATAACCTGTGTAGTCTTTTTTTATAACAGTACACTCCGTTGTATTGGGCCATTTAGGATATGTGTACTGTATTACAGGAAGACCTTTTTTAATCTCATATTGGTGGCTATAACTATAGCTGGAATCTAACCCTGTTTCAGATGGCTTGATTGTTAAATTATGTAATCTATTATTGTTCTCATCTTGGTGAAACTCCCGCAATGAATAAAATTTACCATTTAAAAAATTAATTGCTATATCGCCATTTGAAACATTGTAAGAATAAAGTTTTACGGTTTTGACTCCATCTAATTTACCCCCAATTATATTCTTTACATTTTTTACCGCTTCAGTCTGAGTTATTGATGTGTTAGCGCCGAATATAAAGGTTAGTATTAGAAAATTAATATTACTTATTTTCATAGAAAAGTAACTTGTAAAACAATTTTTATTCCAGTTATTGACGCAAATCGCAATAAAGAATTGCGTGCGAAAAACTTTTACTGTAAGGCATTAATGAGTCAACATTCAAGTGGAGCAGGGTGGCAAATCCAACACGGCATATCCCTTTCTTACCCCTTCACAAAACGAATCGTTTCCGCAAGCCCTTCAGCATTGACAGAACGAATAAAATAAACGCCTTGAGGTAAGTTAGAAACGTCATAAGAGAATTCATTATTTCCCATTGCAAGCTGACCATTATAAACAGAACCAACTTCTTGCCCTAAAGCATTTAAAAGTGTCACGTTAACTTTTGATTGCTTTTCTAAATTCATAGAAATTGTCAAAAAGTCATTCGCAGGATTCGGGTAAACACTCAAGTTCAACGTTGGTGCTTCATTTTCATCTAAATTAGCCATTGATGCCGTAGACATATTGATGTCGTCTATATAGATGTTATTGCCATTGTCATTTTCAAATTGAATTTTCCAACGGAATCCTTCTGTATAATAATCCGGATTAATATTGGTGACATTTACTTGATACCATTCATCTTTAGATTCAGGCGTATAAGAACTGTTTTGAACCTCTTCGCCTAAATCATCCCCATGAATGTTTTTTCTTAAGGTCCATGTTTCGCCACAATTATTTGAGATATAAAAACGCAACCATTCGTCATCTCCACTATGTCTTCGGACATAAGCGTATTTAAAATTGAAAATAATATCATCTTCTGGATCAACACCACTCAAATCAAACGTGCTTGAAATAATTTCATCCTTGGTTCTATTGTCGTTATTTCTATTCTTAAGGAAAGCGCAATGCGTCCCTGTATAGCCAACTTCGTCGGTTACTTCCCACCAATCTTCACCGTCTTCATCTAAGGTTAGAATGGTGATATTATCTGGAATCATTCCTATTGTTTCAAAGCCTTCAGAATAAGGCAACGTATTTCCTGGACTCGGCAAAATGAGCACAAAATCAGTCTCAGTTGTTTCGACTGTACTAACGCCATCTGTAACTTCTAACGTTACGTCATACTGTCCTGCAGTTGCATAAGACACAATTGGGTTTTCTTCAGTTGATGTGGCAGGAGTTCCGCCTTCAAACGTCCAATTCCATTCTGTTACGTTAGCATAAGAATCATCAAAATATTGAATAGTGGTTCCTTCACAAACGGTAGGATCTCCAGACATGAATTGCGCCTTGCAAAGTATTGCAGGTAAGCCAACACCCGTTTCTGCGTGATGATCAGGATCAACTAAGTTTTCTAGAAATCCAATTCCGGCTAAGTTGCCCAAAACAATAGTTTTTTGATCTTCAGAATACATGTTTTGACAGGGGCTATAACTCATGAAATTCTCAAATTGGTCAACTGCATCAAAACCATATAAATCTCCAGTAGGAATATCGTCACAGCTGTTTAGTGTAGGGCTGCAAGACCAATGCGCCTCGCTAACGGGTGGCGTATCGCAACAATAATCTCCATTATCGTCGCAAGCAGACCCATGGCAACCGCCTTGGAACGTATGCAACAATCCTAAACAATGTCCAACTTCATGTGTCAATGTTCTGTCACCGTCTGCCGTACCAACTCTTCCGTAATAATCACTTCTTATAATCACGCCATAGTTACTACTCCCGCCGGTATACGGAAATTCAGCATAACCTAATGTTGTTCCTTCACCACCAGAGCTGATGGAATTTACAATCCAAATATTAAAATAATAGTTACGGTCCCAGGCATCTAATCCACCTGTACTATAATGTTTCATGTTGTTTCCAGCATTATAACTTCTTGAACCTGCATAACGGCGTTGAATTCCGTTTGTACATTCCCCGTCGGGGTCAATTTTAGCCAATTCAAAACGAATGGTCATATTGGAAGCAATGTCTAAAAAAGGTGCGTCATCTGTATCACGTGTATCGTCAGCATCTTCGTTTGTACGATTGAAATCCTCGTTTAACATTTCAATTCCACTCTGAACTTGCTCATAACTGATATTTCCTTCACCATTATCATGTAATATATGAACAACAACAGGAATAATACAATCAACATCTCGTTCATCACTTGCATAAGCTCCGCTAGTAACTCGTTTTAAATGCTCATGCATTTGTAAGCGCAAATCTGGATTGGCTGCAAAAATGGATTCGTTATATTGATCCGTTCCACACCAAGGTTCTACTTGTGCGTTTAAGGCACCTATAGCAAAACAAAAGAGACTAGTAAGAAGGAGATTTTTCATATGGATATGCGGTTGGTGATGGATTCTGAATCGTTTAGTCTTTCACTAATTTAAGTGTTTGAACTTGACCATCAGATTCAATGCGCAAGATATAAATACCTTTTGCTAAATTGTCTGTAGCCCATTGAATTTGATTTTTACCTTCGGTTAAAGCGCCATTGTGAACAACAGTAATTTTTTCTCCCAAAGCATTGTGCAACGTCACGTTATAATCTTGACCTGCTTTTGCTACTAATTCTAATGTTGCTTGTCCCGCTAATGGATTCGGATAAACTTTTACACCAAAGTCAATGTCTTGATCTACCAAACTTGTCATAGAACTAGGATATAAATTGATGTCATCAACGAAAATATTATTTCCATTATCGTTTTCAAATTCAATTTTAAATCTAAAAGTGCTCACAAAATAATCAGGGAAAATATTGGTAATATTCACTTGTCTCCAATCCCATGCACCTGGTAGAAATTCAGATCCAGTTACTGCAGGTCCTAAATCATCACCATGAATGTTTTTACGCAATGCCCATGTTTCACCACAATCATTTGAGACATAAAAACGAAGCCACTCATCATCATCTGAGCTTCTGCGTTTGTAAGCATATTTAAAGTTAAATATAATGTCATCATCCTCGTCCACACCACTTAAATCTATTGTACCAGAAACAAGTGCATCTTTTGATCCATTTGAAACGCCGTAATTTCCTAAAAGTGCCGATTTAGAACCAGAGCTAGCTGCTGTTGTCGTTAGTTCCCACGTTACGTCATTCGTTTCATTTTCAACAATGAAGCGACTATAGTCAGGCAAATCACTCAAGGTTTCAAACCCTTCTTTATACGGAATTGTTGTTCCTGGATTTGGCAATACAACAATATAATTTTCGTCAGTTGTTGATTCAGAGTCACCGCCACCTGAAACTTCAAGAGAAACTTCATATACTCCAGGAGTATCGTAAGTGATTGATGGGTTTTCTGAAGTAGAAGTTGCTGGTGAGCCACCCTCAAAAGTCCAAGAACGACTTGTTACTGAATGATATGAATTATCTGTAAACATAACCGTTGTTCCAGCACATATTGATCTTAAATCTGATGAGAATATGGCTTCGCAAATATCTCCAGGCCCGTCTGTTCCGGTATTTACCAAATTGGTTGCTGCAGATAATTTATATCGTTGTCCTTGTGTACCTAATAAAGCTGTTTGAGCACGTGCGGCTTGTCCTTCTGAGAACATTGTTGAACAGTACGAATAATCCATGATGTTCTGAACATTATCTAAAGTTCCGCATGTTTCACCGTATACATCTGAGCAGTTATCCCAACCAATTGTATTTGGTGTGTCAGCAACACTATCATCACTTCCACAGCTTGCAGCATTTCCTGGGTTATTATTATTTCCCCAGGGGTGCGATAAGTTTAACCAGTGTCCCGCTTCGTGACTTAAGGTATGTCTACGTCCAGTCGTTGAAGTCCCAATAATTCCCATATAATCAGCGCGTAAGAAAATTGAACCATACATTCTTCCAGAAGGAAACCAGTTGGTAGGTCTAAATGTATAACCACCATTTCCATTTGGATCTGCACAACAAAATATGTTCATGTATTTATTTTGTGGCCAAGTTCCATGTTCGTCCTCTACGGCGTCAACAATTGGGTGATTACTAGGGCCAGAATTACCAACATCATAAGTTGTTTCAGAATATGTTCTAGTTATTCCTGAGTGGCAATTCCCTTCAGGATCTATGGTTGCTAATCTGAATTCAATATTGCAATTACCAACAATGTCTGCAAATTCAGGAATAGTTCCGCCAACATCAGGATTTTCCATGTTAAAATCCAAGTTCATTTGCTCAATTCCACTGAAAACTTGTGCATCAGAAATATTCTCTGCACCGCCTAAGTGAACAACGTGCACTACAACTGGAATTACATAGAGCGATCGATCGTCAGGACTCCAATATTCCATGTATTCTTCATAAGCTGCTTGGAAGGCAATATCTTCTTCTGCCTGCATGGCGGCATATTCAGGATATTCTGCCATTAAGCGTTTTGTTTCCACGGTTTCACCGCAAAGGTTAATATCTGAATCGTTTTTGTGAATGTGCTGTTGCGCCTGCGAGTAAGTTGCAGCGCTCAACAATGCCAATGTGAGTACTAGCGTAATTTTTTTCATGTTTGTTTTTTAAGTGCGTTTTGAATCGCATTACAAGATACGGATTTTGTACCAAGGCTGCATGTCATAACAAGTAAAGTAGGCGAATTGTTTATCCTGTGGGAATACAAGAATGAAAAACCGTCTAATGCTAAGTCGTGAAAATCAGAAATTCCTTACAGAAATAACTGTTTCAGGGTAATCTGTAGGTTGATCAATTACCTTATAAATTTTTGCTGCAACAATTTTTGGAGCAGACAATTCATTGTCGTTTTTTAAGGCGACAAAGTGGTCCAATAATTTAAAATCATGCGACTTAGCTTGACGAATATCTGTTTGCATTTGCGTGTCAACAACTCCTGGAGCAATTGCGTGAATATGCCAATTATCACTACCTCGAGTTTTCAATTCTTCAGCTGTTGTTCGGCTAAATATATCCAAGGCGGCTTTTGATGCACAATAGGATGCCCAGGCATCAATAGGCTGCTTTCCCGCGCCGGAACTAATATTAATAATGTGTCCCTTTTCCGCGGTTTTCAAATAGGTTTTAATGAACTTATTCATTAAAATTTGCGGGGCAATTGTATTAACATTAATCACCTCTTCTATTGAGCGGTCAGCTACTTGACCAATAGGTGCAATTTCGCCAATTAATCCGGCGTTATTGATGAGTAAAACCTCAGACGCCACCTCCGAAAAGTTAAAAGCGCGCACAGCTTCCAAATCATTTAAATCCAATTGTATTGATTTAAAGTTGGGGCGCTCAGTAATATATGTGCGCGCAATACCAATAATTTGGTAGTCCAAACCTAAAAGCAAGTCAACTAGTGCCGCCCCAATTCCCCTAGAGGAACCTGTAATATATGCGAGTTTATTTTGTTGGGAGCCCATTATCCGTCCAACTCATTATGCCACCTTGCAGGTTTTTAACATTTTTGTAACCATTCATGCCCAAAAATTGACACGCCTGCATACTTCTTGCTCCACTTCTGCAACCAATAATAACACTGGCATCTTTAGGGATTTCAGTCATTCTTGTTTGAATGGCTCCTAAAGGAATTTGTAAATGCCCTTCAATACCATAAGAAACCTCTTCTATTTCATAAGGTTCTCTTACATCAACAAATACTGAACCGCGCTTAATAGCAGCTTGTACGTCTTTTGGATTTATTTCTTCTATAATCATTTGTTTTATTTTAATGCTTGTTCTAAATCTTCAATTAAATCATCTATATCTTCTATTCCTACACTTAAACGAATCAGTGAATCTACAATACCTGCTTTTTCACGTGCTTCTTTTGGAATGGCTGCATGCGTCATTTTTGCGGGATGACCGATTAATGATTCAACACCTCCCAAAGACTCTGCCAAAGCAAAGACTTTTACTTTTTTAACCATCTCTAAGGCGTCTTCCATTTTGTTTCCCTTAAAGTTAAAGGAAATCATTCCGCCATAGCCACGCATTTGCGATTTTGCTATTTCATGGTTGGGGTGTGATTCAAAACCAGGCCAATAAACCGAATCAACTCGTGGGTGAGTTGCTAAATATTTAGCGATTTTCTCACCGTTTTCACAATGTCTTTGAATGCGAATGTGTAATGTCTTTATTCCTCTTAATACCAAAAAACAATCCATTGGAGCAGTTACTGCACCACTTGAATTTTGAATTCTGTATATTTCATTTGCAATGCTGTCATCATTACAAACCAAGGCACCCATTACAACATCTGAATGGCCACCTAAGTATTTTGTTACCGAGTGCATGACAATGTCAGCACCTAAATCTAAGGGGTTTTGTAAGTAGGGTGTAGCAAAAGTATTATCAACTGCTAACCAAGCATTGTTTGCTTTAGCAACCTTAGCTGCAGCAACAATATCAATAATATTCATCATTGGGTTAGTTGGTGTTTCAACCCAAATTAGTTTGGTATTTTCATTGCAATAATCCCCAATATTTTCGGCGTTTTCCATGCCGATAAAATGAAACTTAATGCCGTATTTTTCAAAAATTGTTTTGAAGATTCGGTAAGTCCCACCGTACAAATCATTGGTAGAGACAACCTCATCACCAGGGTTTAGCATTTTTAAAACGCAATCAATTGCAGCTAAACCTGATCCAAAACAAGCACCAAATTTACCGTTTTCAATTGCGGCTATGTTTTTTTCTAAGGCGTGTCTTGTTGGGTTTTGTGTACGAGAGTATTCATAACCTTTATTCACACCAATTTCTGGCTGAACATAGGTAGTCGTTTGATAAATAGGAGTCATAATTGCTCCAGTCGCTTCATCAGGTTGAACACCAGCGTGAATAGCTTTTGTTCCAAATTTCATTTTACTCTCTTCCAAGTACACTTTTTTTAATTCAGCACAAAATTACTCATTTAATGTCTATTTTAGGGTGACTTAATTTAAAATAAGACATACAATTTACATGGTGAAGCTATTTTTATTCGTGTTCTTTTCATTTGTTGGAATTTCTGGTGCCTTATCTCAAGATTCTGTTGCAGTTAAAAAAACGCCCTCAATTCCATACCGCCCGAGTGTATTGTTTTGCTATCCTCAGATTTACGTCCGTTATAATTAAAGTTAATCTGCAGATTCTTCGCCACCTTTCGTTGGTAAGTTAATCCCCAAGTAAAGTTGTTTCCTGTTTTTAAACCTTCTAACATTTCAAAAGCAATGGAAGAATTTAGCGCCGCATTATAATCAATATTAATAAAGTTAAAGCGTCCTGAAAAGCTTCCCTTTTTAACCTGATTATAGCGCAAATCAATTCCCACATCACGGATGGTAGCTTTTTCTGCCAATTCTGAATTGTTTTCTTTTTGACTGTATTTTGAATTTAAAGCAATTCTAAATGCACTGCTGGGTTGGTATGAGAATACCGGAGTGGTTTCGAAGTAATCAATGAAGTAGTTTCTGCCCAAAGCATAGTCGCTGGAATTTTTTTTACGTCCTAAAATGCTGCTCATTCTTACATTAAAATATTTGTTCAAATTCCACCTTAATTGCACATCATGAAATGTGTTAAGACGCGTGTCAAACCCATTACTTAATAAAACTTTTGAACCATTTTCTTGGTAACTATAATTAAGTCCGAAAACGGCGTTTGTTTTGTTAAAATAAATAGTGTTTCTGAAAGAAGAACTAATCGAGACTAAACTCGTGTCAGATATATTATAGACAAAGGGGTTGAGTAATTGAAAATTATCCTCGTAACTGGTTTTGCGATTGATTTTATAAACCGTTTGATTATTAAAGCGCGAAATCAATTTTTTCAATCCCTTTTTTGAGCGCCAAACACGTCCCGGGGCCAAAGTTAAACTTGTTGTAAATTGATTGGTATAAGCGCGCACATAAGTGTTCGTTGGCACAAATACACGAATATAACTCCCCTGATCGGCAAAAACCGCAATTTCAAATTCGCCCAAATCTTTTATACCGTCATTATTATAATCAATCCAAGTATGCGTTCCTTGGCCAGAGTTGACTTCAATAAATACAAATTCTCGCTTTAATTCAAGGCCAGAACCCAATTCATAAAAGCTACTAGATGAAACGGCACCTTTCCATATACGCATCACATGCTCCAATCGGTTCAAAATTGTATTTTCTGGTTTTGAAAGAAACAGGGTGCTATCCAGCACATTTAATCGGCGATAATTAACGTTAAGGCGTAATACATTGTTGGGGTTTCGAATCAATCCTGCTTCTAATCCAATATTTTGGGCTTTGGCTGACTTATTAAGAGTTGTTGAATCACTAAACCAATCATAGCGTTCGCGGTAATAAATTTCCAATTGATTTTTGGTTGAATCTGAGGTAGAAATATACGTTTTCCAATCATAAAACCGGTAAGAGTTCATTTCCAAAACAGGACTGTCTGCTAGTTGTTTTCTATTGGTTTCTTGAATGTCCATAAAACCTATTTTAATGTATTTAAAACGTTTTGAAATGTCGATTTGATGGCGCAAGAAGTTCGTTTCTTCTCGTCCATTGGAAACTAATAAACTTGCATTTGCAGCAAGGCGCCATCCTTTATTTTGAACAATTGCATTGGCATTGTTTCGAACTCCAAAATAGTCTTCTCCCCAAATGAAATTCTCAAAATTATAGCCAAATGATCCTATATTTTTACCAATTAATCGCACAGCAGCATTCGATAAATATTGATCACCAGAATAGCGTTGATTCCGAACATTCCAATCACGGTCAAACTCTACACTCCTAAACCATTGAATTTGCCGGAAATTTTTATGATTGTATTCGAAATTTGCCAAGGTATTTAATTTCCACTTGGATGAATCGCGCAATTGATGCAAGGAACTCCAACGCCACTTTACAGCCGCTCCTCGATTGTCTCCCGCATGAAGACTGGAGAAGGTGTTTTGATCCTGAGTAGACAAGGCCAACTCAATGGAAGATTTAATATTGTCGGTAAACTTATATTCGGTTCCAACGGTGTACATCTGCTTTTTTTGAGGAGCAATCAACAATTGTATGGGAGCATAGTTCCCTTGCGAAACACCATCAACGGGCTGCACCCATTTATATACTCGCCCACTTGCAGTGAACCGATCAAAAACATAATCACCAAGCCCTGCACCAACTTGTGAGAAAAAGGCCTGAAAAATAGCGGAGTCTGGATTCACTGTAAAAACTAGGACAGAATCATAACCTAAAGAATCAACCAATTTATAAAGCACTCTATTTTCAAAATAGCCCACACTATCAATACTGTTAGAAAAAGCATTGATCAGACTATCCCCAGCTTGACTTAGAATCAATTTTTTCTCTGTCGTCAAATTTTGTTGGATGGTTTGGTTTTTAGCATCTTGCTCTGAATAAATGTTGATCCAAGAATGGTATTTATCTCCTTCAAATTCGGCATTATAAGATAAAAGTGAACGCGCATAATTTAGGTCCGAGTATTGAAACTCAATAACCATACGTACATCTTTCGTGATCAAGTTATTTGCGGTAAACGTTACCTCTGATGTATTATAATCAATGATATAATCAAATTCTTGCCCACGTGTCATGAGTTTACCGTCCAAATAAACCTTTTCTGTTCCGGCCAAAACCACAATAAACGTTTCATTTTCGGCTCCTCTTAAACGATAGGGCCCTTGATTTCCTTCAACACCTTGAACAATATTTCGGGCAAATTTACCTTTAGAAAATGCGCCGCTAAATTTATGTTTGGCATCACCTGTAAGTCCAATCAAATCCATGTTATGATAAGCTTCTAATGAAACACCTTGCGTCCGTTTATTATAATTCAGAAAATAACCCGTTGGTTTTTTTAGCCAAAAATCACCGCCAATTACAGCAAAATTATCGTTGTAGACCTTCAAATAAACTTGGTCAAACTCTTGTAGCTTTTGTGTGTTTCCAGAAGGTTGAAAAGGCACATTATCATCAGATATCGATCCTTTTAAGAATAGGTTGGGCGCAATTTGTCCATCCAATTGTAGGTTTAAGGTAGATTGTAAAGAGAGGTTTTGTGCATTACCAATAGTCACACCCCTGGAAATACTTCCTTGCTTGTTGAGTTTAGAAGACCCAAATAAATCTTCATTTGGATTGGCAGATGAAACTGAATATAAAAAAGGATCAAATTGGGTAACCGTATCTGAAACAATTAAATCTTTCGATTTATGGCTAAAGTCTGTGTTAAAGTCAATTGCAGAGCGTTCATACTTAATTTCAATTTTTCCAGACATTTTTCCAGGAACAAATAGCCTCGCATGAATAGGATCCAAATAATAAGATTCTGGCATTAGATTTACACCATCAAGCAAGAGTTCAAATCCTGTGCGATAAACAGAAACAGTATCAAATTGAACGGTGTCTGCAGCTACAAAAATCGTTTTCACAATTTTATCCTGTGCAAAAGCAAATTGGGAAGTCCAAAAAAGAAGAAAGAATGATATGTTTAAGAGGTGTTTAGCCAAAGCAAATTCCAATAGAAAGTATAAAGATATACGGATTTATCGATCGAAAATTGCAAAAGACGGGGTTTACTGGAAAGAATAAGGGAATTATGACGTGAAAATGGGTGGAATTGAAGTGAAATATTATGAATTGGAGCCGAGCAAACTATGATAGCTTACCCGGCTTCCGAACTCAAACCCTACTCCTCACATCTGTATAACGACAGCTGTCGGTTGGTTACAGGAATCTGTGAATTCTTCGTTTAAGGAAAATAAAAAATCCCTAATCCGGCTTAGACAGATTAGGGATTTAAACGCTTAGGTTAATTCTATTATAAATCAGCGATAGCTTCCTCAATATCCTCAAGTGTAGTGACGCTCATTGACATTACTTCTTCATGATCCGCTACCACATTTGTAAGTCCTGTGAAACAACTATAGAAGACATCATCTATATTGGCCAAGGCGACAAATTTAGCATCAATGCCGACTGGAATACTCGTTCCTGAAAATTCTGATAAATCATAGTCAACAGGATAAAATGAATAAACCGAGTTATAACCTGGGAACACGGCATATACACTTGTGTATCCATATATATATTCCTCATCTAAAATGCAGGTAACAGTTGTTTTAGCGCCATCAGGCCATCCTGTGTAATCACAATTTATCCACCCTAGTTTTTCGTTCACAAATTCGAAATAGTAATAATCAGAAGCTTCACCAACGGTATCCTCAGTTTCTATAATAACAACCGTATCTTCAAGTGCTCCCCATTCGACAAATCCATCTTCATCCTCAATTCCCTCAAATAAGCCCATTTCTTCATCAGGCGAAGTTGTAGGTACGTAAACATCAAGAGCAACACCATCAGCCAATAAAACTTCTGTTCCGCCTTTGGTTGCCGTTAATTTTAATTGACCACCTGAAACTAATAGTTCACCGTCACTGGTTGTTGATTTATTCAATAAAACCATGGTGTTATAATCCAAAACTTCAATTAATTCAAAATTAATTGTTCCAATCACAGGTGTGCCGTCTGTATAAACAAAGGCATTGGCTGGAACTAAAATTTGAACACCATTTTCGCCAGTGAAATATCCTCCTGTGGCATTACTTAAATTAAAGGTTTGTGTTGCTTCCTCTATTTTATCAGCATAGTAGGATGATAAATTTGAGGTTGGTGTTGGTTCAGGAATAATTTCATGTTTTTTACAGCTCATTAAGAGCAATCCAACGCATAAGGTACTAAAGAGAATTTTTTTCATTTTGTAAGTTTTGTTTTATTCAATACAAGTGCTACAATTAAATGGTTGTCTCTGAAGCTTTTAAAATGTTTTGATAAAAAACACGATTAAGCGTATTGAATAATAATGCGACCAATAAAATTTTCGTAGAAATTAAACTAAAGTTATTCTTCAACGTTTCTTTTCGTTACCTTCAAAATATGTTATCAATGAAGATGAGATGGATTCGTTTTGCGGATACTTACGAAAGTTTGCAGCAAGAGTTGAATCAACGTTCATGTGCCCCAATCGTAATTGATGGTCATGGTCTTTTATTGGTGAAACATGCTGATAAATATTATTTAGTCAAAAATAAATGTCCGCATCAAGGCGCCAAGCTAAATCATGCTGTTTGTGAGGATGGAAAAATTGTTTGCCCTTGGCACCGTTATGGTTTCGATTTAGAAACGGGTAGGGGAGCAGGTATGCATTTGGAGAACTATCCAATTGAGGCACGCGAAGATGGACTTTATGCTGGTTTTGAGTATTTCAGCTGGTTTTAAGATGTCTTTGTTTTGATTCAATTGTTTGTTAATCAGTAGTTAAATGTCATTCTTTTCAAATTTTCAACATGATTTATAAACTATTTTTGGTTTTTTAAATCCCTACCTAAGTCATAATTTTGGAATCATACTTATTAAAAGAGAAGCATGAGAAATTTATTCCAAACGAAATTAGTGTATGTCATTGTTTTGCTATTGAGTTTAGGGCTGAATCATACTATGGGTGCGCGGGAAGATGTTGAATGAGACGAAGTGGATTGTGAAATAAAATAATGTGGGTAAATGCTATCGTTTGTGGAGTTGTTCTGAAAGGAGTGGCTCTTTTTTTTTAAAAACCTTATGCTCAATGCAAGCATTTGATTATTTTTATGGGCTAGATTAACGGTGGATATGTTTTTCTCAATACTTCGAGACAAGCAATTCGCAAATTAATGTACCACCTACGCTAAAGCTTCGGTGGATGAGAGGGGGATTAGCTTACGTCAAAGGACGCACAAGCAATTCGCAAATCTGGGGGATTAGCTCATTTGGCTAGAGCGCTTCGCTGGCAGTGAAGAGGTAATCGGTTCGATTCCGATATTCTCCACCAAGGCCTTTCTAAACTTTTAAAAGTGGTTTAGGAAGGCTTTTTTTCTTGGGTTATTAGCTCAGTTGGTTCAGAGCACTGCCTTGACAGGGCAGGGGTCACAGGTTCGAATCCTGTATAGCCCACAAGCAAAACCAAGCGCGTAGCGCTTGGTTTTTTGTTGTGTGCCCAGCATGGGCAATGATTATAGGGTTCAAGTCCCGAGCACGCCTTTATAGCAGGAAGTGTTAGCCAATAGCAAGGGTGTCCTGCGTGAGCAGGAATCTGAAGGAAGCTCACG